>DVKH01000013.1 GCA_018716105.1 Candidatus Fimivivens faecavium | reverse complement strand
CTGGAGCGGTTCGGGAGGATCTCCCCGGTGGTCGATGTGAACCGGCTCAACGTCTGCGACTTTTCCTCGGTCAAGCAGTTTGCGAAGTCCCCGGACGAGATCGAACAACTGCTCGATTGGGACGGGCCGGAGGGCTGCATCGCCTCCGACCGGATTCTGGTGGACGGGGAGCGGGTCGGCTACTGCTACCGGGAGGAGCCGGACGAGGGCGTTCCGGACAGCGGCTGGCGATTCCTCGCCGGGGACGAGAGCGAGGAGTATCTTGACGATCCCAGACACAGCGGGGTCTATGCGCTCAACACCCTGTGCAACTACGACCCCGATATCCTGCCGCTGCTCGAAGAACCGGTTGGCTCAGCGTTTGCGCGCGGCCGGGACGGGAAATTTGTCCCGGTATCCTGAAGAGCGCGGCAGAAGCCGTATATTTCCGGAAAAACCGATGGATGCCATTGCTGAACTTTGAACGATTCATGAAGACCGTTTCTCTGACAAAAACGGAAAGGAAATTCTTAAATGAAAAAAAGGTTTGTTAATGTCGCAGTTTGCCAGAGAGCAGCCACCGGCGCCACCAGTGAAGAAAACACGGCCGATTCTATGGAGATGATTGAGCGGGCGGCCGGGATGGCGCCTGACCTCGACGTCGTATTGCTTCCCGAATGCAACAATTTTATTGCGTCAGACCATAACCGCTGGCCCGGCGCCGCTCAAAGCATCCCCGGCCCGTATACAGACGCAATGGCTGATCTGGCAAAGAAACTGCATGTCAACCTTATTCCTGGGAGCATGACGGAAACCGGCGGAAACGGAAAGGTTCGGAACACGGCTGTCTTCATCAATCGAGAGGGGGAAATCCTCGGCCGTTATACGAAGATCCACCTTTTCGACGCTCTTGGCCATGAAGAGTCGGAGCACGCGGAGGCGGGGGACAGGGTCTGCGTGCTGGATACCGATTTTGGCCGTATCGGCATCCAGATCTGCTATGATATCCGCTTTCCCGAGCTGGCGAGGACTCAGGTGCTTGGCGGCGCGGACATCCTGTTTGTCATGGCCTGCTTCCCCGGGGGGGATGCGCTTCCGCCCCGAACGGACCATTGGGACCTCCTGATCGACGCGATGGCGCTGCAAAATCAGACCTGGGTTTGCGCGGCAAATCAGTATGGCAGCATCTGCGGCGGGAGAGAGCATCCGTTTGGACGCAGCCGGATTACGGATCCCTGGGGGACGCCTGTTGCGGTTGCGGGAAACCACAAGGACATCATCTTGGCGAGGCTTGATCTGGATTTTGCGGAAACCTGCAAGAGAAGCATCGGCGGATTTCTCAACCGCAGGGCGGAGCTGTATCAGATTTAAGCTGAATATTTCGTATGTTCCAAACCGGCTGTGAACGGCATCCTGCCGCCCACAGCCGGTTTTGTATGGTTACAGTATCGAGGGCCGCGGGCGTTCAGGCCGGCGCGTGTTCAAGCGCGGGCGGCGTCTCACGGAGCAGAAGCGCCGCCGCTGTTTCGTCGGTCAGCCAGGCTTCGATCCGACCGCGTTCGAGAACCACCGGCATCCGGTGGTGGATTTCCGCGACCGAGGCGTTCGCCGCGGTGGTGAGGATCACATACCGGTTTTCGCCCGCGAACGCGCCGTACAGCCCCGCGAGATAGACCGCGCGGGAACCGGGCAGCCGGAAGAGCTGTTTTCGCTTTTCGGCGTCCCATTCATAGAACCCGGTTGTCGGCACAACGCACCGCCGCGCATGAAGCGCCGCCTGGAACATCCGCTTCTCCGCCGCCGTCTCCCCCCGCGCGTTGATGACGGCGCCTTTGCCCTTCCATCCGGGAAAGCCCCAGCCAAACGCGCCGACCTCGATCCTGCCCCCCGTTTCCAACAGCACCGGCGCGGTGTTGGCCGGGAAAATCTCGCCGGTCTTCACCGACGGATCGAGCAGCAGCGCCGCCGCCGCAATCCGTTTGATCTCGGGGTCTTCGTCCGTGAACAGGCTGTATCTTCCGCACATTTCATTCCACTCCTTGCCCGGCGGTTTCGGTCAGGGGCCTTTTGCCTCGACGAACCACCGGTTTTCTTCGAGAAACAGATAGGTTTCGCTCCGGCCGATCCGCACCCGGTACCGCAGGCCCGCGCCGCCCACCTTCAGCGAGGCGGCCGGCCGCATCTCCAGCACGCGGTCGACTGGAAAGGTCCTTCCGTCCTCCCAGGTGACGCTGACCGGGACGATCCCCCCTTCGGTGTCATAGCGCGCGAGCACATTGACAAACACCTTTTTCAAGCGCCTTCTCCTCCTTTAAGATACCCGACGGGGTGGATGATATGCTCGCCCTTCGGGTTCATGCCGGCGAAGTCACGGTCGGCCATGACGACGGCGCGGCGCACGCACGCATGGCCGAACCGTCCGCGCAGCCCGTCCACTGCCGATTCCAGCCGCGCACGCTTTTCGCGCCTGGCCTGGTCGCAGAACAGGTCGAACTGAACCGGGACGTCCCCGCAGGAAAGCCCCGAGAGGGAAAGGCCGATCGAGCGGATCGGCCTTTCCCAGCGGTAGTGTTCCTGGAAGAGCGAGAACGCCGCCCCGGCGATCTCGCCGGTGAGGCAGGTCGGGCGTTCGAGCTTTCGCTGGCGCGTGAAGCAGGCGAGGCCGGCGTCCCGGACCGAGAGCGAAACGGTCTGGCCAAGAAAACCCAGCTCCCGCGTCCGTTCGGCGACGCTGTCGGCAAGGACGGTCAGCATCAGCCGCACGTCGCCGTTGTCCTCGAGGTCCCGCGGGGTGGTCGCGGAGTTCCCGACCGACTGGATCACCGCCTCGTCCCCGTAGACGCAGACCGGCGAATCGTCCAGGCCGTTCGCGAAGCGCCAAAGCATCCGCCCCCATTTCCCGAGCCACCGCTCCAGCAGGAGCGGCTCGGTCTGGGCGACGCCGCCGATGGTGGCGATCCCGTGGTCGAACAGCTTCCGCGCCGTCGCGCGCCCGACGTAGAGAAGATCCTTCGCCGGGAGCGGCCAGACCAGCGGGCGGTAATTCTCTTTTGAAATGACCGTGACCGCGTCGGGCTTTTTGTAGTCGGAGCCGAGCTTTGCGAAGATTTTGTTGAACGAAACCCCGATTGAGACTGTGATCCCGAGTTCTTCCCGGATGCGTTCCCGGATGCGTTCGGCGACCTGCCGCCCCTCGCCGAACAGCGAAACGCTTCCCGTCAGGTCAAGCCATGCTTCGTCGATCCCAAACGGTTCGACCCGGTCGGTGTAGTCGAGGTAAATCTCGCGCGCCATCCGCGAGAAGCGCAGGTATTTCGAATAGTCGGGCGGCAGGGTGACGAGAGAGGGGCATTTTTGTTTCGCTTCCCAGATCGCCTCGCCGGTTTTGACGCCCGCGTTCTTCGCGATGCGGTTTGCTGTCAGGATGATGCCGTGGCGCGCCTCAGGATCGCCGCAAACCGCGACCGGCCGCTCCCGCAGTTCCGGATGATAGAGGCATTCCACCGAGGCGTAGAAGCTGTTGAGGTCGCTGTGCAGGATGATCCGGTCCAAGCCGTCACCTCCCAAAGATTAGAACGTATGTTCTAATTCTAGAAGCGCGGCCCGGCAAAGTCAAATGCAAATTCTGGTAGGGCATCCGGAGTCCGGCGCCGGGTTCCGCTTCTAAAAAGCGCTTGCCGCCTCATATTCTATCAGCAACTGGAATTTTAGCTGGTGATGGGTGATATGAGAAAACCTTGTTTTTCCCGCTTTTCGGCGCTCTGTTTTCTCCTCTGCGGCGCGATCCTTTGGAATTTCGGCTCGCTCGCTTTCAAAATGAGGGAAGCCCCCGCGTCCGGCATCATCAAGTGGGTCGATTTCAATGTGACCGCTGCGGCGATGGAAAAGGCGATGAGGCTGGACATTGAGAGCCGGGAAACCGGCGCGCCGCTCGACTGGGTAGACCTTCTCGCCTATCTTGGGGCGAAGTACGGCGGAGATTTTAAGCGCTACCGGGCTTCCGATCTCGACGCGCTCGCCGAACTCTGCCGCGCGGGCAAGGCGCCCGCCGAACTTGCGGCGGAGAAGAAGATGGAATACTATGATTATTACCGGGAAGCCTACGGCGCGGTGCTCGACGGGATGGTCGGGGAGTACCAGATTCAAACCGAGGAGTCGCTCCTGGAAGGCGCGGTGGAGATGACGGCGAAGTACGGGCTCAAGGCCTATTCGCCGGTCGCCTACGGCTACAGTTTTTCGCACTACGACGATTTCGGCGACTCGCGCTCCTACGGCTTTTCGAGAAGGCATCTCGGGAACGACCTTCTCGGGAGCATCGGCACCCCGATCATCGCGGTCGAGTCGGGCGTGGTCGAGACGGTCGGCTGGAATCAGTACGGCGGCTGGCGGGTCGGAATCCGGAGCTTCGACGGAAAGCGGTACTACTATTACGCGCACCTCCGGCGCGGCAGGCCCTACCACAAGGACCTTCAGGAGGGCGCGGTCATCAAAGCGGGGGACATCGTCGGCTATCTTGGGATGACCGGCTATTCAACCAAAGAGGACGTCAACGGCATGAAGGTGCCGCATCTCCATTTTGGTATGCAGCTGATCTTTGACGAATCTCAAAAGGAGGGGAACAACGAAATCTGGATTGACGTATACGAAATCGTGAAATTCCTCGAACACCACAAGTCCCCGGTGGTGCGGGACGACGAAACGAAGGAATATTACCGGAAATATGCGTTTATCGACCCGGCGGTTGAGGCGCTCGGCGGGATTGTCCCGCAGTTTCCGAAACACGAAGAGGACTGATTGTTTTATAAATTGGCGAAGAATTTTTGGGAAATGGTATGCCGAAAACGGAAAATCGGCCTGTAACATAAGAAGGCCCGCAAAGAAAGCGATTCTGCGGGAAGAGGGCGCTCCTTCTCCCGCTGCGGCTGACGGGGCTGGCGCTGCTCGCCGGGGCGGGCGCGCCGAAAGACGATTACGGCGTGTTGACCGGCCCCGGCCCGCTTGATACGCCCCGACACGCTGAAAAGCTACCAGTCTGTTGTGATCGGCGCGGTGCTTTTCCAACTATGAGGTCGAACGCCTGCACAACGCTCCCGGGAAGGGAATGCAAAAAAGCGCGTCCAACCGAACGCGCTTTTTGATCGCTGATTGTAGTTTTTATCTTCTGGAGAAGCACTCGCTGCAATACACGGGACGGTCGCCGCTGGGCTGGAACGGAACTCTGGCTTCCTTTCCGCACTCGGAGCAGATCGCGGGGAACATCTCACGCCTCGAACCGCCTTCCCTGGCGCCTTTTCTTGCATCGCGGCAAGGCTTGCATCTCTGAGGCTCGTTGGTGAAGCCCTTCTCAGCGTAGAATTCCTGCTCGTTCGCAGAGAAGGTGAATTCGCAGCCGCAGTCCTTACAGGTGATCGTCTTGTCTTGGTACATGAATAGCATACCTCATTTTTTTAAACTATAACCGGCCCTGCTGCCAGTCACCGGGAAAGTATATCATGGCCGGCCGGCAAAGTCAAACAACAAGAAGGCTGTTGAAATCACAATTCCGGGCAGAAAAAAAGCCGCAAATGCGGCCCTGGCGGCGGTGTTGCCTCACTTCATTGCTGCAATTTCCCGTTTGAGGTTCGCGATATGTTCCAGCCACACCCGAGCGGACTCAATGTCGCCGTTTTTCTTCGCATTCTGAAGGCCTGCCCGGTAGATCGACAGCTTGCTTGACATGGCGGATAATTTTTGATCCATTTCCATCCCTCCTCTTTTATATAGTATAGCACAAAATTGAGAAAAAGAGCAAATTTGATTTTATTTTTAGGAATTAAAGCCTCCGGAACCAGATCCCGCCGTCCAGTCTATAATGGAAATAGATTTTAAATGACGGCTGCGTGCCGTCAGGGAAGAGGGTCGCGTCCATGATACCAGTTTATCCATTTCTTGGGATCCGCAAAGTCTGCCGCGATGTCAAAATTCCGTTCCCTCCGCAGCATCAGGAGGGACAGCCGGGCATTGAAAGCGTGATGATTCCGCGGCCAATCTTTGACAACCCGGAGCATCGGGGGAGCGGGAAACTCGATGGAAAGACAGCGGTCATCACCGGGGGCGACAGCGGGATCGGCCGCGCCACGGCAGTCCTGTTTGCGAAGGAGGGCGCAAATCTTGTCCTCTCCTACTACAATGAACACAATGACGCGGAGGAAACCAAAAAAGAGGTGGAATCCTGCGGGCGGCCCTGCGTTCTGGTTCCTGGAGACCTGAGGCGGGAGGGGGCAGCCCAAGCCGTTGCCTGTAAAGCGGCTGAAACCTTTGGCGGAATCGACGTTCTTGTCAACAACCACGCCATGCAATTTATCCAACCGCGGATCGAAGACATCACGCGCGAACAGCTCTATTGGACCTTTGAGACAAATGTCTTTTCCTTTTTCTACATGATACAGGCGGCGCTCCCCCACATGAAGCGCGGAGGCTCCATCATCAACACTGCCTCGATAACTGCCTATGCGGGGAACAAGGAACTGATTGACTACAGCGCGGCTAAAGGCGCGATTGTCTCGCTGACCCGGTCGCTTTCGCTCTCCCTTGAGGAGCGGGGGATCCGCGTCAACGGCGTCGCGCCCGGACCGGTCTGGACGCCGCTGATCCCATCGTCCTATTCGGCGGGGCAGGTCGAGACGTTTGGAACCGGCACGCCGGCTGTCCCGATGGGGCGGGCGGGCCAGCCGTTTGAGATCGCGACCTCCTATCTGTTCCTTGCGTCCGACGATTCGAGCTATTTTTCGGGGCAGGTTCTGCACCCAAACGGCGGAGAGATTGTAAACGGCTGACATGCCGCGCCGCCCCGCACACTGCGCGGGGCGGCGCTTTTTGAATGCAGACTGGGAGTATGCGGAGAAACGGCCTTTGCCCGCTGCTTTGCCGCTGTCGGACAGGCACCTTTCAGGGCGGATTTTCATAGGATTTATAGTGGGAAATTGTCGCCCTCCGGGCGGCGGACAAACTTTTGAGAACAGGGAGGCGGTTTGATGGAGAAGTTGCCGAAGGCGCTCTGCAGCGAAGAACAACAGGGGGAACCGGCTGGGCTGCCCGGCGGGGCTTCGGAGACGGAGCGTCCCTTTCCGCATGGGCCGGAAGGAACTGATCGGGAGGCGGAGGAACCGGTGCAAGCGGTGCGCGGGGAATTTTTAAAGGATCAGCTCGATGCGGGGGAGACAGTTGCCCGCGCGCTGCACGCGATTCATTTTCTGGAAGGATGCCTGTCGGCTCTTTTGTCCGAATGCGAGGAGATGAAGCGGAAAGCCGGCTATTACGATGAGCTGGTGGAACGTAATTTTCTGTCGAATTTCCGCGTCACCGCGAAACAGATTGGGATTGGGGAGAAGGCATTCATCCGTTTTTTGCTTGGGAAGGGCTACCTCTACCGCGATCAGCAGGGAAAGCTGATGCCGTACGCGAAACAGGTGGCGCGCGGCCTGTTCGAGGTCAAGGAATGCTGCAATGAAAAAAACGAATGGTCCGGCGTCCAGACCCTTGTGACCCCCGCGGGCCGGGAGACCTTTCGTCAACTGACGAAGGAACTCAAAAACGAAAAGGACTAAAGGCAAAAATGCCCTGCGTAAAGCGCAGGGCATTTTCTTTGGGACGGGGCGCCTGCGTAAGGCGGCTGTGTCCCCATCTTTGTAAGAGAGGGGCCTTCTGATTCAACTTCAGCCTGCGCCGTCCCGTGTGGGACGGCGACAGCGAAAACCGACATATTTGTTTCTGATCCTGTCTTTTCATTTGTACAATACTACAATAATTTGGCGAAAGTCAATGCGTCTGTCTCAAGATTGTTGTATTATCGCGCTTGCTTTGCAGTCATTTTCGGTACGAAGCTGCTGGCAAAAGAAAGATCGCTTGGGGTTCGCACTGCCTTGACGGCAACACGGCTTTTTTGAACCCTCAAAGCCAGCTTCCGACAAACGGCCAATCTAAGAATGGGGGGCAGGGCGGCAAATCCCCGTTGTAAAATCTATCAGGATCATAGGAGAAGGCCGCCGCGTTTTAAAGGCTCTCCTTTTTGAAGCGGTATCCCGCAGGAAACGGCTTTGTCGATTACAAATCCTGTTGTATCCGGAGAAGGGGATTTTCCACTGAACTGGACATTAAGCAAAACTTCCACATCGATTCCCGTCATTGGAAATAAAACCCCCGGCGGAAAACGCCGGGGGAGCGATTGACTTATAATAATGTAAACTGTTCCGCGTTGTCTTTGAGAACCGAGAGCGCCGCAGCAAAATCCGGGTCGCCAGTTTCGCCAATCAGCTCAATATCGACTACCAGCTTTCCGCCTGGGAGAAGTTGGCTCCGGATATCGGAAATAACCACCTCCGCCGCCGCAAGCGGGGAAAGATAACGGCAGAGCGCGCTTGGACTGTCCGATAAAATCGCGCGGACCGAGGCGCCGCCGAGGCCTGTGGGGACTTTGATTTCCGGCGGGACATGCTGGTATTCCCGGAGTTTGTTGAGATCCATCAGAATGCCATAGAGAAGCTTAACGCCGCCCGCGTTGTTTTTTCCAACTTTTTTGGACAGCCGTTCAAGGATCTCGTGTTCCCGTTCGGGCGCAAAAATCGGAATGCGGTTCTGCGATTTATAATCCGCGACCTGATTGACCAGCTCCGTCCGCTTTAGGATCAGTTTCAGAAGCTGGCTGTCGAGGGTGTCGATTTCACTTCGGAGTTCGGTCAAATCCATTTTTGCACCTCATGCCTCAACCTTTTGTTTCAGTCCGGGATAATGCCCCGGCATGGGGAAAAGCTAGATCCCATCCGCCCTTTTACCGCTTCGGAGCGGCCCGGAGCGTCATAAAAATGGGATAAGTCGTCTAAATTTAATTATAAAGATTTGTGCATCGTGTTGTCAATCAGGAAACTGCACCGGATTCTTGACAGAAGATTCGCAAAAGTCTACACTATTACCAAATCGACTTTACTTGTAAAGTTTGAGACAGTTTTCCTCATATATATGGAAATTAATTTGTTTTGCTCCGCTGGTTCCGGCCTGTTTTTGGAGCAAGGACCTATCGTCGAAAGGAAGGGTTTCATGGTTGATATTCTTATTATTGGCGCGGGCCCCGCGGGGCTTTCCGCGGCCGTTTATGCCTGCCGTGCAGGCCACAGCGTCGTGGTCCTGGAGGAGAACCTGGTCGGAGGACAGATCGCCTCTTCGTCGGAGGTGGAAAACTACCCGGCCGTCGCCCGCATCAGCGGGGCGGATTTTGCGATGAACCTGTATGAGCAGGCGGCCGCCCTCGGCGCGAAGGTCGAGTTCGAACCGGTCGAACGCGCGGAGCTGGCCGGCCCGGTCAAAAAGCTCTACACTCCGGATGGAGTTTACGAGGGCCGCACCGTCATCATCGCCAACGGCGCGAAACGCCGCAAGCTCGGCGCACCCGGCGAGGAGGAGTTCGCCGGGCGCGGCGTCTCCTACTGCGCGACCTGCGACGGCGCGTTTTACCGCGGAAAAGAGGTCGCGATCGTCGGCGGCGGAAACACCGCTCTTGAGGACGCTCTGTTCCTTGCGAACAACTGTAAAACGGTCCACCTGATCCACCGGCGCGGGGAGTTCCGCGGGAACAAGATCCTCGCCGACGCGGCGGTCTCGCGGGAAAACATCGTCATCCACTATCATTCGGTGGTTGAGAAGATCGAGGGGGAAAAACAGGTCGGGGCGGTCTCGATTCTTTCCGGCGAGGCGGAGAAGCAGCCGGTCCGCATCCCGGTCAGCGGCGTCTTCATCGCGGTTGGGACCGTGCCGGGCAACGCCCTGTTCGAGGGACAACTGGAGCTCGACGCGGCGGGCTATCTGGTCGCGGGCGAGGACTGTTTAACCAAAATTCCGGGCGTTTATGTCGCGGGGGACACCCGGACCAAACAGCTCCGCCAGCTTGTCACCGCGAACGCGGACGGGGCGGTCGCGGCGGTCGCGGCGTCCACCTATCTCGCAACGCTCGAGGCGTCTGGGTCCTGATCTGACCGCAAAGGCCCGTCGTCCGGAGCCGCCGGGCCTTTCGGCCCGTCGTCACCTAAATTTCCCTTGGAAGGAGCGTAACGATGCCAACCGGACTGGTTCTTGAGGGCGGCGGCATGCGCGGGGTCTACACAGCCGGCGCGCTGGACTGCCTTCTCGATGCAAAGATCGAGTTTCCCTATATCGCGGCGGTCTCCGCCGGCGCCTGCAACGCAACCGCATATATCTCCAAACAGCGCGGGAGAAACGTCCGCGTCCAGACCAAATACATCCGCGATCCCCGTTATCTGGGGCTTTCGAGTCTTCTTAAAAACGGCTCGATGTTTAACTACGACTTCATCATCGATGAGATCGGGACCAAGCTCGAGCCGCTCGACCTCGAGGCGTTTCTCGCGTCCGGCATCCGTTTTCTGACCGGGGCGACCGACGTTGCGACCGGAAAACCGGTTTATTTTGAAAAGGAGGTTTACCGCGACAGTTTTCTGGCGCTGCGGGCTTCCTGTTCGATCCCGTTTTTCTCAAAGATCGTTTCCTATGACGGCCGCCTGCTGCTCGACGGCGGCACGGCCGACCCGATCCCGATCGGGCGTTCGATCGGCGACGGGAACGACCGGAACGTCGTCATCTTCACCCGGCATATCGGCTATCGCAAAAAGCCGGAGTATTCAAAAGGCGTCTGCCGCCTGTTTTATCGGAAATATCCCGCTCTGGTGCGGGTTTTGGAGACGCGGCACGAGCTTTATAACCGCCAGGTGGAACTCTGCGAAAGGCTGGAGCGGGAGGGCCGCGCCGTGATCGTCCGCCCGCGGGAACCGCTTCCGGTTGGCCGGTATGAGCGCGATCCCAAGCGGCTCCTCGCGGTGTACCGCCTCGGCTATGAAGATACCCGGCGGCTCCTCGCGCCGATTCGGAAACTGATCGGCGCCCCGGCGGCTCAAAGCTGAAAAAGCGCTTCCTTACCAGTTTTCCGCTGGATCAGACAGCCCCTGCGGCATGCCGCAGGGGCTGTTTTATCACGGGTCACGCGCGCGAAAACGCGCGGTAATCTTTGAGGTTTTCGCGGAGCAGCGCGGGCATGCCGAGGCCGTAGGGGCAATGCCCGGCGCAGCGGCGGCAAATAAAAGAATTTGACGGCGCCAGCGATTTCCGTGAAAAAATGCAAAGCTCCGCGGGAATGCTAACCTCGTTTGATAACGAAGCGAGGAGCGATTAAACCTATGCAGAAATTAAAGCGGTACGCCGCGGTCTACACCGTCGGCGCCATCGGCTACAGTTGTATCGAGATCGTCTGGCGCGGATTTACCCATTGGAGCATGTCGCTGACCGGCGGGCTGTGCTTTTCGCTGCTGTACGGCGTCAACCAGCGCCTTCGGGACATCGGGTTCCTGATGCGGGGCCTGGCGGGTTCGGCGATCGTGACCTCGGTGGAATTTACCGTCGGCTGTATCGTCAACCTGATCCTCGGCTGGCATGTCTGGGATTACTCCGATCAGAAATTCCATCTGCTTGGGCAGATCTGCCTTCCTTATTCCATCCTGTGGTTTTTCCTCTGCCTTCCGATCGGCGTGCTCTGCAGCCCGCCGGGAGAACCGCGGGGAATCCGGCGGCTGCACAGAAGCGAATAGCCTGTTTCGACAAAATAGTACGTTTTAGATGGCGTACAATCATAAAAACGGAAAATACCCCACTACTCTCCAGGATCGGCAGTAAAGTTCTCCCTTTCCAGTATTTTGCCATAAAATTGCGTTGCCAGACCGGGATATCATTTTTATAATAGTCAATAGATTTCGCGTCAGCAATTTGTGAGAAATCCGTCGCTGTGAAATCGAATCCCGACATCCTGTTTCATACGAACCCGATGAAAATCACGAACGGTTGTCAGCCGTTCCGCGCGATTAATAGGAGGTCGCCGATGAAGAACAAACGATGGAAGTTATTATCCCTGACCGCGCTCTGCATGGCCGCCGCATTTGCCGCCTACTCGGCATTCTGCCTTTCCGCGGCGCCGCTGCCGCTGGAGGCGCAGGACGAGGGGGCCCGCGCCGCCGCTCTCGGCGAGGCGCCGCAGGAGGCTGAAACGCCGGACGGCGCCAGCCCGGAGGATTTTGCGCAGGAGCCGCAGCCCGAATCCGTATCCACGGCGCCAGACACAACGCCTTCGGATATCCCCGCCGTCGACCCGCAGCTTCCTGAAAAACGACAGGAGAGCGAACAGACACAGCAGCCGGTCTCGCGATCGGTCCCGGAACCCGTTTCCGATTCGCAGCAGGAATCCTTTTCGGAATCGGAGCCGCCGGCTGGCCCATCGATCCCAGAGGGCGTTGAGGACGGCGAACCGCTCCAGCCGGAATCGGGATCCAGTACATATTCTTCCGCGCAGGAAGCGCCCGGCGCTCCGCGGATGGCGGCTTTATCGGTCGCGAACCTCAGCCAGCTCCCGGATCCCGGCTCGTATTGGTACGACGACGCCGCGGCCAACGAAGTGATGAAATATATCAACAGCCTTCGGGCTTCGCTTGGCCTCGATCCCCTGATCCCGGACGAAAAACTGATCTACGCTGCAAGGATACGCAATGTTGAGCAGCGTGGCCGCAGCATTTCCCATACCCGGCCGGACGGCCGGGACTGGAGCACCGTTTTAACCGACGACCTGGCAGTGCTCAACTACAATGAAATCGCCGAAAACCTCGCGTGGAGAACGCATGGATCGGGTTCGGCGGTCAGCGCCTACGATCTCTATCAGCAGTGGGTCAACAGCCCGTCGCATTATGAGGCGATGGTCAACCCGGATTACACTTATTTTGGCCTGAGCGTCCTGACCGGGCCGGCCGATTCCTATACCTGGAACAGCTACGCGACTACGCTCTTCTTTGTGGGGCATTGAAAAACAGCCGGATGGTTTCGCCATCCGGCTGTTTTTGCCTCAGTACAGCGTCGTCGTTTCCTTTTCAGCTTCCCCCAGCACGACCCGGTGGGTCACCGTCACCGCCTGGTCGTAACAGGCGAACGCCTCCTCAACCGGTTCAGCAGGGAGCTTTGGCGTGATCAGGCTCACCGCGGGTACCACAAACAGCGAAGCGACGATCGCGATCGCTCCGGCCATCGTCGGCGAAGCGAAGTGCAAAACAAGGTTCCCGCCGGTGATCCCGATGCCGGTGATGATGCTCGCCCAGACCGCCGCGGGGGTGGTCCCTTTCCAGAACAGCCCGTAGAGAAACGGCCCGAGGAACGAACCCGCCAGCGCCCCCCAGGAGAGCGACATCAGCGTTGTGATGAGGCTGTTGGGGTTGAGGGCGATCAGCGCCGAAAGCAGCACAAAGCAGGCGCAGAGCCCTTTGATGAGGGCAACCTGTTTCCGGGGGCCGGGTCCCTTTCCGATGACGCCCCCGAGGAAATCAAGCGTGAAGGTCGAACTCGATGTGATCACCAGCGAGGACAAGGTGGACATCGACGCCGAGAGCACCAGGATCAGCACCACGCCGATCAGCAGGTCGGGGAGCGAATGCTCGAGCATGGCGGGGACGACGCTGTCGAAGTCGACGGCTCCATTCGCCGGTTCGTAGTAGAGCCGGCCGAACGCGCCCATGAAGTAGGACCCGCCTGCGATGATGAGCGCGAAGACGGTGGAGATCACCGTCCCGGCGCGGATGGCGCGGTCGTTTTTGATGGTGTAGAACTTATGGATCATCTGCGGCAGGCCCCAGGTCCCGAGGCTGGTCAGCAGCACAACGCCGGCCAATTCCACCGGGCTCGGGCCGAAGAACGAGACCAGAGCGCCCTCAAGTCCCGGCGCGGCGGGGGAGGGGATCTTGGAAAGCGCAGTGACCGCGGCGGAAAAGCCGCCCTTCCCGCCGAGCACCGAGAGCACCACCAGCACGATCCCGCCGATCATGATGAACCCCTGGACAAGGTCGTTGACCGCGGTCGCGGTGTAGCCGCCGAGCACCACATAGGCGGTTGTCAGCAGGGCGATTCCGATCACGCAGAAGGCGAAGTCGATGCCAAAGCTCATTGCGAACAGCTCGGACAGCCCCTTATAAACCGACGCGGAATAGGGAACCAGGAAGACAAAGATGACGGCGGAGGACACCGTTCGGAGCGCCGGGCTCCGAAACCGCTTTCCGAAGAAATCCGGCATGGTCGCCGATTCGTAGTGCATGGTCATCAGGCGGGTGCGCCTTCCGAGCAGGACCCACGCGAGCAGGCTTCCGATCAGCGCGTTTCCGATTCCAATCCAGGTTGCGGCGATTCCGAAATTCCAGCCAAACTGGCCGGCATAGCCGATGAAGACGACCGAGGAGAAGTAGGAGGTGCCGTAGGCAAAGGCGGTCAGCCACGGGCCGACGTTCCTCCCGCCGAGCACGAAATCCCCGACATTTTTCGCTTTGTGCCGGCAGGCGACGCCGATCGAGACGGTCAGCGCGACAAACAGGGCGATCATCAGAAGCTTTTGAACCATGTGAACCCTTCCTTTCAAAGCTGTTTCCGGAAGGAGAGGATCAAAGCAGCAAAAATCCCGCCCTCCGATTGTTGGAATCAGAGGGCGGGAGTGTTCCCGCGGTACCACCTCAGTTCGCCTTCCGCCTCGCGGCGGGGGCCTTTGCGGGTACGGCGCGTCCGAAAATGCGCGATACCCCCGGCGGGATAACGGGCGCCAGGTCCCGTCGCAGCCTACTGGGAACAGCCGGGGTCCCGTTCGGTGCGCGGCTCGCGGAATGTATTCGTCCGGCGTGCTCCCTTCCGCCTCGCACCACCCGGCGGCTCTCTGTCAGGAAACGGAACGCGGCTACTTTTTTCCGGTCTTCGCCTTTGAAAGAAATCCATTTGATCGTCTCAAATTTTAGCAGTTAAAAGCGATAAAGTCAAGGGGTAATTGATATTTATTTGCGGCCAAAGGAAATGCGGCGGGAACGGGGCGCCGGCCGCCACGATAAAAGGACATGCACCCGGTTTCCGGCTGGATGTTCTTTTGCTCCGGAATCAAAACCGTTGATCTCCCTGACCGCAGAGGCCAGCGAAAAGAAGGGAGAAAAGGCGCGCAGCGGCAGTTTTTCAAAGGTTGGTTTCAAAGACATCGGGCGTCCGTTTGCAGATCAGCATCTGGGTGAGGATCGAGCGCAGGTTGTCGGTGGTCAGCGAAAACAGATTGATCATCGTTTCCACCTCGAGCTGGCTTTTTCCTTTGGTGAGCGCGAGGGAAAGCGCCGCTGCGGCAAGGACGATCTCCTGCGGCGTGGCCGGACAGCAGTTATAGGCCCGGCGCGCAGCCTGCGCGGCGGATGCCGCGGTCCCAGAGGAGGCGTTCTGCGCGTTCGAGCCGGTTCCTTCGCCCGTTGTTCCGCCCGCATTTGTGGTTTCGTCAATGCTGTCCATTGTCGCTCCCGCTCATCTTCGTTTCATAAAAGTATAATCCTTCGGCGGAGCGATTATGACAGAGCGGTTCAGCGCTTCTTTTCATAACATGCCGGCGGCGCGCCTGCCCCTCGCAGCGCCCGTCGAGGAGGTGGTCGGGGGCGGGGAGCCGGGATGGCGGGAAGGGTCTTTGAGTTGGCCGGGCCGGATACGAAAGCCCTGAAATAAAACGAAAAAAAGCAGCAGAGCGCAAGCCCTGCTGCTTTTCTCTATGCAAACGCCGCGGGAAGCGGGCGGGAAAGCAGTAAGTACCGTTCCCCAGCCCGGGCTGGCGCCGGGCTGGGGAACCGCCCAGAGAGGGATAAGTGCTCCGGACAAGGACCGGAAAGGAGAATAAACAGGATGTCGTCAAAACAAAACAACCGAAAGGGGATGTGGCGGGCGGGGCGGAATGAACCGCGCCCGGGGCCGCTCAATCACAGGAGCCGGGAAACCGGATCCTTATCTGGATTTCTTCTTGGAAACCACCGCGCCAGCAGCCATCGCCGCGGCGGAAAGGCCGAGCATCGCGCTCATCGGGTCAACGCCGGTGGCGGGGTTCTTGTTGGGGTTCTGGTTCTGGGAGTCGCTGTTGGTCTCGCTGTCGGGGATCACAACCGCGTCCTTGATCTCCTTGTCGGTGATCACAAACCGGCCGAGGGTATCGGTGGAGAAGGTCAGGGTGGAGTCGTCCTCCGAGTAGGCCGAGGGGATGGCGGTCAGCTTGCCGCCGAGATAGCGGTAGACAAAGAAGGCGCCGTTATAGGACTGCTCAATGCCGGAGACATCCATCACAAACTCGCCGGCGGTGTTAAACTTGGGACCCGCGGGGAAGGTGAGGAACTCAAAGTTGTTGTCCTCGTACTTGGTGAGGATCTCTTTGACGGGGTTGTTGTTGTAGAGCATGTTGATCGCCTTCATGTCGTTGATGTTCGCGGTGAAGGTCCAGCCTTCGCCCGAGAAGGTGCTCTTGCGATAGCGGTTGATCTTGGCGATTTTCGCGAGCTGGTCCGCGGTGTAAACCGGGGCGTCGTTGTTGACTTCGACCTCGTCGCCTTCGGAGAGGTTGTCGAGCGCGGAGCTGTCAGCCTCTTTGTAACCGGTTTTGAAGTCGATCTTCAGGGAAACAGAGTCCTTGCTGGCGCCCTTTTTGGTGATCTTGATGGAATACTGTTCCTCGGTCGCTTCGGCGGGCCAGCCGGCCTTGACCGAAAGGAGCAGGTAGGAAGAGCCGCCGGCGTTCGAGATGCTCGCCTGGGCAATGCTCTCGCCTTTGCCGGTGTTGCCGAGCTTGACGTTGTAGGATTCGAGGATCCCTTCGTCGAGGGCGACGGAACCGTCCGCGGTGACGACGCGGATCGGGAAGCGGTATACGCTGCCGGGGGTCAGCAGGCCGTCCTCGAGGACCACGCCGTCGGCGTCAGGCGCGACCTCGATGCCGGTGATCGCGCCGATGGAAGCGGACGCGGACGCGGCGGGGGCGGACTCGAAGGAGCCGGCGGCGTAGGAAGTGACCGCGGCGCTGGACATGACGGCAATGGCCATCAGGATAGAAAGCAGTTTTTTCATAAAGGAAAACCTCCAAAATATTTTGTTCGGGGGAAGGCCCCCGTCTCTCTTGCAGCCTCTCTGGCTCGATGTCCATTATAGGGCACGGCAAGGGGAAAAGCAAGAGGGAAATGTAACCGAAATGTAATAACTATGGCAAAAAAGCATAAGATAAGGGATTAAACAGAAGACAAATAGAGCAAAAACCGCAAAACCCGGCCTGGAAA
>DVKH01000012.1 GCA_018716105.1 Candidatus Fimivivens faecavium | reverse complement strand
CGGCGAGCGGCTGGCGGGCGTGAGCAAGTACCCGCTGAAAAAGATGCTCTCTTTTGCGATGGAGGGGATCACCAGCCTTTCGGTGAAACCCATCCGGTTTATCACGGTGCTGGGGTTCCTGGTCTTCATGATGTCGTTTGTGATGCTGATCTACAGCGTTATGAGGTGGGCGTCCGGCGCAACCGTGATCGGATGGGCGAGCGTGATCTGCTCTCTCTGGGCGATCGGAGGGCTGATCCTGCTCTCGCTCGGTGTGATCGGGGAATACATCGGGAAAATCTATCTGGAAACCAAGGCGCGCCCCCGGTATTTGATTGAAACGGCGCTTTTGGACGGGGAGAAGGCCGGCGATCAGGAAAAACCGGCCGGCTGACATTCGTCGCCGGCGCGGACTGTGGACAGGGAGGATTTGGCATGGACCGGACGGAACAACGGATTTTGCAGGCAATTGATCAAAACTCAGATAAAATAATCGGGTTTGCAAAGGACCTTTACCGGCATCCGGAGCTGAGTTTCTGCGAGGTTGGGACGGCGAAAAAAGCCGCCGGATGGCTCCGGGGGCTCGCGCTTCCCGTGGAGGAGGGCCTTGCGGTCAACGGGGTGCGCGCACGGCTCGGCGAGGGGGGGCCGAACGTCTGCATCATCGGCGAGCTCGACGGGATTCTCTGCCGGGAGCATCCGGACGCGGACCCGGTCACCGGCGCTTCCCATGCGTGCGGGCACCACTGCCAGCTGACGGCGCTGGCCGGGGCGGCGCTGGCGCTCTCCGATCCGCAGGTGCGCGCGGAACTCGGCGGAACGGTCACGTTTTTCGCGGTGCCCGCGGAGGAGTATGTAGACGAGGCGTTCAAGCTCAAGCTCCAGCGGGAGGGGAAGATCCGCTTTAACAGCGGAAAGAGCGAGCTCCTTCGCATCGGCGCGTTCGACGGGATCGACATGGCGCTCGCCTGCCATGTGCATATGGTGGACTGTGAAAGCGATCTTCTGATCGGGAACAACTCGTCGAACGGCTGGGTCGGGCGGACCATCACCATCCGCGGAAAGGCGGCGCATGCGGCCGCCGCCCCGCACGAGGGGGTCAACGCCCTCTCGGCGGCAAGCCTCGGGCTTTCGGCGCTTGGATTTGTGCGGGAAACCTTTCGGGAGAAGGATTATGTGCGGGTGCATCCGATCATGACGCGGGGCGGCGACGCGGTAAACGTCATCCCCGACGAGGTGGTGCTGGAGATGATGGTCCGGGCGAAGACCATCGGCGCCATCCGCGACGCGGCGGCGAAGACCGACAGGGCGTTCCGCGGGGCGGCCGCGGCGCTTGGCGCAACGGCCGAAATCCGGGGCGGGCAGGGCGACATGCCCATCCTCTACGGCCCGCCCGAACCCGCGATGGTGGAGGCGGCGGCGCTTCTGGGCGGCGTGTCGGTGGAGCTGACTGACGGGAGCGTCCACACCGTCGCGTCCACCGATCTCGGTGATCTCTCGCACCGGATGCCGATCCTCAATTTCACCCACGGCGGGGTGACGGGCGCGCTCCACAGCGCGGATTTCCGGGTAGTGGACGAGGAAAAGGCCTATCTGATGCCGGCGCGGCTGATGGCGCTGACCGTCTGCCGGCTGCTGCGCGGCGGCGCGAAGCGCGCAAACGAGATCAAAGCAGCCTTCCGCCCGGCTTTCGCCACGGCTGAGGAATATGTGCGGGCGGTTGAGGAGCTGTCACGGTAAGGCAAAAAAGCAAGCGGGCCGGTGCGCGGCCCGCTTGCGTTTGGCGGTTATGAATTTTCTGCCTTTTTGCGGGAAAACTTTGGACAGACGCAGGGACGCCCGCCCTGGCGTTGCCAGAGCGCAGCGGGGGTTCGGTCGCTTTTGGACGACAGGGGTCGGATGCCGTGCCGGAAAATCCGGATATCGGTCGAAAGCGTGTTTCCGGCGCCATAATTATGAACATTTTCCAAATAATGTGTTGGTTTCTTGACAAAGTGAATAAACGCGCATATAATTATATAGACAATCTAAGTATTTTAGGGGGTTCCATCGGTGTTAGACGAGTTTTCAACCCAGCTAAATAACATCCTGATGGCGACCTACCACTCGATTCTCAAAATCGAGGAGCAGTCCCTTAAAAACACGCTGCCGGACCTGAGCGTCAACGAAATGCATCTGCTCGAGACAATCGGCAAGACTCATGGGAACGGCAGAACAGTCAGCGGCATCGCGGAGGAGCTTGGGATTACCCAGCCCTCGGTGACCGCGGCGGTGAACAAACTGGTCAAAAAGGGATATGTGGAGCGATGGCGGAGCGAAGAGGACGGCCGCGTGGTCTACATTTACCTCACAAAAAAAGGCAACAGTGCCTATGCCCTGCACTCCTACTTCCATGAGAATATGGTGCGGTCGGTGGTGCGGGAGCTGACGGAGGAGGAAAAGGCGCATCTTTTAAAAGGGATGGTCCGCCTCAACGCTTTCTTCCAGCAGGCCGCGGCCGCGGCGGAGGAAAAACGGCGCGTGCAAGAGCAGGAGCGGCTGAACGCGCCGCCAGAAGCAGAATCAAAGGAGAGAATATCATGAGTTTTTCCGTATCGGGAACCGGCAGCGCCTATCCGGCGCTCGCCCTCACCAACGACGCGCTTTCGAATATGATCGACACCTCGGACGAGTGGATTTCCACCCGCACCGGCATCCGCCAGCGGCATGTGCTCAAAGAGGAAAGCCTCGCCGACCTCGCGGTGACTGCGGGAGAACAGGCGCTTCTGGACGCGGGGGTCGAGGCGGCAGAACTCGACCTGATCATCTGTTCCACGCTCCGGGGCGACTTTATCACGCCGTCGCTCTCCTGCATCGTTGAAAAGAGGCTTGGGGCCTGCTGCCCGGCCTACGACGTGAACGCGGCTTGTTCGGGCTTTATTTATGCGCTCGATGTGGCGGACGGCTATTTCGCCCGGAAGAAGGCGAAAAAGGTCCTGGTGATTGCGGCGGAGGCGATGAGCAAGCTCGTCGACTGGCAGGACCGCTCGACCTGCGTGCTGTTTGGCGACGGGGCCGGGGCGGTTGTGCTGACCGAGGGGGAGGACCTTCTCTCGATCAAGCTCTCGGCAAACGGCGATACCGACGTGATGGCGATCCCGAACGTCGCCGGGAACTTCCCGGACGCGGCGGGCGGGGCGGACCCCTATCTCACTATGAAGGGGCAGGAGGTCTTCAAGTTCGCGGTTTCCTCGATGTGCCGCGACATCGCAGAAGTGATCGGCGAGGCGGGCCTTTCCAAAGACGACATCAGCTATGTCCTGCCGCATCAGGCGAATATGCGGATCATCGACGCGGCGAGAAGCCGCCTCAAAATCGCGCCGGAGCGGATTTTGACCAACATCGAGCGCTTTGGCAACACCTCTTCGGCGAGCATCCCGCTGCTGCTCGACCAGATGAACCGGGAGGGCCGGTTCCAGAAAGGCGATATCCTTGCGCTCTCGGCATTCGGCTCCGGGTTCACGACCGGCGCCTGTATCCTTCGCTGGAGCCGCGGCAGGAGCTTTGCGCCGCGCTATCAGATGGCCTGCGACTGACTGCGTTTGGCGGGAGACGATCTTCCGGCGCGCTGCCGTTTTCCATTCGGGGCCGCGCGGTTTTATAAATACAGTTTTAGAAGAAAAAAGGAGACAGGTTGACATGGATGAGATTTTTGAAAAAGTGGTAAAGGTTCTCGCGGATTACAAGGAATCCGACCCGGCGGAGATCAAGATGGAGACGACGTTCGAGGAACTCGGCTTCGACTCGCTCGACACGGTGGAGATCGTCATGAACCTCGAAGACGAGCTGGGACTCGAGCTTGAGATGAACGAGAGCCTCAAAGACGTCAAAAGCGTCTGTGAGTATATCCTTTCTGTCAAGGGCTGACCGCCATGAGAAAGACCGAACTGACCGAACTGATCGGGATTGATTACCCGGTCATCCAGGGCGGAATGGCGTGGATCGCCGACGCCGAGCTTGCCTCGGCGGTTTCGAACGCGGGCGGTCTCGGCCTCATTTCGGCGATGAACGCGGACGCCGAGTGGCTGCGCGGGCAGATCCGCCGCGCAAGGGAACTGACCGACCGGCCCTTTGGGGTGAACATCATGCTGATGTCCCCGTTTGCCGCCGAGGTTGCGCGCCTGGTCGCGGAGGAGCGGATTCCGGTGGTCACCACCGGCGCCGGGAATCCCGGGAAGTACATACCGGGCTGGCTCGAAGCCGGGATCAAGGTGCTGCCGGTCGTCGCGTCCACCGCGATGGCGAAGATGGCCGAGCGCGCCGGCGCGGCCGCCGTCATTGCGGAGGGCTGCGAATCCGGCGGGCACATCGGGGAGCTGACCACCATGGCCATCGTCCCGCAGGTCCGGGACGCGGTTTCAATTCCGGTCGTCGCGGCGGGCGGGATCGCCGATGGGCGCGGCGTTGCTGCGGCGTTCATGCTCGGCGCGTGCGGCGTGCAGGTCGGGACCCGTTTCCTGGTCGCAAAGGAGTGCACCGTCCACCCGGTTTATAAGGAAAAGATCCTCAAGGCGAAGGACATCGACACCATCACGACCGGGAAAAAACTCGGCCATCCGGTCCGGTGCCTCAAAAACCCGTTTTCACGGGAGCTGTTCAAAATGGAATACGATGGCGCCACGCCGGACGAGGAACTCGAGGCGAAAGGCGTTGGGGCACTTCGCCGTGCGGCGAAGGAAGGCGACGCGGAGAACGGCTGCTTCATGGCGGGACAGTCCGCCGGATTGGTCCGTCGCGAGCAGACCTGCGCCGAAATCATCGCCGAGATGATGGGGGAGGCGGAGCGTCTTTTGGAGGGCGCGAACCGATGAAAAAAATCGCGTTTTTGTTTTCCGGGCAGGGGGCGCAGGCCCCCGGCATGGGAAAAAGCCTTTGTGAGGCGAGCGCCGCGGCGCGGCGGGTGTTCGACATGGCCGACGAGATCCGGCCCGGCACCAGCGCCCAGTGCTTTGATGGGACAAAAGAAGAGCTTTCAGTGACGCTCAATACCCAGCCCTGCCTCTACTGCGTCGATCTCGCGGCGGGAGAGGCCCTGCGCGAGCGGGGGATCCGCCCAGCCGCGGCGGCGGGCTTTTCGCTCGGCGAAATTGCGGCGCTCCAGTTTTCGGGCGCGTTTGAGGACGGGGACGGTTTCCGGCTGGTCCTCAGGCGCGCGGAGCTGATGCACGAGGCGTCAGAGGCAAGCGGGAGCGGCATGGCGGCGGTGGTCAAGCTTTCGAATGATTTGGTGATCGAACTCTGCTCCGGGTTCCCGGAGGTTTATCCCATCAACTTCAACTGCCCGGGCCAAGTGGCTGTCGCGGCGAAGCGGGAGACGCTTCCCGCCTTCGCCGAGGCGGTCAAAAAGGCGGGCGGAAGGGCGATGATCCTCCCGGTGAGCGGGGGATTTCATTCGCCGTTTATGCTCCCGGCGGCAGAAGGGCTTGAAGCGGCGCTTCGGGGATATGCGCTCCGCCAGCCGGAACTGCCGGTCTATGCGAACTCGACCGCCGCGCCCTTTGGCGAAGCGGACGAGGACATGAAAACCCTGATCGCGAAGCAGGCGGTCCGCCCCGTCCTGTGGCAGAAAACGCTCGAGCGGATGGCGGCCGACGGGATCGAGGCGTTCGTCGAGGTTGGGGTCGGGAAAACACTGTCTAGCTTTGTGAAAAAGACGCTTCCCGGCGCGGAGATTTATAACGTCGAAGACGCCGCGTCGCTGGAAGCGGCGGCCGCGGCGCTCGGGGCGTAACCCGCGGCAACGGAGGGTACAGAATGCTGTTAGAACAGAAAGCCGCGCTGGTGACCGGCGGGAGCCGCGGCATCGGGCGCGCGATTTCCGTGGAATTTGCGAAAAACGGGGCGGACGTCGCCTTTTTTTACGCTGGGAACGAAGACGCGGCCCGGGCGGCCGAGAGCGAGATCACGGCGCTCGGCCGGCGGTGCCTCGCGCTGCGCTGCGACGTCTCCGACGAGGCCGCGGTCAAAGAGGCCTCGGCCAAAGTGCTTGAGGCGTTTGGAAAGCTCGATATCCTTGTGAACAACGCGGGGGTTGTGCGGGACGGCCTGGTGCTTTCGATGAAAGAGGCCGATTACGACGCCGTCCTTGACACCAACCTCAAAGGGGCGTTTCATCTGATCCGGCAGTTCTATTCGCCGATGATGAAAAAGCGTTCCGGAAGGATTCTCAACATCACCTCGGTTTCGGGCCTTGCGGGGAACGCGGGACAGGCGAACTACGCCGCCGCGAAGGCGGGGCTGATCGGCCTGACCAAATCGGTCGCAAAGGAGCTGGCCGCGCGCGGGATCACCTGCAACGCCGTTGCGCCTGGCTTTATCGAAACCGATATGACTGCAGCGCTCCCGGAAAAAACGCGGGAGGCGGCCGTGGGCGCGATCCCGATGAAGCGGATGGGCGCCCCGGAAGAGGTTGCGGCGCTCTGTGTGTTTCTCGCGAGCGACGCGGCCTCCTACATTACCGGTGAGGTTATCCGGGTGGACGGCGGCCTTTGCATGTGAGCAGGGGGCCGGCGGCAACCGAGTAAATCGCATTTTTGGAGGCGTTATGAACCAATTTACCTGGAATCCCTTTTCTCTTGGAGGGAAAGCGCTTTCCGCCCCGATTGTCCAGGGCGGAATGGGGGTTGGAATTTCGCTTTCCCGGCTCGCTTCAGCGGTGGCGAACGAAGGCGGCGTCGGCGTGATTTCCGCCGCGGGCATCGGCATGCTCAAAAAACCGGGCGCGCCCAACTACGCAAAGGCGAACGCCGAAGCGCTCCGAGACGAGATCCGCAAGGCCCGCGCGATGACCAGAGGGGTTCTCGGCGTCAACATCATGGTTGCGCTGACCGATTTTGCCGAGCTGGTCCGGACCTCGATCGAAGAGGGGATCGACGTGATCTTTTCGGGGGCTGGGCTTCCGCTCGACCTTCCGTCCTATCGGAAGGAAGGGTGCAGGACCGCGCTGGTCCCGATTGTCTCCGGCAGGCGCACCGCCCGGATTATCGCCAAATGGTGGCGGGAAAAATACAGCTACACCCCCGACGGCTTTGTGCTCGAGGGTCCTAAGGCCGGCGGGCACCTCGGTTTTAAGGAGAGCGAACTCGATCAGCCCCAGTTTCAGCTCGAGGCGCTTCTTCCGGACGTCCTCGAGGAAGCCAGGCGCCTTGAGGAGGCGGGCGGAAAGCCCGTCCCGGTGATCGCAGGCGGCGGCGTTTTTACCGGCGGCGACATCCATCGGATCCTCTCGCTCGGCGCGTCGGCTGTTCAGATGGCGACACGGTTTGTCGCGACCGAGGAATGCGACGCGAGCGACGCCTTCAAGGAGGCTTATGTCCAGTGCCGGAAAGAGGACATCGGGATCATCAAAAGCCCGGTCGGGATGCCGGGCCGCGCGATCACCGACGCTTTTCTAAAGGCCGCGGCGAACGGCGAAAAGCACCCGAAGGCCTGCCCGTTTCACTGCATCAGCACCTGCAAGGGGGAGAGCGCGCCCTACTGCATTTCGGTCGCTCTCTTAAACGCCTGCAGGGGACGGATGGAACACGGCTTTGCGTTTGTCGGGGAGAACGGCTGGCGGATTGACCGGATCACCACCGTCAAAGAGCTGTTTTCGACCCTTCGCGAAGAATTCTGTGCAGCGGCCGGCGTCCAGCAGGATTTCGCCTGAAAGGCGTCCGGGGGGGGCGGAGCAAAAAGCCGCGCCGTTTTTCGCTCCGCCCCCCGGGCTGTTTCAGCGCGGGGTTCTGACGACGCCGGCCGCATGTTTCCGATAGGATAGTATGATTGCAAAGGAGAACAGGCATGAGACGAGTAGTGGTCACCGGCCTCGGCGCGGTAACTCCGGTAGGGAACACCGTGGAGGAATTTTGGAACGGCATCTCCGCGGGAGTCTGCGGCGTCGCGCCGATTTCGCGGTTTGATCCGACGGATTTTAAAGTGAAAGTCGCGGCCGAGGTGAAGGGCTTTGATCCCTCGCCTTATCTGGAAAAGCTCGAGCAGAAGCGCAACGATCTCTATGCGCAGTACGCGATCGCCAGCGCCGTGCAGGCGATGGAAGACGCGGGCCTGCGGGATTACGATCCCGAGCGGCTCGGGGTCTATTTCGGTTCCGGCATCGGAGGGATCGGGACGATGCTCAAAGAGCATGAAAAAATGCTTAAAAGCGGCCCATCGCGCATTTCGCCGTTTCTGATCACCATGATGATATCGAATCTTGCGGCCGGCTCGATTGCAATCCGCTACAACGCAAAGGGTCCCTGCCTCCCGGTGGTGACGGCCTGCGCGACCGGATCGAATGCGATCGGCGAAGCGTACCGCGCCATCCAGGGCGGTTATGCCGACGCGATGATTGCCGGCGGGGCTGAGGCGCCGATCAACGGCCTCGCGGTGGCGGGCTTTACGAGCTGTATGGCGCTCACTGCCAGGGAGGACCCGAAGAGCGCTTCGATTCCGTTCGACCGGCGGCGGGACGGCTTTGTCATGGGAGAAGGCGCGGGCTGCGTCGTCCTCGAGGAGTATGAGCACGCCGTGCGCCGCGGAGCGAAAATCTATGCGGAGCTGGCTGGATACGGCCACACCTGCGACGCGCATCATATCACCGCGCCCGACCCGGAGGCGGAGGGCGCCTCTCGGGCGATCCGTATGGCGCTCGGCATGGCGGGATACCGGGAGGGCGAGCGGGTTTATGTCAACGCCCACGGCACCTCCACGCCGCTCAACGACAAATCCGAAACCCTTGCGCTCAAAAAAGCGTTCGGCGAGGAGGAGGCGAAACGGCTCCTGATCTCCTCGACCAAGTCGATGACCGGTCATATGCTTGGGGCCGCGGGCGCGGTCGAGGCGGTGGCGGCGGTTCTCGCGCTCAAAAACAGCCTGGTTCCGCCGACGGCCGGACTCGAAGAGGCTGACCCGGACTGCGACCTCGATTATGTGCCGGGCAAAGCGCGCGGAGCGGAGCTCGACCTCGCGGTTTCGAACTCGCTCGGCTTCGGCGGGCACAACGCCTGCCTTGCGTTCCGGAAGGTCTGACGGGGAGGGGAACGGAAATGATGAATCGGGAGACGCTCAGGACCCTTCTGCCGCACCGGGAGCCGATGCTTTTGATCGACGAAGCGGAGCGGACCGAACCGGAGCGCGCCGTCGGGCGCGTTCATATCAAGGGGGACGAGTGGTTTTTACAGGGGCATTTTCCGGGTAACCCGGTTGTGCCGGGGGTGATGCTCTGCGAGATGCTGGCCCAGACCTGCTGCGTGCTGTTTTCGGCCGAATCCGAGGGGTTGACGCCGTTTTTCACCGGCCTCGACAAGGTGCGGTTCAAAGGGCAGGTAAAACCCGGGGACACCCTCGAAATCGAGTGCGCCATCACCCGTTCGAAAGCGCCGTTCTATTTCGCGAGCGGGAAAGGGAGCGTGGGCGGAAAGCTCTGCGTCAGCGCGGATTTTTCGTTTGCGCTGATTAAAGCGGACGGCGGAAAACAGGAAACGAACAGTTGATGATCCGCAGCCGGCTCCGGTTTTTCGGGGCCGGCTTTTTGGCGGGATCGGCCCATTCTGTGGGGGATTGTGCGTTCCGACAGGCTTTGCGCTTGAAAAACGGGGTGCGATACGGTAGAATAGGGCCAAATCTTCTATATGGGAGAGGGATGCGCGTTGACGATGGAAGCTGCGCCGGTTTTGGCGATGATTGCGCTGTTTGGGTATCTCCTCGGCAGCCTGAACTTTTCGATCATACTCTCGCGCCTTCGCGGCGACGACGTGCGCAGCCACGGGAGCGGGAACGCGGGCATGACCAATATGCTCCGGACCTATGGGAAGCTCCCGGCGGCGATGACCTTTATCGGGGACTTCCTCAAGGGGACGCTGGCGGTGGTTTTGGGGAGGATGGTCGCAGGGGCGGCTCTTGCGGTTTATGGCGGGCTGTTCGGCGCGCTGGGGGCGCTGCTCGGGCATATGTTCCCGCTGTATTTCGGCTTTAAGGGCGGGAAAGGGGTCGCGACCGGCCTCGGCCTGCTCGCGGCGCTCGATCCGGCGTCGTTTTTGATCGTCGCGGTGATCTTTATCCCGATCGCGCCGATCACGGGATATGTTTCCCTCGCCTCGGTTCTGGGGGCGGGTTCGTTTGCGTTCGTGCTGCTTGGGCGTCGCTGGCTGCAGGGGGCGGTCGATCCGGTGGAGATGGCGATGGCCTTTCTGCTTGGCGCGATCATCGTCTTTAACCACCGGGAGAACATCAAACGGCTTTTAAACGGGACCGAGCGGAAGTTTTCAAGGAAAAAACCGGGGACCTGATCCGGTCAAATCGAAAGAAGGGCGAAGGGTATGGCAAATCTGTTTGTGCTTGGATCCGGCGGCTTTGGGACGGCGCTGGCCGTCATGCTCTCCGGCGCGGGCCATTCGGTTCGGCTCTGGGGCTGGCAGGGCTGGTTCCAGGAGGAGCTGAGAAAAAAACGGGAGAATACCGAGCTGTTAAAGGGCGTGAAGATCCCGGATGAAGTCGGGATTGTCGACGATATCGACGGCATCGAAGAGGCCGAAGTGGTGTTTTTCGCGACGCCGACCGTCGGCATCCGGGCCGCCGCGAAGATGTGCGCGGGAAGGCTGAAAGAGGGCGCGGCGCTCTGCTGCGCGGCGAAGGGCCTCGAGCCGGGGTCGCTGCTCCGGTTGGACGAGGTGATCGGGGAGGAGCTCCCGGGCCATCCGGTGGTCGCGCTCTCCGGCCCGTCCCACGCGGAGGAGCTGACCCGCGGCGTCCCGACCGCGGTCGTCGCGGCAAGCGCGGACCAGAAGGCCGCGCAAAAGGTGCAGGACCTGACCGCGAACACCCATGTCCGGATTTACACCAGCGACGATGTGATCGGGGTGGAACTCGGCGGGGCGCTTAAGAACATCATCGCGTTTGCCGCCGGGATCATCGATGGCATGGGCTTCGGCGACAACACCAAAGCCGCCCTGATGACCCGCGGCATCACCGAGATCGCGCGGCTCGGCGTCGCGATGGGCGCGCGGCCCGAGACCTTTATGGGCCTTTCCGGGGTCGGCGACCTGATTGTGACCTGCTGTTCGATGCACTCGAGGAACCGGCGCTGCGGCATCTATGTCGGAGAGGGGCTTTCGGTCGCAGAGGCGGTCGAGAAGGTCGGGATGACGGTCGAGGGCATCGTCGCGACCGAATGCGCGTATGAGCTGAGCCAAAAGGCGGGGGTCGAGATGCCGATCACCACCCAGGCCTATCTTCTGATCAAGGGGCGGACAACGGTAAAGCAGGTTGTTTCCGCGCTTTTGGAACGCCCGCTCAAGCATGAGACAGAGGTGGGCTGGCTCAAGATGGGCCGGTCGGGCAGCTGACGGAACAAGGCCCGCGGGTGAATGATCCGCGGGCCTTGTTTGGACGGCCGGCCGAAAAAGGGGCCGGCATGTGATCGGGGCTTGAGGCGGGAAAGGAACCGCGATTCGGACGGACCTTTTATCAAGGGCCGCCGCTTTCGCGCCGCTCCTCCGGGCGCGGCGGGCGGACATGGGGGAGCATCTCGCGGCAGCAGGCGCCGAACGCCTGAAAATTGGCCCGGCCCTCGAGCAGCGAAAGGCCGCGGTTCTCGTCGCTCGGCTCATCGCCGGACGCTGTGAATACGTCGTTTTCCCAGAAGCAGACGGGACAAATAAATGCGGCGGCATCCTGGGCGGGGGCGGGCAGGGTGAGAAAACCGCAGCACGGGCAGGGGAACGGCATGGCTTCATCCTCGCTTTCAAAAGAAAATAAGCCGGAAGAGGCGCTCCCCTTCCGGCTCTATGATTTCCCCGAGATTATATCGCTCTGGTGACCTTACCCGAGCGTAAGCAACGGGTGCAGGCGTGAATGTGACACGGTGTTCCGTTCACGAGCGCCTTGACGCGCATGACGTTGGGCTTCCAGGTACGGTTCGATCTCCGGTGGGAATGGGAGACCTTGATCCCGAACGAAACGCCTTTTCCGCAGATATCGCATTTTGCCATTTCACTGCACCTCCTTATGGGGTCTCTAATCTGTGTAACAGTAGTATACTATCAGACTTTTGCCGGAAAAGCAAGGATTTTTTTGAAATTTGAACACAAATTCCATGCCGGCGCTTACCGCCGGTTGCTTTTTACCAATAATACAGATATAATTATTTGATGGAATCCTGAGGAAAATCCGGGAAATCCTGCCGCCCTCTTAATTTTGCCGGAGAGGGACGTTTTATGTATGCCGCACGGCGGCGGCTGACGGAGAAAATTTATGTTTCCAGGCGTAACCGACATCATCGCGAGGCTGATCGTCATTCTGACCTGCCTTCCGATCCACGAGGCGGCTCACGCTTTTGCAGCGGAAAAAATGGGCGACGATACCGCGCGCTACAACCGGCGGGTGTCGATGAACCCGTTCGATCACATCGACCCGGTCGGCGCGCTGATGATTTTGCTGGTCGGCTTCGGCTGGGCGAAGGCGGTTCCCTTTAACCCGAATAACTTCCGGAACAGGAGGGGCGGAACCGTCGTGACCGCGCTCGCTGGCCCGCTGGCGAACGTCGGCCTTGCGGGCGTCTGCCTCATTGTTTATAAAGTCCTGCGTGGATTTGCAATCGTCACCCCGGGGCCGGACTGGATGTTTTCAGGCATCCTCCAGGTGCTGTGGATGATGGTTTCGGTCAACCTGTCGCTGGCAGTCTTTAACCTTCTGCCGCTGCCGCCGCTTGACGGCTGGCGGATCGCGTCGGTCCTTCTGCCCCCGAGGATCGTCTGGCAGATTCAGGGCTATGAGCAGATGCTGGTGCTCCCGATTCTGATTCTGGTCTGGATGGGCCTGTTCGACGCGCCGATCTATTTTCTGACCAATTTCCTGTATCGCATCCTCTCGTTCCTGACCGGCTTTATCGACATCCCGTTCCGAATGCTCCTATGAATCCGGCCTGGAACACACAGCAAACGGAAAGGAACTCATCAAATGCCCGCTTCGGCCCCGCTCTCGTTCCGCCTCTCGGATTTTGAGGGGCCGCTCGACCTCCTGCTGCATCTGATCGCGAAACACAAACTGAACATTCTCGACATCGAGATTTCCGAACTGCTGGCCCAGTATCTCGCCTTCCTCGACGGGCGGGAGGACAAGGACCTTGAGGTGCAGAGCGAATTCCTCGAGATGGCCGCACGGCTTGTCCACATCAAGACGGTGATGCTGCTGCCGCGCCATGAGGAGGAAGCGGACGAGCTCAAAACCGAGCTCGCGGGGGAGCTGATGGAGTATCAGGTCTGCCGGGCGCTGGCGGCAAAGCTCTACCGGATGGCGGACGAAAACAGGGTGTTCGTCCGGGAACCAATTGAAATTGGTTCCGACCCGACCTATATGCTGACCCATCCGGCGTCGGTCCTGCCCGAGGCGCTCAGGGGCCTTTCGGTGAAGGCGGTCCGCAGACAGCCTGCGCCCAGGGAGGCGTTTTCCGGTATCGTTTCAAAAAGGGTGGTCTCGGTCAGTTCGAGGATCATCCATCTGCTCCGCAGGTTCTACCGCACGCCGCGCATCGGTTTTGACGAAGCGTTTTCCGACCAGAAGGGCCGGAGCGAGCTGGTGGCGACTTTTCTCGCGCTCCTGGAGCTGATCAAGGGCGGCAGGGTAACCGTGTCGGAGGACGGAAGCGAAATCGAGTTCCACAGGGAACGGGAAAGGAGGGCCGGGGGCGTATGAGCGAGGTACAAAAGGCCATGATGGCGATCCTGTTTGCGGTTGGCGAGCCGGTCGCGCCGGAAAGGATCGCTTTGGCCGTCGGCCACGACGCGGAGACGGTGCGGCGGCTGCTCGACCATCTGCGCGACCTCCTGGAAGAAGAGGAGAGCCCGTTCCAGCTGCTGAGGCTGGACGGGAAATATCAGCTGTCGACCCGCCCCTGCCACGCCGCCGTCATCCGGACGGCGCTCAACGAGCGGCGGAACGTCCCGCTCTCGCAGGCGGCGCTCGAGGTTCTGGCGGTTGTCGCCTATAACCAGCCGGTGACCCGCGCTTATATCGAGCAGGTGCGCGGGGTGGACTCGAGTTCGATTGTCGCGGCGCTCACAGAAAAGGGCCTCCTCGAGGAGGCGGGGCGGCTCGAACTGCCCGGCCGCCCGATCTGCTATCAGACGACCGAGCATTTTCTCAGGACCTTTGGCCTGTCCACGCTCGACGAACTTCCGCCGGCGCTGATGCCGGCTGCGGCCCAAGGGCTGGAGGAGGACGGGGATGTGCTCGAGGACCAGATCGGATTTGATTCGGCGCTTTCCTGAAGATCAAAAAATGCGAGCCGGACCGGCCCTCCGGCGCACGCGAAAGGATGGGCATCGGCTTGACCGTTTTCTGGGTGATTCCCGCCGTTCTGGCGGCGCTGCTCCTGGCGCCGGTTTCGGTCCGCATTGAGAACAAAGGCGCTTTTGGGGTCCGGCTTCATTATCTGTTTTTCCGGATCAGGCTCTATCCCCTGCCGGAGGGGGGAAGAGAGGAACCGGCAAAAGAACCCAAAAACAAAAAAGAGAAGAAGGCGGCGGAAAAGGCCGCGCGGAAAAAAGCGCCGCCGGTTTCAGCAAAAGAAGGGCTGGAGCTTTTGCAGACCCTGCTGCCGCGTCTTTGGCGGCCGGTCCGGCGCCTGGTGCGCGGGACAACCTTCGCGCAGCTGACGCTGGACGTGACCGTCGGGCGCGGCGACGCCGCCGAGACGGCGATCGAATTTGGGAAAATGAACGCGCGGGTGTATGGGGCGCTGGCGCTGCTCCAAAACTTTTTGAAGATCAGGGCGAAGCGGATTTGGATCGCGCCGGATTTTACAGCCAGACGGGACGAATACCGGTATTCGGTGACGGTGAAAATCCTTCCGGCCACCGTTCTGGCTTCGCTTTTGAGCATCGGGTTCTGGGTCCTCTGGACCGCCGTAAAGGGACTTGGGTCCGCCGCGAAGAAAACGGGACGGAAAAAAGAAAAGCCGGAACCCGGTCAGCCGGATCTCGCTCAGGCGGGAAACGGGGCCTAAATCGGAAAGGCGCGCCGCCAGTTGGGACGGCGCATGCGAAAGGACGGTAGAAACGTATATGGAAAACAAAAACCCGGTGAACGAGCTGCTCGGGACCTCGCTGGAAAACCTCAAAAAGCTGGTCGACGTAAACACCATCATCGGCGAAGCGATCCACTCTGCGGACGGCACGGTGATCATTCCGGTTTCCAAGGTGAGCTTCGGCTTCGCGGGCGGCGGCGGGGAGATCCCCTCCTCCAAGCCGGCCAATCCGTTCGGCGGCGGCACCGGCGGCGGGGTCACCATCCAGCCGATCTGCTTTCTTGTGATCTCGAACGGGAAGGTCGAGCTGCTTCAGATGCAGACCGCAGACAACACCGCGGACCGGGTTGTCAACATGATTCCCGGGGTGATCGATCAGGTCTCGGGCCTTGTAAAGAAAAAGCCCCAGAAGGACGCGGAAGAGAAAACCGGAATTTAGCACCGTAACGCCGCCTTTCGCGGGGCGCTTTTCCGGCGGACCCGGCGGCCTCTGCTGTTATTTTCCCGTTCAGCCGAGCATAGGATAAGCTGAAAGGCAGGTGCTCGTCTGAAATGAAAAAAGCCGTTTCGCTTCTGTTGGCCGCCGTTTTCTTCTTCGTCCCTTCGGCGGCGTTTGCAGAGGATTCCGCCGACCCGCTCGCTTTTGCCGATCCCGCTAAGGGCGCCGTCCTGATGGACGCCGCAACCGGGCGGGTGTTATATGAAAAGGACTGTCACGAGCCGCTTCCGATGGCGAGCACTACCAAGATCATGACTGCGCTGATCACCCTTGAGCAGCCGGACCTCGACGAGTATTTCGTCGTCGATTCCGACGCGATCCGGGTGGAGGGGTCGTCGATGGGCCTCCAGGAGGGGGACCAGGTGTCGCTGCGCGCGCTCGCCTGGGGGATGCTCCTGGCCTCCGGAAATGACGCCGCGGGGGCGGCGGCCAAGCGCATCGCGGGAAGCCAGGAAAAATTCCTGGAGATGATGAACCAACGGGCCGAAGAGATCGGGATGAAGGACACCCATTTCTGTTCGGTTTCGGGGCTTGATGTCGGGGATCACCATTCGACGGCCTATGATATGGCGCTTCTGGCGAGGGAAGCGCTCTTGAATGAGGAGTTCGCCAAAATCGTCTCGTCCAAAACCGGAACCGTTTCCTTTGGGAACCCGCCCTACCAGCGGCGGCTGACCAACCACAACAAGCTTCTCTGGAACTGCGAGGACTGCATCGGGCTCAAGACGGGCTTTACCAAAAAGGCGGGGCGCTGCCTTGTTTCGGCGGCGAGCCGCGACGGGCTGACCGTGATCGTCGTGACCCTGGGCTGTCCCGATGATTTTAACGTCCACCATGAGATCGTGGACAAATGCTTTGCAAAACTTTCGTTTGTGGACTGTTCGAAGACGGTCGCGAATCTTTCCGTGCCGGTGGCGGGCGGGACGCTTGACCGCGTCCCGGTCAAACCCCTCTGGCAGCTCGGCGCCTATCTGACCGAGGAGGAAAAGACCCATTACCAGCTTGGGCTGACGGTCAAACCGTTCCTTTACGCGCCGGTCGAGGAAGGGCAGGTCGTGGGGGAGGCGGTCCTCACCCTCGGCGACGAGGTGCTCGGCCGTTCCCCGCTCGTTTCGGATCAGCGCGTTCCCAGCCGGTTTGTAGACAACCGGAGCATCCTCGAACAGGTCGAATACTTTTTTGCCCATCCGGAGGACCACTGGTTCCCCCTCAATGGGCCGACAAGGGAGATACCATATGAGAATCCATAAACTCCTCTCGCAGCTGGGGATTGCGTCGCTGCGCGCGTCGGAAGAACTGGTGAGAAGCGGAAAGGTCACCGTCAACGGGCGCCGGGCCGTGATCGGACAGGACGTGCGGCCCGGCCGCGACGTGATCCATGTCGGCGGCGAGCGCATTGAGGTCCCAAAAAAGGCGAAGAAGCTCTATCTTGCGCTTCACAAGCCCCGGGGCTATGTAACGACTCTTTCGGACGAGCTGGGCCGGCGCTGCGTCGCTTCGCTGGTGGAAGACGTGGGGCAGCGGGTGTTTCCGGTCGGAAGGCTCGACCGGGACAGCGAGGGCCTTCTGCTGATGACCAACGACGGCGAGTTTGCAAATTTCATCATGCACCCCTCGCACCATATCTCAAAAACCTATCGGGTGACGGTACGCTCCGGCGTGACCGAGGATCAGATCGTCCGGCTGTCGGCCGGGGTGACCCTCGACGATGGCGCCCAGACCCAGCCCGCCCAAGTGCAGGTTGAGGTGAATGGGCCGGAAAGGACGGTCCTGAGGATTACCATCTATGAGGGGAAAAACCGGCAGATCAGAAGGATGTGCGAGGCGGTCGGGCTTGAGGTCGCGCGGCTCCGCCGCACGTCGATCGGCCCGGTGAAGCTCGGGATGCTGGCGCCCGGCAAATGGCGGGAGCTGACCCCGCAGGAGATCGGCGCGATCCGAAACGCGGTTTCGGTCCGTGAGACGCCGGCGGGCGCGAAGAAGCCCGTCCGCCGGAGCGGCGGGATGGGCGGCGCAAAGCCCGCGGCCTCAAGGCCGCCGCGGCGCGCGGCGGGACGCGCCCCCAAAAAGGACGGGCGGGCCTGACGCCGCCTCAAAACCAACGAAAGCGAGGAGCCGCCAAGCGATGCTTTTGATTCGGGAAACAAGCCCTGCCCAATTGATCCATCGGAAGGTCAATGGGAACGCGATCGCCTTTGAAGCGGTTTCCGGCGGAAAAAGGCAGGGCCTTTGCGTTTTCACCCTGCGTGACCATGCCGTTTATATTGAGGACGCATATTATCAGGATCTCGGCATTCTGGATGGTTTGGTCCGGGCCGGATTCTCCGCCGCCTGGCAGCGGGGGTACGGCCAGTTCGGCTTCTCCCCGGCGATGGCAGCGGCCCTGAGGGAGCGGCTTTTGGAAATCGGCATCCCAAAGGAGGGGCGGCTCGAGGCGTTTTTCAGCCGCACCTGCCGCGGTTGACAAACACCGCCGGGCGGGGTATGATAAAAAGAAATCCATGCAAAATGGGAGAAAAACAGAGATTTTCAGAGCTTGGCCGGAAAACAGGGCCGGACGCTGAAAATCTCTGTTCCGGCGGCCGGCACGGCCGCGCCTCCTGAAAGGGGAAGGCCCAAATGGTGAAAAGCATGACCGGCTACGGCCGGGCGCAGAAACTGATCGGAAGCCGGGACATCACGGTGGAACTTAAATCGGTCAACCACCGGTACTTCGAATTCTCCTGCCGGGTCCCGCGGAGTTTCGGCTTTCTTGAGGAGAAGCTCAAAAGCTTCGTCCAGCAGCGGGTCTCCCGCGGGAAAATCGACTGCTATGTGGGCATCGTTTCTGATGAGGAAGCGGGAACGGTGAAGGTGAACCGCGCCCTCGCGTCGTCCTATCTCGCCGCGCTCCGGGATCTCCAGACGGAAACGGGACTCGAAGACGACATCCGGCTTTCAACCCTTGTTCGGTTTTCCGATCTGTTTACAGTCGAGAAAAACGAGGCGGACGAGGACGAGGTCTGGAATGCGGTGGCCGAGGTCGCCGGGGAGGCGGCCGAGCGGTTTGTGGCGATGCGCGCGGCCGAGGGCGGCAGGATGAAGGACGACGTCCTTTCGCGGCTGGAAGCGGTCGAACGGCTGACCGCGATGGTGGAGGAGCAGTCGCCGAAGACGGTCGAAGATTACCGGGCGAAGCTCTATCAGAAGCTCAGCGACGTGCTCGCCGACCGGAGCGTGGACGAGGGGCGGGTCCTGACCGAGGCGGCGGTCTTCGCCGAGCGGATCGCCGTCGCCGAGGAGACGGTCCGGCTCCGCAGCCACATCGCGCAGTACCGCGAGATCCTCTCCACGGGCGGCGCGGTCGGGCGCAAACTTGATTTCCTCACGCAGGAGCTTAACCGCGAGGCGAACACCATCGGCTCGAAGGCGCAGGATCTTGCCGTGGCGCGCGCGGTCGTCGAGATCAAGAGCGAGATCGAAAAGATCCGGGAACAGATTCAAAACATCGAATAGGATCAAAGAAACGGAGAAACCGAGATGAAGCTTATCAATATCGGGTTCGGGAACATGGTTTCCGCCAACAAGCTCGTCGCGATTGTCAGCCCCGAGTCGGCGCCGATCAAACGGATCATCCAGGATGCGAGGGACCGGGGCGCGCTGATCGACGCGACCTATGGGCGGCGCACCCGCGCCGTCATCATCACCGATTCCGACCATGTCATTCTTTCGGCCGTGCAGCCCGAAACGGTTGCGAACCGTCTCGCCGACGACGATGACGAGGAGGAGATCGAGGAAGATGAGTAATCAGCCGGAACAAAACGCATGGCGCCCGCAAAAACCGCGCGGCCAGCTTATCGTCTATTCCGGGCCGTCCGGCGTGGGGAAGGGGACGCTTCTGCGCCCGCTGGTCGCCGAGCACAGGGACATCGTCATGTCGGTTTCCGCGACCACCCGCGCCCCCCGTCCGGAGGAGCGCGACGGGGTCGATTATCATTTTGTCACACGGGAGCAGTTCGAGCGGTTTATCGCGGACGGCGAAATGCTGGAGTACGCCGAATACAACGGGAATTACTACGGGACTCCGAGGCGCTTCGTCTCGGAGCAGCTTGACCTCGGGCGGAACGTGGTCCTCGAGATCGAGGTGAAGGGCGCGATGCAGGTGAAAAAAGCCTGCCCGAGCGCCGTCCTGGTCTTTGTGATGCCGCCGTCCTACAACGAACTGAGGGAGAGGCTTATAAACCGCCACACCGAGAGCGAGGAACAGATCAAAAAGCGGCTCGAAGTGGCCGTCGAGGAGATCCGCCAGTTTCACGAATACGACTTTGTCGTCATCAACGACAATCTGGAAGACGCGAGGGACCGGCTTCTCTGCGCGATCCGTGCGGGAAGGCTTGTCACAAGGTTCCATGAAAATTTGATCGAAGAGGTGCTGGAATTATGCTGAGACCCGCCATGAGCGAGATGCTGGACAATCCGCAGGAGTGTTACGCCTTTGTGGTCGCCGTCGCGAAACGCGCGCGAGAAATCGCGGACGAAGCGGAAGAGGAACACGACATCCTGGAGGAGAAACCGGTGAGACTCGCCGTAGACGAATTTGCCGAGGGAAAGAGCGCGCTGCGGCGCGAGTAGGACTTAAGACGGAGGAAGTTATGCTTAGCGGAAAGACCATTCTGCTCGGGGTGACGGGAGGGATCGCCGCGTATAAATCGGCGATGCTCGCCAGCGCTTTGGTCAAGGAGGGCGCGGCGGTTCATGTCCTGATGACCGGGCACGCGACCGAGTTCATCGCGCCGCTCACCTTTGAAACGCTGACCGCAAACCGGGTGTCTGTGGACACCTTTGACCGGAATTTTCAGTGGAACGTGCAGCATGTTTCGCTCGCCAAACGGGCCGATCTGTTCTGCGTCGCCCCCGCGACCGCGAACGTCCTGGCAAAGATGGCGATGGGCCTTGCGGACGACATGCTGACCACGACGCTGCTTGCGGCGTCCTGCCCAAAGCTCGTCGCGCCCGCGATGAACACCGGAATGTACAATAATCCCGTCACCCAGCGCAACTTTGCGATGCTAAAGGAGCTGGGTGTTTCTTTTGTTGACGCCGAAACCGGGCACCTGGCCTGCGGCGACGACGGCAAAGGCCGGATGGCCGAGCCGGAGGAAATTCTCGCCGCGATCCGCCGGCTGCTGACCCCGAAGGACATGAAGGGCCTGCGGGTTCTGGTGACGGCGGGACCGACCGAGGAATCGCTCGATCCGGTCCGGTTTCTGACCAACCACTCGACCGGGAAGATGGGCTATGCGATGGCGGAAAACGCGCTCGCGCGCGGGGCCGGGGTTACGCTTGTGACCGGGCCGGTTTCGATTCCCGTTCCAGCGGGCGCCGAGGTGGTCCGGGTGCGGTCGGCGCTGGAGATGCGCGAGGCGGTCCTTTCCCGCGCGGCGAAGGCCGACCTCGCCGTGATGGCGGCGGCGGTCGCCGACTACCGCCCCGAGGCGGTGAGCGCGGACAAAATCAAAAAGTCGGACGGGGAAATGACCCTTCCGCTGGTGCGCAACCCCGATATTTTAAAGGAACTAGGCCAAACAAAGCGGCCGGGACAGCTTCTCTGCGGATTTTCGATGGAGACCAGGGACCTGGTCGAGAATTCGGCGAAGAAGCTGACGGCGAAACACTGCGACCTGATCGCCGCCAATAACCTTCGGACAGAGGGCGCGGGCTTTGGGACCGAGACCAACGTCATGACGCTGCTCACCCGCGAGGGGGCCGAGGAGCTGCCGCTTCTCCCGAAGGGCGAGGTTGCGGCGAGGATTTTTGACCGTCTGCTCGCGATGCGGTGAGGCGGGCAAACGGCATGCACAGGAGGCGGAGCGGATGAAACTTGCCCGCGTGGTTCTCGACAAAGCCGCGCCCTCCTACGACCGGGAGTACGACTACCTGATCCCGAAGGGGATGGCGCTCTCTGCCGGGCAGCGGGCGGTGGTGCCGTTCGGGAAGGGCAACCAGAAGCGGCTTGGATTTGTGCTCTCGGTGTTCGAGGGGGAGGCCCCCCACGGCGCGAAGGCGGTTCTCTCGGCGGTGGACCGGGAGCCGCTTGCGGACGAGGAGGGGCTGTTTTTGATCCGGACGCTTCGGGAGACGACCTTCTGCGGCTGGTTCGACGCCGTCCGGGCGCTGATCCCGCCCGGCGCCGGGGTGAAGGTGACCGAGGGGCTTTTGGCGGTGCGGGGGGTTGATCCCGCGCCGCTCCTTTTGACTTCGGAAGCTGCCGCGCTCTATCGCCATCTGCTCACAAGGCGGGCGATCGCGCCGGAGGAAAAGGCGCTCGAGGCGGCGGGGCTTCCCGCGGGGCATCCGGCTGCGCAGGAGCTGGTCGAAAAGGGGCTTGCCACCCGCAATGAGCTGGTGAAGAAAAAGATCGCCGACGAGCGGGCGGTGATGGTCCGGCTCTGTGTGGAGGAACTCCCCAAAAAGCTCACCAAAAAACAGAAGGCGGTGGCCGGCCTGCTTTCGGAGGTCGGCTGCGCATCGGTCAGGGAAATCGGCTACTACTGCGCGGTGACCCGCGCGGTGGTCGACCGGATGCGGAAGATGGGCCTTGTCGAGCTGTTCGAAGAGCTGGTGGTGCGGGACCGGGCGAAGACGCTTCCCCCAACTGACCGGAGCGAGATCGTCCTGACCCCGCGCCAGCAGGAGGTTTACGGCGGGCTTCTCGCGCTTTCCCGCGCCGGGGGCTATGCGGCGTCGCTCCTGCGCGGCGTCACCGGGAGCGGGAAGACGCTGGTGTTTTTAAAGCTCCTGGAGGAGACGGTCAGGGGCGGGCGGACCGCCATCGTGATGGTGCCGGAAATCGCGCTCACGCCCCAGACGGTCGCGCGCTTCACCGCGCGGTTCGGGGACCGGGTCGCGGTGATCCACTCTTCGCTTTCGATGTCCGAACGGCTCGGCGAATGGCGGAGAATCCGGGAGGGGAAGGCAGACGTCGTCGTCGGGACCCGCTCGGCGGTTTTCGCGCCGCTTGGGAACATCGGGCTGATCGTGATCGATGAGGAACAGGAGCACACCTATCATTCGGAGGCGTCGCCGCGCTATCACGCGCGTGATATCGCGAAAATCCGCGCGAAACGGCATGGGGCGCAGCTGCTGCTCTGTTCGGCGACCCCGTCGGTCGAGAGCTTTTATCAGGCGAAGGCTGGAAAGCTCCACCTCTTTACACTCGAAGAACGCTATTCGGGCGGGGAGCTGCCGCCGGTGAAGGTCGTCGACATGCGCGAGGCGCCGCTGGCGGCCTATTCGACCGCGATCAGCGAGGAGCTTTCCGAAGAGCTTTCCCAGAATCTCAGGGAAAAGCAGCAGTCGATCCTGCTCCTCAACCGGCGGGGCTACCACACCATGCTCAAATGCTCGAAGTGCGGCGAGGCGGCGCGCTGCCCGAACTGTTCGATCCCGCTGACCTACCACGCGGCGAACGGGCGGCTGATGTGCCACTGGTGCGGCTATTCCGGGCCGGAGCAGAAAACCTGCTCGGCCTGCGGGAGCGAGATGCTCCGCTATGCCGGGGTCGGCACCCAGAAGGCGGAGGAGGAGCTTCGCGCGCTGTTCCCCGAGGCGCGGATCCTGCGGATGGACCTCGACACGACCATGTCGCGCTTTTCGCACCAGAAGCTGTTTGGCGCGTTCGCGGCGGGCGATTACGACATCATGATCGGGACCCAGATGGTCGCGAAGGGGCTTGATTTCCCGAACGTGACGCTTGTCGGGGTGCTCTCGGCCGATCAGTCGCTCTATACCGAGGACTTCCGCGGGTATGAGAAGACCTTCTCGCTGATTACGCAGGTGGTCGGGCGCTGCGGCCGCGCGGAAAAACCCGGCCGCGCCGTCATCCAGACCTTTACGCCCGACAACCGGGTGCTTCCGCTCGCTGCCAAGCAGGACTATGAGGCGTTTTACCGGGAGGAGATCGGCTACCGGAGGGTGGGGCTTTACCCGCCGTTCTGCGACATCGCCTGCGCAACCTTTCTCGACGAAAGCGAAAAAAAGGCGCGCGCGAGCGCAAAATTGTATGCGGATGGGTTTACAAAGCTCGCAAAGAAGAGTTATCCAAACCTCCCGATCCGGGTGCTCGGCCCGGCCGAGTGCAATGTGTTCCGCGCGGCGGGGCGGTATCGCTACCGCCTTTTGGTCAAGTGCCGGAACAATAAAGCCACAAGGGAATTGTTTTGGAGGGCCAATCAGTGGTATGATAGAGAAAACATGGCAAAAATTCAAATCGATTTTTATTACGACGGCGGGGTCTGAAAAACGCGCGCCGGCTGGTTGTCTGCGACAGGACCGGGCAGACTAAAGCAGGCGGATGTTTCGAAAAGCCGCGGCGCGCAGAGGGAGGAATACGAAAATGGCGATCCGTAAAATATTATTGGAAACCGATCCGGCGCTACGGAAAAAGAGCCGCCCGGTTGATAAATTCGACGAGAGGCTGCATCAGCTCCTCGGCGACCTCGCGGAGACGATGCACCATGCAAACGGCGTCGGCCTGGCCGCGCCGCAGGTAGGGATTCTCCGCCGGGTCTGCGTAATCGACATCGGCGAGGGCGTGATCGAACTGGTCAACCCAGAGATCGTCTATGAGAGCGCGGAACAGATCGAGGAGTCTGAGGGATGTCTCTCTTCCCCGGGCGAATACGGCATTGTGCCGCGGCCGAGAAAGGTCGTAGTCAAATATGCCGACCGCAACGGCGAGGCGAAGGAGCTCGAAGCGGAAAACCTTCTGGCCCGCGCCTGCTGCCACGAGATCGACCATCTGTCAGGGAGGCTGTTCAAGGATCTTGCCATCCGGATGATCGACCCCGACGAGGACGACGGCGAGGAGGAGTGAGGCGATGCGCATCGTCTTTATGGGGACGCCCGATTTCGCGGCGCCGAGCCTTCGGCGGCTCGTCGAAGACGGGCACGAGATCGCGGGGGTGTTCACCCAGCCGGACCGGCCGAAGGGCCGGGGGTACCGCCTTGTGCCGCCGCCGGTCAAAGAGCTTGCCAATGAGTATTCTTTCGACGTTTTTCAACCGAAAGGACTAAAAAATCCCGAAGCGCAGGGGATTTTGGAGGAACTGCGCCCGGAACTGATCGTGGTGGTCGCCTATGGGCGGATTCTGCCGAAGGCGGTGCTCGACCTCCCGGCGCGGGGCTGCATCAACGTCCACGGCTCGCTCCTGCCGAAATTCCGCGGCGCGGCGCCGATTCAACGCGCGGTGATGGGGGGCGAAACGGTCACCGGCGTCACCACGATGTTCATGGCGGAAGGTCTCGACACCGGCGACATGCTGCTCCGGCGCGAAACCCCGATCGGCGAAAATGAGACGGCGGGGGAGCTGTTCGAGCGGCTCGCGCTGCTTGGGGCGGACTGCCTTTCCGAAACCATCCGGCGGCTCGATGAGATTGTTCCGCAGAAGCAGGACGAAGCGCTGGCGACGCAGGCCCCGCCGCTCCGGAAAGAAGAGGGAGAGGTGGACTGGAACCGGCCCGCGCCAGAGCTCGGCTGCCAGATCCGGGGCGTTACGCCGTGGCCCGCGGCCACGGCGCGGCTTTTGGACGGCCGGACGCTGAAAATCCACCGTGTAAAGGTGACAGACTTTACAGGAAAACCGGGCGAGCTGCTCGACCCGAAGCGGCTGATTGTCGCGGCGGGCGAGGGGAGCCTTGAGCTCCTGGAGGTCCAGATGGAGGGCGCAAAGCGTATCACCGGGGCGGAACTGATCCGCGGGCAGCGGCTGACGCCCGGAAAGCTGTTTTGAACAAAATCCAGTTGCAGCGTGTTCACAGCACTGACATAACGATCCTGTATTCTATCAGAAAAACAGTTTATGTTAGGGAAGTGTGATTTGATGTTTTATATCGATCCTTATTATATCATGCTGGTCCTGCCGGCGCTGTTCGTCGCCATGTGGGCGCAGGGGAGGGTTTCCTCGACCTTTTCCAGATACCAGCAGGTCCGCAGCTACAGCGGCATGACCGGCGAACAGGTCGCGCGGCAGATCCTTGACGACAACGGGCTGTTCAACGTCCGGGTCGAACGGATTGCCGGCAGCCTCACCGACCACTACGACCCGCGCGCCCAGGTTGTGCGGCTGTCGGAGGGGGTTTACGGCAGCGAATCGATCGCGGCAATCGGCGTTGCGGCGCATGAGACGGGGCACGCAGTCCAGCATGCGACCCATTACGCGCCGCTCTCCATCCGCACCGCAATTATCCCGATCACCAATTTCGGCTCCAGGCTTTCGTTTCCGCTGCTGTTGATCGGGTTGGTCATGGGGAGCCAGAACCTTGTGGACTTCGGCATCCTGCTTTTTTCGCTGGTCACCGTCTTTCAGTTGGTGACGCTCCCGGTTGAGTTCAACGCGAGTTCCCGCGCGCTTCGGACGCTGGAAAGCCACAACATCCTGATGGGCGACGAGCTGGCGGGCGCAAAAAAGGTGCTCTCGGCCGCGGCGCTTACCTATGTCGCGGCGCTGATCGTCTCGGCGGCGCAGCTTCTCAGGCTGGTGCTGCTGTTTGGGAACCGGCGGCGCGATTAAAGTAGAAAAGAATCGAATATTTCCTAATTGTATAAAATAAAGGCGGTTTTGCAGACAGAAAGGGGCTGGACGGATGAAAACGGTCCGGGAGGTTGCGGCGGCGGCGCTTCTCCGGGTGGAGTCGGGCGGGTATTCGACGCTCGTCTTCGATTCGGCGCTTTCCAAATCCGGCCTTGACGCGCGGGACCAGGCCCTTGCGGCGGCGCTGTTCTACGGCGTGCTCGAGCGAAAGCTGACGCTGGACCACTGCATCGGCCGCTATGCAAGGCCGAAGCTGACCGAAACGGTCCGGGCCATCCTCCGGCTCGCGTTTTATCAGCTTCTCTATCTCGATACCATCCCGCCGCATGCGGCGGTGAGCGAGGCGGTCGCGATGACCAGGACGATGGGGCAGGGCGCCGCGTCGGGCCTGGTCAACGGCGTGCTTCGCTCTTTTTTGCGGGATGGGTGCAGAATTCCGCCGGTCAAAGGGACACTGTACCAGAGAATGGAAGTGGAGTTTTCCTGTCCGGCCGCCTGGTGCGAACGGTTCTGCGCGCGGTACGGCGAAGAGAAGACGCGGGAATTCCTCGCGCGCTCGTTCGGCCGGCCGCCGGTGTTCCTGCGCGCCAACCCGCTTAAGGCTACGGAGGAAGGTTTGCTCTCCGCGCTTTCCGCCGAAGGCTACCAGGCGGAGCGCTGCGAGGGGGTTCCGGGCGCCTGGCGGTCGGCGGGCGGTCTCGCGCACAGCCGCGCTTATGGGGAGGGATTGTTCCTGATCGAGGATCTTTCGGCCCAGCAGGCGGCGCTGCTCTGCGGGGCACAGCCGGGGGACCGGGTGCTCGACGTCTGCGCCGCGCCGGGCGGGAAGAGCTTTTTGATGGCGGCTCAGATGGAAAACCGCGGGGAGATCGTCGCCTGCGACCTCTCGGAAAAGCGGCTCCGGCTGATTGAATCGGGGGCCAGGCGTCTTGGGATCACGGTCATCCGTACGGCCCGGAACGACGGGACAAAGCCGAACGAAGCGTTCGGCCGGTTTGACCGCGTGCTCTGTGACGTGCCCTGTTCGGGACTCGGCGTGCTCCGCCGCAAGCCCGAGGTCAAATACCGCGGACCCGAGGCGTCGAAAGACCTTCCGGAAACGCAGTATAAAATTCTGGAAACATCTTCACACTATTGTAAAGCGGGAGGCGTCCTGGTCTATTCGACCTGCACGATCCGTCCTGAAGAGAATGAAGAAATCACCGGCCGGTTTCTCGCCCGGCACACCGGGTTTGAACCGGTTTTGTGGAACGGGGACCGCTTTGACAGAACCATCCTCCCGGGCGAGGAGGGCGGGGACGGATTTTATCTCGCAAAGATGAGGAGACGCGGATGACGGACAAAACCGACCTCAAATCGATGACGAGGGAAGAGCTCGAGCTGCTTCTCGCGGGCTGGGGCGAAGCGAAATTCCGCGCGGGCCAGCTCTTTGAATGGCTGCATGGAAAGCGCGCCGGGTCCTTTGACGAGATGACCAACCTTTCAAAGCCCCTCAGGCAGAAGCTCCAGGAATCCTGCTACATAAACGGGCTGGAGGCCAAGCGGATTTTGGAGGCGCAGGACGGCACGGCCAAGTTTTTATTTCGCCTTCGGGACGGCAACACGGTCGAGTCGGTCCTGATGGCCCACGATTACGGGAATTCCCTGTGCATTTCGAGCCAGGTCGGCTGCCGGATGGGCTGCGGCTTCTGCGCCTCGACCATCGGCGGAAAGGTGCGGGACCTCGCGGCGTCCGAGCTGCTCGATCAGGTTTATGAGGCGGGGCGGCTTTCGGGGAAGCGGATCGATTCGGTTGTCCTGATGGGGATCGGCGAGCCGCTCGATAATTTCGGCGCGGTTCTGCGGTTCCTGACCCTGGTGCGGGATCCGAAGGGCCTCGGGTTGTCGCACCGGCATATCTCGCTGTCGACCTGCGGCCTCTGCGAGGAGATCGACCGGCTCGCGGACGAGAAGCTTCAAATCACGCTGTCGGTGTCGCTCCATGCGGCAGACGACGAAACCCGGGACCGGATCATGCCGGTCAACCGGAAATATAAGATTGGGCGGCTGATGCAGTCCTGCCGCCGCTATTTTGAGATCACCGGCCGGCGGGTGTCGTATGAATACGCGCTGATCGGCGGGGTGAACGACGGCCTTGAGACGGCGCGGAAACTCGCGGCGCTTTTGAGGGGGCAGAACTGCCATGTCAACCTGATTCCCGTCAACCCCGTGGCCGAAACGCCATACCGGCGCGGGAGCCGGAAATCGGCCGAAGCGTTCCGGGCTGAGCTGGAACGGCTCGGACTCGCGGCGACCATCCGGCGGGAGATGGGGACCGAAATCGACGCGGCCTGCGGGCAGCTCAGGAGAAAAGACCGGGAGGAGGAAGACGGATGCGCATCGTAGGGGCGACCCATGCCGGGGTCAAGCGGAGCAACAACCAGGATACCTTTCTCTGCGGGGAGACGGACTGGGGCGGTTATCTGATCGTCTGCGACGGCATGGGCGGCGAGCGCGGCGGCAACGTCGCAAGCGCGATCGCGGCTGAAACCTTCCGGGACATGCTTCTCCGTGACGTCTCCGCCGGGATGAGCGGCCGGCAGCTCCGGGCGGTGATGACCTGCGCGGCGGCGGCGGCGAACGCGGCGGTTTTCGATGCGGCGAAGGAAGACGCCCGGCTCACCGGAATGGGGACCACCCTTGTCGCGGCGGTGGTCTTCGGCGGATGCGCCGTGATCATCCATGCGGGGGACAGCCGGGCCTACCTGCTGCGGGACGACGTTCTGACCCAGCTGACGACCGACCACACCTTTGTCCAGATCCTTGTCTCGCGCGGGGACATCACCCGGAAGGCCGCGAGCGAACATCCCCAAAGGCACTATATCACCCGGGCGGTCGGGGTTCAGCCGGAACTTGAATTCGACTTTACCGACTGCGCGCTTTTGCCGGGGGACTGCCTGCTGCTCTGTTCCGACGGCCTGTACAACGAAGTCCCGGAAGAGGAACTTGCGGCGCTGACCGCGGTCGCGGCACGGCTCGGCTCGCCCGAGGGGCTGATCCGCCGGGCGAACGAAAACGGCGGCGGCGACAACATCACGGCAGTGCTCGCGATATTCACCCAGAGGGAGGGACAGCATGGATAACTACATCGGAAAGAAGATCGACGGGCGGTATGAGGTCACCGAGCTCATTGGCGTCGGCGGGATGGCGAACGTCTACAAGGCGGTCGACGCGGTCGACGGGAAAACCGTTGCGGTCAAGATCCTGCGGGAGGAGTTCTATTCGAACGACGAATTCCTGCGCCGGTTTAAAAACGAATCGAAGGCGATTGCGGTCCTGTCCCATCCGAACATCATCAAGGTATACGACGTTTCGTTCTCGAACCGCATGCAGTCGATTGTAATGGAATACATCGACGGCATCACCCTCAAGGAATATATCGAGCAGCAGGGGAAGCTGACCTGGAAAGAGGCGGTGCACTTTACCGATCAGATTCTCGCCGCCCTTCAGCATGCGCACGACAAGGGCATCGTCCACCGGGACATCAAGCCCCAGAACGTGATGCTCCTGACCGACGGGAGCATCCGGATCACCGATTTTGGCATCGCCCGTTTTGCCCGGAGCGAAACACGCACCATCACCGACCGGGCGATCGGTTCGGTCCACTACATCAGCCCCGAACAGGCGCGGGGCGAGCACACCGACCAGAGGACCGACCTCTATTCAGTCGGCGTAATGCTCTATGAAATGCTGACCGGGCAGCTCCCGTTTGAGGCGGATTCGCCGGTTTCTGTGGCGCTCAAGCAGATCCAGACCCAGGCGCCGCCCCCGAGCAGCGTCAACCCCGGAATTCCCGAGGCGCTCGAGGAGATCACCCTCAGGGCGATGGAAAAGGATCCGGAGCGCCGGTATCAATCGGCGGCGGAGATGCTCCGCGACCTCGAAGCGTTTAAGAACAATCCGAGCGCAAAGTTCGAGTATAAATACCTGACTTCCGAGCCTGCGCAGGAAGAGCGGTATCAGAAGGCGTTCCGCTCGGTGAGAAAGAGAGAGGATCAGATGAAAAGCCAGAAGAAAACGCCGCAGAAAAAACCTGTGCGCACCCCATCCAGGCGTCCCGAACCGGATGAGGAGGAAGAGCGCAGCCGGAGCGCAAGCGTCATCCCGATCCTCGCGGGGATTACCGCCGCGTTTGTCGTGATTTCGGGCGTTTTCATCGCGACCATGCTCTATCTCAACAATCCGTTCGAAAAGGTGCCTGACGTCACGGTGCCGGATCTCGTGGGCCTTCGGTACGATTCGATCAAGGACGCGCCGCAGTATGAGGAGTTTGTGATTGAGGTCGAGGGGACCGAGTCGAACGATCTCTACGACAAGGGAATCGTCTTCGACCAGTCGCCAAAGGCGGGAAAAACGGTCAAGGCGAATTCGAAGATCAAGGTTATGATTTCCGAAGGCGCCGCGATGATCACCATGCCCAATCTCATCGGGATGGAGGAGAACGCGGCGGTTGCGAAACTCACAGAACTTGACCTCCCCTATACGAGAAGCGAGGTTTTCTCGACCCAGGCGCCTGGAACGGTCGTCTCGACCGAGCCGGGACGGGACAGCCAGATCACGGCGGGGACCAACGTCAAGCTCCAGATCAGCATGGGGCCCGAAAACAAGGTGGTTGAAGTGCCGGACGTGGTTGGGCGCTCGCTTGCAGACGCGAAGCTTCTGATCGAGGCGCGCGGACTCCAGCTCGGCGGGGTGAGCTACGTCGTCTCAAACGAGCCCTATGACACCGTCACCTTCCAGGATCCGGCCTTTGGCTCGCAGATTTCGACCGGCGGCTTTGTCAACCTCAACGTCTCGGGCGGAAGCAACCAGAAGACGGTGGTCCAGCTCGCGGTGAAGCTCCCGGCCGACGTGGAGGGCCTTGTGAAGATGCAGGCCGTCGCGAACGGGAACGTGATCAAGGAGGAGATGGTCGAGCCGAAGGAAGCGCTTTACTGGCGGCCGGCCTTTGAAGGGACCGGGACGGTGACCATCCACGTCCTCTATAACGATTTCCTCTACCAGACCTTTGAACTGAATTTCGACACCGGCTCCTCGAAGATGACGGAGGACAACTCCGCGAATCACCCATGAACGAAGGATATAACGAGGGCCGGATCATGAAGGCGACCGGCGGTTTCTACTACGTCGAATGCGGCGGCGAGCTGGTCGGATGCCGCGCCAGGGGACTGTTCCGCAAAAAGGAGATCACGCCGCTGGTCGGCGACTTCGCGCGGTTTGAGCGGTCGGAAGGGATCGGTTATCTGACCGAAATCCTCCCGAGGAAAAACGAGCTGGCCCGCCCGCCGGTGGCGAACCTCGACCAGCTTGTGCTGGTGTCCGCCGCGGCGGATCCGGCGCCGAACCTTCCGGTGCTCGATAAGCTGCTCGCGATAGCGGAGCATAAGAAGATCCAGGCCGCGATCGTCTTTACCAAGAGCGATCTGGCCGACGTCTCGGGCCTTCTCAAACTCTACCGCGGCGCGGGCTATGAGGCGATGAGCGTCAATTCGCTCTCAGGGATGGTGGACGCGGTGCGGCCGCTGCTGAAGGGGAAGCTCAGCGTCTTTTCCGGGAACACGGGCGTCGGGAAGTCGACGCTGCTCAACGCGCTCGACCCCGCGCTGGCGCTGCAGACCGGTGAGATCAGCCAGAAGCTCGGGCGCGGGCGGCACACCACCCGCATGACCCAGATCTATAAAGCCGCGGGCGGCCTTGTCGCCGACACCCCGGGCTTTTCGGCGATCGATACCCGGCAGTTCGAACTCATCCGAAAGGAAGAACTCGAGGACTGTTTCCCGGAGTTTTCGCCCTTTCTCGGCGGGTGCCGTTTCACCGGCTGCTCCCACACAAAGGAGAAGGGCTGCGCCGTCCTCGCGGCGGTGGAGCGCGGGGAGGTCGCCGTCTCGCGATGGGAGAGCTACTTGGCGCTCTATGAAGAGGCGAAGGAGATTAAGGAATGGGAGCTTTAGACGAAAAGCGGTGCGTGATTGTCTGCGCCGGGGAGAGGGACAAAAAGCCGTTCCGGCGAAAGCCCGGCGATTTCGTCATCTGCTGCGACGATGGGCTGACAGCCGCGCGCGAAATCGGCCTTCGGCCCGATCTGATTGTCGGTGATTTTGATTCGCTTCCCCCGGGGGAGGCGCTCCCTGAAGGCGTCGAGACGCTTCGGTTTCCGGTGATGAAGGACGACACCGACAGCATGATCGCGGTGCGGGAGGGCCTTTCGCGCGGCTATCGGGAGTTTGTGCTCCTTTATGCGCTCGGCGGGCGGCTCGACCACACCTTTGCGAACATCCAGACGCTGGCGTTCCTGCTCGACCACGGCGCGGACGGCGTCCTGCTCGGGCCGGACGATTGGGTTGGGATCCTCCGCAACGGCAAGAGGCGCATCCCGCGCGACGATACCTATACCCTTTCGGTGTTCGCCTACGGCGGGACCGCGAGGGGCGTTGGGATCGAGGGCGCGCTGTACCCGCTCCGGGACGCGGCGCTCGACTGCTCGTTCCCGATCGGGCTGGGGAACCGCATCACCGCGGACGAGGCGGTTGTTTCGGTCCGGGAGGGGACGCTGATCCTCATGGGGTCGCGGCTGCAGGGCCAATGACAATGAAAAATCCCGCCTGCCGGGAGGCAGGCGGGATTTTTATCCTTTTGTCTGGCTTTTCGCCGCGATTTCATCGAAACCGCCGAGCAGCCAGCTTTCAGATACGCCGAGGGCGCGGGCGAAACAGACCACTTCATAATCGGTGACAATTCGAAGGTTGCGCTCGATTCTGCTCAGGATTTGCTGATCCATGTTGACGTTCATGACCTGAAGCCGCGCGGCAAGCTGATCTTGGCTGAGACCTAACCGCTTTCTCGTCTCTTGTATTCGACGGGAGGTTATATTCTTTTGACCATAGAACTGAATTGGCTGCACATCGATCCGCCCCAAATACGTTGATATGACGTATTGACTCTAACATGATGCGCGTTTATAATTACTACAAACGTGAGTATTTATGCTTAGAGGAGGGCGAAAATGGACTTATTATCGGTGTTGGCTGCTGAGCTTGGGAAAAACGGCGAGCTCGGACCGGACGCGCTGGCGATGGAATTCCCAGAGCTGAGCCCGTTGTTCGAGTCCGCCGCGTGGCGGCTTTTGAGCGAAGCGAAGGCCGTCGTGCGGAACGACGGCCTTTCTGATGCTCAGTGCAGGCAGCTCCTGATCAAACTGTTCCAGCGCGGCTCATAACCCGCTCCCGGCCGCCGAAGCCGCAGGGTCTCGGCGATGGAGCAGACCTTGTCGACGAGGCAGACCACCGCGGCCTCGCGGCAGCGGGGGATCTTTCGCAGGGTCAGCGGCCACATGTGCGATTCGATGACGTTCTTCTCCCGAGCGGTCAGTTGGAATAATCTGGAAGCGTTTTGGAGCGCGGCGCCCGGATGGGTGAACCCATGCGGCCATGCGCCGGGGCCGCAGCTTTTTTCATGCCAGTCGTAGAGGAAAAAGTCGTGCAGCAGCGCGCCGCGGATGAGGCTCCGCTCATCCACCGAAAGCCCGAGCCGCCGGCAGAGGGCAAAGCTGTTCCAGGCGACTGAAAGGCTGTGTTCAAGCGTCGAAACGCAGCCGTGCTGCAAAAAGCCGCGCATGCTCTGTACTTCCGAAAAAGCGAGCAGGCCGCGGCAGCAATCCTCAAAAAACGCGGCATCCTGTTTTGATGGCGCCAAGAAGGCCGCCTCCTTTCGCGATGTTCCTGAATTGGATGGTAACATCCGCCTGTGACAAATGGGTGCAGGAAAATGTAAAAATTTCGGGGCAGGGCGAGGCTGTTGCTTCGGCGCGGGTTCTGGTATGATAGAATCAAAGCGGCAGAGGAGGGATGAAAGCTGAACATTCAGATTTTTGGCAGGCCCAAGTGCTTTGATACCAAAAAAGCGGAACGGTATTTTAAGGAGAGGCGGATCAAATTCCAAAAAATCGACCTGACGCAAAAGGGGATGAGCCGCGGCGAATTCCAAAGCGTCAAGGCGGCGCTCGGCGGGATCACAGCGATGATTGGGGAGGCGAAGGACCCCGATGCGGTCCTGCTCGGCTATCTCGCACGGGAGGAGGACCGGGAACAGAAGCTGTTTGAAAACCAGAAGCTTCTCAAAACGCCGATCGTCCGCAACGGCCGGGAGGCGACGGCGGGCTACTGCCCCGAGGTCTGGAAGAACTGGAAATAAACGCAAAGCGGGAAAAAAGCCGCACATGGGGCGGACACCGCCGGCGGCCCTTCTCGCTGGGATTTGGTTGTGGGTATGCAAGAGCAAGAAGTAAGCGCCATTCGACTGGCCGCCGCGGGGGCGGCGGGGATCCGCATAGGAGCAGACAGAAAAGAATCGTACGGTTTTTCCGCGGGGGGCAATGTTTCCTCCGCCGCGGCTCCGCGAGCTTGAGGAGCGGTTTTACCGGCTCCTCCTCGGGACCGAAGCGGCGCGATGGCCTCGCGCGGCGAAAAATTTAAGCCCGCTGGAGGGCGAACCCGCTTGACAACGGCAGCATAATATGGTTTAATCAAAGAAATTAAAGAAGAAACCGAAGATGCGGAGATCACACCAAAAGCGCACTCACAGAGAGCCGGGGCGGCTGAAATCCCGGCAGGAAGCGGATTGGCAAATGGACCGCGGAGGGCGGGGTGAACCGGGAGCTGTTCCCGCAGTAGCTGCCGACGTGGCGCTCACGTTACAGGGCGGGAAATGTGTTTGCATTTCGGCGAGCGGCCCCTTTGACGGGGCAAGTAAGGTGGTACCGCAGGTGAATGCCTGTCCTTGCATATTGTGCAAGGACAGTTTTTTTATTTTCAGGGAAAGGAGGGACCGGCGTTGAGAGGGAGCCTTCGATGGCGATGGCGGGAGATAAGACGCCGCCCAAAACCGTATTCACCCACAGAAAAGGAGAAATGATCATGAAAAAGCTGTTATCCGTTGCACTTTGCGCCGCAATGCTCGCCCTTACCGCCGGCTGTTCCCAGAAGCAAGCTTCTTCCCAGGCTCCCGCTGACGCTGAGAGCGGGAAGCTTAAAATCGGCCTGATTCAGCTTGCGGAGCACCCCTCGCTCGATGAGATTCGAACCGCGTTCACCGACGAGCTCGCCGCCCTCGGCTATGGCGAGGACAAAGTGGAGATCGACTATCAGAATGCGCAGAACGACATGAACAACATCAACGCCATCTGCCAGAAGTTTGCCGGCGACGAATCCGACATGATCGTCGCCATCGCGACCCCGGCCGCGCAGGGCGCCGCTTCGGTTACCACCGAGATCCCGATCGTCTTTTCCGCCGTGACCGACCCGATCGCGGCGGGGCTTGTGAGCGACCTTCAAAAACCGGATTCGAACATCACCGGAACCTCGGACGCGATCTCGGTTGAGGGGATCTTCACCCTCGCGGACGAACTGACCCCCGGCATTGAGACCTACGGCCTGGTCTACAACCTTGGCGAGGACAATTCGGTTTCGGTGATCGCCGACGCGAAAGCCTATCTCGACGCCAAGAACATCGCCTACCGCGAGGCGACCGTCACGAACGTCAGCGAAGTGACCCAGGCGATGACCTCGCTGGTCGGGAAGGTGGACGCGGTGTTCTGCCCGATTGACAACACCGTGGCAAATGCGATGCCGAACCTCGCCCAGATCGCGATCGAGGCGAAGCTCCCGGTCTATGTCGCGGCCGATTCGATGGTTGCCGACGGCGGCCTTGCGACGGTCGGCGTCAACTACACCAACCTCGGCAAACAGACGGCGAAGATCGCGGCCGAGATCCTCGGCGGGAAACCAGTTTCGGAGGTGCCGGTCGAGGTGCTCGACGAATACGCCACGGTCGTCAATCCCGAAACCGCCGCGGCGATCGGCGTAGACGTTTCCCAATATGTAAAATAATACCGTTTCCCAGAATTCCCAGCCGGGCGACCGGCGGCAAGGAGCTACATGACCATGAGCAGCATTGCTTTCCAGGGCGCGGTCGAGCTTGGGCTGATCTACAGCCTGGTAGCGCTCGGCCTCTACCTCTCCTATCGCATCCTCGACATCGCGGATCTCACGGTGGACGGGAGCTTTACCCTCGGCGCGGCGGTTTCCGCCGTCTTTACCGTGGCGGGAAGGCCGTTTCTCGGGCTTTTCCTCTCGCTCTTCGCGGGCGCGCTCGCGGGCTTTGTGACGGCGTTTCTGCAGACGAAGCTGGGGGTGCAGCCGATTCTCGCGGGGATCATCACCATGACCGCGCTCTACTCGATCAACCTTCAGGTGATGGGCGACAAGAGCAACGTCACCCTCCTGCGGAAGGAGACGGCGTTTACCCTGGCGGAGGGCGTCTTCACCAAGGATTGGGCGAAGCTCGGGGTCGCGTTTCTCGCAGCGGCCGCGGTGTCGCTGGCGCTGATCCTGTTCCTTCGGACCAACCTCGGCCTCTCGGTCCGGGCGACCGGCGACAACCGCGACATGGTCCGTTCCTCCTCAATCAACACCGACTTCACCATCACGGTCGGCCTCTGCGCCGCGAACGCGATGGTCGCGCTCTCGGGGGCGCTGCTCGCGCAGTACCAGATGTTCTCTGAGATCACGGTCGGGACCGGCATGGTGATCGTCGGCCTTGCGTCGCTGATCATCGGCGAGGTGATCACCGGAACAAAAAGCGTCCCGCGCTGCGTCCTCGGCGCGGCGGCCGGGGCGATCATCTACCGGCTGATCATGGCGTTCGCGCTCGACGCATCGGTTTCGCCGCAGAACTTGAAGCTCGTCTCGGCCGTCGTGGTCGCGGCGGCGATCAGCTGGCCGGCGGTGCGGGACCAGATCGCGTTTGCAGCGATAAAGCGGCGCAGAAAGGCGGAGAAGAGCGATGCTGACCTTAAATAATATCTCAAAGACTTTTCATCCCAAGACGGTCAATGAAAAACGCGCGCTCGACCGGTTTTCGCTCCACCTCGGCGCAGGGGAATTCGTGACGGTGATCGGCTCGAACGGCGCGGGAAAATCGACGCTGTTCAACACCATTTCGGGCTTTTTCTTTGTCGACAGCGGCGAAATCCTGCTCGACGGGGAGGATATCACCTATCAGAAGGAATACCGGCGCGCGCGGAAAATCGGGCGTTTGTTCCAGGATCCGCTCAAGGGGACCGCGCCCTCGATGACCATCGAGGAAAACCTGGCGCTGGCCTATCTCCGGGGCGCCGGCAAGAATCCGGTCTTCGGCCTTGACAAACAGAGCCGGGAGCTGTTCCGGGAGAAGCTCGCGGCGCTCGGGCTCGGGCTTGAGGACCGGATGAAGACGAAGGTCGGCCTTCTCTCCGGCGGGCAGCGGCAGGCGCTGACCCTTCTGATGGCGACCATCATCACGCCCAAGCTCCTGCTGCTCGACGAGCACACGGCGGCGCTCGACCCGGTGACGGCGGAGAAAGTGCTGGACATCACGCAAAAGATCGTCGCCGAAAACCGGATCACCTGCATGATGGTGACCCACAACATCCAATCGGCCCTGGGCCTCGGGACCCGGACCATCATGATGGACGACGGCAGGATCGTCCTCGACCTCAGCGGGAAAGAGCGGGCGGAGATGACGGTGCCTAAGCTGATCGAACGCTTTCAGGAGACGAGCAAAAAGAATCTCGACAGCGACAGGATGCTGCTGAGCGGGGAATAAACCCGACGGAAAGGCCCTGGGGACGGCTCCCCAGGGCCTTTTTGCGCATGGCTCCGGCTTTTCCGCCCGCTGCGGTTAAAGCCCTTATACGGCCTTTGGATCTGTGTATACTATAAAAAGGTTTGCGATAAAGGGGACTTAAGATTTGGACGTTTTACTTGCGTTTGGGCTTTTTCTGGCGGCGCTTCTGGTTTCGCTGGCGCTGGACGGGCCGGTCCTTCTGCCGCTTCTGTTCGGCGCGGGGTGTTTTTTCACGGTCGGAAGGCGGCAGGGCTTCGGGAGCCGGGAGCTGTTTGGGATGATGGCCCAGGGCGTTGGAAGGGCGCTGGTAGTGGTCCGGATCTTTGTGCTGATCGGGCTGATCACGGCGCTTTGGCGGGCCTCGGGGACAATTTCTTACCTCGTCTACTGGGGGATTCAGATCATCTCGCCGAGATGGTTCCTGGTCTGCGCGTTCCTGGTCACCTGTCTGATCTCCTATGCGCTTGGAACAAGCTTTGGGACGGTTGGGACGATTGGGATTGTGCTGATCGTCCTCGCAAAGAGCGGCGGGGCGGACCCCGCGGCGGCGGGCGGGGCGATCCTCGCCGGGGCGTACTTCGGCGACCGGTGCGCGCCGGCATCGTCGAGCGCGAACCTGATTGCGGCGCTGACCGGGACCGACCTTTACGGGAACATCCGGGAGATGTACCGGACGGGGGCGCTCCCGTTTGCGGTTTCCGTGCTCATCTTTGCCGCGCTCTCGCGGCTGTTTCCGCTCTCGGCGGTGGACGGGGGCTTTCTCGCGCAGATTGAGGAAGCGTCCCGGCTTTCGCCGCTGATGCTGGTTCCGGCCGTGCTGATTCTGGCGCTTCCGCTGTTCCGATGCGGGGTCAAGACGGCGATGCTGGTGTCGGCCCTCGCGGCGTTTCTGATCGCGGTTTTCGCGCAGGGGATGGGAACCGGGGAGGCGCTTTCCGCGGCGGTGTTCGGATACCGGCCCGAGGGGGACGGGGCGTTCAGCCGGATCATCGCGGGCGGGGGGCTGCTCTCTATGGTGAAGGTCACGCTGATTGTGGCCGCGTCCTGCACCATTTCGGGGCTGTTCGACGGCACCGGCATGCTCCACAGGCTCGAGGGCGCGATAGAAGCGCTCGCGGGGAAAACCGGGCGGTTCCCTGTGACGGCGCTCGTCTCCCTCGCGGGGAGCGCCGCGTTCTGCAACCAGACCCTCGCCTCGATCATGTCGAACCAGTTGGTCGCGGGGGTTTACCGGAAGCAGGGGGCCAGCCGCCGGGAGCTCGCGGTCGACCTGGAAAACTCCGTGATTCTCCTCTCGGCGGCGATCCCTTGGAACATCGCCTGCGCCGTTCCGCTTGAGGCGCTGGGGGTCGGGGCGGGGAGCATCTTATTTGCGGTCTATCTATATCTTGTGCCGGCGCTCTATCTCGTGACCAAGCGCTTTTTTCGGTTCCGGGATGCACAAGGGCCGCAAGCCCCCTGACGAAACAATGGAAAATCCCGCGGCGAGGCTGGAAATTACCTTGCCGCGGGATTTTTTCGGTACATGATCACGACTGGCCCGGCTGCCATCAGGCGGGGGATAGCGGGAGGAAAGGGACCGGAGCGCGCGGCTGAAGCCGGGGGTGTTGACCGCTGCCGGGGCCGCCTTCTGAAAGGCCGGCGAGGCCCTTGGCCATCACGCCCCCTTCGGCGGCCTGGAAGTTCGCCTGTCCGAGCCTGCCGGCGGAGGAGGCCAGGGCGGCCGGCAGCGGAAACGGCCTAAATGCGGCCCTGGCCGCGCTCGAAGTTTCCCAGCCTTTGGCGGACAGAACGGGTTGCAAAAATCCTGGAAATCCTGCATACTTCTTTCAGAGCCAATGGGGAACCGCGCGATGGAAGGGCGATTTTTTCCTTACCGCCTTTCCGGGACGCGGCCCCGGAAACGAGGGATGGATTCAATGGAACTGATCAAATTGGGATATGCCGGAACGTTGGAGTCGAGCGACGTTTACGTCGTGACAAAGCCGAATCCGGGCAAAGGGATCCGGGTCGCGCTTGAGAGCGTTGTAAGGCGCCAGTTCGGCGACTCGATTCTCGAGACGGTGCATAACGTGCTTCGGGAACTGGAGGTGACCGACGCAATCGTGGAACTCAGCGACAAAGGGGCGCTCGACAGCGTCATCCGCTCGCGCGTCCAGGCGGCTGTCTGCCGGTCGGCTGGGGCCGCGGAGTTTGACTGGGGAAAGGAGCTGGAACGCAGATGACGAAGGAACCGCTCCGGCGTTCGCTCCTCTATGTCAGCGGCTCGAGCCCGGCGAATCTCGCGCAGGCGCCCTACTACGGCGCGGACTGCCTGGTCTACGACCTCGAGGATTCGGTTCCGGTCGCGGAAAAGGACGCGGCCCGGTTTCTGATCTTCAATACGCTCTTAAAAAAGCGCCCCAAGAATGTAGAAGTGATCGTCAGGGTCAACGCGCTGTCCACCCCGTTCGGGCACGAGGACCTGGAGGCGGTTGTCCGCGCGCGGCCGGACATCGTCCGCTTCCCGAAGATCGAAACGCCCGAGGACGTCCGACGCGCGGATGAAGCGATCCGCGCGGTGGAGGAGAAGGCCGGGATCACGCCGGGCAGCACACGTTTGATCGCGGGGATGGAGACGCACACAGGCGTTTTGAACGCGCGGGAGATCGCGACGGCGAGCCCGCGGACGGCCGCCATTTCAATCGGCGGCGAGGATTTTACCGCCAGCATGAAAACCACCCGTTCGGCCGACGGGCTTGAACTGTTTTACGCCCGAAACGCCGTCCTTCTCGCTGCGAGAGCGGCGGGGATCCAGGCGATTGACACCGTCTTCGCGGATATCAACAACACCGAGGGGCTGATCGAGGACACAAAGCTGATCAAAAAGCTCGGGTTCGACGGGAAGTATCTCATCCACCCGCGGCAGGTGGAACCGGTCAACGAAATTTTCACCCCGACCGAAAAGGAGCTGGAAAAGGCGCTGCGCGTTTTCGAAGCGATCCGCCAGGCGCATGAGAAGAACCTGGGGGTTGTCGCCCTTGACGGCGGCATGGTTGACGAGCCGGTTGTCGAACGCGCACGGCGGGTGGTGTCGCTTGCCGAAGCGGCCGGCATGATCGACGGAGGTGATATCTTATGGCAGTGAACAGCCTCGGAAGGGAGATCCCGGACAAGCTGTGCGGGCGGAAGCTCACGCCGTATTCCGGCGCTTTCTCGGCCCAGCCGTCCGCGGTCATCGGGACAAACAAGCGGCAGAAGCGGTTTCTGCCGGGGGAGAAAAAGCTCCTCCCGTCGATCCGTGAAGCGATCCTCAAAAGCGGACTGAGAGACGGGATGACCATCTCGTTCCACCACCACTTCCGCGAGGGGGACAAAATCGTCGGGCAGGTGCTCAACGAGATCCGGGCGCTTGGGATCAAAAACCTGACCTTTGCGCCGAGCGCGGTCGTCAACGTCCGCGAGCCTTCGATTTCGGATTTCGTGCGGGACGGCACCATCCGCAGGATTGAGGCGAGCGGCATCCGCGGCGAGCTTGGCAACGCGGTGCTGGAAGGGCTGATGGAGGAACCGGTGATTCTCCGCACCCACGGAAGCCGCCCCCGCGCGATCGAGGCGGGGGAGCTTGTCATCGACGTCGCATTCCTCGGCGCGTCGGCCGCCGACGAATACGGGAACGCCACCGGATGCATCGGGCCCAACGCCTGCGGCTCGCTCGGCTTTGCGATGATCGACGCACGCTCGGCCGCTACGGTTGTGGTGGTTACAGACCATCTGGTGGACTATCCCTGCGTCCCCGCTTCAATTGCGCAGGACCAGGTCGATTATGTGGTCCGGGTCGATGAGATCGGCGATCCGGAAAAAATCGGAAAGGGCGCGGCCAGGCTGACGCGCAACCCGCGCGATCTGCTGATTGCAAAGCGTGCCGCAAAGGTGATCGCGAACTGCGGCTGGTTCCGCGACGGCTTCTCCTTCCTGACAGGGGTCGGCGCGATCCCGATCGCCTGTACCCGGTTCCTCCGGGATGAAATGGTCAAACGGGGAATCGCCGCGGGCATGGCGGTGGGGGGGATCCCGGGTTCGGCCATCCGCCTGTTTGAAGAGGGGCTGATCCGATGCGTGCAGGCGGTTCAGAGTTTTGACGCGGAGTCGGCGCTTGCCATCGACGCAAACAAGATGGTGCTCGAGTGCGACAACAGCCTCTATGCGAATCCCCACTCCTGCGGATGCCTGGTCAACCGGCTCGACGTGGGGCTGCTGGGGGCTTTGGAGGTGGACGTCGATTTTAACGTGAATCTCCTTACCGGGGCAAACGGCGAGATGGTGGGCGGCCTCGGCGGGGGGCCGGACGCCGCGGCCGGCGCCGCAGTGCCGGTTGTCGCGCTTCCGCTGGTGCGCGGGCGGATTCCGTCGGTGGTCCGCAGGGTTATGACCGCCTGCACGCCCGGCGAGACGGTTGCGGCCGTCGTGACCGAGGCGGGCATCGCCCTCAACCCGCGCCATCGCAATTACAAAGCGGTCAAAGCTTCGCTTGACGCGGCCCGGATCGAGACGGTTCCGATCGAGACGCTCTGCGGGATGGCAGAGGAGATCACCGGCGTTCCAAAGCCGATTGAGTGTACCGGCCGGGTAGTCGCGGTGGTGGAATACCGGGACGGAACGGTGATCGACGTCATCCGGCAGATCAAAACGGAGCGGTAATCCCGTTCCGTCGGGATACATGGGGAATCTGCGCCGTTTGGATTGACGGTCGGAATCCCTTTGCCGGCTGGAGAGGGAAAATAAAACGGGTCCTGCTGTCCAAAGCAGGCCCGTTTTTATTTTGTGGGGCGTCAGCGCGGCGCCGTTTCGGCGCTGCGCCCTGAACCGATGGTTTCAATAAGACCGTTTGTGAGGGATTCCACCAGCTCAAAATCAATGGCGGGCCTGTAAAGAGATTCGAGCCGCGACTGGATCTCCCGCGCCTCGGAAAACAGGCCGGCCGCCTGGAGGAACATCTGGCCTGCCGCCTTCTTGTTGAACGAGATGCGGATCTTTCGGCGTTTGAGTTCCTCCCGGTCGGTGAAGCGGCGGGAATTGACGACCTTGCAGGGGGAGATATCCGGGGACAGAAAGTGGTTTTGGGTCATGAAACCGAGGGAGAGCGAGGGAATAAAAAGATGTTCCACCTTTTGGCCGCCGCTCATCGGGCAGGCGCAGCTGATGATGTCAAGGCCGGTTTTCCGGGCGAGCGCGCGCAGGTGTTCCAGGAGCAGGCGGGAAGAGGGGCCAAAGGAATCCTCAAGCAGATAGATCCGCTCGGCGAGCTGTTTTGCTGTTTCGCTGAACAGAAGGATGGAGTCCCCGCGGATTCCGGAGAGAAAGCGCACCTTTTCGGCTCCTATGCGGCGCCGGGGCCGGCCGAACTCCTTTTCGGCGATTCTGGAGGCGAGTTTGGCGATTTTGTTTGAATCGGTCGCCTCCAGGGCCAGGCGGTCGATGTCGGATAGCAGCGTCCCCGCCGCGGCGAGATAGCGGCTGGCCTGCTGGCAGAGCTGGCGCTTCTGTTCGGTCAGGGCGATCACGGCCGCGCGGCTTTCGGAGACGGTCATTCCGGAAACCGAAGCGTTCAGCGGGACAAGGAGTTCCACGGCCTCGGCGTATTGAGGTTCGACAGCGTGGGAAAGCGTTCCGCGCATCAACACGGGAGTTAAAAATTCCAATGGATGACGACCCGCTGGCGGTTTGCTTCGGGATCCCGTTCGCCGATTTCGATGGACTTTACCATCCGGCGGATGAGTTCGCGTGAAACCTGGAACGGGGCGGCGGCCGGCGGCCCTTTGCAGGCGGCATTGTCCGCAGGCCGCGATTCCAGTTCGGCAATGCGGCGGGAACAGGCCTCGCGGTCAGCGCGGAGCGAACCGAAAAGCTCTAGAAATTCCTGATCCGTGATCAGGCCGCCGCTTCTGTCGAGATAGAGCGTCTTCATGGCGGCGGCGAGGGCGGCGCGCCGCTGCCGGAGGGAATCCAGCTCCCGTTCCGCCGCCTGGCCCTGTAAGGCGCAAGGGGGCGCAGGGGATGATTTGAGGTCTGCCCCACAGTACGCGGAGAGGTGGGACAGGATTCTCTCTTCGATGAGCCGGGTCAGCCCTTCGAGGCGGATGGTGTGCTTTGTGCAGGCGGGCGCTTTCCGCGACGAAGCGTAGCGTCCGCATTCCAGATAGGACTTCGCCGCGCCCCGATAGGTGGTGGTCAGCCGCTTCATCGCGCTTCCGCAGTCGAGGCAGCGGACAAGCCCGGCGAGCGGATGAACCCGCCCGGCCCCGTCTTGGCGGTTCTTACGCCCGATCTGCCGCTGGACTTCATCGAAATCGCCGCGCTCGACGACAGGCTCGTGCGTGCCCGCGACGCGGATCCATTCTTCCGGGGGAACGCTCAGGAGCTGTTTCGATTTATAGCTCGCCTTTCTGCGGATCCCCTGGACGGTGGTCCCGATATAAACCTCATTTCGCAGAATTCGCCCCACCGCGGTATGGCTCCAAAGCCCTGAAGCGTTGATCTGCGCTTGGCCGGGCGGCGAAGGGCTTCTGCTGCGCCGGTAGCCGGCCGGGCTCAGGATGCCTCTGCCGTTGAGAATACCGGCGATCTGCCCAACGCCCGCCCCGCCGAGAAAGAGCCGGAAGATCAGGCGGACGGTCTCGGCCGCCGCCTCGTCGATGATGAGGTGGTTGTGGTCGGCCGGGTCCTTTCGATAGCCGTAGGGCGCGAAGCTTCCGATGTATTGCCCGGTGCGGCGTTTCTGCTCGAACACGGCGCGGACGTTGTCGGAAAGGTCTTCCAGGTACCATTCGTTGATCAGGCCGCTGATCTGGCGGGCTTTTTTATTGCCCCGGTTTTCGGTGTCGGTATGGTCCACCACCGAAACGAACCGGATTCCCCAGAGCGGGAAGAGGCCATGAATATACCTTTCGACCAGCTCCATGTCCCTGGTAAAGCGCGACTGGGTTTTGCAGAGGATGATCTGGAACCTGCGCTGCTCCGCGGCCTCGAGCATGGCGTTCCAGCCGGGGCGCTCCCGGTCGACGCCGGAATAGTCCTCGTCGCAGTAAACCTGCCAGATGTCCCAGCCCTGTTCGGCGGCATAGTGGATCAGCATTGACTTCTGATTTTGAATGCTTTCGCTCTCCCCCGTTTTTTCCTCGTCTTCGCGGCTCAGGCGGCAGTAGATGGCGCAGACCACCCCGCTCACCTCCCGCCGCCGGGCGCAGCTTTTTGTGGGAGAGGCGTTTGAACGTCCTTGATCATCCGCAAAAGGTTATCCTTCCTCTCCTGTTCCGTTTGAGAGAGGAACACTTCTTCGGCCAGAATCACAGCCTGTTTCATGGGTTTCACCTCGAAACACTCTATGAAGCGGACAAATTCCCGTATTCGGCGCGGCGGACAGACGAAAAACGCGCGGCCAAGACGGTTTCGGCCGCGCGTTTGGAAAGCGTTTTTATGGGCTGGCTCCGTCCGAGGCGGCGCGCAGCGCCCGCTGCATCAGGGCCTCCTTCCCCTCGGCAGAAAAAGCGCAGAGGGCGGAAATCGCGTCCGCGCGCGCATTTTCCGGGGAGAAGCCCGCGCAATTCGAAAAATAAGCATGCAGCAGCGTGTATTCGGTAAAGATGCGGTTGGATTCCCGGACGCCGAGCGGGGTGAGCTGAATATTTCCGTAATATTCTTTGCGGATCAGCTCCTGCGCCGCAAGCTTTTTCAGGCCTTTGACCACGCTGGCCCTCGACACCCCAAGGACCCTTGAGACATCGACGGAACGGACGGCGGCGCCGCCGTCAGAAAGCTCGTATATTGCAAGCAGGTAGCGGATGGATGAACTGGAAAGCATGGCCGGCCCTCCTTCGGATTGGCGCGGAAAACAGCACAGGAGGCGCTCCTGCGCGAAATACGATCCATAACTGCGCAATGGTTAGCTTTAGCTAATTTATAGTATCACGGGCCGGCCCGCCTGTCAACCGCGGAAGATACGAGAGGGCGCGCACGGCCAACGGGCTTGGCTGTGCGCGCCAGGAGGGGACAAAGAGGGGACATGGCTCCCCTCGAAGAAGGATATCATGTTGAAGGACGGCCGAAGTCAGGGCGCCCCTTTCATCCGGTCAGCCGGCGGCAAGTTTCCGGCCAAGCTCCCGGCAGGCTGCAAGCGCGTCTTCGTCGGGCGTTTCGTTTGCGATCAGACCTTCGCCGCCGACGATGGAAGCCCCTGCGGACAGCGTCCTGTCCTGCCACTGGCGCATCCATTCGCCGTCGCCCCAGCCGTAGGAACCGAACAGGGCGACCGTTTTGCCGGAAAGGCGCGGTTCAAGCTCGGTGAAAAACGGTTCGAATTCGCCTTCCTCCAGCACTTCCGCGCCCATAGCGGGACAGCCCAGCGCGAGACGGTCGTAACCGGCCGCGGCGCAGGCGCTTGTTTCAGAAACGGTGAGCAGGTCGAGTTCTGCCCCGGCCTCGCGCGCGCCCTCGGCGACGGCGCTGGCCATCGCTCCGGTATTGCCGGTTTGGGTCCAGTAGATGACTGCGATTTTCATAGGTTACCTCCCTGGAAATGAGTGTTGGTCTATGCGGCGCCGAACAGGTCGGCGATCGAGCGGCCGCCCTGCACTTTGCCCAACAGCGCGTTCCGGCATCGGGTGTACCGCGCGAACAGCTCTTTTGTGCGTTCCGCGTCCCCGTAGACCTTCCAATAGCCGCTGAATTTGCAGTTCCTGCCGCGGTCCCTGCGAAAACCCTCGACGTCTTCCGGCGGATAGCCGAGAAAGATGCCGATTTCATGGGGGAATTCCTCTCCGCCCGCCGCGAGGCGGGATTCCAGATGAAGGAGGAGTTCTTCCAAAGGCCCCTCCGGGTAGCCCGCACGGCGGAGATACTGCGTCAGGCGCGGGTTTTCAAGGTGCCGCTCCAGCGTCCGCTTGCGGTAGACCAGCAGCAGAAGCCGGTTTTTGCACCGGCAGACCGGGCGAAAGAGGATCCCGTTCACGTTCAGGCGCCGGTTGAGCTGTTCGAGTTCCTGTTCCAGTGAAGGATCCGCTTCGATGCGGCAGGACACCAGGTTTGCGGGTTTAATTCCCGCCAGCGCCGGGGCGCAGTGGCAGGCGATGATTTCTTCCAGCCGGCTCTTCATGACCTCTCCTTTCAGTTGTGGTTAGCTGAAGCTAACCTTTGGGGAAAAAGAAAAGGCGCGAAGCCTTTTGCTGATTGATTTTGGAAACTGAAATCATATTAGCATATGCTAACTATCTTGTCAAGCGGTTTTCTCAATAAAAATGATTGGTCATGGCCGCAGGCCGCCCGACAGCAGCAAAGGGGATTGCAGCGCGGCGTCGCCGGCTGATTTGAGCCGGCCCTCAAGAAGCGGCCGCGCGTTTATTCTGCATTGGATTTCCGGCCGGCGTGTTCTTTAAATTTCTGAAAGGTCTCTTCGCTGATATCGTGTTCGATCCGGCATGCGTCCTTTGCCGCGACGTCGGGCGTGACGCCGAGCGCGATCAGCCAGTCGGTGAGGCAGCGATGCCGCTCATAGATGCGCTCCGCGACGGCAAGCCCCGTCTCGGTGAGGGTGATCCAGCCCTCCTGATCCATGACGATATACCCGTTCCTGCGCAATAGGCTCATTGCACGGCTGACGCTGGGCTTCGAATAATTGAAATGATGGGCGATGTCTATGGAGCGGACCGCGCCCTTTTCTTTTTTCAAAACCAAAATGGACTCAAGATAATCCTCGGCCGATTCATAAATCTTCACGCAGAATACCTCCCGAAACTGTTAGCCGAAAGAAACAATTTGTGCCGTTCTACACAAAATAAAGCCGTTCAAATTTTCCCTATTCTATCATATATCTATTTTCCGCACAAGGCGTGAAAAGATGTTTTCGAGATCATTGACAAAATTAGTTAGCAGTATTAAACTGTGGCCAAAAGAAGTTAGTATATTCTAACTCTAACCTGAGGCGGCGAAGATTGACGGGAACAAAAGGAAGGTGGTTTCTATTCAGCCGTTAACAATGACGCAGATTGGCGAAACGGCGTCTGTGAAACAGGTCGTTGGGAAGGACGAGGCGCGGAGCTTCCTCCTGAGCCTGGGCTTTGTGGAAGGCGGCGATGTGACGGTGGTTTCGGAGCTGGGGGGGAACCTGATCGTCAATGTCAAGGGCGCCCGCGTGGCCCTGAGCAGGGTCATGGCCAGCAAAATCATGGTGTGAGGCGCAAAGTGGGCGCGGCGTTCACCCGCATGCTGTTTCATCCGCGCGATTTCCCGCCGGGCGCTTGACGCGTGCGGGTCAGACCAGCTTGATGCTGACTTTTGCCATATATGCCTCGCGCGGTTCTGGAAATCTCCCCCGCGTCGGGGCCGACGAGGGTTTATTGATATACGGCGCGCCTTCCTGGGGCGGCGTTCCATCAACAATGACGCACCGCCAGTCGCCGAGCACGACGGCGTCGAGGCTGTCGGGGTCAAACGAGCAGTGGATCAGTTCGATGCCGCCGCATTTTTCTTCAAACGCCGCGGCAACCCGCCTGAGCAGGGTGGACTTGCCGTTTCCGGGCGTGCCCTTGAGGACATAGACGCGGTCGAACTGTTCAGGATCGGTCAACTGGTCGAATCGTGAAACGAAGCCGGACGGGGTGTTGGCTCCGAGAAAATAATGCTGATAACCTTGGTTTCCCACCCAAATTCCTCCCTAAATGCATTCTAACTCATGGTATTCAGACGGCAAGGCGGATGCTACTGCCCGCATGGGAAGCTCTGGGGAGAGTGGGAACAATTTATTGTTAGAGAAATAACAAAATCTCTTGCACTGTCCTCCGGATTGCGTTATACTGAGCGTGAAAGCCGGACCGGAAGGCGCATCCCAACCGGAATGGCGGCATACGGCGGAGCGCCTCTGACCGGAAGGGCCACCGAGCGGGAAGAGGGTTCGACAAATGAAGAAGACGGCTGATCCAAGCCGTTGGTTTCGCCCTGTGCCAAGATTCCGGCGCGGGGCGTTTTTTATCGGCCGGCGCGCCAAAGGAGGAAGGCAATGGAAACCAGAATCGCACTTGTCGGCATCATTGTCGAGGACACGTCGGCGGCGGCCGAAGCCAACGAGATCCTGCATCAATTCGGGCGGTTTATCGTCGGGCGGATGGGGGTACCCTATCGGGATAAGGGGATCTGTATCATCAGCGTGATCATCGACGCGCCGCAGCAGGAGATCTCCGCGATGTCCGGGAGGCTTGGAAAGCTTCCGGGCATCAGCGTCAAAACCCTTTATTCCAAGGCGGGCCAGGCGCATGGACAGTAGCGCGGGCCGCCGCGGAGAACAGCTTGCCGCGCTCCGTCTAAGGGCCGAGGAGCACGGCGTTATCCCGGAAGCAAAGGCGCTGGCTGCGCTTTTAAGGCGGCGTGATTTTTCAGAATTCTACCGGCTCGCGGATGATTTTAGGCGGGAGACAAAGGGCGACGCCATTCTGATCCGCGCGATTCTCGAATTTTCAAACCACTGCCGCAGGCGCTGCCGCTACTGCGGGTTAAACTCCGAAAACCGGGCGCTTTCCCGCTACCGGCTTTCGCCGGCGGAAATGGTGGAGACGGCGGCCGAAGCGGCGCGGGCGGGATACCGCACCATCGTCCTCCAGTCGGGCGAGGATCCCTGGTTTACGCCCGAGATCCTCGCGGACGTGGTCCGGGAGATCAAAAAGACCGGCGCAGCCGTGACCGTCTCGGCGGGCGAGAAGCGCCGGGAGGACTACCGGATCCTGCGCGAGGCGGGGGCCGACCGGTATCTGATGAAGCACGAAACGGCGGACGAGAGGATCTATCGGAGCCTCCATCCGTGCGGGACGCTCGAAAACCGGGTGCGGGGCCTGCGGGATCTCAAAGAGCTTGGATTCGAGGTCGGGAGCGGGTTCATGATCGGCCTGCCGGGGCAGACGGAGGAGACGATTGCCAGGGACCTTCTGCTGCTTTTGGAGCTCGGCTGCGACATGGCCGGGATCGGGCCGTTCGTGCCCCATCCGGAGACGGCGCTCCGGGACCTGCCTCACGGCAGCGTCGCGATGACAAGCCGGGCTGTCGCGCTCGCACGGATTCTGATGCCGTTCTGCAACCTTCCGGCGACGACCGCGCTCGGCGTGCTCGATGGGGAGGAAAAAAACGCTGTCTTTTCCAGAGGGGCGAATGTGATCATGCGCAAGGTGACCCCGAGCCGGGTCAAACGGCTTTACCAAATCTATCCGAGCGAGCTTCGCGACACCGACATCGCGGCCGAGCGGCGGGCGCTGGAAGGCGAGATACGCGCGATGGGACGGGTCCCGGTCTGACAGGGACAAAAAGAGAGGGGGATCTTATGTACAATATGATGTCATCCAAGGCGGAGGAATTCATCAGCGACGAGGAAATCCGGCGGTGCCTCCGATATGGGGAGGAGAACGCGGAAAACCGTGAACTGATCGGCCGGATCTTTGAGAAAGCGGAGCTGATGAAGGGGATCAGCCACGAGGAAGCGGCGGTCCTGCTCCATTCGGAGCTGCCCGACGTGGCCGAGCGGATGAAGGACCTCGCCAACCGCATCAAGCGCCGGTTTTACGGCAACCGGATCGTGATGTTCGCGCCGCTTTATCTCTCCAACTACTGCGTCAACGAGTGCCGGTACTGCCCCTATCACGGGTCGAACAAGCATATCGCGAGAAAGCAGCTCTCTCAGGAGGAGATTGTCCGTGAGGTGACGGCGCTTCAGGACATGGGGCACAAGCGCCTCGCGCTGGAAACCGGAGAGGATCCGGAGCGCTGCCCGATTGAATATGTGCTCGAGAGCATCAAGACCATCTACGGCATCAAGCATCAAAACGGCGCGATCCGCAGGGTGAACGTCAACATCGCGGCGACGACGGTTGAGAACTACCGCAAGCTCAAGGAGGCCGGAATCGGCACCTATATCCTGTTCCAGGAGACCTATCACAAGGAGACCTATGAGTACCTTCATCCGAAGGGCCCGAAGCACAACTACGCCTATCACACCGAGGCGATGGACCGCGCGATGGACGGCGGAATCGACGACGTGGGGCTTGGGGTGCTGTTCGGCCTGAATCTCTATAAATACGACTTCATCGGCCTTCTCATGCACGCGGAGCATCTCGAGGCGGCGAAGGGCTGCGGGCCGCACACCATCAGCGTGCCGCGCCTTCGGCCGGCGGACGACGTCGACCCCGGCGACTACTCCAATGCGATCTCAGATGAGATCTTTACGAAGCTGGTCGCGCTTTTGCGCATCGCGGTTCCCTATACCGGGATCATCGTCTCGACCCGCGAATCCCAGAAGACCAGGGAGAAGGTCCTCACGCTCGGCGTGTCGCAGATCAGCGGCGCGTCCTCCACCAGCGTCGGCGGCTATGCCGAAAAGGAGGAGGAGAACTCCGCCCAGTTCGAAGTCAACGACACCCGGACCCTCGACGAGGTGGTGAGCTGGCTGATCGACCTCGGGCATATCCCGAGCTTCTGCACCGCCTGCTACCGCGAGGGGCGCACCGGAGACCGGTTCATGCGGCTCCTCAAAAGCGGGCAGATCGCAAACGTCTGCCAGGCGAACGCGCTGATGACCCTGACCGAATATCTGGAGGACTACGCTTCCCCCGAGACAAGGGAGAAGGGCAGGGCGTTGGTACGGGACGAAATCGGCCGCATCCCGAATGAAAAGGTGAGGGCCAAGGTCCTCGAACACCTCGAGGGCCTGCACTCCGGCCTTCGCGACTTCCGCTTCTAGGAGGGAAAGCCAATGAGCCTCAACGAAACCCCGCGCGCCGAGCGGCTCCATATCGGGCTGTTCGGGCGCGCCAACAGCGGGAAGTCCTCGCTGATCAACGCCCTGACCGGGCAGGAGGCGGCGCTTGTCTCCGATGTGGCGGGAACCACCGCGGACCCGGTTTACAAGGCGATGGAGCTCCATCCCGTCGGGCCTGTGGTCTTCCTCGACACTGCGGGCTTCGACGATAAAAGCGAGCTCGGCGCGCTCCGCGTCGAGGGGACCCGCAGGGCGGCGGAGAAAACCGACATCGCGATTCTGGTGTTCCCGCCCGAAGGGGAGCTTTCCGCCGAGACAGAGTGGGCGGCGTTCTTCCGGGAGAGGGGGGTCCCGGTGATCGCGGCCCTTGGGAAACAGGACGCGGCGGGGCGTCCCGCCGCCCGCGCCGCAGAGATTGAGGCGGCGACCGGCCTTGTCCCGCTTCTGATCAGCGCAAAGACCGGGGAGGGAATCCCTTCGCTTCGGGAGGAGATCGCCCGGCATGTCCCGGCCGGCTATGGGGCGGGGAGCATCACCGGGCGGCTGGTGCGGGAGGACGACGTGGTCCTGCTCGTCATGCCGCAGGATATTCAGGCCCCGAAGGGCCGGCTGATCCTCCCGCAGGTACAGACCATCCGGGACCTTTTGGACCGGCAGTGCACGGTTGTCTGCACGACCGCCGAACGCCTCGAAAAAGCGTATTCTGCGCTGTCAGCTCCGCCGGCATTGGTGATCACCGACTCCCAGGTGTTCCCGCTCGTGCACAGGTCCCTTCCCAAAGGAGCGCGCCTGACCTCGTTTTCGGTGCTGATGGCGCAGTACAAGGGGGACATCGAAGCGTTCCTGAAAGGGGCGGAGGCGATTGACTCCCTCAATGAGAATTCGCATGTGCTGATCGCCGAAGCCTGCACCCACGCGCCCAAGGAAGAGGACATCGGGCGGGTGAAGCTCCCGCGGCTTCTGCGAAAAAAAGCGGGCGAGGGCCTTTCGGTTACGGTGGTGAGCGGGACTGATTTTCCCGAGGACCTCTCGCCCTATGACCTGGTCATCCACTGCGGGGCATGCATGTTCAACCGCCGGTACGTCCTCTCGCGGGTTCAGAAGGCGGAGGAACAGGGGGTGCCGATAACAAACTACGGCGTTGCGATTGCGAAACTCTCCGGGATTTTGGACAAGATATCGTTTTGAAGCAGGAACGCTTTCTGTGGGAAGCCGTCTGTTCTAAGGGCGGTCCCAATCGGGCAGGAGAGAGACGAAAAAGAGGACGGCGCGATCCGGGAAAGGTATCCATGACAGCCGTGGGCGGCGAATTTGGACAAAACGGCCTGTATCTTCCAAAGATGGTGCGGCAGGCGCAGGGACGGGGCCCGTGCGTTTTGGGCGGACCGCATGAGCTTTACACGGCGCACAGCCGCCGTGCCAACCGCACCTGAGAAGTCCTCTTCGGGATTCCCACGGCGGAGAAACCGGCGGGCAGTCAAGCGGCGCGGGCAAAAAATTTTGCGGCGGGGCTTGACAACCGCCCGGCCGATGCCGTATCATAAAGAAAATCAAATTTTCCAAATGCGATGATAAGGGAAAACGGATTGTGTGCCTGGAGCACCAGAGAGCCGCCGGTTGGTGCGAGGCGGCGCCCGGATCAGTTCGAACTCGCCCTTTAGCTGTCGACTGAACGGCCCGCTGCGGCTCAGTAGGAAGAACGGGTTCCTCACCGTTACCAGAAGGCGGCATTCGCCCGTTTGCAGGGCCGATGCGGAAACGAGCGGGCGGGTTTTCCGCCAATGAGAGTGGTACCACGGAAGCGGCGCTTTCGTCTCTCGCGTTATAAGGCGCGACAGACGAAGGCTTTTTTGTTCTTCCAAAGAGTTTGAAAGGGAGATGCGGTATGAACGAACGAAAACGAATCCGGGTTTTTGACACCACCCTGCGCGACGGGGAGCAGTCCCCGGGCTGCAGCATGAATCTCCAGGAAAAGCTGGAGATGGCGCGCCAGCTGGAAAAACTCGGCGTCGACATCATTGAAGCGGGGTTTGCAATTTCTTCGCCCGACGATTTTAAGGCGGTCCAGGCGATTTCGGGCGTGGTGCAGAACTGTAAAGTCGCCAGCCTTTCCAGGGCGCTTCCCGAGGACATCGACCGCGCCTGGGAGGCGGTCAAGGGCGCGAAGCACCCGGTGATTCACACCTTCCTCGCGACGAGCGACATCCACATGAAATATAAGCTCAAGATGACGCGCGAACAGGTGCTTGACCAGATCGACCGGATGGTGCGAAGGGCGAAAGGCTACTGCCCCGACGTCGAGTTTTCCGCCGAGGACGCCTCGCGGAGCGACCGGGGCTTCCTCGCCGAGTGCTTTACCGCGGCGGTCCGCGCGGGCGCGACGGTCCTCAACGTCCCGGACACGGTCGGCTATGCGGCGCCGCAGGAGATGTACGAGCTGATCCGCTATCTGAAGGAGCACGTCGAGGGAATCGACGGTGTGGATATCTCGGTGCATTGCCACAACGACCTCGGCCTTGCGGTGGCAAACTCCCTCGCATCGATTGCGGCGGGCGCGACCCAGGTGGAATGCACCGTCAACGGCATCGGCGAGCGGGCGGGAAACGCGAGCCTTGAAGAGATCGCGATGGCGCTCAAAACCCGCGCCGACTATTACGGGGCCGAAACCGGGATCGAATCGAGCCAGATCTACCGGACCAGCAGGCTCCTCTCCTCGATCATCGGCGTGCCGGTCGCCCCGACGAAACCGATCGTCGGCGCGAACGCCTTTGCGCACGAGGCGGGCATCCATCAGCACGGGGTCCTCAACAATCCGCTGACTTATGAAATTATGACCCCTGAGAGCATCGGGGTCCCGCAGAACCGGATGGTGCTTGGCAAGCACTCTGGAAAACATGCGTTTGCCGACCGTCTGGGTTCCCTGGGATATGAACTCACCAAGGAAGAGCTTGAGGCAGCGTTCCAGCGCTTTAAAGACCTCGCCGACAAGAAAAAGACGGTCAGCGACAAGGATCTCGTAGCCCTTGTGACCGCGCAGAAGGTCAATGAGAAGGGCACCTTTACCCTCGAGAGCTTTGTGGTCAATTCCGGCACCAACATCAGCGCCACCGCCGCGATCAAGCTTTCGGTCGGCGGCGAGACGGTCGAAGGGGTTGCGGCGGCGCCCGGCCCGATCGACGCGGCGTTTCAGGCGATCAACCAGATCACCCATACCGACGCGGAGCTTTCCAACTACAGCATCCAGGCGGTCAGCGAGGGCGAGGACGCGCTCGGCGAGGTCATCGTCAAGCTCCTGCACGACGGCGAGGAATACACCGGGCGCGGCCTTTCGACCGACATCATTGAGGCGAGCATCCGGGCCTATGTCAACGGGATGGACAAAATTCACAGCATTGTATAATGGAAGGAACGGCGGCGTTTCCGCCGGCGATGGAGAGGAGAACTCAAGATGGGCATGACCATGACGCAGAAAATTCTGGCGGCGCACGCGGGGCTCGATGAAGTAAAGCCCGGGCAGCTAATCGAGGCGAAAATCGACATGATGCTTGGAAACGACATCACCTCGCCGGTCGCGATCAACGAGTTTGAGAAGGCGGGCTTTACCTCGGTCTTCGACAAGGGGAAGATCGCGCTGGTGATGGACCACTTCGCGCCGAACAAGGACATCAAGGCGGCGGAGCAGTGCAAGCAGAGCAGGGCCTTCGCGCGGAAATACGACCTGACGCACTTTTATGACGTCGGCGAGATGGGGGTTGAGCACACCCTCCTGCCGGAAAAGGGGCTGGTCGCGCCGGGCGAGATTGTGACCGGCGCCGACTCCCACACCTGCACCTACGGCGCGCTCGGCGCGTTTTCAACCGGCGTCGGTTCGACCGACATGGCGGCGGTGATGGCGACCGGGAAGCTCTGGTTCAAGGTCCCCTCCGCGATCAAATTCAACGTTACCGGCAAACTCCAAAAGTGGGTCAGCGGCAAGGATGTGATCTTACATATCATCGGCATGATCGGGGTCGACGGCGCGCTTTACAAGTCGATGGAGTTTTCCGGCGAGGGGGTCAAAAACCTCACGATCGACGACCGGCTGACCATCTGCAACATGGCGATTGAGGCGGGCGGCAAAAACGGCGTCTTCCCGGTCGACGAGGTGACCAGAGCCTATGTGGACGACCGCGTGCAGCGCCCCTATGAGGTCTTTCAGGCGGACGGCGACGCCGAATACGACGCGGTTTACGACATCGACCTCGGCAAAATCGGCCTGACGGTCGCTTTCCCCCATCTGCCGGAAAACGCCAGGACCTTTGACCAGATCGGGGACGTGCCGATCGACCAGGTTGTGATCGGCTCCTGCACCAACGGAAAGCTCGCCGATATGGCGATGGCGGCCGAGGTGATGAAGGGCAAAAAGGTGGCCAGGGACGTGCGCTGCATCGTGATTCCGGCGACGCCGTGGGTCTACCGCGAGTGCATGCGCCTGGGCTACACCGACATCTTCCTCGACGCGGGCGCGGTGGTTTCGACCCCGACCTGCGGCCCCTGCCTCGGCGGGCATATGGGAATCCTCGCGGCGGGCGAGCGGGCGGTTGCGACCACAAACCGGAACTTCGTCGGGCGGATGGGCCACCCGACCTCTGAGGTCTACCTCGCTGGCCCGGCGGTTGCGGCGGCTTCGGCCATTGCGGGAAAAATCGCACAGCCCGGGGACTGAACATTGCGGCGTTTTGCAGAAGGAACAGGAGTGAAAATAAGATGAGCAACAGAGCGACGGCATTTAAATACGGCGACAACGTCGATACCGACGTGATCATCCCTGCGCGCTACCTCAACACGGCCGACCACAAGGAGCTGGCCTCCCACTGCATGGAGGATATCGACAGGGATTTTGTCGGGAAGATGAAAGCCGGCGACATCATCGTCGGCGGAAATAACTTCGGCTGCGGCTCCTCGCGCGAGCACGCGCCGATCGCGATCAAGGCGGCGGGGGTTTCCTGCGTGATCGCGAAGAGCTTTGCCAGGATCTTCTACCGCAATTCGATCAACATCGGCCTTCCAATCCTCGAATGCGTCGAGGCGAGCGACGGGATCGAGGCGGGGGACGAGGTCTCGGTCGATTTCAACACCGGTTTGATCACCGACCACACCAAAAAGAAAACCTATCAGGCGCAGCCGTTCCCGCCGTTTATTCAGGAGATCGTGAAGGCGAACGGACTGCTGGGTGCGATCAAGGCGAAGTAGGAGGCGGCGGCATGGAAAAGAGAATCACAGTGCTCAGCGGGGACGGCATCGGCCCCGAAATCGTGAATGAAGCGGTCAAGGTCCTGGATCGGACGGCTGCAAAATTCGGCCACCGCTTCGCCTATACGCCCGCGCTGCTCGGCGGCGCGGCGATCGACGCGGCGGGGGTCCCGCTGCCGGACGAGACGCTGGGGGCCTGCCGGGAGGCAGACGCGGTCCTGCTCGGCGCAGTCGGCGGACCCAAATGGGACATGGTGGACAAGAGCATCCGCCCCGAGACGGGGCTGCTTGCGCTGCGGGCCGGGATGGGGCTTTATGCGAACCTCCGGCCGTCGAGGATGTTCCGGCAGCTGAGGGAATCCTCCCCGCTTCGCGCCGACATTGTAGAAAAGGGGATCGATTTCGTCGTCGTGCGGGAGCTGACCGGCGGCATTTACTTCGGAAAGCACGAAACCACCGAGCGAAACGGCGAGAAGGTCGCGACCGACGTGCTGTCCTATTCCGAACACGAGATCGAGCGGATCGTGCGGGTCGCGTTCGATATCGCGAAAAAGCGCCGCGGGAAAGTGACCTCGGTCGACAAGGCGAACGTCCTCGACTCCTCCCGGCTCTGGCGGGAGGTCGCGGAGCGGACCGCAAAGGATTATCCGGACGTTTCGTTCTCGAACATGCTGGTCGACAACACCGCGATGCAGATCGTCCGCGACCCGTCGCAGTTCGACGTGGTCGTGACCGAGAATATGTTCGGCGATATCCTCACCGACGAAGCGAGCATGGTCGCGGGTTCGATCGGGATGATCCCGTCGGCGAGCCTCGGTGACGGGAAGAACGGCCTCTATGAACCGATTCACGGCTCGGCCCCCGACATCGCGGGGAAGAATCTCGCAAATCCCATCGGGACCATCCTTGCGGCGGCGATGATGCTCCGGTATTCGTTTGACATGGAGGCGGAGGCAAAGGCGATCGAGGACGCGGTGGAACGCGCGCTCGACGAAGGGTACCGCACCGGCGACATCGCCGCGGCGGGCGGAAAACGGGTTTCCTGCTCCGAGATGGGCGACGCCGTCGCGGCGAAGATCTGACATAAAATTCTGCGCGGCCATCGGGGGTCCATGGCGGCGGGCGGATAGAACGCGGGCATAGCCGCAGGACTACTGGGCGGCGCTGGAAGCGCCTTGAGTGAAAACGCATCTCCGGCCAATGGCCGGAGATGCGTTTCGTTCAGGGTTCCTCTTTAAAGCGGGCGGCGATGTAGGCGCGGATCAGGTCGACGCATTTCTGCTCGCTCAAAACGCTGCTGTCGAAGCAGAGATCGTAGTGGTCCGCGTCTTTCCAGTCCCGTCCGGTAAAATAGCGGTAGTAGGCGGCGCGGCGCTTGTCTGTGGTGACGATCTGCTTTTCGAGCGTCTTTCTCGGCAGGCTGATCATCGCTTCCTGACGGTCGATGCAGGTTTCCAGCGGCGCGTGGATGTAGATTCGAACCAGCCGCTCGTGATCTTTTAACACAAAGTCGGCGCAGCGTCCGACGATGACCGAGGGGCCTTCCTGCGCAAGCTCGCGGATGACCTTCGCCTGATAGTTGAAGAGGTTTTCGTTTGAAACAAAGTCGTCCCGGTCCGGCGGGATGATGTCGCCTTTGTAGACCTTTTTGGCGACGCGGAACAAAAGGCTGTTTTTCATCGTCTCGTCCGCCTCTGCAAACAAACGCTCGTTAATGCCGCTGTCCTCCGAAGCGAGTCGAAGCAGCTCCCGGTCATAAAAGGCAAAGCCGAGTTCCTTGGCCAGGCGCTTTCCAATCCGTCTGCCGCCGCTTCCGTGTCCGCGCGCGATGGTGATTACCGTATGTGTCATCAGGGCCAACCTCCTTTGATGCGAAGCCGATTTCTGCTTTATTTCAGTATGCCATAACGGCAGGGCCAATCGGGCCTGCGCGCCGCGGGAGCGGCGGACAGACCGGCAAAGCCGGTTGGGGTTCTGGCGTAACAAGCGCAGGGCGCGGATTTAACCGCGCCGCCCCGCCGCAGGCGGGGCAAATTGGGCCTTGCCCAATTTACTGCGGTTATTATACCATCGAAACGGCAGAACGGGCAAGAAGAAACTGGTGACGCGCTGTCAAAGCGTGCCGGGGGAGTTGTTCATTTGAGGACGAATGGGGCGGCGGCGATGATTTCGCCGCCGTTTCAAAGCGCCGGCACCCATTATTTTGAAAGCTGTCGTAAGGGCCGCAGGTCCCTGGCCCCGTGTGATTTGATCCGGCATTTTTGGGGAGTTGGTTCCCCGCCCCAGGGGTAGAACCCACTCTGGTAATCGTATTTGCCGTTGGGACGAATCCCTGGCTGGAGGGCATTCTCGAAACGCCTGGGGAAAAACGGCCTGAAATCTAATTCCCGAGCGGAACCGGCCCATCAAATTGTAGACGACATAGTTTTTGGCCGGTTGATGTGAAAATGAGGGACCGCGCATATTTCAGTGCAGTCCCTCATTTTGTTTCTTACGCACTCATATCGGTTTTACCTGAGCCCTGGTTGGCCGGAACCGTTCACCGGTTTGGCTTCTTATTCGTCCCCGAAGACCTTGTGCAGCACAATCAGCACGACTGTGAGCAGGACCAGCGAGGAGAGCAGCGTCCAAACGACGCTGCCGTTTGTGAAACCTGCAACCAGATATCCGACAAAACAGCAGCCCGCAACCACAAGACAGTATGGCATCTGGGTGGAGACATGTTCAATATGGTTGCAGCCGGCGCCGGTGGACGCGAGAATGGTGGTGTCGGAGATCGGGGAGCAATGGTCGCCGAAGACGCTTCCGGCAAGGGTCGCGGAGAGCGAAACGACCATAAGCTGCGGCGCGATCGCCGCACAGACCGGGACAATGATCGGGATCAGGATGCCGAAGGTGCCCCAGGCGGTTCCCATCGAGAACGAGAGGGCGGCCGCGACCACGAAGATGATCGCCGGAATCAGCGCGGCGGGCATCGCCGAGTTTTCGACGAGGGATTTGACATATTCGCCGGTCATCAAAAGTTCACGGCAGACGCCGCTGATGGTCCAGGCGAGGATCAGGATGATGTCGGCCGGCACCATCGACTTGACGCCTTCGGTGATACCGTCCATGAAATCCCGGAAGCTGACCAGCTTTCTAGGGACAAAGAGCAGAAACGCCACAATCAGCGCGCCAAAGCCGCCGATGATCAGCGCGCCAGAGGCGTAGCAGTTGCCGAACGCCGCCGCAACGGTGTGATAAGCCGGGTCGTCGCCCCAGTAGCCGCCGTTATAGAGCATCGCGCCGATCGAGAAGACGATCAGGGCGCCGATCGGGATCAGCATGTCCAGGACGCGGCCCTTGTCGGAGATCTCCATCGTCTCTTCCATCTTTGTATCGATGGCGCCGAGATCGCCGTGCTCTGCGCGGTGTTCCGCCTTCGCCATCGGGCCAAAATCCAAATGGGTGCAGGCGAGCACGATCACCATCGTGATCGAGAGGATCGCATAGAGGTTATAGGGGATGGTCGCGACAAACGCCTGAAGGTCGCTTTCAAACGCGCCGGTCGCCTTGAGGTTCGAACCGACGGCGGCCGCCCAGCTCGAGATCGGGGCGATGATGCAGACCGGCGCCGCCGTTGCATCGATGATGTAGGCAAGCTTTGCGCGCGAAATCTTGTATTTATCGGTGACCGGCTTCATGACGGTGCCGACGGTCAGGCAGTTGAAATAGTCGTCGATGAAGATCAGCGCGCCGAGGCCGCTGGTCGCAAGAAGGGTGCTCGACCGGCCCCTCAGCTTCGTTCCCGCCCATTTGCCGTAGGCGCGGGAGCCGCCCGCCCGGGTGACCACCACAACCAGCGCGCCCAGAAGGGCGAGGAACAGCAGGATGTCGATGTCGATTCTCCCCGCCATCAGCGTGAAGGTGTTTTGAACGGTGTCAACCACGAGATTCCCACCCGTCATATAGGTGTAAATCAGGGTGCCCGAAAAGATGCCGATGACCAGGGAGGAGATGACCTCCTTCGTGATCAGCGCCAGGCCGATCGCGATGATCGGCGGCAGCAGGGAAAGCCAGCCCACTTGTACAGGATCCATCAAATTTGCCTCATTTCCGTTGTGATTGGACTTGGCCCCATATTGGGGCCTGTCCGCTGGGAGATAACCCTATCATAGCATGCGTTGTTTCGAGAATCAATAAAATTGGGATAGAATATGACGAAATTTCGCGGTTTTTTTGACTAAAATGAAGGATGGGACGGAAGAAAACTTCATTTTCCGCCAGCTTGCGGCGGGATACCGCAGAGAACGCAGACGCTTTGGCCAGAACGGCGCCGCTTATTCAATCCCTTCATAGACCTCGGGACAGAGTTCCAGGATACGGTGGCGGAGTCCTACAAAATCCTCAAAGGCGAGCGCCTTCTGCCCGGGATTGCGCAGGATCGCCGCGGGGTGGAGCGTCCCCATCATGAGAAAATCGCCGCGCTCAAAGAATTCGCCGTGCTGCTTTGTCACTTTAAAATCTGGGGTGATCAGGTACTGGGCCGCGATCCGGCCGAGGCAGACCAGGATTTTGGGATGGATCAGTTTAATCTGCTCGCGGAGATAGCCGATGCATTCGGAAACCTCGTCCGGAGCCGGGTCCCGGTTTTCGGGCGGACGGCATTTGACCATATTGGCAATATAGATGTTTTTATCCCGGAAGAGGTTGATTCCGCCAAGCATCCGGTCGAGAAGCTGGCCGGCGCGGCCGACAAACGGTTCGCCCTGTTCGTCCTCGTTTTTTCCCGGGCCTTCCCCGATGAACATCACTCGAGCGTTCGGGTTCCCGACGCCGAAGACGACGTTTGTTCTGGTCTGCGCGAGCCGGCAGGACGTGCAGCCGGAGGCGCGTTCCCTCAATTGTGCTAAATTATCCGTCATTTTTCCATTCCTCCAGCTTTTTCGATTTGGTTTTCAGTATAGCACAGCCGTAAAAAAATGTCATCTTCGTTGACAAGCATTTGAACAAGACGGTATAATAACCAGCAGGGAAAACAGCCTTGCTTTTATTGCCGGCGATGGCGGGATGCTGCGCTTGTTTAACCAGATCCGCCCGGCTGCCGCCAGGCCCCGCCGCAGGCGCGGCGGGAACCACCTTTGCGGTTTCCTGTTCTGGGATCATAACCGCAGAGATTTGGGCTTGCCCAACTTAACCCGCCTTTGGCGGGGCACGCGCGTCAGGCGCCGCGCGCTGCGCTTGTTACACCGCAATTCAAATCGGTTTTGGGCGGTTTGTACGCCGTTTCCGCGGCGCGCAGGCCATAGGGCCGTCGTTATGGTATCGTCATTTTATATAAATTACGGCAAGCGAAATCGGAAATACTTGAATTTATGACGGTGATCCGTTCGTTGATATTTATGCCGTCTCGTGAAAGCAATAGCCGGTTACGGCAGAGAAGGAGCATATAACATGAAAAACAAAGTCCTGGTGGAAACCAGTGCGCGCCATCTCCATGTAACGGAGCGGGATCTGAAGACCCTGTTCGGCGAGAACGCGCAGCTTTCGGTTAAAAAGATGCTTTCGCAGCCCGGGCAGTTCGCCTCGAATGAGCGGGTGGATCTTGTAGGCCCCAAATCTACGATGAAAAACCTCTCGATTATCGGCCCTGTCCGCAAATGCACCCAGGTCGAGGTTTCTGCGACCGACGCGAGAGCGCTCGGCATCTCCGCCCCGGTGCGCGAATCCGGCCATATCGAGGGTTCGGGCGCCTGCAGGCTGGTCGGCCCCTGCGGCGAAGTGGAGCTTTCCGAGGGTGTGATCGTTGCGATGCGCCACATCCACTTTACGCCCGAGGACGCCAGGGAATACGGCGTAGAGGACAAGCAGGTCGTTCAGGTGAAGGTCGGCTCCGAGGACCGCTCGCTGATCTTTGACGACGTGGTCTGCCGTGTGGATCCCACCTATGCGACGGCAATGCACATCGACACCGATGAATCGAATGCCGCGGGGTGCAAGGGCGAGGTTTACGGCGAGATCATTCTTAAAAAATAAGAAGGACTGGCCCGGCCGGCGCGTCGTTTTCGCATCGGGCGTTTTTTCGTTTTCCAAACACAGTTTGCAGGAAAGGAAAGAAATGGCGCAGGCCAGGCCCGGAGAGGGGAAAATGCGCAAGGCGGCCTAACCGCTCAGGTGCGGACTGATCCGGCGATGAAGATCGGCTGCGCGGCGACCGCGGGGGAAAGGCGCCCTTCAGCGCCTGGGACCGTGGGCATATGCCAATAACCGGGCAAAAGCCTCTAAAATGAATTTCAATTAAGAAGGTGAAAACATGGCGGAACTCAAATACGAAGTGGTGGAAAAGATTGGCTTGCTCAGCGAATCGCCGCGGGGCTGGACGAAGGAGCTGAATTTGATCAGTTGGAACGAGCGCGAGCCGAAATACGACCTGCGGGAATGGTCCCCAGACGGCGAGCGGATGGGAAAGGGAATCACCCTGACCAAAGAGGATCTTCTCGCGCTGAGGCGGATTCTTTCGAAGCTCGATCTGGGCGAATAGAAAACGCTCGCTCCTATGGAATAGGGGCCGGATTTCCATCCTTGCAGGAAGATGAAATATTGCATTTGAGAGCGCAGACGGCATTTCCGTCTGCGCTCTTTTGATGAAATTTTGCACGCTAAGCTAGAATGTTTTCTGCTTAATTTGCGGGCATAGAAAGACAGCCAGTATCGCCGCAATCATTTCCGCCCGGTGATTCATTACAATGCCAACGCTGTGAATCTCCCGATAAAGGGGCAGCAGATGCGGCCGGGCATCTTGTATGTATTGCATCATCACGGTCTTGCAGCTGCCGCGCAGGTTGAGGTTTTCCAGCCAAATCAAGCTGCACTGTTTTTTTACCCGCCGGATAATCGCTTCTACGTCCGTAATGCCCGGGAAAATAGGCGAAATAAAACAGGTTGTGCGAATGCCCGCTCGATAAAAAGCCCCCATAGCGGAAAGACGGCGCTCAATCGACGCCGCGTTGTCCATATCCGACCTAAAACCCTCGTCCAATGTGTTGATAGACCAGGAGACCCGGGCTTCTGGAAATGTTTTTATCAATATGTGTCTGAACCTTCAGCGGGAACTCTTGCGACCTCTTTGTCGCTTTCCTTCAATCCTGCGGTTCCTGTTTGAAACTCTTTTGCCCTGTTTGCTTCAATCAAATCTTTCGCCTTTTGGGATTTGTGTGGGATTGAATTCTGTATATTAAAAGAAACTACGTCCAGATTTGCCCGATATACCACAGAACAGGGTGCAGGAATTGCGCCGCATAAACAAGGAATAAACCCGGCGGAAAGCATAGCAGCAGGCTGACTCGCAAGTGAGCCAGCCTGCTGAACGAAGAAAATCATTCGAGTTCTTGTTGATCTCCGGAAATACGAGCATGTTTGCCGGAAAATGCAAGACCCATTTTTACAACGGACGAGACTTTCATTGCCTGCAATTCAACACTGTACGCCCGGTCGTTGATTTGCTGCAGTGCGACTTTGGAAAGATCCTCAAGCTGTGCTTCGGAGAGATCTTTTCCAGCCTTCAACTCAATCAGAATACCGGGAAGCTGCTTATGAAGAGGAAGAAGCTGGACATCATACCGTCCCTTACCGGCTTCACGATTGGAGGTAATGCGGTAATTGTTGTTCAGCATGGCACAGAATCCAAGAACCATGCCGTGATAGAAATCCTCAGCGTTGGAGTCGTAGAAACTGATGGTCTGCATCAGATATTTTTCCAAAGCTCGCTGCAGTGCGGGGATATCCACCTTATAAATCGCTTCCTGGATCTCAATTGCAAGACTGCGCGGAATAATATACTCAAGCTGAGAAAGGATCTCTTTGCTGTATACGAAAGAGATCTCTTTGTTGGGCAGAGCGACCTCGCACATATAATCCTCGCCGTAAGCCTGATCACAGCTCACAGCCTTCAAGTAGCCTGCCACCAGAAGGAAGCTGTAAACAGAGGAAGGATCGTTCTGGATCTGCGGATAGATGACGCCGGTGTCGATATGCGTAACGAAGGATTCGCCCTTCATCAATGTTTCCAGACGCTCCATGATATCCGGTGTAGCGGAGGCCAGAACCTCACGGATGATGTCGTTGCTGCCGGTGGACTGCCAGAATGCTTTGGGGCGGCAGTTGTTGTTGAAGTACCCGATGACGGACCAAGGGTTGAAAATATCGGTGTTACCAAAACGATAACCATCGTACCAGTCGCAGATCTCCTGATATTTTTCGGATGCGCCGTAGTATTCCGCCATCTCACGCACTTCTTCTGAGGTGAAACCGAAGTATTCGCTGTAACGCCCATCCAGGATGGAATTGATTTTCAGATTGTTCAGACCGCTGAAAATGCTCTCTTTGGCAACACGCAGGATGCCGGTCAGGAAGCCATAACTCAGATTTGGATTGTCCTTCAGGCCACCGGAGAACAGATTGCGCATGAAGCCGATAACGGTATCGTAAAAACCATTCACATGGCCCTGCTGGATGGGAGTATCGTATTCGTCAATAATAACGATGGGCGCAGTATCGTGGTGCTTATGGAGAAGCAGCGTCAGCGTCCCAAGGGACATTTGGTAGTCCACTTCATCTGCTGTTTCCGTTGCAAGACGGGAATATTCCTCTTTTTCATAATCGCTGAGTGCGGAGCTGGAAGCCAATTCATCGTGGCGGCGAAATTCCTGTGCAATCAGCTTTTGGAGCGTCTGGTATGTTTCCTCCCAGGAGGTGTATTTCACATCCTTAAAGGAAAGAAACACAACAGGATATTTTCTCTGATGAGCGCGGTAGGAATCGCCACAGGACCAGATTTTCTTATCTCTGAAATAAATAGAGGTATCCTCGGTCGTTTTCTCGAAGAAAGTACGAAGCATATCCATGTTCAGCGTCTTACCGAAGCGCCGGGGACGGGTGAACAGGGATACCTTGGGCCGTTCATCCAGAAACTCCTTGATCATCAGTGTTTTGTCTACATAGTAGTAATTATTGCAGGCCTCCCGGTAATCGGACACGCCGATGGGCAGAGGTTTGCGCACGGAGGGCAGCACCGGAGCCACAGCATTCCGACGGCCACGCTTATCCATCGGCTTTTGCGTGCCATCCGGGATAAACCACTGTCTGCCTTCCTTATGTGCGCCGGAGATGCGTCCGGCTTTGCAAAGCTCGTTGACCCGCCGTTCGGTAATGCCCCAAGCGGCAGCCGCTTCTTTAATTGTCATATAGGAACACCTCCGTGCCTGTTTTCAAGAACATTATAACCAATCTTCCGAATAAAATCAACTGCATTATTCCGAATAATAGCGACATTATTCGGAATAATTATTCTTTCTGAAATATTCCGTTCTTTCCGATAGCTATTTTCCGCTTTCTGTGATATTGTTCGTTTGCCAAAAAGGAGGCGACGATATGCAGAAAGAACAGAAAATCACGGTCGGGCAGTGGTGCGACTGCTGGTTTCAGACCAACCGAAGCAAGTGGAACGGCAACACCGAGGGCGGCTACCGCAACCTGATCTACAGCCGCATTATCCCCGGCGTCGGCGGCATCGAACTGACTGCGCTGACAGAACAGACGGTCGCAGGCTTCTACGATGACTTGCGGAGCCAGGGACTCAGCGCCAGAAGTGTCTGGTGCGTCCATCTGCTTCTGCGGCGATGTATGGACGAAGCGGCGCGGGAGCAGCTCATGCCCTACAACCCGGTTCGGCTCTGCACGGAGCCTGCGGCGGAAGAATACAGGACAGCCCCGCTCCGTCTGGGGCAGATCCAGCGTTACCTGAACGCCGCCGAGCAGTGCGGACGTACTTCCCATTATCTATACAGGACTTTCAAGCGGCCTGCGGCAATGTGAACTCATCACCTTGTCGTGGGCCGATTTTCATGTCCGCTGCCGGTACATCCACCGGGGCCAGCGCCTGCTGACGCTGAATCCCAGAGCGGAGCATCTGTTGGAGCGACTGCCGGAAACGGATTCACCCTGGGTATTCCTCAATCCCAAAACAGAAGAACCCTACAAACTCCACGAATTCTATTACCTCCACAAGAAACTGCTGCAACAGGCCCGACTGCCGTGGGTGGCCTTCCGGGATCTGCAGCGCCAGTGCATGGAGGTGGGGATATGACGATTCGGGAATACATCAGCTTCTGGCAGGAAACCTACGACAGGCATCCGTCAGATCAAGTCCAAGCTGATCAACGATATCTTCCGCAACGAGATGCTCCACCTTTATGAACAGAAGTCGGAGTCCAGAGATGAGCTGGTACAGGAAGACCGTCGGGCGATGCTGGAACTGGTGCGGACCATGCGGGAAGGAATGTGCAGCCACCCGGAGGCCGAGCGGCTCATGCTGGAGCTGGCGGCGCAGCTCGAAACGGTCAAGGGCAAGAAGTCCTACGGCTATCTCCCAAAGCGGATGAAGAAGCTGGTAGATGAGATTGTGGACGAGATGGAGCGGCTCCCTACGGTGAGCAAGTGCTATGAGCAGTGGCAGATCCTGCAGGGTAAGGTGGATGCGTACTATTATGACAAGCCGCAGGAACGCATCCCGCTCTCAAAGCAGAAGGAGTTCACACAGATCAAAAATGCGGTCATCCGCGAAGCGGAGCGCCTGCGGCTGGACGAAGTTACCTTCGAAGAAAAGAATCTGAGCCAGCACGATGAGCCGGAGGAATTCCGCAACGAGTCCTCTGACTACTGGTCGTTGCGGGATGTGATCCGGGCGAGAGACAGACGCTGGATGAGCGGAGCTACGCCGTGGCGGAAATGGAGAAGCTGGCTGAGAGCGGTGATATGTACGCCCAATACCTGATGGGAAAGCTTTGGCGGGACGGGCCAATACTGATACCGGACTCGGTGGAAGCACAGTACTGGTTCGAGCGGGCGGCGGAGCAGGGACATCTGGTGGCGCAGTATTCTCTGGCCAAGCTGTGTCTCTCTGATGATTTGGAGGTACGGAACATCCAGCAGGGGATGAACTGGCTCTACACGGCGGCGACCAACGGCAGTCACTACGCAATGTACCGACTGGCAAAGGAGTATCCTCAAGGGTGAGAATGTGGAGAAGAACACAGTCGCTGCGGTGGAGTGGTTCACCAGGTCGGCAGAGCGCGGAAACCAGTATGCCCAGTACATGCTGGGCAAGCTGTACCTCACCGGAAAGGTAGTTCCCTATGACGAGGAGCGGGCTGTATACTGGCTGACCCAATCCGCTGACCAGGGCAACCAGTATGCGCAGTTTCTCCTGGACCATCTGGAAGAAAACCGTCCGCCCTCTTTCATGCTGGCGGTGACCAGACTGCCCCACCACATGGGACGGATCTTCCAGGACAACTCCGTTCCCAAATCTCGTCCCGGCGGTATCCAAATCGACCGCAAGCGACTGAAGAAGCTGCAGGAAAAGCGTATCGCACTGGGCCACAAGCCGGATGACTATGAGGAGCAGTGGCCTGACATGACCATGTGAGCGGCGCAAAAACTGGGCCGCTAAACAAAGAATAAAAATCCTTCCGCGTGGAAGGTGGAAAGGAAGTCAATGAGAAGATCCAAATACAAATCCTTCGAAGAACTCCCGCTGATGCTGACGGTACAGAATGTGGCAGATGTGCTGGGTATCGGCCTGGCCCATGCCTATGAGGTGGCCCACCGGAAAGCTTTCCCCACCATCACCCTGGGCAGCCGGATCATCGTCCCCCGTGATAAATTCATGGCGTGGATCGATGAGCAGGCGGCCAAAAAGACGGAAATATTTTAGTGGCTATTTCAAAGATTCTGTGGTATTTGTTTGTGTTGCCATAAGCGCCCGCAGGCGCAATGCATGCGAGCAACCGAGCGAAGCGAGGCGCTTAGCGAGTCGTAAGGAGGGATAATCAATGGCAAAGAAACGAGCAAACGGCGAGGGCAGCATCCGGAAAAAGCCCAACGGCCGCTGGAAGGGCCGATACACCCAGGGCATCGACCCCAGCACCGGCCGCGCCATTCAGAAAAGCGTGTCCGCCCGGACGCAGGCCGAGTGCAAAGAGAAACTGGCAAAGGCCATCCGGGACAACCGGGGCATCCCAGTGAACCACAACGAGGATTACACCGTGGCGGAGTGGTGCCGGCTGTGGTTTGCAACCTACAGCAAGCCTGTGATCCGGCACAACACTGCCAAGACCTATGAGAACATCATCGAAAACCACATCGTACCGGCCATCGGAGGGGTCAAACTTAAGCGGCTCACCGCCATCCAGATTCAGAAGATGTACAACGATTCCAAGACCCAAGGGCGGGTGCAGCGCTTCGAGAAAAAGGTTGACACGGCCCTGTCCGGGAGCACGGTGCGGCGCATCCACATGGTGCTCTCATCGGCGCTGAAGCAGGCGGTCAAGGAACGAATCATTCCCCACAATCCCTGCGACAACTGCCGCATCCCGCCCAAGGAGAAAAAGGAGATGACCATCATCCCGCCGGAGAAGCTGGGGGTATATCTCAGCGAGGCGGAGAAGTACGGCGTCCTGCCCATGTTCTTCCTGGAGTTATCCAGCGGCCTGCGGCGTGGAGAGCTGCTGGCACTACAGTGGGATGACCTGAATGTGAAAGACCGAATCTTATCGGTGAGCAAGCAGGTCACCCGCATCGACGGGGAGCTGGTGGTGACGGAGCCGAAAACCAAGAACTCTGTCCGCAAGGTGGCGCTGTCCCAGCAGGCGGTGGCCTTGCTGGTGCAGGAGCATGAACAGCATCCAGACAGCCCCCTTCTGTTCCCGTCGCCCCGCACCGGCGGGTACTGGAGTCCGGATGCGGTGTCCAGGATCAACCGGAAACTGCTGGCGAAGGCCGGCATTGAGGAGCGTGTTCGCTTCCATGATCTGCGTCACACTTTCGCAACGATG
>DVKH01000011.1 GCA_018716105.1 Candidatus Fimivivens faecavium | reverse complement strand
GGCGCGGCGGACGCCGCGCGCTGCGCTTGTTACCCCAGAACTCAAATCGTCTATAAAACGATTTGATCGCCGCTTTCGCGGCGCACAGGCCCGATGGGCCTGCCGTTATGGTATAATAACCGCAGAAAATTGGGTTTTGGCCCAATTCACCCCGCCGATGGCGGGGCCGGCGCGGCGTCCGCCGCGCGCTGCGCTTGTTACACCAGAACCCAAATCGTCTATAAGACGATTTGAACGCCGCTTTCGCGGCGCACAGGCCCGATGGGCCTGCCGTTATATCATAAAGATAGCTTTATATTTGCGAGGATATTACCGTGAAAGGTTTTAAAATCCCCTCGAACCCGCCGACGACCAATAAAAACGTCCGGTTCCCAAACGATCTGATTGAAGGTGTGGAAAGTGCGATCCGCGGAAAAGACTGCACCTTTTCTGCTTTTGTAATTGAAGCTGTCCGATGGACCCTTCAAGGGTTGGAGGAGAAAGACGACGACTAGTCCGCTTATTTTATACACAACAAAAAGCTTATCTTGATGGCCGTGGCCCAGTGACGGGCCGCATGGCCCCCAAAAACCTAGGATTTTATAAGTGCGTCGGATTGCCATTTTGCTGATAAATAGATTCTAAAAATGCGGTTTTTCGCTTGGATCCCACTCGTCCCCACTAACAAAACCGTTATGAAAACCAGCTTCTGAAGCGTTTTTGCTTAAGCCCGCTTTCAAACCGGCTTACTTAGCAGCCTATAAAGCCTATAATTAAAAAAATAAAATTTTCATAGGGTTCTTGGCCGCTTTTTGGTCACCGCCGGCGATTTTGCGGCCGTAAATCCCAAAGCGCCATATCTTTGCTGGGGCTGGCAATGTCACCGCTTCAGCGCCGCCAATTCAACGCCGGAAAGCTCGTTTTTATGCTGATTAAAATCATCGGATATCTGCTTTTGCCATGCCGACGTCCGATAAAGCCAACCAGGAGCAAGCAGTTTGATCAGTATCTCCGACTCATTCCGGAAAACCATCGTAGTAAGATTTACACTTCAAATCTACGAAAAATAGTGTTGAATCTACTGTTATCTATAGCAGCTTTTTGAGTATTCCTCCAATATCCCCGACGATGCCGCCGGTTCCCGCTTTACGGCTCGCGGGCCTGTGCCGGCGGCGGGGAGTTTGGCCCTGTCCTTATGGAACAGGCCGGATGGAATCTGCCGTTAAAGATCGTATTCTTTCGGCGGATTCCCGGAAAAGTCCGCGATGACGGCATGCGCGTTTTCGAGATAGAACACCGCGAAAATGGGATTATCAGCGGTTTGATACTGCCCTTTGACGATGGGATTGTTCATACAGCCTTCCTTTACAGAACGGTTGTCCTCGAACACAGCCCTGCCGTTGAGCCGGATCCATGCAAAAGCGGGGCTGGAAACCGTGACCTCGACGGCGGGGTTTGCCTGAAGGTCCTGATAGACGTCCTTCTGGCTGTTGGTGCAAAACCAGAGTTTCCCGTCCTGCTCGAAACAGAACATGAAGGGGCGGCATTTTGGTTTGCCGTCGCGGCCGATGGTTGCAAGGTACTGGACTGGGTTTTCGGTCAGGAATTTGACGACTTCGTTCATGATGAAACCTCCTAAATTGTGTTTACGTTTCGGCTTGCGTTTGCCTGCCTCCGGTTCTATAATAGGGCTGTAAGTCCGATTCGTAAAGTAAGCACAATATTGTGCTATAGTTACCAAAAGAATACAATTGGATTGCGGAGGGATTTTTCTATGGAAAAAAGCCTGCCTGCCTGTCCGGTGGAAACCACGCTGACGCTGATCGGCGACAAATGGAAGGTGCTGATCCTGCGGGATCTGATGGGCGGCGTCAAGCGCTTCGGCGAACTGAGGCGCTCCGTCGGGAACGTGACCCAGAAGGTTCTGACCGCGCAGCTCCGCGCGATGGAGGAGAGCGGCCTCGTCAGCCGGAAGGTCTATGCCGAGGTGCCGCCCCGGGTGGAATATACGCTCACCGAAACCGGATACAGCCTGAGGCCGGTCCTGGACGCCATGATGAGCTGGGGCGAGGAGTATAAAAAGAAAAACGCAGAGCGGTAAACCCCGATTTCCTGTGCAATAAAAGCGCGCGAATCAGTTTTCTTTCCTGATTCGCGCGCTTTGCCGATATGGGTATCGGCATAATGGTTTGGCTTATAAAATGGCTTTTCAGAATTTTATTCCTGTTCCGGCAGAAGCAGCCCGCAGACAAGCGTGAAATAGGGGGGCGGGATCCCGTCTTTTGCCCACTGGATTTCGATTCCCAAAAGCTCCTTCGCGGTCCTTCCGACGTCGCCGCCGAGCGCCTCGATTGAATAGCGCATCCGGGACGGCTGGAGGCAGGGGACCCCGGCGGGGCGGCTGCATCTGGCGCAGCATTTGCAGCTTCCCGCGGAGAGCGAAACGCTGTTGGGATGCTCCCGCTCCAGTGCGATCAGTTCCTGATTGAGCCTTCGTTTTTCTGCCCAGAGCGTCTTGTCGATCAACTGCGAAAGCTCGTCCGGGCTGTGCGCACGCTCTCTTGCTTTTGCCGGGACGGGGATTTGAAGGCCATAGATGTGAAGGGTTTGAAAGCGTTTCCAATAGGCTTCCGGCGAAAAACCGAAAGGGGGGCAGGACCACTTCCTGCCGAAATTGGGGCAGGCGCGGCAGCAGTTTAAAAACGTTGGGATATCAACGTACCGCTTGAAATAATCCAAAACGCCAATCTGGGCGGTCAACCGTTTTGCGCCTTCCATATCCAGTCCTCGCTTCCGTTGTTTACCGGACGGTTCTCGTTTTCAAAAAGGCCCGCGTCCAGCGGGCTTTTTTGAAACATCGCCGCCGTTCAGCCGCATTTGCTAAAGCCGCACTGGCGGCACATGACACAGCCGCCCTCGTGTTCCAGCTTTGCGCCGCATTCGGGACAGAAGTGCATCCGTCCGGCGACGTCCTCCGCGGCCCCTTCCTTTGAGCGGAGCGCCGCCTCGATAACCGGCGCGGCCGCGGGCCAGACCCCGAGCTTTACCTGCTGATTATAGAGCTTTTCGATCGTTTTGGCAATCGCATCCGGACAGGATGTGCATTTCATGCCGGGCTGGCGGATGGTGGAGGGACAGCGGATCCCCCTGAGCTGGTCCACAATGCTCCGCACGTCGATTCCAGACCGGAGGGCGATCGACGCGAGCCGCGCGGTCGCCTCGCTCTGGCTTGGGCAGCCGCCCGCCTTCCCGGTGTTGGTGAAGATTTCGCAGATGCCCTTTCCGTCGTAGTTGACCGTGATGTAGAGATTTCCGCAGCCGATTTTCACCCGCTCGGTGATGCCCTGCACCACGTCCTGACGCGGGCGGGGGACGATGCTGTCGGGGCCGGCTTCTTCCTTTGCGTCGCCGCGCTTGACCTTGCCGATGTTGAGGACTTGTTCGTTCCGGCTGCCGTCGCGGTAAATGGTGACGCCTTTACAGCCGAGGCGGAAGGCCAGCATATAGACCTTTTCGACGTCCTCGCGGCTCGCGCTGTTGGAGAAATTCACCGTCTTTGAGACGGCGTTGTCGGTTCCACGCTGGAACGCCGCCTGCATGCGGATGTGATATTCGGGGCTGATGTCGTGGGCCGAGACAAACACCCGCCGGATGTCTTCGGGGAGGCTTTCGATGTGGGCGACCGTTCCCTCTTTTGCAATCCGCTTCATCAGCTCGTCGGAGTAGAGGCCGCGCCGCTCAAGTTCGGCTTTGAGGATCGGGTTGACCTCGATCATTTCGGTTCCATCCATGATATTGCGGACGAAGACATACCCGAAAACGGGTTCGACCCCCGAGGAGCAGCCGGCGATGATCGAGAGGGTTCCGGTCGGCGCAATGGTGCTGATGGTGCCGTTTCTCTGCGGCTCAGAGGAGGCAAGGATGCTCTGCTCGAACAGCGGGAAAGCGCCGCGGACCTGTGCGAGCTTGGCGCTCGCTTCCCGCCCTGCCGCCGTGACGAACTTCATCACCCGCTCGCCCAGTTCGGTGGCCCGATCGGAATTATACGGAATTTTCATTAAAAGAAGGCTGTCCGCCCAGCCCATGACGCCGAGGCCGATTTTTCGGGTGAGCTTGGTGGTCTGTTCAACCTTGTCCAGCGGGTATTTGTTGATGTCGATGACGTTGTCAAGGAAATGGACCGCGTTTTGAACGGTTTTCTCGAGCTTTTTCCAGTCGAACTCGTACCCTTCCTCTGTCTTTTTGAGCATCTTGACCAGATTGATCGATCCGAGGTTGCAGGACTCATAGGGAAGCAGGGGCTGTTCGCCGCAGGGGTTGGTCGATTCGATCGGCCCCTGCGAGGGGACGATATTGTCGCGGTTGAGGCGGTCGAGGAAGACGATACCCGGCTCGCCGTTGCGCCAGGCCGCGTCCACAATCCGTTCGAATACTTCGCGCGCGTTGAGGGTCCCGGCCGTTTCGTGGGTGTGCGGGTCGATCAGCACATAGCCGCTGCCCGTTTCCACCGCTTTCATGAATTCCTCGGTGAGGCCGACCGAAATATTGAAATTGGTGATATCCTTGTTGTCGGCTTTGCAGTCGATGAATTCGAGGATGTCCGGATGGTCGACCCGAAGGATTCCCATATTCGCGCCGCGGCGGGTCCCGCCCTGCTTGACCGCCTCGGTCGCCATGTTGAAAACCTTCATAAAGCTGATCGGCCCGCTTGCGACGCCGCCGGTCGAATTGACCGAACTCCCTTTCGGGCGCAGGCGGGAAAACGAAAAGCCGGTTCCGCCGCCGCTTTTATGGATCAGTGCCGCCTGCTTGATGGTTTCAAAGATGTCCTCCATGCTGTCTTCCACCGGGAGGACGAAGCAGGCCGAGAGCTGGCCGAGCGGCCTCCCCGCGTTCATCAGCGTCGGGGAGTTTGGGAGGAACTCCAATTCGCTCATCATCTCATAAAACGTGTTTTCAACCGCCGCCAGATTCGCTTTCGGGTTGTAGGCGGCGTCCGGCGCGGCGATTGCGCGGGCGACGCGGCGGAACAGCCCGTCCACCGTTTCAACCGGATTCCCGGAGCCGTCCCTGATGAGGTAGCGGCGTTCCAGCACGGCTGCGGCATTTTTTGAAATTCCCATCGTTTGTCCTCCTGTCAAACACTATATATGGTATAAAATATCAAAACAGAATGCCTATATATTGTATCACGCTTTTCGTTAAAGTCAACAGCGCCGGGGCGAAATTGCCGGCCGCCGTTTTATTCTGTCAAATTTGGGTCAATTGTGCGTCAGAAGGATTCAAAAAGAGTTCCGGGGGATTTCAGGCCGTTTTCAAATGCGCCGTGTATGATCAAATCCGAAATCAAAACCGTCTCGCCGGTGTTTGAGCCGGCGCGAGAGCGGTTTTAGATTAAGGAGGGACTGCAATGACACAGGTTCAGGACGTGTTTTGCCGATATGAAAAGAAATACCTGCTCGATGAAGCGCAGTATCGCGCCGTCAGAAAGGCGATGGCCGGAAGGATGGCGCGCGACCGGTACGGGCGGTACGCCATCTGCAATCTTTATTATGATACCGGCACGTTTGAACTCATTCGCCGCTCGCTGGAAAAGCCGCTTTATAAAGAAAAGCTCCGGCTCAGGAGCTATGGGATTCCAAATCCGGACGATCTTGTGTTTCTGGAGCTGAAGAAAAAATTTGACGGCGTTGTCTATAAGCGGCGGACCGAGCTTTCCTACCGGGAGGCGCAGCGCTACCTTCTCACGGGCGGGACGCCCGGGGAGACGGACCAGATCTTTCGTGAGATCGACTGGTTCCGGCGCAGCATGCCCCTCCGGCCGGCCGTATTCATCGCCTGCGACAGGACCGCCTATTTTGATGACGGCGGCGGGGACCTCCGGATCACCTTTGACGACAACCTGCGCTTTCGGCGGTCTTCGCTTTCCCTTTCAAAGGGCGACTGGGGGACGCCGCTGATGAATCCGGGCGAGATTCTCATGGAAGTTAAAATTCCGGGTGCGATGCCGCTCTGGCTTGGCAGGACGCTCTCGGAGGCCGGCGCATTCCCGTCGTCGTTTTCCAAATACGGAGTCTGCTATCAGAAATATCTGTCGCGGCGGGAAGGAGGAAGCGCCTGTGCTTGAAAGCGTTTACGCCCAGATGGGCGCCGGAACCCTATCCCTGCTGCTCTGCACGCTGGCTTCGCTTCTGCTTGGGCTTGGGGTCGCGTCGGTCTATCTTTACCGGACCGTATCGAGCAAAAGCTTTGCCGTCACCCTCGCGCTCCTTCCCGTGATGGTGCAGAGCGTGATCTTTCTGGTCAACGGAAGCCTCGGGACCGGGATCGCCGTGATGGGCGCGTTTAGCCTGGTCCGCTTTCGTTCCATCCCGGGCAGCGCGCGGGAGATTGGGAGCATCTTTTTTGCGATGGCGATCGGGCTCGCGACCGGGATGGGGTACCTCCTCTACGCGGTTTTGTTCTTCGCGCTGGTCGGCGCGGCGATGCTGCTGCTGTCCTGCTGCCGGTTTGGGGAGCCTGGAGCGGGGGAACAGGAACTGAAGGTGACCATTCCGGAAAATCTGGATTACAACGGCCTGTTCGACGATCTGTTCGCCGAGTATGCGGGCCGCTGTGAACTGCTGAAGGTGAGGACGACCAACATGGGAAGCCTGTTTGAACTTTGTTACCGCATCAGAATCAGCGATCGAAAGAGGGAGAAGGAGTTCCTCGACCAGCTCCGCTGCCGGAACGGGAATCTGCCGATTGTCCTCGGCCGGCTCTCGCCGTCGCAGGACGTATTGTAAAGGGAGGCAAGACAGATGATCCGAAAACAGAAACGCGCCGGCGCCGTCTTGATGGCGCTGCTGCTGGCCCTGCTCGCGGGATGCGGGACAGAAGGCGCACAGGGTTCGCAGCCGCAGGCCGCTCCGCCTTCCTCCGCTTCATCGCCGCAGGAAAACGCGGGGAACTTGCCCGCCGCCTATTCCTATGCGCAGGAAGACCTTGACGCGCAGTGGGACGAGGATGCGGCGACGGCGATCACCCTGACGGGGGATTCCGCGTCGGTGGAGGGGAGCGGAGCGTCCGCCGAGGGGGGTACCGTCACGATTTCCGAAGCGGGCACCTATCTGCTCCGCGGGACGCTTGACGACGGGCAGATCGTGATAGACGCGGGGGCGCAGGACACCGTCCGGGTTGTGCTGGACAATGTCAGCCTCAAAAATTCGTCGACCGCGCCTTTTTACGCGAAGCAGGCGGGGAAAGTGATTCTCACGCTCGCCGCGGGAAGTGAAAACGAAATCGCCGACGCGGCGGAATATCAGTTTGCCGACCCGGCCGAAGACGAGCCGGACGCGGCCGTTTTCGTCAAGGACAGCCTGACCATCAACGGCACGGGTTCGCTGACCGTCGCGGGCAATTACCGAAACGGCATCGCCTCCAAAGACGACCTGGCGGTCGTCAGCGGAAACCTGACCGTCAGCGCGGTCAATGACGCCGTCCGCGGAAGGGACTCCGTCGTCATCCGGGATGGGAATCTGACCCTGGATTCCGGGGCGGACGGGATCAAATCCAACAATGACAAGGATGCGGAAAAGGGCTGGATCCTGATCGACGGCGGCGCGTTTGCGATTTCCGCCGGGAACGATGGAATCCAGGCGGAGACGGCTCTGGCGGTCAACGGCGGCAGCTTCTCTGTCATAACCGGCGGCGGCAGCGCGTCGAGCGCCAAACACAGCGATCAGGGCCTTCCCGGCGACGCGCGGGACGGCCTCGAAGAGGACGACGGCGGCGCCGAGAGCCAGAAGGCGCTCAAAGCCGGAACGGCGCTTTCAATCGCCGGCGGGACGTTTACGATCGACGCGGCGGACGACGCGGTGCATTCAAACGGCTCGGTCACGGTGGACGGCGGCGCGTTTTCGATTAAAACCGGGGACGACGCCTTTCACGCGGACGGCGCGCTGACCGTCAACGACGGCGCAATCGCGATTGAAACCTGCTACGAGGGCCTGGAAGGGCAAAGCGTTTCGATTTACGGCGGAGAGATCACCCTTTCCGCAGACGACGACGGCATCAACGCTGCCGACGGCGCGGCTGCGCAGAACCGCCCCGGACAGGGAAACCCGAACTGCCGCATCGCCATTTACGGCGGCGTTGTCTCTGTCACGGCGAAGGGCGACGGCGTCGATTCCAACGGCGATTTCCTGCTCGAGGGCGGGACGCTGATTGTCAACGGCCTCTCGGCGGGCGCGGATTCCCCGCTTGATTTCGACGGGGCCGCAGCGGTCAACGGGGGTTTGCTCGCCGCGGCGGGTGGCGCCGGCATGTTCCAGTCCCCGGGGGACGGTTCCGCTCAGCGCTCGCTGACCGTCGTCTTCGATACCGTGCAGAAGGCGGGTACGCTTCTCTCGCTCACCGACGGGGACGGCGGCGTTCTGATCGCTTTCGCGCCTGAAGCCGATTATCAGGCGGTTGTATTCTCGTCGCCCGAACTGACCGAGGGAAAAACCGTTGCGGCCGTGACAGGCGGAAGCATCAGCGGCGAATCCCAAAACGGCTGCTATCCGGCCGGTACGCTCACTGGCGGAACCGAACTGTTCGAACTCATGCTGGAAAGCGTATCGGCCAGGGTGAACCAAAACGGCGAGGCGGTTTCAGGCGGCTTCTTTGACGGAGGCCGCGGCGCAATGGGCGGCCCCGGCGGAGGAATGGCCGGCCACGGCGGCGGAAGGGGCGGCGGCCCGGGACAGCGGCCGGAGGGCTTCGGCGGCGCTCCATCGGGCGGAGCGCCCGATGGCTTGAAAGAACCGCCCGGCGGCATGGAAGCCGTCACTCCCGGCGCGCCCGGCGGGGCGGAGGCCGGCTCCTCTGCGGCATCCTGACGGAAAAGGGCCTGGGAATGATTCTCAGGCCCTTTTCCGTCAGCGGGGATTGCAGCAGCAGGGAAGCGATGAAAAAACTACCTCAGAAAATTGGGCAAGGCCCAATCCGCCCCGCCAAAGGCGGGTTTGGCGGTCGCCGTTCTGCTGCCCTATCGCTGGTTTTGGCCGAGGCGTTACATCCGGCGATAACCGCGCGGCGGGCCAGAACTCGATGCAGGCGCGGCTTGGGCTGAACGCTTTTCATGCGGGCCAGGGGGCGAAAAACCTCGCGAATGCCGTGGGGGAACTGAATAAAACGGTCGGCGAGGCGGCGCTTCGCGGCAACTGTTCCGCGGCAAACCTGCGTGAGCGGCAGTTCGGAATCTGGTTGAAACCTGTTCTTCCGGACGTTATTAGATGGAAAACAGCGGCGGCGCGCCCGAAAACCAATTCGGGCGCGCCGATTTCTTTTGTTTGGCTTTTGGAACGGCCAATTGCGGTCCATACTATCTTTTGCGGGCCCGTTCGCCGAGAGCGGGCTTCAATCGCCCTGTTGGGCGGAGGGAAGGGATAGGATGAAGCTGATTTCGGTCATTGTGCCGTGCTTTAACGAACGGGAGGCGCTCCCGTTTTTTTATCGGGAGATTGCGCGGATCAGCGGGGAGCAGAAAGGCGTGTCGTTTGAGCTTCTGTTTATCGACGACGGCTCCACCGACGAAACGCTGGACTATTTAAAAGAACTCCGGCGGCAGGACCCGCGGGTCAAATATCTTTCGTTTTCCAGGAATTTTGGAAAAGAAGCGGCGATGTTCGCCGGCCTTCGCGCCGCGGCAGGCGACTATGTCGCCGTGATGGACGCGGATATGCAGGATCCGCCGGGGCTTCTGCCCAAAATGCTGGACGTCCTCGAGGGCGGGGAATACGACTGCGCCGCAGTCCGGAGAGTTTCCCGGCAGGGGGAACCCAGGATCCGCTCTTTTTTCGCCCGGATGTTCTATCGGATCATCAACCGCATCTCAAACGCGGACATCGTAGACGGCGCGCGGGATTTCCGGCTGATGACCCGTCAGATGACCGATGCGATTCTTTCCGTGCGGGAGGTAAACCGGTTCTCAAAGGGAATCTTCGGCTGGGTCGGGTTTCGGACCAAGTGGATTGAATTTGAAAATGTGAGGCGGGTTGCAGGGGAAACCAAATGGTCGTTCTGGAAGCTGTTCCTCTATTCGCTGGAAGGGATCGTTGCGTTTTCAACCGCGCCTCTCGCGATCTCTTCGATCGCTGGCTTGTTCTTCTGCCTGTTTGCTTTTCTGATGGTTTTGGTTGTGATTTTAAAAACGTTGATCTACGGCGATCCGGTCGGGGGATGGCCCTCGCTCGCCTGCATCATCCTATTTACCGGCGGAATCCAGCTTTTCTGCATGGGGATCCTGGGACAGTATCTCGCAAAAACATATCTGGAATGCAAAAGGAGGCCCATCTATCTGGTCCGCGAATCGGACGGCTTTGCAGATGCGCAACAGATATTGTAAAATTATCGCCGCGCTTTCCGCCTTTTCAGAAGCGCCCGTTCCATCTGGAGCGGGCGCTTCTGCGTTTGGGCCCGCTTTCGCCGTGAAGGCGGCATACCGCCGGCGCGCTGTCACCAGTCCGGGCCGTCCGGCATACACTGGCATCAGAAACGGCTGTCCCGTGACGTACCGTCAGACTGGAGGAATCAGGAATGAATTACTACAGATATCGGCAGGCATGCGATGACGACCGGTCCCCCCGCACCGCGCTCAGCACGGCTGCGGCCGCGTGCTGCGATACAGCCGCGGCCTCGGAACCCCGGTGCAGTTGCCGCAGCGGCTGCGCGGGCCCGCAGGGACCGCGGGGCATCCAGGGCGTGCCGGGGCCGGCAGGCCCGGCGGGCCCACAGGGCGTTCCGGGAATTCAGGGGCCGATAGGCCCGCGGGGGGAACAAGGCCGGCAGGGTATTCCCGGCCCGCAGGGGGTTCAGGGCAATGCGGGTCCGCAGGGTCCGGCAGGTCCGGCAGGCCCGGCAGGAGCGGCGGGACCAACCGGCGCCACAGGTCCGGCAGGCCCGGCGGGAGCGACGGGGCCGGCCGGAGCCGCAGACGTGATTGTGGTGCGAAGCACCACCACGGCGGAACCGGGTACGCCAGCCGCTGTGATTGACGCGGGCGGGTCTCCCATCCACGTTCTGGACTTTATTATCCCGCGCGGCGCGACCGGCGCGACTGGCGCGGCCGGCGCGGCCGGGGCGCAGGGAATCCCCGGGCCGACAGGCCCGACCGGCGCGACAGGAGCCGCGGGGAGCGGGGGCTTTGCGGTGATCCCATTCGCCTCGCAAAGCGCGCCGGTTTTGACCGTCAGCGCGAACGGAACCCCTTATAATGCGCTTTAATCGGCTTTTCCGCGGCCGGGGCGCCGGTGACCCCGCTGGAAGCGGACGGTACGATCGACCTTTTGGCCGCAAACAATCTCCAGCTTGCCTTTAGCGTTCCGCGTAGCTGTACGCTATCCTCGGTTTATGCGACCATTGGAAACCGGGATGCGCTCGCGATTCCGGTGGGAACTTCGCTGACCCCATATATTATGGTTTTTCGGGCGCTTTCCGGGCAGAACGTCTTTTCCCCGATCGCTTCGTCCCGGACAGCCGCTCCTTCTCTGAGCGGCACGGTGGAAGCCAATACCTTTGCGGCCGCCTATTCGGTCCCTGAGGTTTCGCTTGCCGCCGGGGACCGCCTCCTGATCGCGGGGCTGATGGAAACCGCGGGTTCCGGATGCCTTGCGGTGGCCGCCAATCTTTATTTTACTGGCGGAATCTCGCTGCTGTAAATTCGGTATGACGGCGGCCCCCCGTATCAGGAGGGCCGCCGTCTTTTCGGATGCGGTTTGCTTCCCGCACAAAACCACAGGGGCCTCATATAATGGTAATAGACTTCTGCCCGCCTTCCATCCCAAAGCCAAATGGGCTCGCCCTGCCGGAAACTGTTGGGCGGCCCGGGGCTTTGGATTCGGGCAAAAGGGCTTAACAATACATTGTCAGAAAGGAAATACACTATGAGTGCGATTGATAATATGGGAATCGGCCGGGCCGGATCTCCCGTGATTCCGCTTCCAAACCCGGGCGAGGGCGGGCCCGTAGCCCCGGATTGGACTGTCCCGTCAACACCCGGCGCCAACGTACCGGTCATACCGCTTCCAAACCCGGGCGAGGGCGGGCCGGTGGCCCCGGATTGGGGCGTCCCGTCGGGTCCGGACGCCAACGTGCCGGTGATTCCGCTGCCGAATCCCGGAGAAGGGGGGCCGGTAGCGCCCGGGTTTTCCGGTACGATCATCACCATCCGCCCGGTGGCCAACCCTCCGTGCTTTTTCTGTGGGAATAACGCGAACTCCACCGCCCAGGTGCGCTTTCTCAACGCGGTCGGCGGATATCAGCCCTTCCAGATTTTTATTGGCAACCGCCTTGTGGTGAACAGCCTTGACTTTGGCGCGCTGACCACTTACGGCAGAATTGCCGACGGCTTCCAGATCATTTCCGCGGTCGGGCCGGACGGTTATATCTACTTACAGAAATCGCTTCCGTTCCGCGCGGGCGAGGCTCAAACCGTCGCCATCATCAATACGGCGAGCGGGATTGATTTTCTTCAGATAGTCGACGGCTCCTGTTCGAGGCCTTCTAATATGTCCTGCCTGCGCATGTGCAACCTGGCAATCAATTCGAGTCCTATGGACCTCTTCCTCTACGACGGAAGGATGGTCTACAGCGATGTCTGCTATAAAGAAGTCACCGCATTTAAGACGATCCGCCCAGGCGAATATCAGTTCTATATCGCAGATACCGCGATTTCCCCGCGCAATGCGGTCACCGACATTGAAACGATTGGCAGCACCGTTTCTACGCTGGTCCAGCCGCAGGTTTTGGTGTCGTTCTTCCTCAATGTGAACGCGAATGCGACCTACACGGTTTATGCGCTTCGCCGCGATCCGAATTCCAATGAAGTTCAGATTTTGATCATTGAAGATATGTCCTGACCGGCATCCGCTTATGGACCGCGCTTTCGGCGCGGTCCATTTCACCGGCGTCTGGACAAGCCCCGCGCTCCGGGTATGCGGGAGCGGCCTGGCACATATATTAGGAGAGCGAAGGAGGCGGGGCGATGAGAAAAAAGGGAACGCCGGTTTTTATTTTGTCGCTGCTTCTGATTATGCTTTTGTCCTCCCGGTTTAGCCCTGCCCGGGAGGAAAAGCTCCTGATCTGCGGATCCACCTGTATGGAGCGCCTCTGCCGGACGCTGGCACAGGCGTATATGGCGGAAAACCCGGGCGTCCGGATTGAGGTTGAACTCGGCGGCTCGACAATGGGCCTGGCCGGCGCGGCGCAGGGCAGGGTCGACCTCGCGAGCAGTTCGCGCGATCTGACCGAAGCGGAACAGGCTCTGATCCATGCTGTCCCCATCGCCTACGACCGGATTGCGGTGGTCGTCAACCCCGGAAATCCGATCCGCTCCCTATCAATGGGGCAACTGGCCGCGGTTTATTCCGGGGAGATCCGCGACTGGTCCCCGCTTGGATGGGAGGGGGGGCCGATTGTCGCCGTCGGACGGGAAACCGGCTCGGGCACGCGAACGACCTTCGAACAGCGGCTTCTGGGGGAGAAGCGGCCCTTATATGCGCAGGAGCTTTTGGAAAACGGGATGGTCCGCACCGCGGTTTCAATCACCCCGGGGGCGATCGGCTATCTCTCGTCCGCTTACCTCGACGAGAGCGTCCGGCAGGTGTCGGTCGGCGGGAGAGAGGGCGGCGGTTCCACATTTCGCCGCGCCTATTTTCTCGGGATATCGCGGGACGGCAAACATGAGGCCGCGGAACAGTTTCTCGCCTTTGCGCTCGGCGCGGACGGCCAGCGGATTGTGCGCAGCATGGGCTACGACGGGGCCGGGGAGCGTGCGGCATGAGCGGAAAAAGGGCGCGGGAACGGTTCCTCTCCATCTGGTGGTGCCTTTGCGCCGGGCTTTCGGTGCTGCTGATCTTTCTTACGGCGCTCTATCTGTTCCATGAGGGCGCCCCGGCGATCCTTAGGACGGGGCCGGCCCGATTCCTTTTCGGAACGGTCTGGGAGCCGCTTTCCGAACCGGCGCGGTTCGGGGTTCTTCCGATGCTCGCCGCGTCGGCCTGGGCGACGGCGGCTTCGGTGGCTCTGGCCTATCTTCTCGGGGTGCTGACCGCCGTCTGCGCAAAGGCGCTCTGTCCCCGGTGGCTTTCCGCCGTGATTTTCGGCCTTTCGGAACTGCTGCTCGCGGTGCCGTCGGTGATCTTCGGCCTCGTTGGGCTGTTCTGCCTGGTTCCCGCGGTCGCGGCGCTGTTTCCGCGGGAGGCGGGGGCGAGCGGCGGCGCTTCCCTTCTGGCCGTCATCCTCCTTTTGACGCTGATCCTGCTGCCGGGGATGATCTCCCGTTCGGCCGGCGCGCTGGGGGCGGTCTCGCCCGCGCTTTCAGAGGCATCATTCGCGCTTGGCGCGGGAAAAGCGCAGACGGCGCTGCATGCGCTCCTTCCGGCGGCTTCCTCGGGCGTGGCTGCGGCGGTTGTCGCCGCCGCGGCCCAGGCGGTCGGCGAATCGATGGCGGTGGTGATGGTTTGTGGAAACGTCGCCCAGATGCCGCGGCTGTTTTCGGGGGTGCGGCTCCTCACAACCGCCGTTGTCACCGAAATGGGTTATTCCACCGGCGGGCACCGTGCCGCCCTGTTTGGGGTCGGGATTGTCCTTTTGACGCTGGCGCTGTTTCTCGGGCGGCTGCTGGCGCTGATTTTGGTTCCGGGCAGGCGGCCGCCGCGGCGCGCGCGCCGCGGAAATCCGGGATAGGGAGGGAACGTCTTGCCGCATTCCAGGCGCAAACTTCTGCGCGGAGCGTCGGCGCTGCCGCTTTGGGGGGCGGCGCTCTTTTCCCTTGCCCTGATGGCGGGGCTGGTCCTGCTGATCCTGGCGAGGGGCCTTCCGGAGCTTGGGCGGCTGATCGCCGCGCGGGAAGGGTGGCTGCTGTCCTGCACGCTTAACACCGCCATCCTGATTCTGCTGTCCCTGATTCCGGCGGTTCCAGTCGCCATCGGCGCGGCCGCGTGGCTCGCCTATTTTGCGCCTGTTTCCGTCAAACGCGCGGCGCGGGCGCTTCTGGAGGCGGTTTCGGGCCTTCCGTCAATTCTGTTCGGCATGTTCGGCTATCTGCTGTTCGGCTCGCTCCTCGGGCTGCGGTATTCGCTTCTGACCGGTGCGCTCACCCTTTCGGTGATGCTGCTGCCCGGGGCGGTCCTGGCGTTTTGGGAGGCGCTTTCGCAGGTGGAGCGCCCGCTGCTTGAGAGCGCGCTCGGCCTTGGGGCGGGGCTCGCCTCGGCGGTCAAGACGGTGATCGTCCCATCGGCGGCGGCGGGCCTCTTCGCGGGGACGCTTGGGCTCGCGCGGCAGATCCTCGGCGAGTCCGCCGCGCTGATCTTCACATCCGGCGTCGGCGCCGCAGCGCCGGGGCCGGGGGCGGCGGGCCTGATCGCCCATCTGCGGGAGTCCGGCGCGTCCATCGCGGTCCAGCTTTACAGGCTTGTGCTCAACGGCGAAAACGGCCCCGCGTTTGGCGCGGCGGCGTTTCTCCTTCTGCTTGCCGGCCTTCTTTCGTTTGCGGCCCGTCTGGCCGCGGAAAGGGGAAGGAGATGATGATGCTCGAGGCTAAGCGGATCAGCCTCTGGGCCGGGACGGCGCAGCTTCTCAAGGAGGTTTCGCTCGGCGTGGGGAAGCGGGAACTTCTCGCCCTGATCGGCCCGTCCGGGAGCGGGAAATCGACGCTGCTGCGCGTGTTCAACCGTCTCTGCGACCTGGACAGAACGCTCCGCGTCGAGGGCGAGGCGCTTTTTGAGGGAAAAAACATCTTTGCCCGCGGAACCGACGTCGCATCCCTTCGCAGGGAGGTCGGGATGGTTTTCCAGCGCCCGGCGGTTTTTCCGTCGAGCATCTATGAAAACGTCGCCTATGGGCCGAAAATCTGGGGGGAGCGGCGCCGCGCCCGGTTAGACGAGCTGGTGGAGCGGTCCCTGCGGAACGCATTTCTCTGGGAAGAGGTCAGCACGCGCCTCCACGCGGACGCGCGTGCGCTCTCCGGCGGGCAGCAGCAGCGGCTCTGCATCGCCAGGGCTTTGAGCGTCGGGCCGAAGGTTCTTCTGATGGATGAACCGACCAGCGCGCTCGACCCGGTTTCCACCCTGAAGGTGGAGGAACTGATGCGCTCCCTCAAGCGGAGCATGCCCCTGGTGGTGGTGACCCACAACCTGGCCCAGGCAGGGCGCGTGTCCGACCGTGCCGCTTTTCTGATGGGGGGTGAGCTGGTTTGCGAGGGGGAAACCAATACGCTTTTCGCGTCGCCCCCGCCGGTTCTGCGTCGGTTTATGGAGGGGGGATGACGCTAAAAAAGGCGCGGCCCGATTGTTTCGGACCGCGCCTTTCCTTTCCTGTTTTTAGGCCGCGACAAGGATCAGCCGGAGGAACAGCATCCCGATCACGCCCGGAAGCCCGAGCAGGACCGAAACGCAGACGGTGAACAGGTTGGGCGTCAAAAGGACAGCGCCGAACATCGAAGTCAGGCTAACTGCGCCGAGACCGCAGAGCCCGCCGAATGCGCTTTGAAAAAAGCCGCGGAAACCGGCCGTCCGGAGAATGACCGAGACGGCGGAAAGACAAATAACCCCCAGAAGCAGGGCCCAAAGCAGATTCATGCCGATTTCCTCCTTGCTGCCGTTTACCGAAATAAGTCCTTTGTTATTGCGCACGGACCGTTTCCTCCGGCGCGGGAGAGGAAAACCCGGCGGCGGGAATCTCCTGCGCAGGCGCCGGGTTGGCCGCCGCTTTGGCGCGAAGCTCCGCATCGATGGAGCGGACCTGCTTGATTAGGTAATCATAACGCACGAACAGGGCGTTTCGTTCATGGATGTAGAAGTCCACCATATCGAAATCGATGTTCAGATTATAGAGCTGTTCGTTTCGTTCTAGGTCATATTTGACCTCGTTGAGCTGCGCGATCAGCTCTTTTCTCCTCTGCATCTCGGGGGGAACGACGGGGGCCTGTTCGCGGTGGAAAACTGAAGTAAGATTCAAAGAAATCACCTGCCATCCATCAATAGTTATGTTGGTAGGATTGGCCTGTATTCCCATTTTTATTCTTTGGCCCAGTTTATCCGCAGCGAAAAAGGCCCCGCGCGGCTGACGCGCCGCGCGGGGCCAAATTTTTGCGACCAGACTGATAAGCCGGGTTCTGTAAATGACAACGATCTATCTTGGCCGCGCGTCGCCGCGCGGCTCCAGCCACCTGATGAGGGCCGGCGGGCCGCCGTTTTGCCCTCGGTGCGGTGTTGCTTCGGATAGGGTTTGCATGGCCGGCGCGTCGCCGCGCCGCCGGTGAGCTCTTACCTCGCCTTTCCACCCTTGCCGGAAAAACCGGCGGTATCTCTCTGTTGCACTTTCCCTGAAGTCGCCTTCGGCTGCCGTTAGCAGCTATCCCGCCCTGTGAAGCCCGGACTTTCCTCATGCGCAGCCTTTCGGCTTGCGCACGCCGCTGTCTTGCCTGCTCGCAATGGATTTGATCAGGAATCTTTGAGCGGCCTTCCCTGAGCATCGGTTGGGATTGAACCGCAGAGGATCAGAATCCCCTCGATAAAGCCCCACAGTGCGGAAATGCAGGGGCCGAGCCCGCACAGAAGAATGCCGACTGTCCCCAGGAGGAGCTGAATGACCGCTTTGCTAGTATACCCCAAATAGAAGTTGTGGATGCCGAATACGCCGAGAAAAATTCCGAGAAGCCCTGCAGCCAGCTTGGACTTGAGCGGGAAACCGGGATTCGGCGCTCCGCCCGGCATCGGCCCCGCGTTATAACCGGTGTTGTAGCCTGTGTTTCCGGGTCCGTAATTCGGCGCTTGATAGGTCCCCTGCTGGGGAGCGCCGCCGAGCGGCCTCCCGCAGTGGATGCAGACGGCGGCCTGGCCGTCGGTGGTGCCGCCGCAGTTCCCGCAGTAGTTTGTCCCCGTGCCGGCCGGCACGCCGCAACAGGGACAGACGCTGTCGCTTTGATGAAGGGTGCTTCCGCAGTTTCTGCAGTACAAATGGATCTCCTGCCTTTCTGGTGTCGCCGAACCGGCGGGATGTTCAAAGTGTTTCTGAAACGGAAGGAAAGACATCGGACGAATAAAGTTCTGATTGAACAGGCGCACAGCGCTTCGGCGTCGTCGTCCGTTTTGCGAGGGGAAAACGGTTTTGTTTTATTGTATCGTATCATCGTTCCGCAGCCGGGCGGAAGTGATGCAAAAGGCGCAGGGCGCGGCGTCCGCCGCGCAGGCCCCGCCAGAGGCGGGGCAGATTGGGCCGAGGGCCAATTCACTGCGGTTATTATATCATAAAAGCGGACAGAATACAACAAAAACCGCCTCGCCTTCTATAAGCGCGGAGAAGAGGCTCCCGTGCCGTTTTGCGATATGGAATTTTCCCCGAGTGCGGATTCTTTGCCATTGGCGGTGAGATTGATTCCTGATGACGCACACCGTATGGATCCCGCGCTTCGTGCGGCATCGACTCGGTTCCCTCGATTTGCCAATTGCTTGAATCCTTGTTATAATAAGCGGGTCAACCGCGCCGTTGTTCCTGCTCCATATCGCGGGGAGCGGCGCGAACGCCCGAATGGGCCTGCCGGACAGAAACACGCGGCCGAGCCGTTTTGCTGCCGCAATTGGAAAAGGGGCGTGCTGCTTTGGCGATACTTTCCTTTCGGGTCCCGGAGGCATACGACGGGAGCCGGCTGGATTCTTTTCTGCGGGAACAATATCAGGTCTCCGGCACCGTTTTAAAGCGCGCAAAGCGCATTCCGGGCGGCCTTTTGATGGATGGAACGCCGCTGCGGACAATCGATCCCGTCCGCTCCGGCGCGCTCGTTACCCTGGACACCGGCGCGGAAGAACGGCTGTATATCCCCTGCGGCCTGGATGTATCCGTGCTGTATGAGGACGAGGCAATGGTTGTTTTTAACAAGCCGCCCGGCATCCCCAGCCACCCGTCTAAAGGCCATCGGGATGATACCATGACAAACGTTTTTGCGGCGCGGGAAGAAACCCGGGGTCTGGTTTATCGCCCGGTCAACCGCCTTGACAAGGATACCTCGGGGATTCTTATAGTGGCAAAACACGCGCACGCCGCTTCCGCGCTGAAGAACGCAATACAGAAAACCTACCTGGCGCTGGTCTGCGGCCGCGGCCTGCCGGACGAAGGGACGGTCGACGGGCCGATTGACCGGTGCGAACCCGGCGGGCAGAGGCGTGCCGTCCTCGAGGGCGGGAAACCGGCCGTCACGCATTTTTGGACCCTAGCGCGCGGCGGGGCGCATGCGCTGGTGCGGCTCCGCCTGGAAACGGGAAGGACCCATCAGATTCGGGTGCATATGGCGCATATCGGCCACCCGCTTTCGGGTGACGCGCTCTACGGCGGCGACGGCCTGATGGCGCGTCAGGCGCTCCATTGCTCTGAACTGGAACTGCTCCATCCGCTGCAAAGGAGGCGCATTGACCGGTTCGCGCCGCCGCCGGAGGACTTTCGAAACGCCGCGCTCTGTGCCATTGGGGAAAAGGCGCTTGCCTTTCTGTCCGGCGGGGACAGGGCAGGCGGAGGATATCACGATGGAAACGAGGCAAAAGAATGATTCGAATCATCATGCTCGGCGACGTGGTCGGCGCGGGCGGCTGCGCATTCCTGCAGGAGAAACTCCCTGCGCTCAAACAGGCTTATCATGCCGATCTGGTGGTTGCAAACGGCGAAAACTCGGCGCAGGGCAACGGCATTCTTCCGAGCAGCGCCAAGCAGCTATTCGACGGCGGCGTCGACGTGATCACCACCGGAAATCACGCATTTAAGCGAAGAGAGAGTTACGAGATGTTCGACGAGGGGAACGGCTTGATCCGTCCTGCGAATTACAGCCCCCGCACCCCGGGATCCGGCGTTTTTATCGTAGACCGGCTCCGCTACCGCGTCGCGGTGGTCAACCTCATCGGTTCGGCGTTTTTGGATCCCTGCCAGAACCCGTTCGACTGTGCGGACGAAATTCTCTCGAAGCTCGATACGCCGGTTGCGGTGGTCGATTTCCATGCGGAGGCGACCGCGGAAAAACTCGCGCTCGCCTATTATCTCGACGGAAGGGTATCCGCGTTTGCCGGGACCCACACCCATGTTCAAACCGCGGACGAACGGGTCCTGCCCGGCGGGACGGGGATGATCACCGACCTTGGAATGTGCGGGGCGGCGGAATCGGTTCTCGGCGTTAAGCCGGAGCTGGCGATCGCCCGGTTCCGCACCGGACTTCCGACCCGGTTTGAAAATGAAACCGGCCCATGCCAGCTCTGCGGGGCGTTATTTACCGTCGACGAAAAGAGCGGGCGCTGCCAGTCGGTGGAACGGTTTGCGGTTCGCTGACGGAGACGGTATCCTTGATTTGGTCTTGATTGGAAAAGGCAACAATAGTATAATAAACGCGAATGACGGCGCACAAAGCGCCGCAATCAGCCGCAGCCGGCCGTCTGGCCGCTTTGCCGGCTGGCGGATATGAGCATCGTCAAGGTCCAGCGATCTGTTCATGGGAGAAGGCATTGGAGATGGAAGTACTCAAGGTTTCCTCAAGGTCAGCGCCAAACTCGGTGGCAGGGGCCATTGCGGGGGTTATCCGGGATACCGGAGCTGTCGAAGTTCAGGCGGTTGGCGCCGGGGCGGCCAACCAAGCGCTCAAGGCCGTTGCGATTGCACGGGGTTATCTCGCCCCAGGCGGAGTCGATCTTGTATGTGTTCCAGCGTTCACATCCGTTACCATTGACGGGGAAGAACGCACTGGGATCAAATTGATTGTGAGCCCTAGATAACAAAGGATTCCTGGCGGGCAGGGCGGCGAGCCGCTGCCCGCCGCTTCGTTTCGAGCCCCATTCGACCAGAAACGACCGCGCCCTGTCGTTTGACGGCGCTGTTGGCAACGTACCGGAGGTTTCTCATTTGGCAAGACGCATTTGTTTCATACTGCTGGCATTGATCCTGATTGCCGGCTGCGTGCCGGGCGGCGCGCAGGATGCGCAGCCCAACCCCCAGGGGGAAAGCAGCGCGCCGTCCGGCGTCAATCCGCCCGGAGAAGGGGGCGGCAATACGCTGTCGCTCGCGGTGGATAAAACCGATTCCCTCAATCCGTTTCAGCTCACCACCAGCCTCAACAAGAGCCTGATGCCGCTTCTTTATGATTCGCTGTTCCGCATGGATCCGGGCTTTGTTTCTTCGGAACTGCTCGCCTCCGGATACCGCTTTGAGGAGCTGGACTGTATAGTGAATCTCAGGCCGGACCTTCGGTTTTCGGACGGTTCGGCAGTGACGGCGGCCGATGTTGTCGCCTCGTTCAATCTCGCGAAGCTCTCTCCCGTCTATCAGGGCGGCCTTGCGGATGTGCTCGGCTGTGAGGAACGGGACGGGGCGCTGGTATTCCGGATGGCGCGGAGCGACGGGCTGTTCACGAACCTCCTGACCTTTCCGATCGTTAAAAACGGCACCGGGACGCAGGAGCGCCCGGTCGGCTCCGGCAGATACCGTTACAGCGGTTCGGAAAATGCAATTGCGCTCGAACGAAATCCGTATACTTCAAGGGCTGGCTCCCGCTTTGAGCGGGTGGAGCTGATTGCGATGCCGGATACGGCCTCTCTTACCAGTTCGCTCCGGATGGGCGTGATCGACTACGCATATGCCGATCTCACTGGGGACGCGGAGCATTCGCTCGGCTCCTCGACAAAAACGGTCCCGAAAACCAATCTGGTTTTTCTCGGGATCAACGCCGCGCGGGAACCGTTCGGCCTTTCGCAGGTGAGGAAGGCGCTTTATCTGCTGACCGACCGGCAGGCGCTTTCCCAGCGGAGCTTTGCGGGAAAAGCGTCGCCTGCCTACACGCCGTTCCCGCCGACGGCGAAATGGCTGCCTGACGTTGAGTTCTACGACAGCGCTTCCAAAAACCAGGTTTCAGAGCTTCTCGACGCGGCCGGACTGTCGGAGCGCGACGGGCAGGGGATGCGCCTTTACGGGGAGAAGCCGTTTTCGTTTTCTCTTCTGGTGAACGCCGACAGCCAGGTGAAGGTGTCCGCCGCGGAAATGCTCTGCCAGCAGCTTCGCGAGGCGGGCCTGAGCGCCACGGTCGATCCGCAGCCCTACGAACGGTATCGGCAGCGGGTGTCGGGCGGGGATTTCGACCTCTATCTCGGCGAAATCAAACTCCCGGACAATCTTGACCTGACCGAGCTTCTGGCGCTGTCCGGTTCGGCGGCGAGCCAAACGGCCTACAGCCAGGCCCTCTATGACGACTACCTCCTGTTCCGGGCGGATCCGGAACAGGCGGATCAGTTTATCATCCGTTTTTTGGAGCAGAATCCATTTATCCCGCTTGTATTCCGCGATGGGGCGGTGGCGTTTTCCAGGAGTTTTTCTTCCGCCGCTGTTGCAACCGAAGGAGATATTTTTTATAATATGGATGAATGGTAGCTGAAACCGGCAAAAATTATTATGAAATAAGCCTTTTGAAAAGGTTGCTGTTTCTGATGGAACGGCGTGGATTGAAACATGAGGAGGACTTTGGATGATCCAGATAGAAAACCGCCTCGGCACCGTCGAAATCTCATCCGATTATTTTGCCAATCTGGTCGGCCATGCGGCGTCGAGCTGCTTTGGAGTGGCTGGCATGGTGGACACCAATGCCACGCAGACGCTCCGCTCGATCGCTTCGAAGGGCGATCTGCCGGATAAAGGGGTTTCGGTCCGCTATGTCTCGGGCGCGCTTCAGATCGACCTTCACATCGCTGTCGTCTACGGCATCAACATCTCCGCCATCGTGCGCAGCATCGTGTCGGAGGTCCGGTACGCGGTGGAGCAGTCCACCGGCTTTAAGGTCGACAAGATCAACGTCTTTGTCGACGCCATGAAATAGCCGCGAGCGAAGGAGAGTGAGTCGATTTGATGAACGGTAAAATGCTCCGGGATGCGTTTCTTTCCGGCGCCAACAATATTGCGAACCACCGGCAGGAGGTGGACGCGCTCAATGTTTTCCCGGTGCCGGACGGCGATACCGGAACGAATATGTCGATGACCATCGGCGCGGCCAAACGGGAGCTGGAACTGGTCCCGGACACCGCAACCGTCGCCGAAGTTTCCCAGTCGGCGGCTTCCGCCCTTCTGCGCGGCGCCAGGGGGAACAGCGGCGTGATTCTTTCGCTTCTGTTCCGCGGGTTTGCCAAGGGCCTTGCCGGAAAAATTACGGCCGGCCCGGCCGAACTCGCCCATGCGTTCGGCCTCGGGGTGGAGGCGGCTTACAAGGCTGTCATGAAGCCGACCGAGGGCACGATCCTGACCGTGAGCCGTCTTGCAGCCGACGCCGTCAAAGCGAAGGCTGAGGACTACGGCGACGATCTCTCAGCATTCTGGGACGACCTGACCGAAGCGGGAGCGGCGGCGCTTTTGAAAACGCCGGAGCTTCTTCCGGTGCTCAAAAAAGCCGGCGTTGTCGACGCGGGCGGGAAAGGCTTCCTCGCCGTTCTGGAGGGGATGGGATCGGTCGTGAAAACCGGTCAGATTGTTCCGCCGGCCGGGGCGGCTGCCGCGGCGGCGCCTTCGGTTCCCGCGGGAACGGTGCTCGACAACAACATTCTCAACATTAAAGATGAACTCAACGGCAACATCACGTTTACCTACTGCACCGAGTTTATCGTCCTTAGATCCAAAGAGATCGAAAAGTCACCGGTCGCGCTGCGCGCTTATCTTGACTCCATCGGCGACAGCGTCGTTGTGGTGGACGACGAAAACCTGATCAAAGCCCACGTCCACACCGACAACCCTGGAAACGCGCTTGAGGAAGCTTTGACGTTCGGGATGCTGACCAATGTGAAGATTGATAATATGCGGGAACAGTTTGAGCGGAACAAGGCGGCTTCCGGTAAGGCGGACGCACAGGAAGCGCCTGCTGAGAAAAAGAACTTCATATACGCTCCGGTCGATCCGGACCGGGAGTTTGGCTTTGTCGCGATTGCGGCCGGGCCGGGCCTTGAACAACTGTTTCTCGACCTCGGCGTCGATCATGTAGTCTCGGGCGGGCAGACCATGAACCCGTCGACCGAGGATATTTTGGAAGCGGTCCAGGCGACGCCTGCCAAAACCGTTTTTGTGCTGCCGAACAACAAGAACATTATCATGGCGGCGGAGCAGGCGGTGAAGCTCGCGGACCGCAGAGTGCTTGTCCTGCAGACCAAGACCATCCCGCAGGGGCTTTCCTCGCTGCTCGCCTATGACGCCAACGCGGACGCGGATCAAAACTTTATCGAAATGACCCGCGCTTACGAGCAGGTCGGCACCGGGATGGTCACCTTTGCGGCGCGGGACAGCGATTTCGACGGCCATAAGATCCGCGAGGGGGAGATCCTTGCGCTCGAAAACGGAAAGCTCTCGTTTGTCGATAAAGACGCGGTGCATGCGGCGACAAGGCTGATCAAGAATCTGCTCCGGAAAAACAGCGACGCCGCGTTTGTCACCATCATCCACGGCGAAGGCGCGACAGCGGAGCAGGCGGCCGAGATTGAAGCGGCCGTCCATGCGAAATACAGCGACATCGAAGTGGCCGTGGTGGACGGCGGGCAGCCGGTCTATTATTATATTATCTCAGTTGAATAAAAACGCCGGTCAGAGTTTTAAAGAGCACGGTTTCCAATTTGAAGCCGTGCTCTTTGTTTTTATTTGGACTTATTGGGCGGTCCGCTTCTAAAGCTTGACACTTTTTTCTAAAGCCTGTGCAAAGGGCGGGGAGAGCCGCGCAGTGCACGGGCAGCTACATTGGGATCAGCCCAGGCAGTCCTCGCTGCCGAGAAAGCGCAGAACCGACCGGAGCATGATTTCCATGCCAAACGGCATCGCTTCTTCCTGCGGGGAAAACGCCGTATTGTGAAGCGGCGGCGTTTTGGAAAACGGGGTTTGTGGATTCCGGCAGCCGAGCCAGTAGTAAACGCAGGGCCGCTGTTCGGTGAAGAATGCGAAGTCCTCCGCCGTCAGCGCGCAGAGTTCCGGGACCAGGGCCTTTTCCCCGACAACGTCTTTCATCGCGCCATACACGATTTCGAACAGCGCCGGGTCGTTGACGGTGGCGGGGTAGCCCTTCACATACTCATATGTATATGAGGCGCCGAGCGCGGCGCAGACCCCCGAGACGATCCGCTCAATCCGGCTTGCCATCGGCCCCTGGATTTCGGGCCTCAGGGTTCGGACCGTCCCCTCGAGCTTTACTTCGCCCGCGATCACGTTATACCGGTCGCCGCCTTGGATAGTGCCGACCGTGACGACGGCGGAATCGCGCGGCCCCACCTCGCGCGAGACGATCGACTGGAGCGCGGAGATCACCTGCGCCGCGCACAGAATCGCGTCGATTCCTTCTTCAGGCGCGGAGCCGTGCGCGGTTCTTCCGTGGATGGTGATAAAAAACCGGTCGGACGCGGCCATCATCGAGCCGTTGCGCACGGCGGCGGCCCCGGTTTCCAGCTCCGGCCACAAGTGCTGCGCAAAAACCGCGTCGACATGCGGGTTTTCGAGCGCCCCGCCGGCGATCATCGCCGGCGCGCCGCCGGTCGGATTGCACTCCTCGGCCGGCTGGAAGATCAGCTTGACCGTCCCGCGGATCTTAGCCCGAAGGCCGAAGAGCACCTCCGCGAGGCCGAGCAGCATCGCCGTGTGCATGTCGTGCCCGCACATATGGGAGACGCCGGGATTGCGGGAGGAGAAGGGCAGGCCGGTCGCTTCTTCCAGCGGGAGCGCATCGATATCCGCGCGCACCGCCGCGACCTTCCCTGGAAGCCCGCCGCGGATGACGCCCACAACGCCGGTTTTTCCAACGCCTTCGATGACTTCAATCCCAATCTCGCGGAGCCTTCCCGCAATCAGCGCCGCAGTTTTGTGCTCCTGATAGCCGAGTTCCGGGTTCTGGTGAATCGCCCTTCGAATGGCGACCGCCCGCTCCAGCACCTCGCTGCTCAGTTGAAACCCTTTTTTCATGACCAACCCACCTTTCAGATATGTGGTGATATTTTACTTTTTTTCCCTCCCTATGTCAATTGTTTGCCTGATCCGGCGCGGCTTTAGAGTGTAACGGAAAAACGCTGCCCGTTTTCGGGATTATTGCCCCCAAAAAGGACGATACTGATAGGCGGTATCGCCGTTTGGCCTTTGAAAGGATCTTCATTTCCAGGGGAATTGTATTTAGAATACGCATGGAAGCGCCGGCGATAAAGCGTGTGGAGATCAGACGATTCCTTTTTGTAAATTTTTTCAGTTTTAAAGCATATTTATGTAAAAAATACGTCAAAAACATTCTGTGCGTGGGAATCCTTCAGATGATATAATATAAAAAGGAAAATGCGGACTTCGGCCGCCGCTGCCGGCGGGGTGGACCGGCCGGCCGAGGGAACGCAGGGCAATCCTAAGCCAAAAGCGGAACCTGACTGCGGAAGAAGCGCCGTTTCCTTTGCCGGAGCGGCCGTACCGCTCTGACCGACATGAAATCTTTCAACCGGACGTAAAAGCGCAGTGAAGTGTATGGATAGGAGAATGAGTGAATGAGCGTATTTAACCTGATCTCTCTTGCCGGCGGCGTCGCGTTGTTCCTGTACGGCATGACCATCATGGGTAACGGGCTCGAAAAACTATCCGGCGGGCGGATGGAAAAGACGTTGGAAAAGCTCACCGGCAATATTTTTACGAGCGTCGCGCTCGGCGTGGTGGTCACGGCCCTGGTTCAAAGTTCTTCCGCCACCACGGTCATCGTGGTCGGCCTCGTCAACGCAGGGATCCTCCAGCTGCGGCAGGCGGTCGGAGTGATCATGGGGGCTAATATCGGAACCACCGTTACCGCGCAGATCATCCGACTGAGCGATATCCAGAGCGAAGGCTTTTTCCTCCAGTTCTGCAAACCGACTACGCTCGCGCCGCTCGCCGCTGTGATCGGCATTGTGCTCTATATGTTTTCCAAGCGGTCGAAGCGCCGCGAAGTTGGGCAGCTTCTCGTGGGCTTTGGGATTCTCTTTTCCGGGCTTTTTGCGATGGAAGCGGCGGTTCAGCCGCTCCAGACAAACCCGATTTTTCCCGTTATCCTCGCCAAATTATCCAACCCGCTGCTCGGCGTGTTGGCCGGCGCTGCCGTTACGGCGCTGATCCAGTCTTCCTCCGCCTCCATCGGCATTCTGCAGGCGATCAGTTCGACTGGCGTCCTCCCGTTCTCGACTGCGTTTCCAATCATCATGGGCCAGAATATCGGCACCTGTATCACGCCGATCCTTTCGAGCATCGGCGCGACTAAGAACGCGAAACGTTCCGCGATGATCCATCTTTATTTCAACATCATCGGAACGCTAGTGTTCCTGACCACCTTCTATACGGCCAAGCATTTCCTCGGCGCCCCTGCGTTTTGGGGCGAGGCGGTCACCCGGACCACCATCGCAAACTTCCACACCTTTTTCAATGTGGTCACGACGCTCCTTCTGATCCCGTTCAACCGTCTGATCGTCAAATTGGCGATTCGGACCATCCGCGACGAGCGCGACGACGAAGAGTCGGTCATCAGCCTTCTGGACGAGCGCTTCTTTAAATCCCCGTCGATTGCCCTCCAGCAGAGCGAACATGTGCTTGGAAAGCTCGCCGAATATGCGAGCACAAACTATTCCGCGTCGGTCCGGCTGCTTGAAAAATACGATTCCCGTCTCGCGGAGAATATCCGCGAGGTGGAAAACGCCATAGATAAGATGGAAGATAAGCTCGAAGCCTATCTGCTCAAGCTCTCCGCGCTGCCGATTGGAGATCAGGACAGCAAAAATGTTTCCACAATGCTCCATCTGATCAACGAGTTTGAGCGGATCGGCGATTATGCGATCAATGTGGTGGAAATGGCGGAGGAAATGGATTCCAACAATATCCGCTTTTCGCCGGTTGCCGCAAATGAAATCTCGATCATCACCCGCGCGGTGGAGGAGATTGTCCAGTCCTCCCTCAAAGCCTATGAGAGCAAAAGCGCCGCTGTGGCCTCGAAGATCGAACCGCTTGAGGAAACCATCGACGCGATTGTGGAAACGCTCAAGGATATGCATGTGGAGCGGCTGAAAAACGGCCAGTGCGTTGTGCACTCCGGCATTGTTTTCCTGGAAATCCTGACCAATCTTGAGCGGATCGCCGACCACTGTTCGAGCATCGGCATTTATATCCTCAACAACACGACGGCCAGCCTCAACAACTATGACCGCCATGAATATCTTCAGAAAGCCCATGAAGCGACCGATGCGGACTATGTTGAAAACTTCAATCACTATATGGACAAGTATTTTTCGAAGATTGGTGTTCCGGTTGCTTCAAAAGAGGTTACTGCGGAAAAAGGCGCGCCCACCCAGAATCCGCACCAAAATTAAACGTTTCATAGTTGAAAAGGGATTACCGCAACCATTATGCTTTGCTTGACGGATTCGCCATAATATGGTATAAATAAAATAAATAATGATTCTTATTCTAAAAGGAACGCCGTATTATGAACTATTCAAAGCAACGTGAATTAATTCGGGAAGCCCTGATGTCCCGTCCCTGCCATCCGACGGCGGAAGAGCTGTATAATGTCCTCAAGGCCGACCACCCGCGGTTGAGCCTTGCGACTGTCTACCGGAACCTTAACCAGCTTTGCGAAATGAACCTTGCACAGAAACTTCATGTGCCAAACGCGCCGGACCGATTTGACGGTACTATTACCCCGCATTACCATCTCCACTGCCGCCGCTGCAGGGGATTGTATGACCTTTCTGAGGGGATCAGCGACTGGCACAGCCTCCTTGGCGACCGGGTGCCGCATCGGGTTGAGGGTTGCCAGATCATGTTTTTTGGAATCTGCGACAAGTGTTTAAACCAGGCGTAGCCGGACGATACTATCATCGGGAAAACCAAAAACGGGACGAAAGTGCGATCCCGGGGAAATGAACGATGAGGAGCTGAAAGTATGCCTACGCTGAAGGGATCCAAGACCGAAGCCAATCTGATGGCCGCCTTCGCGGGAGAAAGCCAGGCGAGAACCAAGTATCAGTACTACGCCAACGCCGCCAGGAAGGAAGGCTATGTACAGATCGGCGAGCTGTTTGACGAGACTGCCCACAACGAAACCCAGCACGCGAAAATCTGGTTTAAATTTCTCAAAGGCGGCGAGATTCCCACTACCAAGGAAAACCTGAAAGACGCCGCCGAGGGCGAGCGCTATGAGTGGCAGGAAATGTACGCCGAGTTCGCGAAGGTCGCAAAGGAAGAGGGCTTTACCCGGATTGCCGCGCTGTTTGAGATGGTTGGCAAGATCGAGAAAACCCACGATGAAAGATATCAGAAGCTGCTAGAAAACCTGGAAAGCGGGAAGGTGTTCGAGCGGGAGTGCGAGCAGGTTTGGTACTGTTCGAACTGCGGACATCTTCACTATGGAAAATCTGCGCCGGAAATCTGCCCGGTCTGCAGCCATCCGAAGGCTTATTTCGAGATTCGCGCTGAAAACTATTGAGGTTTCTTCTGAAAAAAGAGGCGGAATTCCGCCTCTTTTTATTTCACATAAACAGAGGCGGCTTCCTTGCTTGGCCGTTTTTTGGAGGATTACAGGAATTTTCAGACGCTTTTCACCCATGCGTTCATGGAACGCATTCGGTTTTGTGATATAATAACCGCAGCGGATTGAGCCAAAGGCCCAATCCGCCCCGCCTCTGGCGGGGCCTGCGCGGCAGACGCCGCGCGCTGCGCCTGTTGCATCACTTCCGCCCGGCTGCGGCCGGGTTTCGCTGCTCCCCGCAGCGGGCGAACCGCTTTGCGGCCCGCTGATATGATGCAATAACCGCAGCGGATTGAGCCAAAGGCCCAATCCGCCCCGCCAGAGGCGGGGCCTGCGCGGCGGACGCCGCGCGCTGCGCCTGTTGCATCACATCCGCCCGGCTGCGGCCGGGTTCCGCTGCTCCCCGCAGCGGGCGAACCGCTTTGCGGCCCGCTGATATGATGCAATA
>DVKH01000010.1 GCA_018716105.1 Candidatus Fimivivens faecavium | reverse complement strand
TCGAACGCTACAACAAGAGGATGGCTAACAGTCTTTCGCACGGACATATAAGCCCAAGGAGTGATTGGTCAGCCAGTTGCTCCTCTTATTGTAGCTTAGGCACGAGATGGAGGGAAAGCCGAACTGGCTGCCCGGTTTTCCTGTCCAAATTTATTGTAATAGGAGCGATCTGTTTTGAATACCAGTACCAAAACCCTGACCCGAACAGGCCTTGCGGTTGCGTTGATCGTGGCGGCCCAGTTTATCGGCAAGCTGCTGCCGGCCGGCGCGGTGCTGTTTGGCCCGTTCAGCGTCAACCAGCTGATCACCGGTTCGCTGGTCAACCTGATTCTCATCCTCTCCGCGTTGGTGATCGGGCTTTGGCCCGCGGCTGCGGTCGGCGTTCTCTCTTCGATTCTCGCGTCTATCATTGGGGTGGGCCCGATTTTCCCGATCATTACCCCGGCAATCGCGGTTGGGAATTGCATCATTGTTGCGGCGGCAGCATTCCTTTCGAAGAAGGACGGCGTTTTAAAGCTGCCCGCGGTCGCTGTGGGGGCGGCGGCGAAATGCGCGTTTCTTTGGGCGACGGTGCCGTTCCTGTTCCGGTTTATTCCGGAGATCAAACCCCCGCAGGCGCAGATGCTGTCGGTGATGTTCTCCTGGCCGCAGTTTATTACTGCGGCGGTCGGCGGCGTTCTTGCGATGCTGATCGTGCCGGCGCTGAAAAAAGCGCTGGAGGCGCGATAACGCAGCCCTTCTCTGAAAAAGCCCCGGACGGCTGTGCCGTCCGGGGCTTTTTGCCGCTGCGGGCAGGGCGGCGAGCGCCGGCAGAGCATACGATGGAGGGAAGGGAGGTGCGCATGATGGATGGGAAAGAGAAGGGGCCTGAGAAGGCGATGTGGTTTAAAGTTCAGGTCGCGGTGAAGGCAAGCCAGGAAGAGGCGGAACAGATTGCCGCACGGCTGCGACAGGACGGATACCGCGCATATGTTGTAGCGGATGAAAACCCGTGATGTCTTTTGGACCGCAGGCCGATTGAATCTGTGGGAATCGGGAATACTCTGTCCATAGACCCAATGCCGGTTCGGCGGGAGGAGATGGACGGATTGCAGTTTCTGAAAGACTATGGGTTGGGCGCGCTGAGGCGGAAGCTCGTTTTGCTGTATGCGCTCAATCTCAGCGATGTCCTGCTGACCTTCATTCTGCTTTCAAGCGGCGGTTTTCGGGAGCTCAACCCCCTGATGGCGGCGGCGTTCCAAAGCGGCGCCATAACCGTCTTGGTTAAGCTGGTCCTGCCGGGAGCGGTTCTCGTTTGGCTGTATGCGGCGCTCCGGCGGTCGGGGCCGGGCCAGAAGAGGGCCTGCAACCGTGTGATCAACGCCATCGTCATCGGATATCTCGCGGTTAATCTGATGCATCTCGGCTGGATGGCGCAGGGCATTGGGCCGGTTTTCTGACCGGCGGGCCAAACGTGGGACCCATTTTTCGATCCCGTTTTGACCTTCTGCGGCAAAGCATTAAATCGGTTAAAGCGGAGCGGGATATCCGCGCGTTCCAAATTCTAAAAGGATTGTAAATATAAGGATATTGCCCGATAAAATGATATCTTAATAATATAGAGCGGACACAAGGCCAAACGCGCCCGGACGGCATTCCCGTCCGGGCGCGTTTTTGCCCCCAAGTTACGGGAGGGCGTAAGCGGGATCGCTCTGATATGCTTCCTGCACGATGCTGACGAAGTTCCGGGAGTAGCCGGCCTGCCGCGCTTCGGTCCGGTAGGCAAACGCAAGGTTGCTGTAGAGCGGCCTTCGGCCGGTGGAGAAGATAAACGGGTCGCGCGCATAGTTCGCTTTGAGGTTTGCGTGGAGCTCCGGCGCGAGACAGAGGCCATAGCCCTGCGCCGCGAGACTGACTGCGGAACCGATGTTGCGCAGAGAAAGCCGCACGATTGGATCGAAACCGGCGTCCTGAAAGATCATGTTGCAGCTCCCAAGCGCGGATGGATGGTCCGGCGTAATCATTAAAAACGGATTGTCCCTGCACTCCGAAATATCGATCCAGGGATATTTGAATCCCTCGCGCGAAACTGCGTCTTTGATCAGCGGGTGGGTGTCCCAGGCGCAGAGCACCACCTCGCCGGTCCAGATGGGAACCGCGCTCAGGGCAGGGGCCGTCGCAGCCCAATCAATGAAGATGGCGAGATCGAGATCTCCAGCGGCCAGCTCAGCTTCCAGCCGGGGCGTCTCTTCTTCCCGGAGAACCACTGCGATGTTTGGATGAATCTGGCTGAATTTCGGCAGAACCGCCGAGAGGAAGGAGGTTCCACAAAGGGTTGAGATACCGACTTTCAGCTCGCCGGAATCATTTTGAGCTATGTTTTTCAGCCGCTTTTCCAGGCAGTCGCGCATTTCCAAAATTTTTGTACCCTCTTCGACAAAACATCGCCCGGCATAGGTCAGTACCAGCCGCTTTCCGACGCGCTCAAAGAGCTGAACCCCAAGCCGCTGTTCCATTTTTTTGAGGTATATGCTCAATGTCGGCTGGGTGATGTACAACTGCTCCGCCGCTTTTGTGATGCTCTGACACCTGGAAATAGCGGTAACATACTCCACATCCCGGAAAAACATGAGGAACCCTCCTTGTCAATAGCTTTTAACAATACTTACCATTAATAATATCTATTTGACGTATTGATTTGGATGTATTACACTAAAAATATAAAACAGAGATAATCTGTTTACAATTATTAAATAATTTGATGGATGTTTTAAGCCGCATCCTGATGCGGAAAATGAGGCTTTTGCCTGCATCCAGAGCGGACAGCCTGAACGGATAAAACCGGACCATCATCCGGAATTTATTGTATTTTCAAGGAAAGGGGGATCGTTCGATTCCCAAGCACGTCCTGGAAGGCCACGACGTTTTAAAAGTGAGGAGAGGTGTAGTTATGCCGGAAGAAACCTTAAGATTGGCAAATGATTTTGGCTTGTGGGTATGCGCAGCGGTTACTGTCGCGCTCGTTTTCGTACAGTCTGCACTGTACATCCGCATGTCCTATAAGGAAGCTGCTAAGATTGGCATGCCCAAGGCAATGCTCAACAAAAGCTTTAAAGTCGGCCTTACCACCGGTTTTGGACCGGGTGTTGCCAACGCGGTCGTCCTGGTGTCGCTCATCGGCTTCATCGGCCTGCCGATTAGCTGGATGAGGCTTTCGATCATCGGCGCGGCGCCGACCGAGCTGACCGCGACGACGACGGCCGCTACGGTCATGGGCGTCCAGCTTGGCAGCCCGGAATATACCCCGGAGGCTCTTTCTCTCGCGTTCTTCACGATGGGCATCAACGTTTGCGGCTGGCTGCTGATGTGCACCTTCTTTACCCATAAGATGGAAGACATCCGCATCGCGCTCGGCGGCGGCGATACCAAGTGGCTGAACCTCATCACCGCGGGCGCCAGCGTCGGCGTTTTCGGAAACCTCGCGGCGCAGCAGTGCGTTGGCGGTACCGCCAAGCTGGCTGGCTGCGTTGCCGCGGCTGCCGCGATGTTTGTCCTCAATCAGTACCTCTGCCCGAAGGTCAAGGGGCTGTCTGAGTGGACGATCGCGATCTGCATGGTGGTCTCGATGGTTGTTGGCACCGTTGTGGCTGGTTTTGCCGGCTAATTGATAAGAGAGGAGCTGAGTTAAAGTGGCGAAACAGAAAAGAAGCGAATGGGATTCCGGTATCATCAAGATTGGTTCTTCCACTCTTGCGCTGGTTGCGTTTTCGGGTTTCCTGCCGAGTCTGTATCTGTACTTTTTTCATGGCGTAAGCCTGTCCTTGTCGCTGATGGCGTCCGCCGCCATCCAGATCTGGATTGTTTACGGCGCGTTCTATCCGATCGAGCCTCTGACCTACTATCCGTCGCTTGGGATGGCCGGCACCTACATGGGCTGGCTGGCCGGCAGCGTCGGCAACATGCGTGTGCCGTCCGCCGTCGTTGCAAAACAGTCCTGCGGCGTGGAAGACGGAACCAAAGAGGCTGAAATCTGCACCATCATGGCGATCGCCGGTTCGATCATCGTCGGCGTCGTGATCCTGACCATCGGCGTTGCGCTCGGGTCCCAGGTGATGGATAAGCTTCCTCCCATCGTGACCACGGCGCTTAACAACTACCTGCTGCCCGGCGTGTTCGGCGGTATGTTCGGCCTGTACGGCACCAGGTATCCAAAGCTTGCAGTCCCCTGCTTCATCGTGATCGTCGCTCTCAACTATGCTTCGAGCGTGCTCAAGGTTGCGTTCCTTCCGAACTATGTCGTTCTCGCCATTGCGGTGTTCGGCTCGATCGCTGTTACCAGGATCATGTACAAGAAGGGCATGATCGGTTAAAAATAACTTTCGGCCAGTTATAAAGGAGGAAATACATAATGGATTACAAAGGCAATATTCCGGTATTTGAAGTTTCCGGCAATTCTTATGAGATTGGATATGGCGTTGGCGCCCAGGCCAAGAAGTATGTTCTCAACTGCGTTCAGTCCTACAAAGATATGTTCTGGGCCTTCAACGGGCTGGACTGGGAGAAGTGCAAAAAGCTTGCCCAGCAGTATATCCCGACCATCGAGAGCTATGATCCCGACTACATCGAAGAGATGAAGGGCATCGCCGACGGCGCGGGCCTCACCTTTGACGACATCCTGCTGCTCAACTGCCGCAGCGAGGTTGTTCTCCGCGGCAACGCCGATCTCCCGCCCGACGGCTGCACCGCGATCGCGGTCACCCCGGAGCGCACCGGCGGCTCGACCTACATCGGCCAGAACTGGGACTGGAAACCCAGCCAGCGGGATTCGATGATCATCGTCAAGATCAACCAGGCCGCCAATGACAAGCCGAATCTGGTTCTCCTCACCGAAGCGGGCATCATCGGCAAGTACGGCATGAACTCCTATGGGCTGGGATTCTGCTTCAATGCGATGTCGGTCAATGAGTTCCCGCACGGCGGGCTTCCGCTCCACATTGCGCTCAGGGGCGCAATGGATTCCCAGAACCTCTGCGAGGCCGCCCTCAAGGTGACCAAGATGCAGCTCGGATGCAGCGTGAACTTCATGATCGCCAGCGCCGACGGCGAAGCGATCGACATCGAGATCTCCAACGACGATTTCGATATCCTCTATCCTGAGAAGAGCATCATCGTACACGCCAACAACTTCAAGTCCCTCCGCCTGCCGAGACATCCTTACAGGGAGACCTCGAAGGCGAAATGGCCGGACACCTTTATCCGTACGGGCCGCGCTGAAAAGCTCATGCGCGCCATCGAAGGCGACATCAAGCCGCAGGATTTCATGAAGGTGTTTTCGGACCATGCGGACTTTCCCACCTCGATCTGCCATCACGAGGATCCCAGGGATCCGGTCCACAACAGGCTTGGAACCGTGACTTCCTTCATCATGGATCTCAACCGGATGGAGATGTATGTTGCGCTGGGTTCGCCCTGCATGGCACGGTATCAGCTCTACAAGTTCTAAGCGGTTCCCGCTTAACCTCTCAGAAAACCGGCGTCCGGAAGGATGCCGGTTTTCGTTTGTAGAAAACAAGAACCAATCAAAACGGCATGGCCTTTGCCGCCCCGTTTTGTGCCGTTGGAAAAAGGTTCAGTTGTCGGATAGGCAGGGTCTGAGCCCCTTCGCCGGCGGCGCTGCTGAGTGGGAAAGCCCGCTCTGCTCCCGCTTCCATCAGTTGCTGCCGGGCCGTTTCGATCTGATCCGGCGTCTGGGCAAGGTCGGTTTTGGCGACGACACCGACGGCTGGCCGGGCAAACATTGCGCTGACGCCGGGTGGAAAACCGGCCCGGGGGCCGGTGCAGGATTGGAGCGGCAGAACCGCCTCGGCCTCGGCCGAAAGGACGGCCAAAGCCCGGTAGAATCCTCGGCGCTCGAGGTATTCTCCCGGGGTGTCGGTCGATTGTCCGACTGTCTCGGCCGTCTGCGTCTTTATGTCCTTTGAGGGAAATCCCCCGAGGATGCCTGGCGAGGGTGGTCTTTCCCGCGCTGACACGGCCCACCGCCATGAAACGCTTCATCTCTTCCCCTAAGTGCGCGTGATGACGGCGGGCGTAAAGCGCAGCGTCTGTTCGAGGGTATCGATCACCGCGCGCAGCGACGCTTCCACGCTCGCGACGTCGCCGCAGATGACGAGCGAACCGGAGAACCGGTCCACAAACACGATGTCGACTTCGGCCGCCTTGGCGGCGACGTCAGCGCCGATGATGGCCGCCTCGCTCGGCGTGATGGTGAGGATGCCGAGGGCGCCTCTCCTCTCGCCGGCCGCGCCGAGCTTCTGATAAAGCCCTTCCTGCGGGTTTGCGATTAAATGCGCAAGCGTCACCTGTTTGCCAGGGACGTATTCCTGTATAATGCGCTGCTTTTCTTCGGCCATCGTCGGGGTCCCCCCCTTACATGAGCGATGCGAAGAGTTCCGGGCGCGGGCTCGGGATCACGACGCTGGAAACGACGAGGCCCTTGTCCTGCGCAGTGGCGGCGCCGCAGCGAACCGACTCCGAAACCGCCGCGACTTCGCCGGTCAGGACCGCGAAGGACTTTCCGCCGATTCCGGTTCCAAGCCTAAGGTCGATCAGATCGGTGTCCGCGGCCTTGACCGCGGCATCCGCAGCATAGATGGCGGCGGTGATGCTGTAAAACTCCATGACCCCGACCGCGTTGACCTGATCCGGCGCGCCGCCGAGGCCGATCGCCTTGATGACCTGTGGGTGCACGCGCGGGATTACAACCGAATCGACGGCCAGCGGGCCGGCGATCGCTTCGCCCGCGTCGAGCGAGGCCTTAACCGCGGCAACCTCGCCGCTGAACAAAATGCTGTACTTGCCGGGGCAGGTGGCGTGCGCAAAGATCAGGTCAACCTCCGCCGCTTTGAGCAGAAAATCGCACGCTTCAATGCCCTTGGCGATGCTGGAACATTCTAAAAATCCAATCGTCTCCATTATTCGCCCGTCCTTCCGCCATCAGAAATAAGGATACCGTTGTCCACGCTCTCAACAATGCCTGAGATGCTTGCGTGGAGGTTCGCGCCGAGCTTGCCTTCGGGGCAGCGGGCGATAAGCTGGCCTTCGGCGACCTTGTCGCCGGGCTTTACAATCACTTCGCACGGCGCGCCGATCTGCATGTTCAGCCCGAGGTTCACCCGATGGGACTGGGCGGCGACGAAGCGGTCGATCTGGTAATGGTGGTACTTCAGAACGCCTGCGCGGGCCGCGGCGCGCTGGGCGCCGGGCTTCCGGTCCGGACGAAGCGGGCTGACCTGCGTCTGCCCATCGCCCTTCTGATAGCGGACGCCCTTTTGGCCGAGCATCTTTTTTACCGCCGCGTTGATCCGCCGGGGCTGAAGGCCCATCGGGCAGGCGACCAGCTCGCAGACGCCGCATTCGCAGCAGAGAAGCGCGTTTTTGAGCGCGGGATCATCCGCGGGGATGGATTCGAGCGAGCCGGCGAGCGCCATCCGCCGCATCACGCGGTGCGGCTCAATCGGGTGGCCGAGCAGGTGGCGCGGGCAGAGGTCGGTGCACATCCGGCAGCGGATGCAGGCCGCCTTCGCGCGGGTTACCATCCGTTCGACCGAGAGCTGCTGGAGATCGTGGAGCCGATGCTCCGCCGGGAGCAGGACGATGCCGGACATTGTTTTGGTGACCGCGGCAGACTCCGCCTCTTCCCGGGAGATGATCTTGCCCATCATCGGCCCGCCGAGCAGGACGCAGCAGCCGAGGCCGTTCGGCCCGCCCGCAAGCGCGATGCATTCGGTGAGCGGCGTCCCGACCGGCACGCGCAGGATGGCCGGGGACTTCACCTCGCCGGTGACGGTCAGATACTTGTGGGTAAAGGGCACGCCCTTCATCGCATCGCTGATCGCGAGGATGGTCGCGGCGTTTGAGACCGCGCATCCCACGTCGAGCGGGATGCCGGCGGGCGGCACCGCGCGCCCGGTGACCTCGTAGACGATCGTCTGCTCATCCCCCGCCGGGTAGAAGCTGTCCATCAGATGAAGGACGACCGGGGACTGGAGCTTGTCGATCGCCTTGCGCAGGGCCGCGATTTCAGCTGTATAGCCCTTTTTCAGCGCGATGGTGCAGGCTGGAATGTTCAGTTCCTTCGCGAGGGCGCCGGCGGTTCCGACAATCTCGCCGGCAAAATTCCGCATCACATAACGGTCGGTGCGCAGCAGCGGCTCGCACTCCGCGCCGTTGATGATCAGATGCTCGATCGCGCCCTTCAGCTTCACATGGGTCGGAAATCCGGCGCCGCCGCAGCCGACGATGCCGGCGTCAAAGATTTGATCGATGATGCTCATGATTGAAGACCTTTCCTTTCGCGCCGGCCGATACGACATTCCAGCCCGCGCTTTGCAAATTCGCGTCCAGACTTTGACTGACGCGCCGTTTGCCCACTCAGGGGTCAGGCTTTGCGCTCCGCCTTTTCGCGGTCGACCTCGAGCGTGTCGATGATCCCGACAATCGCGCAGTCGACCGGGCAGTTGTCCGACCCGGCGGCGCGGCGCGCGGTGCTTCCGCTGACCACCAGCACCTGCTCGCCGATGCCGGCGCCCACGACGTCCGCCGCGACGAAAGCTTTGCCGCCGCGTTTATTCGTCTCGGTCTCCTGCACCACCATGAGTTTCAGGCCGGTCAGCGATTCCTCTTTTTTGGTGGCCCAGACGTGGCCGATCACCTGGCAGATGTACATGGGGAAACCTCCTAAATCAGATCAGTTCTACCGTTTTTTTCGCGTGGGCGAAGACGTCCTTCGCCGCGGGCGTCACGAGGGTCCCGCGCGCGAGGCGGATGACGTCGCCGGTGACGGTATTGAGGATGGAGCGCGCTTTCGCCTCCGTAATCAGCTTTTCGGCGCCGGCCGGCGAAGGCGCAGGGCGCTCGCAGGGCGCGGCCGGGGCCGCGGGCGCCGCAGCTTCTGCGGGCTTGTAAGCTGGAGCGGGAGCTAAGGGGACGCTGAAAACCGCCTTTTCGCCGGGTTCCAGTATTTTCGCCCGCGTATTTTTGCCGAGCATGCAGGCGTTCGCCTCGTCGTAGTCGATGTGCATTGCGGGGGCGAAATTTTCGCTGACCCGGCAGATGATGTCGTTGAAGGTGAGGCTCCGCCCGCTTTCGATCTGGACGCTCACTCTTTCGCCGTTTGAAACGCCGAAGCGCGCCGCGTCCTCCGGACGGAGATGGATGTGCGCCTTTGCAACGATGACGCTCCCCGGCGCATGCATCGCGCCCTTGTCGCCGATGATATAGACGTCCGCCGCGCCCGTGAGGTCGCCCGAAAGGTTGACCGGGGCTTTGAGGCCGAGCTGGCGGCAGTCGGTGAGCGAAAGCTCGACCTGAGTGGCCGCGCGCGCAGGGCCGAGAACGGCGACATTCTCGATTTCCCCTTTGGGGGTGACGAGTTTGACGCGCTGTTCGCTTAAAAATTCACCCGGCTGGGAAAGATCGCGCTTTTTTGTGAGCGCCGCGCCCTTCCCAAACAGGGTTTCTACCGCTTCCGCCGTCAGATGTACATGGCGGGCGGAGGCTTCCACAAGGACGCACCGTCCGCCGGGGGCCTGCTCCTGCTCTGCCTGCGGCGCGCCGCAGCGGGAAAGCACCCTGGCAACGATGGTCTCAAGTTCCTGTGCCGTTAGATTCAATGCGACTCCCTCATTCCTTTTATCAGCCAGATTGAAACATTTCAATCAGCTTCCATACTGTCCGGCGAGCAGCCGGCAGAACAGAATATAGATCCCGCTGCTCAGACGGTTCATCGCGAGGAGCAAATCTTCTCGTTCACTCTGCTCTGCGAAGGCGGCCTCGCACGCGACCTCCGCCTCGCGCGATTTGGCGCGAAGGAGGTTCAATGCGAGTGCGAGCCTGCCCATTTTGAGTTCCGGGATTGGGTGTTCAAAGCCGAATTCCTCTTTGACGCGGTGGGACGTTTTCCGGACGCCGTCGGCGTCGAGACCAAACAGCGTCCATGCCCCGAGCGGCCGCTCGGTCACCTCGGCCCCAAGGACCGCCTGTACCAGCGCCAGCACCTCCCCGAGGTCGGAGACGAGTTTTTGAAATCCCTTCTCCTGCGCCTCGGCCTGCAAAACAAGGATTTCGCCCTGCAGGGTGTCGAGCTTGCCGCGGAAGACGATCCGCGGATGGGTTTTCGGGACGAGAAGGTTGGCGCGCAGGTGGGTCATCCGCTCGGGTTTGACGCGGTAACCCTCCCCGGTTTGGGCGTCGACGAAGGTCCGGCCGCCGCGCGCTTCCACATGGGTCCGGGTCATCGGCCCGTGTGCCGCGCCCTCCCCCTCGCCGCAGACGATCAGTTCGATGTGGTGGTCTCTGAGGTATTCCTTTGCGAGGGGCGTGACAAAGGTCCCGGCCTGAACACGGTATTCCCGCACGTTCTTTGCAAGGAGCGCCGCGCGGAGATCCGCTTCGGTCAAAGTTTTCATACGATTTTCCTTTCACGCGCTGGTTACCTGTTCTGCCCGCCCGCGAACGCCGGCCTCGGCTCATGAAGCGGGCGGGCAGAACGCCCCGCCTTCGGAATTATTTATCGGCGGCGTTTAGCGTTGGAAGGATGTACTCAACCTCGTTGTGGGGACGCGGGATGACGTGGACCGAGATCAGCTCGCCCACTCTGGACGCAGCCGCGGCGCCCGCGTCGGTCGCGGCTTTGACGGCGCCGACGTCCCCGCGGACCATGACGGTGACGAGGCCGCCGCCGACGTGGACTTTGCCGATCAGGTTGACGTTCGCCGCTTTGACCATCGCGTCGGCCGCTTCAATCGAGCCGACGAGGCCTTT
>DVKH01000009.1 GCA_018716105.1 Candidatus Fimivivens faecavium | reverse complement strand
AGTTTTAATACGACGTTCTGCCGGTCGGCGGCCTCCTGAAAGATGCCCACGGCAAGCGCCGCCTTTTCTTTGACAGTCATGCCGGGGCGGGTCTGCCCCGAGAGGCGGGCGAGCGCCGCGCCGACCGTTTCGGGATCCAGAAGATTGACGGCGAGACAGAAAAAGCTCTTCCTTCTGCCGTCGTTATAGTTCGAAAGCAGGAAACGGATTCGCATCGCTTTTTCGTTCATCAGTTCCTGATGCGCCCGGGGGCCGACGGCTTTAATCTGATCAAACTCTTTTTGCGTATTCCGGACGGGGACGAAGGAGTCCGGCCGCTCGCCCCGGTAGCGTTCGCAGGGGTATTCCGGGCACTCGAAGCAGAACTCCACGCCGCCGTGCCGTTTCGCGCAGCGGATTACGGCGCAGGCGGGGCGCCCCTCGCCGCCGCAGCCGGCGCAGCGCCGCTCTTCGCTGATGTGAAACATCGGGCAGCAGGCGCAGCACAGCCCGCAGAGTGAAAAAAGCGGGTATTTCCGCAAAGGTCCTTTCATGGCTTTCGCCTCCGTTCGGCTGATTCATTTTCAGTTTAACCGGGACGGGAGGGAGCGTCAAACGAAACTCCCTGGACAAGGGATTGCGCCCGTGGAATTGAGCATACGTTCCCAGCCGGCTATGTTTAGATCCATCCAAAAAGCCCCAATCATAAATTCAATCCAAAGGAAGGCCCATTTGCGGAAACGAATGCGCCGCGCGATTTTTTCCGGGAAGGCGGGATCAGGGGATGAGTTCGCCGGCGAGATCTTCGGCGAACAGGGCGGCGGCCTCATCGCGGGAGGCGGTTTGTCCGAGCGCCCACATGAGCTTTGTGACGGCGGATTCGACCGACATCTCGCCGAGGCAGACGATCCCGTCGTTTTGAACGCGCTGGCCCGCTTCGTAGATTGAAAGATCGGCCTTTCCGTCCGGGCACTGGCTTCCGACAGCGACCACAAGGCCGCTTTTGGCCAGGGATTTGAGCGCTTCTGTAAGATTGCGTATGCGGGTGGGAACGCCGCCCGAGCCGAACGCTTCGACCACCGCGCCGCGCATGCCCAGGCCGGGGAGGGCGGCGAGAAGCCGGGGCTCGAGGCCGGGGAACAGCTTGACCAGCGCGACGCGGCTTTCGAACCGGTCCTCCAGACGGGCGGGGCCGTCCGGGCGGCGGACCAGCGCGGGCGCGATTCGCAGGCCGGACGCATCCGCGACCGCGACCGGGGGGAGGTTGACGCTTCGAAAACCGTCGAACGCTTCGGTGGAATGTTTGGCCGCCCGGCAGCCGCGCAGGACCAGATTCCCAAAGGCGACAAACACGCCGGGGCAGCCGCTGGCGGCCATCTCAAGCGCGAGCCGGAGGTTTGCCGGGGCGTCGGAGAGCGGATGCCCCATCGGGAGCTGGGAGCCGGTCAGTACGACTGGAAGGCCGATCGACGGGAGCATGAACGAGAGCATCGAGGCGGTGTAGGCCATCGTGTCGGTTCCGTGGGTGACGACGACGCCGTCGAACGATTCCCGGCGGGAGAAGATCTCGCGGGCGAGGGCCTGCCAGTCTTCTGGCTGGAGGTCGGACGAATCGAGCTTCATCAGATCGACGGACGTGACCTCATACCGGCCGGCGGCGGCGCCGAGGCGGGAGAGCAGGCCGGCCCCGTCCGTTTCCGGCCGAAGGCCGTTCCCGGAAGGGACGCTCGCGATGGTGCCGCCGGTGGCGAGAAGCAGGATTCGGCTCATATTCATTCTCCTTTTGGCCAGGGCCGCAGTCAAAGGGAAAAGCGGCCGCGGATTATTTTGATCACAGTTTAGTTTCAGCGCGGGAAAAAGCGTTTATTCGCGTCAGACCGGGGTCCCGGGCCCGAGCGGCAGGCCGGCGAAGACAAACACGGCGAGCAGCGCCAAAAACGCCGCGAGAAACGCGAGCGAGAACGGAAGCTGCGCCGAGAGGAAGGTTCCGACGCCGGGTTCCTCGGGGTTGAGTTGGGGATTCCGGTATTTCTGCATCAGGGCGAGGCAGATCATAAGGCAGGCGTTGAGCGGGGTGAGGTTGTTTGTGCAGGAGTCGCCGATCCTGTACGCCACCTGGGTCAGCGCCGGATGGATCCCGAGATTCGTAAACATCGGCACCAAAAACGGCGCGAGGATCAGCCATTTCGAGGAACCGTTATATAAAAACAAATTCAAAAACGAAATCACCAGGATAAATACGATCAGCATTGGGAAGCCGGTGAGGTGGATGGTTCTGAGAAAACGCTCGCCGTACACCGAGATCAGGGTGGAGAGGCCGGAGCGGTTGAACTCATAAATAAAGAGCGAGGCGGGAAAGGTGATCAGCAAAAGGCCCGAAAGGTTGGTGATGCCCTTCTGGATCATCCCGGGGAGTTCGCCAGCCGAGCGGACCGCCCCCGAGGCGAGCGCGTAGGCGATGCCCACCGCGAGAAAGAACAGGCAGATGATCGGGACAAGCGCGTCCATCAGCGGGGACTTTGGAAGAAGGGAGCCGTCCGCCGCGCGAAACAAGCTGTTTTCAGGCGCCGTACAGGCAAGCAGCGCCACAAGCATCGCGAGAAAGGTGAAAAGGGCGCTTTTCAGGCCCTGGTTTTCGGCCTCCGAAGTCTGGAGGGACGCGCCGGGGTCGCGCTCAAGCCGGGTGTCGCCGAACAATTTTGTGAGAAAGCGTTCGCTCACGACGGTACAGACCAGCGCGATCACGACCACCGCCACGCAGAGGAAATACCAGTTGGAGAGCGGGTGGACCGAAAACCCGTGCGGTTCTGAAAGCCCGTTGGTAATGCCGGAGAGCAGGACGTCGGTCCCGGTGGGAAGGAAGTTGGCCGTATAGCCAGCGGCCGCGGCCGCATAGCCGGTTGCGATGCCGATCCAGGGGTTTCGGCCCAGCGATTTGTAGAGCACGGCCCCGATCGACGGGGCGAGAATCATCCCTGCGTCCGAGCAGATATTGGAACAAACGCCGGCGACGCAGAACAGAAAGGTCGCCACCTCCCGCGGAGCGCCGGCCACAACCCTTCGCAGCGCGGCCGAGAAGAAGCCGCTTTCCTCGGCGACCGAAAGGCTCATTGCTACGATCAGCATCAGGATCATCATGGTGTTCGACTGATAGGCGGCGACGATGTTTGAAAAGAAGTGCTGCAGCTCCTCCTTCGACAAAAGGTTCACCACCCGCACCGTCGTTTCGGTGACGGCGCCGGTTCCGTCGGCGGCGCTGTAGGCGACTTCGACCCCGAACGAGGCGAGGACGGCGGAGGAGACAAAGACGATGAGCAGAAGGTAGAGAAACACGACGGCCGGGTGCGGCAGGCGGTTTCCGATCTGCTCCATCTTTCGGGAAAAGCGGATGAGCTTTCCTTCTCTCTGTTCCTGGACGACAACGGCCAAAAGAAATCCCCCCATCTTCTGCAAAGCGGCAAAACCATTTCTCTCCGCGCCGGTTCCGGCATCGCCGCGGCCTGTCCCCGGCGGCGCAGCTTTTGTAGTCTTCCGGTTTGACCGGCTCCCCGCCGCCGTAGGGGCGGCCGGTTTCCGGCGGCCAATTTTCTTGGAATTTTACGCTTATGGTACCATATTAAACTATTTATCAGAAAAATCAATCGCAAAAGACAAGTCCCGACAGAAAAAACGTTTGATTTTGACTGTTTCGAAAAAATTTAGAAATGTGTAAGGGAAATGTTAGGCGGAGACTTTATGATAATTCCAGGCCGCGCCCGGCGGCCGACAGGAAAGCGGGGAAGAAGATGAAGATTAAAACGAGGCTCACCCTGTCCCATATTCTGATGCTGGCGGTGCCGTTTTTGATTATCCTGATCATCATGAACGCGGTGCCGGTGTTCCTGTTCGAACTCTTTGGGGAGACGTTTCATTCCCCGCAGGAGGACAGGAGCGTCTTTGCGGCGAAAAACTATATTTCCGCGCGGATTCGCTCCCTTCAGGAGACCGGCGCCGACGCACAGGGCGACCGCGAACTGGTTGAGCAGCTCGAGAGGATGGGATATCACGCCGCTTTTGTCAGCGGGGAGGATATCCTTTGGCAGAACTTTGAGGCGGCGGACCTCGACGTGTTGAGCCTCCACGACCGGGGCTGGTTCCTTTCGTCGGGCGAAATCCTTCTGGAAACCGATTCCGCCGCAATGTTTAAACAGCCCCTGCCGCTCGAAGACGGCCGCGATATCTCGATTGTCGCGGTCAATTCGCGCTATCTGCTCGGGGAACAGCGGGACTCCTTTGAACAGGTCCGCTCCGCGTTCGCGTTTTACCGCAATGCCGTGCTGGTCCTGTCGCTGGTGGTCATCGCGCTGACCAACGGCGTGCTGTCCAGCCGGATGGCCAAGGGGATTCTTGTCCCGCTCCACCGGCTCAGCGAGGCGGCAAACCGGATCCAGGAGGGGAACCTCGATCAGGGGGTGCGGTATGACGGGGACGATGAGTTCCAGCAGGTGTTCCTCGACTTTGAGGAGATGAGGAAGCGCCTGCTCGAATCGGTCCGGATGCGGGAGCGGTATGAGGAGGACCGGCGGGAGCTGATCGCCGGGATCTCGCACGACCTTCGCACCCCGCTCACCACCATCAAGGGCTATGCGGAGGGATTGCGCGACGGGGTTGCGGCGACGCCCGAAAAGAAAAAGCGGTATCTCGATACCATTTATAAAAAGGCGTCTGACATGGACTTTCTGGTCGACCAGCTCTTTTTGTTTTCCACGCTGGATACCGGGCGGTATCCGTTCCAGTTTGAAGAGGGGGATCTTGCAGACTATTACAGGCGCTTTTTTGAGATGGCGGCGGATGAATTCACGCTCAAAGGGCTCAGCGTTGCGTTCCACGATGAAGGCGGGGGCGCAAAGCTGACCGCGCGGTTCGACCGGGAGCAGATTTCGAGGGTTTTGGTGAACATCCTTGAAAACACCGTCCGCTATAAGAAAAAGGAGACGGCGAAGGTTGAGGCAAGGCTCCGTTTCCGGGAGGGGCGGGCGCTTCTCACCATCAAAGACGACGGGCCGGGTGTGCCGGCCGAAGCGATTTCGAAGCTTTTTGTGAGCTTCTACCGGGCGGATTCGGCGAGAACCAACCCATCCGCCGGGAGCGGGCTCGGGCTTTCGATCGCCTATCGCATCGTGGAGGCGCACGGCGGCGGGATCCGGGCGGAAAATGACGGCGGGCTTGCCGTCACCATCGCGCTCCCCGCAAAGGAGGAGCCGCCGGCCGGGGACAAAGCGGGGACGCGGCCGGCCTAGCGGGAAGGAAGGGAGGAACTGCGGATGAAACGGATTTTAATCGTTGAGGACGACACGAGCATTTCGGAGCTGGAACGGGATTATCTCGAGGTTGCAGGGTTTGAAACCGAGATCGCCGGGGACGGCGAAGAGGGGCTCCGGCTCGCTCTCGGACGGGAATACGACCTTATCCTGCTGGACGTGATGCTGCCGGGGCGGAGCGGCTTCGAGGTCTGCAGGGAACTGCGGGCGCAGAAGGAGATTCCGATCCTGATGGTGTCGGCCAAGAAGGACGATATCGATAAAATCAGGGGGCTGGGACTCGGGGCGGACGACTATATCATCAAGCCGTTCAGCCCGAGCGAGCTGGTCGCGAGGGTCAACGCGCATCTTTCGCGCTACGACCGGCTGACCAGCCGCGCAAGGGGCGCCGCGCGGGAGCAGGAGATCACGGTCCGGCAGCTGAAAATCTGGCCGAAGGCGAGAAGGGCGGCCCTTTCCGGCGAGGAGATCAAGCTTGCGAACAAGGAATTCGAGCTTCTTCTGTTTTTTGTAAACAACCCGAACATCGTTTTCTCGAAGGACACGCTGTTCGACCGGGTGTGGGGGATGGATTCGCTTGGGGACGCCTCGACGGTGACGGTGCATGTCAACCGCCTGCGCGAGAAGATCGACCCGGCGGGGCACTCGCAGTTTATCGAGACGGTTTGGGGGAGCGGATACCGGTTTCGGATGTAAAACGCAAAGTTTCAGACGGCGGACACAAACTTTTCCGGTTTGTTTCGATAAACTTTAGAAAAAAGTTAGGAGTTTTCAATATACTTTGAAAAGGCGTTTCAGGCATTAACTGGCAGGGGCTGCCCCCCGGATTTTGTCAGGGCGCAGCCCAGACAGCCACAATACGAAGATGCAATGAAGGATGGAAGGCAAATGCAGAACAAAAAGAAAATGATCGTGCTGGTTGCGGCGCTGCTCGCAGTGATCGGGATTGCGGTGGCATGGCGGGCGGCGGCGTCCTCCGTCGCGGCCTCGGCGGCTCCCGCCGACGGCGGCGGACGGCCGGGCGATGGACAGGCGGCGGACGCCTCCTCAGAGATCACGGTCAAGGTTCAGACGCCCGAGGTCGGGGATATCGTTTTGACCACTGAATACGTCGGGAAGATCGAGGAACAGGAGACGGTCAACGTCTATCCCGAGATCAGCGAAGAGGTTACGGCTGTTTACTTCAACGCCGGCGACCGGGTCAACGAGGGCGACCTGCTGTTCGAGGTGGATTCCTCCAGCGCGCAGCTTCAGCTCGAACTCGCCGAGGTGCAGTATGAGCTGGCGATAGCAAACTTCGAAAAATCGACCGGAAGCACCGAGGCGGGCAACATCCTCTCCGCCGAATATGCGTTTAAAACGGCGGCCCAGAACCTCGCGGATTTTAAAGACAGGTATGAGGACTATGAGGACAATACATATTATCCGAACAAATCGGCCGCGAGCGAGGCGCTGACCGAGGCGCGGCAGGCGCTCTCCGACGCGCGCAAGGCCCTTTCGGACGCGGAGAACAATCCGACGGTCGGCGTCAGCATCGCGGCGCTGGAGGCGGCGGTTGAGGAGGCCGAAGAGGCTTATGAGCAGGCGCTTTCCAATTACAACGCCGCGGTAAACGATTCCAGCTACACGCAGTATGAGACGCAGAAGACCTCTTATCTCAACGCCTACAACAAGGCGCGGGAGGAGCTTAACATTCTCAACACCATGACGCTGGAAGAAAACGAGAAAATCGCGCAGCTGACCCTCAAACAGGCGCGGCTTCAGTATGAGCAGAGCATCGACAACATCGGAAGCGGCAAGGTTTACGCGCCGATCAGCGGCATCGTGTTGGAGAAAAACGTTTCGAAATACGACCAGGTGAGCGCCTCGACAATTGCGTTTGTCATCGGCGACCTCGACACGGTGGACGTGGTGTTTTCGGCTTCTTCCGGCGGGGCCGGGGCGCTCCAGATCGGGGACGCGGTTACGGTGAAGAAGGGCAGCGACACCTATACGGCGACGGTCACCGAAATCCCGGTCAAGACCGACAGCCAATCGGGGCTGTTCAAGATCAGGGCCGAGCTCTCCGACAGCGGCCTGCTCAGCGGCGTGACGGTGAAGGTGGAAGCGGCGACCGCGAGAAGCGAGGGAGCGGTTCTCCTGCCGGTGAACTATGTCTACTACGACGGGGCGGAGCCCTACGTCTTCCTCTACCGGGACGGCATTGTGGAGAAGGCGATGATCGAGACGGGAATTTCCAACCCGACCATGATTGAATGCCTCTCGGGCGTCACAGAGGACGACCAGCTCATCGTCACCTGGCATCCGAACCTCGCGGACGGCGCAGAGGTGAAACTCTACCAGGCGGAGGGCTGACCGATGAGCATCACAAAACTTGCGGTCAAACGGCCGGTTTCCGCGCTGATGTGCGTGCTGGTGCTCGTGGTGTTCGGCGTCTCATCGGTTTTCTCGATGCCGCTCGAATCGACGCCGGAGATGAGCATGCCGGTTTATATGGTCTCGACATCCTATTCCGGCGCAGGGCCGGAGGACGTAGACGAGCTGATCACCGACCCGATTGAATCGGCGCTTTCGACGGTCAGCGATGTGGAAAGCATGACCTCCCGTTCGTCCGAGGGGCGTTCCATGACCACGCTGGAATTCGATTACAATGTTGACCTGGACGAAAAGAAGGATGAGATCGAAGAGGCGCTTGGCCGCGTCCGGCTGCCGGACGACGCGGGCGACCCGATGCTGATGGAGATGAGCATGGATTCCTCCTCGGTGATGAGCCTCTCGATCCGGACCGAGGACAGCGACAACCTCCTGACTTATGTCGAAGACAGCATCGTACCCGAATTTGAGAAGATTTCCGGCGTCGCAGAGGTGGAAGTCCGCGGCGGCAAACGGAACTTTATCAAGGTGGAACTCAAAGAAGACGAGTTGCTCCAGTACGGGCTGACGATGAACAGCATCGTGAACGCCATCTCCACCGCCGACTTCAACCAGGCGGCAGGGAGCATCAACCGCGGCGACGTGGGGCTGACCCTCCGCGGCGGCGCGGACTACAACAGCTATGACGAACTCGGGAACATCCCGATTTCGCTCCCCTCCGGCGACCTGATCCGCCTCGACGAAGTGGCGGATATCACCCTTGCGGAGCAGGAGGAGACCTCGATCAGCCGCTATAACGGGATGAAGACCATCAGCATCTCGATCAGCAAGAACCAGAGCGCGAATACCGTCACGCTCTGCAACCGGATCCTGGCGGTGGTTGAGGAACTCAATTCCCAAAACATCGGCTTTACGCTTGAGGTGGAGCAAAACAGCGGCGAAGACATCATGGACAATATCGCGAGCGTCATTTCCTCGCTCATTCTGGGCATGGCGGTTTCGATGTTCGTGCTGTTCTTTTTCCTCGGCGACATCCGAGCATCGGCGATTGTCGCGACCTCGATGCCGCTTTCGATCTTTGCGGCGCTGGTCATGATGGCGGTTTCGGGGATGTCGATCAACCTTCTGTCCCTCGCGGGGCTGGTGGTCGGCGTCGGCATGATTGTCGACAACTCGATCGTCGTTTTGGAAAGCTGCTTCCGGATGCGGGACGAGGAGCGGACTTTTAAAGAATCGGCGGTGCTTGGGGCGGAGCTGGTCAACAATTCGGTCATCGCCTCTACCATAACGACCATCGTCGTGTTCCTGCCGATCGCGATCATGGGGGGCATGTCGGGACAGCTCTTTAAAGACGTGGGCTATACCATCGTTTATGCGATGACGGCCTCGCTGATCTCGGCGCTGACGCTGATCCCGCTCCTGTTTATCAGGCTTGAGCCGATTGAGAAAAAGAACACGCCGGTTTCCCGCGTGCTCTCGAAACTCGAAAAGGCTTATGCGAAGTTCCTCCGAAAGAGCTTTAACTTCAAAAAGCTGGTCATCCTGGTAGCGGTGGGCGTGCTCGTTTTCTCGGGCTTTTTGTTCTCGCAGATCGGCATGGAGCTGATGCCGAACATGGACCAGGGTAGCATTTCGATCACGGTGACGACCAAACCCGGAATGGACGTCGAGGCGGTGGATGCGATTCTCCTTGAGATGGAATCGAGAATCGCCGAATACGATCAGATTGAATCCTATTCGGTTCGTTCCTCCGGCGGGGGGAGCGCGTCGATTTCGATCCGCCTCAAAGACGACATCGGGATAAAAACCGCTGAGATGCTTCCGGTTCTCCGCGAGCGGTTTTCCGACATCCTCGACTGCTCGATTGAAGTTTCCGAGCGCAGCGGCATGTCGTTCGGCGGAAACAACGGGGTTACCATCCGGCTGACCGGGCCGGTGCTCAGCGACCTCGAGGACGCGGCTGCGCAGCTGGAGACCCTGATGGCGGGGTACGACGGAATCATCGGCACCTCTTCGAGCGTCTCGGACGGCGACCCGCAGGCCGAGATCAAGGTGGACGCGGCTCTCGCTTCCGCCTACGGATTTACGCCGTCGTCGGTGCTTTCGACCGTGAGCAGCATGATCCAGGGCGTCACCGCGACTACCATCACCGAGGGCGGCGAAGAGTATTCGGTGGATGTGATGTATCCGGAAGGGAAGTTTGAAAACGTCTCCGATCTCAGCGGCCTTCTCCTGACCTCCGGCGATCAGCAGATCCCGCTGACCGATATCGCCGAAATCGTCTATTCCAACGCCCCGACCCAGATTCAGCGGAGCGACGGCGACTATGTCGTTTCGGTGACGGGCCAGGTCGAAGGGAAGAATACGGCGGCGCTCTCGGCCCAGATCATGGCGGCGGCCAGCCAGACCAAGCTCCCGGACGGCGTTTCGGTCCTGGCGGGCGGCGATATGCAGACGATGAACGATGAGTTCTCAAAGATTGGATATGCGCTTCTGACGGCTGTGTTCCTCGTTTTCGTTGTGATGGCGATGGAGTTTGAATCGACCCGGTTTTCGCTTGTCGTCATGATTTCGGTCCCGTTCTCGCTCACTGGTGCGTTTCTCGGCCTTTGGGTGATGAATTCTTCGATCAATATGACTTCGCTGATTGGCCTGATCATGCTGGTCGGCACGGTCGTCAACAACGCGATCGTCTTGATCGACTACACCAACATCCTCCGCAATGAAAACGGCATGGTGCGGGAGGATGCGCTCGTCCTCGCGGGGAGGACCCGCCTGCGTCCGATTCTGATGACCACCCTGACGACGGTGCTATCGCTCCTTCCGACGGCAATGGGAATCGGCGGGGACGTCGAGATGATGCAGTCGTTGTCCTACGTCGTGATCGGCGGGCTCTCGTGCTCGACCTTCCTGACGCTGATTCTGATTCCGACCTTTTACATTATCTTTGACAAGAAGCCGAAGCGGAAAAAGCCGCGGCGCAGCGCACAAAAGCCGCAGCCGCCCGAACTCCCGGCGGCCGAAAACCCGGTTCAGACCGGCGCGCCGAAATAACACCATTCTTCCTAAATGTTGATCTATCGCCCCGGCGGAACCGCCGCGCACCTGGCGCGGCGGTTCCGCTTTTCCGGAAGTTAGCACTGCGGCGGGGGGAATGCAAACTGAAATGTAAAAAAATTATGAAACGCCTTGACAACGGATCTTCGGGGTGGTAAATTAAGTACAGATTAGCACTCGGGGTTTTAGAGTGCTAATAAAGTAAGCGGGAGTCAGATCTCCTTGGAAAGGGGAAAACCAGATGTCACTCGATGGTCGAAAGCTCAAGATTCTGTCGTTGGTCATCGAGCGGTTTATTGAAACGGGCGAGCCGGTCGGTTCGAAATATGCCGCAGGGAAGATGGAGCACAGCGTCTCCTCCGCGACGGTGCGAAACGATATGGCGGCGCTGGAAGAGGCCGGGCTGCTCGAACAGCCGCACGCCTCGGCAGGGCGGATTCCGACCCATCTGGGCTACCGGGTCTATGTCGACCGGCTGATGCGGCAGAAACCGCTGACGCAGGAGGAAAAGGGGCGGATTGACGCGCTGTTCAACGTCCGCAACGCCGACCCGGACCGCCTGCTGGAGGATGCGGCTAAGTCCCTCGCGGAGCTGACCGGTTTTGCGGCAATCTCGACCACAATGATCCCGACCAGCGTCACCGTCCGCAGGGTGAAGATGATTCCGGTCGGAATGAGGACGGTTGTGATCCTGCTGGTGGCATCTAGCGGCGTAATTAAGAATAAAGTTTGCCGTGTGGACTTTGTCATCAACGAGGCGATCGTCGGCTTTTTCGAAAAGTTCGCCAATTCCCGCCTGCAGGGCAGGAGCCTTGATGAAATCACGAAGGAATACCTCAGCGCGGTGTCGGTTTCGCTCGGTGAATATTCGAACGTTTTCGACCCGGTGCTCGGAGCGGTGTATGAGCTGGTCCGCGAGATCAACGAAGGACAGTACTTCTCAAAAGGCGGCACAAACCTTCTGGAGTATTCGGAACTTGGGCCGTCGGCGTATGACCTTCTCTCGTTCATCGAAAAGCCGCGGGAGATGCTTCGGCTCGTCTCTGACATGGGGGACGATACGCGGGTGATAATCGGGAGGGAATCGGCCAGGATGGAGCTGGCGGAGTCCTCGCTCCTGATCTCGAAATACCGCATCGGCGAAAGCGCGGTGGGCGCGATTGGAATTGTCGGGCCGGTGCGGATGGATTACGCGAGACTGGTGCCGCATCTCGAATATTTCGCGAGGACGTTAGGAAAGCTGATGAGTGATACCTATACCGAAGGTTAGGGAAAATAAAGGGGGAGACAGATGGAATACAAAGACAGCCGGGCGGCGGAGGAAGAGGCCGAACAGACAGCCGCCGCAGAGGACGCGCAAACCGATCTCCCGGACGCCGCGGAGGAAAACGCGGCCGAGGCGCCGAAGGAGGAGGATCCGCTGGAAAAGCTCAAAAAGGAGTACAGCGAGCTCGACGACCGCTATAAACGGCTTGCGGCGGAGTTTGACAATTACAGAAAGCGGACCCAGCGCGAAAAGGATTTGATCTATCCTGACGCGGTGGCGAACACCGTGAAAGGCTTTCTGGAGCTTGCGGACGGTTTGGAGCGTGCGTTGGAGGCGCCCTGCGCCGACCCGGAGTTTAAAAAAGGCATGGAGATGACCGCCCGGAAGCTGTTCGAGCAGTTTGAACGGCTGAAGGTGGAGGCGATCGGCCTGCCGGGAGAAACGTTCGACCCCCGCTATCACAACGCCGTGATGCATGTGGAGGACGAGGAAAACGAGGCGAACACCATTGTCGAAGTGTTCCAAAAGGGTTATAAGATTGGGGAACATGTGCTTCGGTACGCGATGGTGAAGGTTGCGAATTAGCCGGCTGCGGCAAAGCCGTTTTTGATAGATGCGCGGGGGATTCAATCCCGCAGACAAACAAAACAGAGAATATCAGCGCAGAAACTGCGAATGAATTGGAGGAATCGGATTATGGGAAAAATTATCGGCATTGACTTAGGTACAACAAACTCTTGCGTCGCCGTGATGGAAGGCGGCGAACCGGTTGTCATTGCGAACGCGGAGGGCGCGAGAACCACGCCGTCCGTCGTGGCGTTCTCGAAGACGGGCGAGCGGATGGTGGGCCAGGTTGCAAAGCGCCAGGCGATCACCAACCCGGACCGCACCATCTCCTCGATCAAGAGACAGATGGGTTCGGACTACACGGTTTCGGTCGACGGCAAAAAATACACCCCGCAGGAGATCTCCTCAATGATTCTGCAGAAGCTCAAGGCGGACGCGGAGAGCTATCTCGGCCAGACCGTTACCGAAGCGGTGATCACCGTCCCGGCCTACTTCACCGACGCGCAGCGCCAGGCGACAAAGGATGCGGGCCGGATTGCGGGCCTCGACGTCAAGAGAATCATCAACGAGCCGACCGCAGCCGCCCTGGCCTACGGCATCGACAAGGAACAGGATCAGAAGGTCATGGTTTACGACCTCGGCGGCGGGACCTTCGACGTTTCAATCATCGAGATGGGCGACGGCGTGCAGGAAGTCCTCGCGACGGCGGGCAACAACCGCCTGGGCGGCGACGACTTCGACCAGCGGCTGATCGACTATATGGCGAATGAATTCAAGAAGGAAAACGGCGTTGACCTTCGGGGCGACAAGATGGCGATGCAGCGCCTCAAGGAAGCGGCGGAGAAGGCGAAGATCGAACTCTCCGGCATGATGAGCGCGAATGTCAACCTTCCGTTCATCACCGCGGATGCGAACGGCCCGAAGCATCTCGATATGAACATCACCCGCGCGAAATTCAACGAACTGACCGCCGACCTCGTCGACGCGACGATGGGCCCGGTCAAGCAGGCGATGAGCGACGCGAACCTGGGACCCTCCGACATCGACAAGGTGCTGATGGTCGGCGGTTCCTCAAGAATTCCGGCGGTGCTTGACGCGGTGAAAAACGCGATGGGCAAAGAGCCGTTCAAGGGCATCAACCCCGACGAATGCGTCGCGGTCGGCGCGGCCCTCCAGGGCGGCGTGCTCGGCGGAGACGTCAAGGGCCTGCTGCTGCTTGACGTGACCCCGCTCTCCCTCGGCATTGAGACGATGGGCGGCGTTTTCACCAAGATCATCGAGCGCAACACCACCATCCCGACCAAGAAGAGCCAGATCTTCTCCACGGCGGCCGACAACCAGACGGCGGTTGAGGTCCATGTGCTCCAGGGCGAGCGCGAGATGGCCAGCGGCAACAAGAGCCTCGGCGTATTCAAGCTCGACGGCATCCTCCCGGCGCCGCGCGGCATCCCGCAGATCGAGGTCACTTTCGACATCGACGCGAACGGCATTGTCCACGTTTCGGCGAAGGACAAAGGCACCGGCAAGGAACAGAACATCACCATCACCTCCTCGACCAACATGTCGAAAGAGGATATCGAAAAGGCGGTCAAGGCGGCGGAGGAATTCGCGGCCGAGGACAAGAAGAAAAAAGAAGAAGTGGAGACCCGGAACAACGCCGACCAGATGGTATATCAGACCGAAAGGGCGCTCGGCGAGCTCGGCGACAAGGTTGACGCGGCCGAAAAGGCGGAAGTGGAATCGAAGATCGAGGCGCTCAAGGAAGCGCTCAAGGGAACCGATATCGAAGCGATCAAGGCCAGGCAGGAAGAGCTGCAGAAGAAGTTCTTTGAACTCTCTGAAAAGCTTTATAAGGCTTCCGCCGAGGCGCAGCAGGCCGCGGGCGGCGCGGCCAATGGCGGCGCCGGAGCGTCGGCTGCCGAAGATCCGGAGGGCAAAAAGGCCGACTTTGTGGACGCGGATTTTAAAGACGCGGAATAAGAACGATGATAACGTCACGGGAAAGGGCCTATGGGCAAAAGCCTCTGGGCCTTCGCCTGTGTCTGGGAACAGGCGTCCCGTAGATCGTATTTGCGGCTGCCGGCGGGCGCTCCACCTTGTGAAACTGCGCAGATAAGGACGGATGAGAATGGCGGAGAAACGAGATTATTATGAGGTGCTTGGAGTGGCGAAAGGCTGCTCTGAGGACGAACTCAAAAAAGCGTACCGGAAGCTCGCGAAGAAGTACCACCCGGACCTCAACCCCGGCGACAAGAACGCCGAGGCGAAGTTCAAAGAGGTCAACGAGGCCTACGAGGTGCTTTCCGACAAGGAGAAGCGCCAGCGGTACGACCAGTTCGGCCATGCGGGCGTCGACCCAAGCTACGGCGCGGGGGCCGGAGGGTTCTCCGGCGGGTTCGGCGGGTTCGAGGACATCGATCTGGGCGACCTGTTTGGGAGCGTATTCGGCGGGTTCGGGGGCTTTGGCGGCTCGACCCGCACGCGGAACCCGAATGGGCCGATCCGGGGCGCGGACGTGAATATCACCCTCGGGCTCGCGTTCGAGGAGGCGGCGCTTGGCTGCAAGAAAAACATCACCGTGAACCGGCAGGAGACCTGCGATACCTGTCACGGGACCGGCGCGGCCGCGGGAAGCAGCCCGGAAACCTGTCCGGACTGCGGCGGCACCGGCCAGGTGCGCAGCGCCCAGCGCACGCCGTTTGGGGTGGTGCAGACCTCGAAGGTCTGTTCCCGCTGCTCCGGCAAGGGGAAGATTATCAAAAACCCGTGCCCCACCTGCGCGGGGCGCGCAAGGGTGAGAAAGTCGAAGAAGCTGGAGGTCTCGGTTCCGGCTGGCATCGACGACGGGCAGACCTTCCAGCTCCGGGGGCAGGGGGACAGCGGCCTCAACGGCGGCCCGGCGGGGGACGTCAATGTAACGGTTACCGTGAGGCCCGACCCGATGTATGAGCGCAATGGCTTCGACATTTGGTGCGAGATCCCGATCACCTTTCTGCAGGCAACCCTCGGCGACGAGATCACGGTGCCGACCCTTGAGGGAAAGGTGAAATACACGGTTCCGGAAGGGACCCAGCCGGGGACGGTGTTCCGGCTGCGCGGCCGGGGCGTTCCGTATGTGAACGGCCGCGGGAAGGGCGACCAATTCGTGCGGATGATCGTCGAGGTGCCGACCGGGCTTTCCGGAAAACAGAAGGACGCGCTCCGGGAGTTTGAAAAAACGCTCGGCGCAAAGAATTATGAAAAGCGTAAGTCGTTCTTTGACCGGATCAAGGAATCGATGAAGGGCGACGACTGACCACTGAAAAAAGGTCCGGACAATTCTGTCCGGACCCTTTTTGCGTCTTCCGTCAGGCTTTGGGAAGAATTACGGTTCTTCCTCCGCAAAGGGGAGCCTGATCCGGTTTCCGGTATCCTGCAGATTACAGCCTTTCGGCCAAGATCACAGAAACCGGAACATCAGAACTCTAGGCAAACAAAAGCGCCCGGCACAACCTGTACCGGGCACTTATCTAAATGGTTTGATTCTTCGTTAATCTCCTTTTTCCCTTGATGGGGTGTTGCTTCATCCGGCCGGATTCTCAAAATAGGATACACGCCGTGTCTCCACGTCCTGCGGTTCCGCGCTTTGAGCGTTTGCCGGCGCCACACCGAGAAAGAACTTTAAGGAAACCGATTGATGACATCTGCCATCAGGATGCATCGCAGGGGGTTTGCCTGAAATTCTGCGTAAAGCTTTTGGTCTGGGGATCAATTCTCCTTGTTCAGATACGATTGCATCGGACGCCTGACGCGAGGCTGGAGAAGTTTGTATGCCCGTTCCTGTTCAGGGGTCAAACCGCGCCGGATGAACATGATCAGAACAGTTTAACACTTAAAACTTTCGATGCGGCTATTCAAATGTGAAGGTTCGGATTCACAGTACATTGGAATCGCCTCACTTTCTGACCTGTGTTTTTGTTTCAGATCCATTTCCTTTATCTGATTTTATTATATTCAGAGAAAAGGCATTTGTCAATAGGCGCCATTCAAAATAATATGATGTTAATAAAATATGTGAGATATGTGCAAATGGTTCCGGCGCGTTTGGTGAGAGTGGCGAAAAACAACGGCAAAAAAGGGAGACCGGTTTTTGGTCTCCCTTTTTGGGTTCTGATTTGGGCGTCTTTAGCGGAAGAAGGCGGAGATATTATAGTTGACGACCAGCGCCGCGAAGACGATCGAAACGGTGGACAGAAGCTTGATCAGGATGTTGATCGCAGGGCCGGAGGTATCTTTGAACGGGTCGCCCACGGTGTCGCCGACGACGGCGGCCTTGTGGTTTTCACTGCCCTTGCCGCCGAGGTGGCCGGACTCGATGTACTTTTTGCAGTTATCCCAGGCGCCGCCGGCGTTCGCCATCATGATCGCCAGGATGAATCCGGAGGCGGTCGCGCCCATCAGCATGCCGGTCACGCCTTCCACGCCGAGGATCAGGCCCAGCACGACCGGGACGACGGTGGCGAGAAGCGAGGGAGCGAGAATCTCCTGCTGAGCGGACTTGGTGCACAGGTCAACGCAGCTTTTGTAATCCGGCTCCGCGGTACCTTCCATGAGGCCCTTGATCTCCCGGAACTGGCGGCGGACTTCGGTGACGATGCTCTGCGCGGCCTTCGAAACCGAGGACATGGTCATCGCGGCGAAAACGAACGGCAGGACCGAGCCGATGAACAGGCCGACCAGAACCGACGGGTTCATGATTGAAAGGTCGATCGCAAGATCCGGTTTGATCGCCTTGACCTGATCGATATAAGCGGCGACCAGCGCGAGCGCGGTGAGGGCCGCGGAACCGATTGCAAAGCCCTTTCCGGTCGCAGCGGTGGTGTTCCCGAGGGAATCGAGCGCATCGGTCTTTTCACGGACCGAGTGATCCATATGCGACATTTCGGCGATGCCGCCCGCATTGTCGGCGCGGCGGTTATTATCAGCTTTATGGCTTCCGGC
>DVKH01000008.1 GCA_018716105.1 Candidatus Fimivivens faecavium | reverse complement strand
CCCGCCGCCCGGCGGGCGAGCGCCGCGCCGCGCCGGGTGAAACCCACGGCGTACAGCTTCAACCCTTCTTCGCCTCCCGGAACCCGGTCGTAAACGACGGGTCATAGAGTTTCGACCGCTCATATTCGTTCCCAAGAAACCCGCCGACGAGGATCAGCGCCGTCTTCGAGATCCCGTTCTCCTCTGCCGCGGCCGGGAGGGTCCCAACCGTGCAGCGGACCACCTTTTCGTCCGGCCAGGTCGCCTTATAGACGATCGCCGCGGGGGTGTCCTCCCGGTAGCCGCCCGAAAGCAGCCGTCCGCGGAGTTCTTCAAGCATCCCCGCGCTCAGGAAAATCGTCATGGTCGCGCCGTGCGCCGCGAGAAGCGAGATCTCCTCCCGCTCCGGCACCGGCGTCCGCCCGGCCATCCGGGTGACGATCACCGTCTGGGAGACGTCCGGCAGGGTGTATTCCGCCCGAAGCGCGGCCGCCGCCCCGCAGAACGAACTCACCCCCGGCACCACGTCGTATTCGATCTTCTCCAGGTCGAGGCGGTCCATCTGCTCCCGATGCGCCCCATAGAGGCAGGGGTCGCCGGTGTGGAGCCGGACGGTGGTTTTTCCGTCCCGTTCCGCCGCGCGGACCACCTCAATCACCTCTTCAAGGGTCATTTTTGCGCTGTTGTAGATCTCGCATCCGGGTTTCGCCCCCTCCAGCAGCGCTGGATTGACCAGCGAACCCGCGTAGATAATCACATCCGCCTCGGCGAGAAGCCTTTGCCCCCGCACCGTGATCAGATCGGCCGCTCCCGGCCCGGCCCCGACAAAATGCACCATCGTCCGTTCTCCTTTACTGTTTGGCCGGCCCTTCGCACGCCGGCCCGCCGTCCCTCGCGATAATCACCGAAAAATAGCTGCTCTCCTCGTCCGCCTCCTCGAGGGAGCGGAACAGCTTCTCCCCCTCAAGCCCGCAGCGCTGGACCATCTGCGCGTTCATCCCGCGCCCCCGCATCTTCTCGCGGAGCGCCGAAAACGACCGTCCCGCCTTCATCAGCACTTTGGTCCCGGGCCAGGAAAGCCCCTCATCCACGCCGTGATAGGAGGCGGGGATGACGTGAATCGCCTCGGCGTTTTCGGCGAGGCTGATTCCAAGCCGGGCGGCAGCCGCGCAGAACGACGGCACCCCCGGGACAATCTCCGCTTCAAAGCCCATCGCAAGCACCTTCTTGTGGACATAGATGTAGGTCGAATAGACCGTCGGATCCCCGAGGGTCAAAAACGCGACGTTCTTCCCCGCTTCGAGAAGCCCCGCAACCGTTTTCGCCGCCGCCTCATGGCACTCGGCCAGGACCGCTTTATCGCGGACCATCGGCATCGCGAGCCTGACCAGCGGCTTCAAGACCAGCGCCGGAAGCGCCCCCGACGCAATTTCAAACGCCAGCGATTCCCCGGTCCCGTTGTCCGGCGCCGCGACCACGTCCGCTTCCTCGATCAGCCGGACCGCTTTGAGGGTCATCAGCTCCGGGTCGCCGGGTCCAACACCGATGCCGTAAAGCGTACCCGTTGTGTCCTGCCCAGATCTCATCCTGTTCCCATCCTTTCACTCAGGGCTTCAGCCTCTGTTTTGCCGCCGCAGCTTCGGGCGGCGCCGCTTGTTTGAGCCGCTGTATCAGCCTGTCCGCTTCCCCGGTCCGGCCGAGCGCGCCGAACCTGTTGGAAAACAGTACGGCGCCGATCGGGCAGCCGTCCCCAAAGCGGGCCTTCACATGGAATTCCACCTTCTCCATCACCGAGCGGAACACCGCCTCCCGGAGCCCTGCCCGGTCGAGAATCCCAACCGCCTGATCGACCGTGATGCAGCCCATCAGTTCCCGCGCCGTTTGGGCGTCTGCGCCGGACATCGCCGCGTGCGCCGTCAGAATCTCCATCCGCCCGTCCGCGGTGTGCGAATGGGTGTTCATGATCCCCGCCGCAAGCTTGACCAGCTTTCCCGCGTGCCCAACGAGCAGCACCCCGCAAAATCCGGCGCCCGCTGCAAAATCGAGCGCCTCGCCGATGAAGTTTGAACACTTCACCGCGTTCTTGAGGTCGATTCCAAGCGTCTCCTTCAAAAAGGTTTCGCCGTAGTTCCCCGGCGTGATCACCGCGACCGGCGCGCCCGAGGCGGCCAGGACTTTGATCTCAAGGCCGATCGACTCGATCAGCGCCGATTCGCTCATCGGCTCGACAATCCCGGTGGTTCCGAGGACCGAGATCCCCCCCTCGATTCCGAGCCGCGGGTTATAGGTTCTCGCCGCGAGATTTTTCCCCTCGGGAATCGAGATCACCGCCGAAAGGCCGCCGGAAAAGCCGAAGTCCCGCATCGCGCGCTCGAGCTCCTGCCGGATCATCCGGCGCGGCCCCTCGTTGATCGCCGCTTCGCCGACCGCGAACGCAAGGCCCTCCCGCGCCGCGCGCCCGACCCCTTCGCCGCCGTCGATCCAAATACCCGGCGCTTCGCTCCTGCTCACTTTCGCATAGACGAGCACCCCGTCGGTCACGTCCGGGTCGTCGCCCGCGTCCTTTTGGACCGCGCAGGAGACGAAACCCTCCCCGGCCTGAACGTCAATGAGATCGAGCAAAAGGCGGATCCCCTTCGGGGTGCTGAGCGGATATTCCGAAATCCGCTCCCCGCCCAGCAGCATCTGCGCGGCCGCCCCGGCCGCGCCCGCGGCGCAGGAGCCGGTTGTGTAGCCGCACCGCAGGCGCTTTTGTCCCTTTTCAATATAATAATCGAGTTTCGCCGTCGCGGCCGCCCCCTCTCAGAAACACAAAAACGCCGTCCGGCTTTCCCTGCCGGACGGCGTGACAATGCGCAGTCCCCGTCCAAAAAGCCGGAAAGCCTTCGGACGGCGCGCAAATTCACGCACCCCAGTGCACGCGGAGCGCCGTGACAGAACGCGGGAGGGTATTCTGGCTTGTACCTCTTCATGGCGTTTCGCCTTCCCGAGATCCATTCTCAGTGGCATCGTTGAAACGTCACTCCGTACTCACAGCAACGGCCTTGCGCGGGATTTCCACCCGCTTCCCCTTCTTTGCCATACGGCCCGGTTCTTTGCCTTTTTATTCTATGCCAGTTCGCCTCCCATGTCAAGCGAAGCCTTGCCGCATTTCCGGAAAGCGCGCCTGCCAGAAGCCCTGATCCAAGGCATGCCGTACGGCGAAAAGAATTCGCATGCCAAAATGAGTTCTGACATATTGATACGATATAGCACAAAAATCGTCAACTTGTCCTATTTTCATTTCGGGAGGTAACAGCCATGCTTGCCTTTTTATCCACTCTGCCGATGATCCGGCTGCTGTTTCTGATTCTCCATGTCAGCGGCGGCGGGTCCTTTCCCAAACCGCTCTCCGCAAAGCGGGAAAGGGAATGCCTCGCCCGCATCCGCGACGGCGACCAGGAAGCGAAGAACGAACTTATTGAGCACAATCTCCGTCTGGTGGTGCACATTATTAAAAAATACTATTCCAACATTAAGGATCAGGACGACCTGATCTCCATCGGCACCATCGGCCTGATCAAAGCGGTCAGCACCTTCGACTACGAAAAAGGCACCCGTTTTGCAACCTACGCCTCCCGCTGCATCGAGAATGCTACACTATCGTAGCGGATTTTTTGCCCCTTCATGTGGCGGATCGCACCCCCTCACGCGATAAATGGTGTGTCTTTTGCCAACCTACGGAACGCATGGTAGTCATGACACGCTATGCTCTCAATGTGGTCAGTTACGCGCCCCTCTACATTCACAGTTTCCGGCTTGTCCAGCCCCACACGCTGGTGGAGGCGGAGAAGTTCAATCTTGTCTACACAGATCCAACTCAAATCGATAATATAGCGGACAAGCTGCGGTGGTACCGATACCAGCATGGTCTGCTGCAAAGAGATGTGGCAGACTACGCCGGTCTGGATCGCAGCACATATTCCGGCTATGAGAATACCCGGCGGGACTACTACCCCATCGAGAAGATGCAGAAGATTGCGGAGCTGTTCGCTGTGCCGGTCACGGATTTGCTGGACGAGTTTAATTTGTTCCTCTACAATGGTCAGGGACGACAGATTAAAGAAATGCGCCGGCGGCGTCAGATGACCCAGGTGGAATATGCCAGGCGACT
>DVKH01000003.1 GCA_018716105.1 Candidatus Fimivivens faecavium | reverse complement strand
CGACTCCTTTCAGCCGCCCCCACCGCTCGGTGAACAGAGTGTCTCCGTTCGACTTGCATGTGTTAGGCGCGCCGCCAGCGTTCGTCCTGAGCCAGGATCAAACTCTTAATTATTCCTATTTAAACCCCGCTCCCGCGGAATTCAAACCTAATTAAGTCAGTCCCCTGACTTTTTTGCCTGCCATCTCTGACAGGCCTTTTCCGTTTAACCTCAAGTCTTTCAACTCTCAACTAAACTAACTTGGGTTCCTTCTTTCAATGTTGTTTAATTTTCAAGGTCCGGCCGTCCTTCGACCTTTTTCACGGGTCTCGAGACAGCTTTATTAGGATACCACCTTGTTCGCAGGATGTCAAGGGCTTTTTTCAAAAAATCCGACTTTTTTATTCCCCTGCATGATCCGTATAAAGTCTGAGCGCATATTGGCAGCGCGCCGGTCCACACTAACGCTGTATCACAGAACAGCGAACCCCAGTTCGAATCCGGTGCGAAAGGATGTTCATCACCATGCCCAAACGATATACCGTCACCGTTCTCAAAACGGCGATTGTCATCATGCTCAATATCTGCCTCATTCTCTTTGCCGCCATCATCACCGACGCCCCGCTCCCCGTTTTATCGCGGCAGGGTTCGAGCGGCGAGCAGGTCCGGCAAATCCAAACCCGCCTGCGCGAACTCGGTTTTCTTTCCTCCGATCCCGATGGGATTTACGGCGTGAAAACCGCCGAAGCGGTCCGCCAGTTCCAGCAGTCAAAAGGGATCGCCGCCGACGGCGTGGCGGGGGTGGTCACCCTGACCGCCCTCAACATCAACTTCCGCCAGGGCAGCAGCGGCGAAGACGTCGCCAACATTCAAAAGAAGCTCTCGTCTCTCGGCTACTACACCGACGACGACGACGGCGTTTTCGGCCCCGGGACCGCCGACGCGGTCAAAGCGTTCCAAAAAGCAAACGGCCTTTCGGAAGACGGGATCGTCGGCTTTTCCACCGCGAAAACGCTCTATTCCTCCTCTGCAAAGCGAAGGCCTTCCAGCGGCGGCGTCCTGTCGGACAGCGACTATCAGCTTCTCGCGCGGATCATCTCGGCGGAATCGAGGGGCGAACCCTATATCGGCCAGGTCGCGGTCGGCGCCGTCGTCTTAAACCGAGTCAACCACCCATCCTTCCCGGACACGATCGCGGGCGTAGTTTATCAGCCCGGCGCGTTTACCGCGATCACCGACGGCCAGATCAACGAAGCGATCGCCGAAAGCTCCTACCGGGCGGCGCGCGAGGCGCTCAACGGCTCCGATCCTTCCGGCGGCGCTATCTATTATTTCAACCCGGATAAAACCGACAACAAGTGGATCCGGACCCGCCCCGTCATCAAACGGATCGGCGCGCATCTCTTCTGCAGTTAAAATGCAGCCGGCATTGGGACGTTCCCTCTGCCGGTTTCTTTTACGCTTGCAGGGTTCAAGTCCGTCTGCGGTCCCTGTTCTTCCTTTCCCCGTTTTTTGACGGCAAGGCCCTTTTTCACATCGGCCCCTGGTTGGATGTTCCCCAAAACGAAAGCCGAACCGACCGGCGCGCCGCCGGTGACCAGGTTTCCGAGGCAGAACGCAAACCGAACCGGCTCCTTCTGCCGGAGGGTCAGGGTTCCCAACGATATGCGAACCTTCCGAAAGAGCACGGCGAACTTCGCCGCGAGCGTTAGAAGAAACAGGGCCGGGGCCAAAATGGCCATCGCTTTGGTCGCGAACACCGTCCCCCTTGACAGCAGAATCACCCGCCCCAGTTTACCATTTCGTTTTCGCCCGCGCTTTTTTGCTTTCACATGGATCCCCCCACTCGCACCGCCGTTGACGGCAGGTTTGAATCATGATAGATTACTAGTAAACCTAATTATATAGGAGGCGTCTTATGAATACCACCGTCAAAACCGCAAAAGCCCCGGCCGCGCTCGGGCCCTACTCCCAGGCGGTGAAGGCCGGTACCACCCTCTATCTCTCCGGCCAGCTCGGGATCGATCCCAAAACCGGTGAGTTCGCGGGCGACACGATCGAGAGCCAGACGGCCCGTTCGCTCGAAAACCTCGCGGCGGTTCTCGCCGAAGCGGGCTACGGCTTCGAGGATGTCGTCAAATGCACGGTGCTTCTCAAAAACATCGACGATTTCGCGGCGATGAATTCCGTCTATGAGGACTATCTGAAAGAGACCCGCCCGGCCAGGGCGGCCTACGCCGTCGCCGACCTGCCGAAGGGCGGGCTGGTCGAAATCGAAATGATCGCCGTCAAACAGTGACGCCGGGAAGGAACGGCCCGAGATAACGATGGATCGGCCTTGAAGCCGCACCGTCACCCGGCGGCCCAGCGCATGCGGGAGGCGAAACCGAAAGGGGCGCCCGCCAATTCGGCGGGCGCCCCTTCTCTGTGTGCTTTCAGCGCTATTCCGCCTTGGGCGCATCTTCCTTTGGCTCCTCAGGCGTTTCGCCGGCCTTTGGCTCTTCCGTCTCCGGTTTCGGCTCTTCAGCCGCCCCGTCACAGGCGGGCGGAACCTCAGAAAACTCCGCGTCGATTCCGCCGTCCTTCTCGGCTTTCCGGGACTCCTCGCGAAGCTCCCCTATCTGCTCGCGGATGGTCTGAATCTGCTCTTTGAGGCGGTTGATATCCGCGCAGTATTCCTCGATCTCCGGCGTCGTTGGCATGCCCTTTTCCGACTGGGTATAGCAGTACCGGCCGATCGCCATGTAGACGCCGTCGATCTCCTTCTCGATTCCCGCGATATCGATGTTCAGCTTGGTGATCTGAACCTGATCGCCGGCTTTTTGTGCGGTGGTCGAAACAATCTCGCCGATTTTCTTTCCAAGGTCTTCGAAATTCAAATTCATGACAGACTTCCTCCTCTGACGCGCGTCGCGTGCTTCATCTGCTATTAGTATAGCATAATTTCGCCGCCGCGCCACCGCCAGGAGGGCCGTTCGATCAAATCTTACACTAAATTCCCACTTTCTTCATAAATTTCTCGGTGCTGATTCCGGCGGGCCGGTTGAACCGCCCGAGATTCATCAACTCCTGCGGGTCGGACCCGATCACCGAGATATGTTCATAGCAGGTGAGCGCCGCCGTAAAGCCCATCTCCGCAAGGACCGACTCCGCGTCGTCGCTGATATAGCCATAGGGATAGGCGAAGGTAGTGGGCGCGAAACCGCATTTCTCTTTCAGTACCTGCTGCAGCTTTCCGATGTCGTCGAGAAGCGCCTGCCGGTAATGAGTCCCCGACTCGCCCTGCAGCTTTTTCGCGCCCTTGCGCGGCGTCTGGCGGTGCATGTCATAGGTGTGGTTCCCAATCTCGACGCGGCCGGAAGCCGCCAGTTGATTGATGTCGTCCCAGGTCAGATGCGAATAGGCCGGGGAGTGATCGTCCGAGTCGCTGAAAGTCTGGGAATAGCTTCCCACCACCGAGATCACCGCCTTCATATCGTGCTTTTCCAGCAGCGGCAGAACGTAGGTCAGGTTGTTCAGATACCCGTCGTCAAAGGAGAGCACCACCGGCTTTTCCGGAAGCGGCGCGCCTTCGAGCACGGCGTCCGCGAGTTCCGAGACAAACACCGTCGTATACCCGTGCTCCTTGAGATAGATCATGTCCCGTTCCAGTTCGTCGGGGGAGAGGATATACTGCCCCTGAAGCTTCGGGTCCTTGAGAATGCTGTGGTACATCAGAATCGGGACCGGGACGCCGTCGGCGTTCGCGCCGACGGCGCCGGCCTGCCTTTCCGCGACCAGGCGCGGAACCCAGAACAGGATTCCGCCCGCCGCCAGCAGCGCCGCAAGGCAAAGCGCTTTTGTGCGCTTGCCAAGCGTAACTGAAATAAAGATTCCGCCCACCTCCTAGCGCCGGGGCACCGGACGGTTGACCGCTTTCTGCACCATCCGGCCGAGGTCGGCATCCGCTGCCGCCAGCATCCCAATCACCCGCCCAAGAATCTCGGCGTTGACATCCCCCAGGTCTTCGGCGAGGTTGTCGACGAGGTGGCGCTGCTGCTCTTCGGAAAGCGCCCGATAATAATCTCCCGCCTGCGTAAAGTTGTCGACCCGGCCATAGCCGTAACGCCCTGCGGCCCCATGCTGTTCCATACCCGGAACAGCGGGGATGACGACTTCGGGACAGTTCCCGTCGAGCGAATTCGGGGAGTAATTGACCGGATTGCTGGAATAGTAAAAGGCCATCCTCCCATCCTGCTGATGGTTTGCGGCCGCCGAACGGGAACGATTGATCGGAAGCTGATTGAAATTGGTCCCAACGCGGTACCGCGCGGCGTCGCTGTAGGCGAAGGAACGGCCCTGAAGCATCTTGTCGGCCGAAAACTCGATTCCCGGGACAAGGTTCGACGGCGAGAAACAGGCCTGCTCCACCTGCGCGAAATAGTTGTCGGGCGCGCGGTCGAGGGTCATCAGCCCGACCCTGATCAGCGGGAAACGGTCTTCCGGCCAGATCTTGGTGCAGTCGAGCGGATCGAACTCCAGGGTTCCGGCTTTCTCCAGCTCCATCATCTGGACGCAGAGTTCATAGGAAGCGGTTTCACCCTTCATCAGCGCCGTATAGAGATCGCGGCAGGCAACGTCCGGGTCGCTCCCGGCGAGTTCTTCCGCCTGGAGCCGGTCGATGGTCTCAAGCCCCTGCTGGGTCAGCCAGTGGTACTTGACATAAACCCGTTTCCCGTCCGCGTTGACCCAGACGAAGGTGTTGATGCCGTAGCCGTTGATCCTGCGGAAGCTGCGGACCGTCCCAAGGTCGGAGTAGAGCCAAATCAGCGCGTTGGTCGCCTCTGGCGTGAGCGAGACGAAGTCAAAGAAACGCTCGATGTTCCTGAGATTGGACCTCGGGTCGGGCTTTATGGCATGGATGACATCCGGGAACTTCATCGCGTCGTCGACCAGGAAAACCGGGATGTGGTTTCCGACGATGTCGTAGATTCCGTCGCGGGTGTAAAACTTTGTCGCAAAGCCCCGGATGTCCCGGGCGGTGTCCGGGCCGCCCTTCGGCCCTCCCGCGAGCGAGAAGCGCACGAAGACGTCGGTGGTTTCGTTCGGGTCCTGGAGGAACGCCGCCGTTGTGTACGCGCTCATCGGCTGGTAAACCCGGAAACGGCCGAACGCGCCCGCGCCCTTCGCATGGACGACGCGCTCCGGGATCCTCTCACGGGTGAAATGCTGGATTTTATCAATGAAATGCAGGTCCTGCAAAAGCGCAAACCCGTTTTGCCCCGCAGTCATCACATGCTGGTCGCCGTCGATCGGCATCCCCCACGAGGTCGTAAAGGGTTTGCAGTCCCCACCCGGCGCGGAACCTGCGGCGGGGCGGGACGGCTGCGCCGGGACAGGGGCGGCAGGCATCGCCGCGGCCGGGCCGCCGTTCCTGGCGGGCGCCGCGCTTTCCAGCCTCTGTCGCCCGGCAGACGGCGCGGCCTGCCGGGGCGTTGCGTCCGGCCAGGAAATCCTCCCGCCCGAAGCCGCCGCGGCAATGGCAAGCGCCTCGGGCCCGAGTTCGGCAGAAAGAGGCGGCCGGTTCAGCGCGCGGCGTTCCGCGTCGGCCAGCATATCCTCGAGTTCATCAGCCTGCACAACCGGCTGGTAGCCGCGTCCAGGGCCGCCGCCGCTCGGAATCGGCCAGAACGGCACGTCGGGGGTCCAGCCGGCAACGGAAGAGAGCGGGCGGGACGGGGCGGGTTCTTCGGGTGCCGGCGGCATGGGATCAGGGGCGGAGGCGCTCGGGGGGGCCTCCGGCGTCGGAAAAGAGACCGTCCCATCCGGCGCAGCTGCGGGCGGGGCCGGCTCCGGGCACGGCGGCGGCCCCCACGGCGGGAGCTGCCCGTCCATGCCGCCGGAGGCCGGTTCGTCTTCACGCGGCGGCTCCGGGGGCTGCTGGCCGTGGTCCGGCGGCGGCTCCGGCGTTGGAAGCGGGACCGGGCCTTCCCCCGGCGCGGCGGCCGTTTCTTCGGCCGTTTTTTTCTCGCCGCAGCCGCCTCCCGCGCAGGAGGGCTTTCGCGCAAAAGCGGACGGCGGCGCGTTTCCTTTCAAATTCGCCCCAAGCGTGCTCCTTCCCGGCGGAGTGGCGCGCTGGTAGCGGAGCAGCTCCTCTCGATAATGCTGCATCAACGCCTCCATATTATTGCCAAACGGCTCCTTCTGGTTCAAGCAGTTCTCCTCCTTCAACACTGGTTTTTAAAGTATATGAAACCAAATTCCCAAAATAGTAGAAAAAAGGAATAATCCGGAACCAGTGCATAATACCTATTGGATGTCAGGCCAGGCGGGAAAGGAGGGGAAGGCTCTATGGCGTTTTCCGATGTCGAGCTTCTCGCACGTCTTATAATGTGTGAGGCGGGCGGCGAAGGGGAAGACGGGATGAGGGGGGTTGCGAGCGTCGTGATGAACCGGGTCCACGCTACCGGCGGGGAATATGCGCGGATCGGGCGGGGCAGCCTTCGAAATATTATTTTTCAAAAGGGCCAGTTTAATTGTGCGACCGAAACGCTCGGCGGAAGATACAACGCGCAGAATATTTACAATATGAGGCCCGAGCAGCTCCACTATGACATCGCCCAGTGGGCAATCGCCGGGAACCGGCTGAGCAACCTCGGGCAAGCCCTCTGGTTTTTCAACCCCTATTCCGAATCCTGCCAGACCAACTTCCCTAGTGAAGTCGGCGTTTTTGTCATCCGGATCCGCAATCACTGCTTTTATAATCCAACCGAAGCGTACTTCGAAACATAAATCATGAAAGGGGGAGCACCACCGATGCCGAACGAACAAAATAACGCCACCAGCTGGCAGTTCGACACGAATCAAGCCAACGTCGAAAGGAGCGAATCCATCTCACCGGAGGGCTATATCGGCTCCATGCAGCAGATTCTCTCCAAAAACACCGGCCTCTACGTCGTCTGCGAATTCCTGATCGGCACACAGAACATCGAAATTAAGGAGGGGATTCTCTACGCAGTCGGCGTAAGTTACCTTGTCATCTATGAGGTCGATTTCAGCAGTTATGCCGTCTGCGACTTTTATTCGCTCAAATTCATCACCTTCTACGAACCGGGACGTCGTCCCCGCCGTCAGCTCAACGCAGAATAAATCTCCCGGTGACAAATTGCCAATGCGGAGCAAAACGGGCATGCGTTTTTAAAAAACGCATGCCCGTTGCCGCCGCTAAACTATGCGCAGGCCCATTTCGCCGCAATCAATCAAATCGAGCGGAACGGCTCCGTTTTTCTCTGTGCGGGACGGCCGCAGCCTGAGGCCGGCTTTTTTATTGGGTGCGCGCCGCAAACCGTTCCGGCGCTTTGGGATATCCCCCCGAATCCTCATCCGCCGCACAGTGCCCGCCTCCAGAAAAACCAGCTCGGATCCCGGTATCCCCGCGGCAAGCTCAATCACATGGCCAATTGTTTTCATAGGCGCAAAACGCCCCGGCCCCTTCTGATTTTAAGGCGCCGGGGCGTTCGATTCTTTTACTCCTCTTTCGCCGTCACCGCAATCGAAAGTTCGTCAAGGCTCTTCTGCTCCACCTCGGCTGGACATCCGGTCATCAGCTCGCTCGCGTTCTGGACCTTCGGGAAGGCCATCACATCGCGGATCGAGTCCTTTTCCAAAAGCAGCATCACCAGCCGGTCGAGGCCGTAGGCCATGCCGCCGTGGGGCGGGACCCCATACCGGAACGCATCAAGCAGGAACCCGAACCGCTCTTTCGCCTGCTCGGGCGTAAAGCCAAGCGCTTCGAACATCTTTTCCTGAAGCTCCGGGTCGCTGATCCGGATCGACCCGCCGCCGAGTTCGGTCCCGTTGAGGACCAGGTCGTAGGCCCTTGCGCGGACAGAGCCGGGATCGGTGTCGATCATCGCAAAGTCGTCGAGGTTGGGCGAGGTGAACGGGTGGTGCATCGCAAAGAAGCGCCCCACATCCTCGTCCCACTCGAGCAGCGGGAAATCGGTCACCCACAGCAGGTCGAAGCTGTCTTTTGGGATGAGATCAAGCTTTTTCGCGAGCGCAAGCCGGATCGCCCCCAACGCCGCGAAGACCACCGCGTCTTTCGCGTCGGCCGCCACGAGAAGAACATCCCCCGGTTCGGCCCCGAGCCGCTCATGAACCGCATGGATTTCCTCTTCGGTGAGGAACTTCTCAAACGACGAGCTCGTCCCGCCCTCCGCGAGGCGGGTGAACGCGAGGCCCTTCGCCTTATAGAGCTTCGCGACGTCGGTGAGTTTGTCGATCTCCTTCCGGGAAAGGGCCGCAGCCGCGCCCTTCACGTTGATCGCGCGGACGCTCCCGCCCGCGTCGAGCGCGCCCCTGAACACTGCAAATGCGGTGTCTTTGAGCTGATCGGACAGGTCGGTCAGCTCCAGCCCGAACCGTGTGTCGGGCTTGTCCGAGCCGTACCGCTCCATCGCCTCTTTCCAGGTGATCCGCCGGAGCGGAAGGGCCAGGTCCTTCCCGAGGATTTCCCGGAAAATCTCCTTCATCAGCCCCTCGTTGACCGCCTGCACATCCTCCTCGTCGACGAAGGACATCTCGAGATCGATCTGCGTGAATTCCGGCTGCCGGTCGGCCCGAAGGTCCTCGTCCCGGAAACAGCGGGCGATCTGCAGATAGCGGTCAAAGCCCGCGAGCATCGAAAGCTGCTTATAGAGCTGCGGCGACTGCGGGAGCGCATAAAATTTTCCGGGATGGACCCGGGACGGGACCAGATAGTCCCTGGCGCCCTCGGGGGTCGATTTGATCAGGACCGGCGTCTCGATTTCTATAAATCCATGCCGGTCAAAATAGTCCCGGACCAGCTTTACAATCCGATGCCGCATAAACAGCGCGCTCTGAAGTTCCGGCCGCCGGAGGTCGAGATAGCGGTAGCGGAGACGCAGCTCCTCCTTCGCGTTGGTGCGGTCGCTGATCTCAAACGGCGGGGTGTCCGATTTCGCGAGCACCCTAAGATCGGTCACAAACACCTCGACCTCACCGGTCGGGATGTCGCGGTTGACCGACTGCCGGCGGCGAACCGTTCCCTTCGCCATCAGAACGTCCTCGCTCCGCGCGGCGGCGGCCTTTTTAAAGATCTCCCGTGCGCTCGTGTCGTCGAACGCGAGCTGGGCGATGCCGCTGCGGTCCCTGAGATCAATAAACACCAGGTTTCCGAGGTCGCGCTGCTTGGCGCACCAGCCGGCGAGCACCACCTCGCGCCCAATATCCCCCGCCCGCAGCTCCCCGCTGTAGACGGTTCGTTTTAAGCCATTCATCTTGTCGAGCATATTTCTGTTCCTTTCCGGTCTGTTTCTATTCCTGTCCGTGCCGCGCCGCCGCGTCGGCGGCGTCCGAAACGCTTTTGGAGAGCGAGAGCTGATAAAACGCACTGAGGAATCCATCGCCCAGCGGCAGCTCGGCCTGCCCCCCGCCGGCCATGTCCCTGACTTTCACCGTTCCCCCGGCCAGCTCGGACTCGCCGAGCACCGCCGAATACGCCGCGCCGATCTTGTCGGCATAGCGCATCTGCGCCTTAAGGCTCCGCCCGGTGAGGTCGGTTTCCACCGAAAAGCCCTCGAGTCTCAGCTTCCGGGCGATGGCGCCCGCCTCGGCCGAGGCCGCGTCCCCCACCGCCGCAAGGTAGAGGTCGCAGCCCTTCGCGGGCGGGAATTCGGCGCCGGAGGCCGCCATCACCAGCAGCAGCCGCTCGAGCCCGATCGCAAAGCCGATGCCCGAAAGCGCGGGTCCCCCGACCGTCTCAACCAGCCCGTCGTACCGGCCGCCGCCGCAGACGGTCCCCTGCGCGCCGATCGCGTCGGTCACAAACTCAAACACCGTCCGAACGTAATAGTCGAGTCCTCGCACGATGTCCGGGTCAATCTGATAGGCGATGCCCATCGCGTCAAGCCGTTTTTTGAGGCCGGCGAAATGCGCCTCGCACTCGGGGCAGAGATGGCCGATCATCTTCGGCGCCGATTCGGCGAGTTTTTTGCAGGCCGGGCTTTTGCAGTCGATGATCCGCATCGGGTTGGTCAGAAGCCTTCCCTTGCAGGTCTCGCAGAGTTCGCCCTCGTGTTCCTGAAAGTAGGCCCTGAGCTTTTTCTGGTATTCCGGCCGGCAGGTTTTGCAGCCGATGGAATTGAGCATCAGCCGGATCCTGGTCACGCCGAGAGAGGAAAGCGCCTCTTCGGCAAGCGAGATCACCTCTGCGTCCGCCGCCGCGCCGTCCGCGCCGAACAGCTCGACCCCGAACTGGTGGAATTCCCTCAGCCTTCCCGCCTGCGGCTTCTCATAGCGGAAGCAGTTGACGATATAGCTGATTTTCAGTGGGAGCTGGCCGTTGAGCAGGCCGTTTTCAATCGCGGCCCGGACGACGCCCGCCGTCCCCTCGGGCCGGAGGGTGATCGACCGGTCCTTTTTGTCCCGGAAGGTGTACATCTCCTTCTGTACCACGTCGGTGGTGTCGCCGACCGACCGCAGAAACAGCTCGGTGTGTTCAAATGTCGGGGTGCGCATCTCGCGAAACCCATACCGCTCCGCGATGGAGAGGGCCTTGCGCTCGATATAGTGCCAGTTCCCGCTCTGGGAAGGGAGAATATCCTGGGTTCCTTTCGGCGCGGATGTCAAAAGTGCCATATTCGAATTCCTTTCTTTGTGATGTCCCGTTGCTCACTCGTAAAAACCGCCCCGGCTCCTTCCGCCCGGTGGGGACGCAATAAAACAAAAACTCCTCCCCCTCAAAAGCAAAGGGGCGAGGAGTCCTCCACGCGGTGCCGCCCTTTTTCGGACGCGCCAAGAGGCGCATCCCTTTCGCCCGCTGCCGCGGGGTCAGACGGGGGCCAAACGCCCCGCGGCTCCGCGGTGTCTTTTCCGTTTCCCGCGGGCAGGGGCTTTCAGCCAACGGCCCCCTCCCTGCCGCCTCGGGAGGACGGATACTCCTCCGCATCACAGCCGCATTTGAAAAGCGCGCGGTTTAGATCTGGCGCTTTGGGTTTACGATGTTCCTCCAGTCGAGGTCTCCCTTCTCAAGCGCATGGACCAGCGCCTCCGCCGTCGCGATGTTGGTCGCAAGCGGGATCGAGTGTACGTCGCACAACCGGATCAGGTTCGCCTCGTCCGGCTCGCCCGGCTTCATGGTGATGGGGTCGCGCAGGAAGATCAGAAGATCAATCTCATTGCAGGCGATTCTGGCAGCGATCTGCTGGTCGCCGCCCTGCTCTCCGGACAGGAAACGAAAAATACGAAGCCCCGTCGCCTCCGCCACAAGTTTCCCAGTCGTCCCGGTTGCACAGATATTGTGCTGACTGAGAATGCCGCTGTAGGCAATACAGAACTGGACCATCAGTTCTTTTTTTGAATCGTGCGCAATGATTGCGATATTCATGTATACCCTCCGTTTCCCGTATTTTGCTCTGTTGGCCGCGCAGGCCGGCAGCCCGCGCGCTTGGTGCGATGTTTATTTCAGCCGTTCGGTGCAAAGGCGAATCGATTCGCCCAAAAGACGGCCCGCGAGATCCTTGATCTCCGCAAAGGCCGGGGAATCCCCGCCAGGCTCGCCGCCCGCGCCCAGCGCTTTTGGAATCAGCGGGTCGTCGGGGATCACCGATATTAGCTGCGCGCCCACGAGGTCGATCACCCGGTCGAGATCGGGGATATCGTCAGAAAGCTGCCGCCGGGAAAAGCGGTTGATCACCAGCCGCATCGGTTTGCCATCCAAAAGCGCCGACGCCTTGGCGCCGTCCCGGACCGAAACCGGCTCTGCGTTGACGACGATCAACGCGAGGTCGGCGGCTTCCTTTGCGATCTCGAAATCCTCCCCGAGGCCCGCCGCCGCGTCGATGATCAGATAGTCGTAACAGTTTTGAAGGGAGCGGAGGAGCCGCGAGAGATTTTCCCGGTTTGGGAGATAGTGCCGGTCGGTTGAGGCCGCCGCGAGATGGAGATGCCCCGCATCGGACCCGACCTCGACAATCGCCTTCCCGGGGCGGCATCTGCCCTCGAGAACGTCCCCGAGGTCGTAGACCACCCGGTCCGAAACCCCAAGCATCAGATCAAGCCCCCGCAGGCCGGAGTCGAATTCAAGCAGCAGAACGCTCAGGCCCCGCGCGGCGAGCGCGCGGCCCAGAAGCGCCGCCACGGTGGACTTCCCCGTGCCGCCCTTTCCCGATGTCACTGCAAGGGTCCTTGCCAAGAGTTTACGCCCCTTTTCTATTCATATTAACACAAAAACGGCCGCCTGAACAGCTTTTTTTAGAATCTTTTTCACTTTTGTCATATATTTACGGGAGCAGCGTCTGCGCGTCCTGCACCCCGGAAAAATCCCCTTCCGGATAAAAATACTGGTCAAAAATGGCTTTTGCCACCGGCGCGCCGGTATAGCCGTGCCACCCCTTTTCGATGATCACCGCAACCGCGATCTGCGGGTCTTCCGCCGGAGCGTAACAGATAAAGGTCGAGTTGGGGTAGTCCTTCGTCTGAGGCGTTCCGGTCTTGGAGGCGACGTCGATCGGATAGCTGGCAAAGGTCCCCCTGGCCGAACCGGTCCGCGAGCACTGCACCATGCCGTCGCGGACAGTGTCGAAGACCCACTGCGGCACATCCATCTGATACGCGACCTCGGGCTGATGCTCGAAGAGCGTCTCCTCAAAGTTATAAGAGCTGATCGAATGGACGAGACTGAGTTTCAGCCGCGAGCCGTTTCTCGCGAGTGTCGCCGCATAGTTCGCCATCATCAGCGGGGTATAGCCGTTGTCCAGCTGGCCGATCGCAGTTTGAAGCGCGTCCCCGGGGTTGGCCGTGTCGGGGTCGGACTGGGTTCCGCCCGCCTCGCCCAGCTCAATCCCGGTCGGCGAGCCGAGGCCCAGCTCCCGGGCGTAGCGGTTGATCGTCTCGATGCCGAGCCGCCTTCCGGTCTCATAGAAAAAGATGTTGCAGGATTCCCGCAGCGCGTCGGTCACCCGAAACGCCCCATGATATGAGAGGCAGGTTGGCTGATAGCTCGGGTAAAACGTATACACCCGCTGGCAGGTGATGACCGTGTCGGGGGTGATCACGCCCTCGTTAAGGCCCGCCGCAGCGACACAGGGCTTAAAGGTCGAGCCCGGCGCATAGACGCCCTGGAGCGCGCGGTTGAACAGCGGGTTGTTCGGATCGGCGACCAGCGCCGCATAGTCGGAGGAATAGGTCGCGACGTCATAGCTCGGGTAGCTCACCAATGCGAGCACCTCTCCGGTATTGACGTCGACCGCCGCAACCGCCCCGGCATTGGCCTCGCGCCCCTGTCCTGCGGGCGCAGTCTCGTTGAGGTACTTGATTTGCCGCTCCATCGCCTCGATCGCGACCCGCTGAAGGTCCATGTCGAGGGTCAGCACGACGTTGTTCCCCGGGGTAGGCGGCGTTTCCTCGGAGACGTTGACCACCTCTAGGTCGGCGTTGAGGTCGATCCTCCGAACCCCGTCGGTCCCGCGCAGCTCGTCTTCAAAGGCCTTTTCGATGCCCTCTTTGCCGACCAGCTCGTCCCGGGTATAGCCCTTGGCTTCATATTCTTCGATCTCGTCCGCAAACATTGCGCCAACCCGGCCGATCACATGCGGAGCGAGGTTTCCCTCGGAATAGCTCCGCCGCGCCGTCTCCACAAGGTCCACCCCCTGGAGCGAAAAGCCCATCTGCCGGATGAGGACCGCCGTGTCGAGGCCGACTGCCCGCGCAAAGGTATACCGGACCGTCAGCGAATATCCCCGCTGCTCCATCTCATACCGCACCCCGGCGAGGGTCCGCGCGTCGCTCTCCGGATAATCGGAAAGGCCGTACCGCTCGTACAGCCAGTGCAAAACATCGGAACAGCTTGAATAGGGCTGGAGATTCAAAAAGTCCCTCAGCTTTTCAACCGCGCCGGCGTCGTCGGTGAACTGAAACGGAGCCTCCCTGGTCACGGGGAGGTTGTCGACCCAGTCCTCTCCGCTCTGCCGCATCAGCCCGGTCAGCCTCAGGATAATCTCATTCTCCTGCTCCGCGGGCATCAGCGCGCGGTCGAACATCACATCATAGCTGATCTCATTCTGCGCAAACGGGCGGCCGTACCGGTCGACGATTTCTCCTCTGGCCGCCTTGATCACCTGGGTCCTGCTGGAGCCGCGCGTCAGCTCCGCCTCATAGTCGGCGCCGTCGACGATCTGCATGCGCATCAGACGGAACAGATAGAGACCGAGCACCGTCCCCACCAGGACGCCGAGGATCAGCAGCCGAAGCCGGTCGCCGGATAATTTCATCTGTCCGCCCATCCCTTCTGCTCCAATCCGCTTTTTCCTGCCAGCTCCCCGCCAAATCCGTATTTCATGAAAAGTCGTTTCATCCGTTCTCCTCGCGTTCTTCAAAGCGCCCCCGAATCCTCGCCACAAGCCAATAAACCGGCCACGCGGACAGTACCGAGAGCATCGCGCCCGGAATGGTCGTCCTCCAGAGAATCAGGCCAGATCCCTCATAGCCCCACAGCCCGTAGAGCAGGAAATAGGCCACCAGCCCGTAGATCAGCGAAAACCCGCCCGCAAAAAGAACCGCCGCGCGCCAGCCGGGCCGCACCCAGTAGATGACCAAAAGCCCCACCGCGCAGCCGAGCGCCAGAAACAGCATCGAGGCGATGCCAAAGATATGAAACGCCGCCGTGTCGGCGAGGATCCCGCCCGCGCAGCCGTAAATGCCGCCCGCGAACGCACCCTCCTCCACTGCAATCGCCGTGACCGTACAGATCACCAGCGAGGGCTTCGCCCCCGAGAAGGAGAAAAGGCCCGGCGTCTCCTGAATTACATAGGCGAGGATCAGAAGCAGCGCATAGAGCAGGTGCTTTTTGACCGCCTGTTTCATCTGTTTCTGGTCCATATCCGCCCTCCTAGGGTTCCAGCGCGTCCGCTTTTCCCACAAAACTCTTGATCACAATTACGTCCCGGACGTTCCGGAGGTCGGACGGCGGGGCGATCACCGCATAAAGCGAAAGCCCGTGGCTCTCGGGCAGAAGCTGCTCTATCGTCCCGACCACGATTTCCCGGGGAAAGATTCCGCCGACGCCGGTCGTCACCACAATGTCGCCTGGCGATGCGCCCGAATCCCGCGGGAGGTAGCTGAATTTAAGCTTCCCCTCTTCCGCAAGCGCGACCGTTCCCGCCGTCGCCCCGATCTCGCGGGTGGCGGCGTCCATCACCGCCACCTCCACCGTCGCGTCGAGAATGGTCACCACCTTCGAGTGGGTCAGACCGACCTCCGAAACCAGCCCCACCAGCCCGGAGGCGTTGATCACCGGGTCCATTGCGGAGACGCCGTCGGTCGAGCCCTTGTCGATCGTGAACGAATAGAACCGGCTCGCCGAATCCCGGCCGACTACCATTGCGGGTTCAAAATCGAAATCGGGGTTCTTCTCCTTGATCTCGAGGAACTCCCGAAGCTGCTCGTTCTCAGCCCGAAAGCGCTCATATTCCACCATCCGGCGGTTGAGCTCGTCGATTTTGGCGCGGAGCTCGTCGTTCTCCCGCGCGATTTCAGGGGCGTTCAGATAATCGCCGATGACCCCGCCCGCGTCGCCGGCCAGCCGCGCTGTCAGCCCCTGCGCCGGGGTCAGGACCCAGCCGACGGCCTTTGAGAGAAACGGGACCGCCGTTCCGTCCCGCGCCGCATGGAGCATGAAGAAGAAGATCAGAACAAACAGCCCTGCGAGAATCCGAAATTTAAAGCTGTTAAAAAATTCTTCCATCCGTCTTCCTCCCTCCGCTCTGTCGGTTTGAAGGCCGCCCAAGCCCTTGTTTCTGTTTAAAAAACAATGAAGGACTCCGATGAAAAGTCCTTCATCGCGTTCGAAAACGCCCTCGTTTATTTGTGTTCGTCGCTGTCGGCGAGAACCTCGCGCAGCCGTTCGATGTCGTCGAGGACAATGCCCGTCCCCGCTGCAACGCAGTCGAGCGGGTTTTCCGCGACGTTGACGGTCATGCCGGTCTCGATTGAAATCAGCTGATCGAGCCCGCGCAGCAGCGCGCCGCCCCCGGTCAGGGTTATGCCGTGGTCGATGATGTCGGCCGCGAGTTCCGGCGGCGTGCGCTCAAGGGTCGTCTTGATCGCGTCTAGGACCGATGCAAGCGCGTCGGCAAGCGCCTCCCGGATCTCGGACGGGGTGATCATGATGTTTTTCGGCAGTCCGTCCACCAGGTTCCGTCCCTTGATCTCCATCGGCTGCTCGTCCTCATAAGGATATGCGGAACCGATGGCAATCTTGATTGATTCGGCGGTCCGCTCGCCAATTAAAAGGTTGTGCTTTCTCTTAACATACTGGATAATCGCCGAGTCGAATTCGTCTCCGCCGACCCGAACCGAGCGCGCTGTCACGATTCCGCCGAGCGAAATCACCGCCACTTCGCTGGTACCGCCGCCGATGTCGACGACCATGCTTCCCGTCGCCTCCGCAACCGGAAGCCCCGCGCCGATCGCGGCCGCCATCGGCTCCTCAATAATCGAAACCCGTCTCGCGCCAGCCTTCACGGTCGCCTCGCGCACCGCCCTGCGCTCGACCTCGGTGACTCCCGACGGAATGCAGATGATGACGCTCGGACGGTTTATGATCGAATTGCCGCAGGCTTTTTTGATAAAAATCTGGAGCATGCTTGCGGTGATGTCGAAGTCGGCGATCACCCCGTCCTTGAGCGGGCGGACCGCGACAATCGAGCCCGGGGTCCTGCCGATGACCTCTTTCGCCTCATGTCCGACATAGCGGACGGTGTCGGTCCTGGTATCCACCGCGACAACCGACGGCTCCCGCATGATGATGCCCTTCCCTTTCATAAAGATCAGGGTGTTGGCGGTGCCGAGATCGACGCCGATGTCCTTTGAAAATGATAACATTGTTGTTTCCTCCCACTGGCGCCGAACTTCTGCGCACTGCAAATCGCGGTCGAACGCCGCCCTCTTTTATCCGACGGCGGCGCAATGAGCCGTCTTTCATTATATCCTGCCGAAAGCTGGGATACAAGCCAAAATACCCGCAATTTCGGCTCTAAATTTTTTCTTTTAACCGTTCATAAAGCCGCTGAACCGGAAGCCCCACCACAGCGTAGTAGTCCCCGTGGATTTCCCGGACGAACCGGGCTCCGGACCCCTGGATGCCATAGGCCCCCGCCTTGTCCATGCCCTCGCCCGACGCGGCGTATTCCTCGATCTCATCCTCGCTCATGGGGGCGAACCAAACCTCTGCGCTCGAAACAAACGACTCGGTCCCGCCCGGCCCGGCGATGCAGACGCCCGTGTGGACGTGGTGGAGCTTCCCCTCCAGTAAACGGAGCATCCGCTTCGCGTCCTCGCAGTCCCGGGGCTTTCCGATGCGTTCCCCTTTGATCTCCACCACCGTGTCAGCGCCGACGACCCAATCGCCGGGGAATTGCTTCGCGGCGGCGATGGCCTTGCGGCAGGCAAGCATTTCAGCTGTGGTTTCGGGGCCGATCCCGTCTGGAACGGCCTCGTCCACAGACGGGTCGACGGCCGAAAAGTCATGGGTGATCAGGCGCATCAGCTCCTGCCTGCGCGGGGAATTGGAAGCGAGAATCAGCGGCATCGTTTGTTTCTTCCTTTCGTCTTTGACGGCGGAGCGGAGAGCCCGCCGCTATGTACTGTGTGTGTCGAAACGGCCAAAAATTTCCCGGCCGCAAAAATTTCACACCCGATTGGCCGCGCCGCCGGTTTCTGCCGCGATCCTGGCGGCCTTAGGCTAGAGTTTCGCGGCAACGTTCCGATAGATCAAAAGCGCCCCGGTGATGGCGGCGATCTGGGCGACGTTCACCCCGATCTCGCATCCAAACGCGAGCTTCACCATCGAAAGGTCGAGCACAATCGGGTTCTGCGCCGAGATGCCGATGGTCTTCCCATACGCGAGCCATTCAAGATACGGCATCCCCTCGGCCGCGGAGGCGATCATCGCGCCGACAATAATTCCCGCGAGCAGGAAAAACGCAAACACCAGATTTCGTTTAAACTTCATGTCAAAAAGGTCTCCTGTCCTTTCGGCGGCCTATCGCCGCCCGGTCGATCCGAATCCGCCGGAACCCCTTTCGGTGCCGGAGAGGCTGTCCGCTTCCCGCACGTCCGGCGTCAGCACAGGAACGAGAACGAGCTGTGCGATCCGCTCCCCCGGCTGGATTTCATAAGCCGCCTGCCCCTGGTTGTGCAGGCCGACCATGATCTCCCCCCGGTAGTCCGAATCCACGACGCCGACCGCGTTGGCCGGGACGATGCCGTGTTTGATTCCAAGCCCGCTGCGCCCGAAAACAAGCGCCGCGGCTCCCTCCCCCGGATCAATCGCGATCCCAGTGGGAATCACCTTTGTCTCGCCCGGGCGAATCACAACATTTTGTTCGAGGCAGGCGCAGAGGTCAAACCCCGCGCTTCCCGCCGTCGCTCGGTACGGAAGGGACGCTCCCTCCCGCAGCCGTTTCACGCTTAGCTCCATCCAAATCTCCTCTGCGCCGTCTCTCAGTTCCCGCTGCCCGTCTGCGCCGCGTCCATCCGCTGGCGGAGCTTTTCAATCTCGCGCTTTGCGTCGTCGAGTTCAATCCTCGCTTTTGCCGCGTCCTCCAGATAGTCGGAGAGCTGCGCGCGCATATGGTCCGCGGACCGTTCGCTTTTCTGATAGCAGTCCGCATAGTTCATGCAGCAGAGCACCAGCGCGTCGGTCAGGGATATCTTCGGCGACTGCCCCATCATCGTCTCAATCTGTTCGTTGATTTCAGCCGCAAGCGACTGGACATAGTCTTCGCTTTCGGGCGTTGAAAGGGTATACCCCGATCCCATAATCTCAATTCTCACTCGGTTCATGCTCGGCGCCTTTCCGGCCCGTGCCGTTACGGCGGGCCAATTCCACATTTCTTTGTCTTCATGCGGTCTTTTCACAGGGCGTATGCTAAGCAGAAGGCCGCCGCGCACCTGTTCTTCTGAATGCGGGCAATCAAAAAAACGACCGCTCTTTTACGGCCGCGGGCCGGGGACGGACCGCATGGCCGAAAAATCGCCGCAAAGCGGCTGTTTTTTTATTATAAACGATTTATCGGGATGAGAAAAGACATTCCGGGTACTTTTTCAAAAGGAAAAGCGCTCTTTCAGAGGTTGAGGCCCGTCGCAGAAACGGCATTTGTTGAATAACCGGCCGGTTCTGTATTATAATGAAGTACGATTGGAACATTTATGCAGATATACAGAGAAAGGGGATGTCTGGCCATGAAGCTTTCCACACCACTCGCCATGCAGCTGATTACCAGAAAGCTATCGGAGGAGCTGTCCGTCGCTCCGGACAGGGCGACCGACGAACAATTCTACCGCGCGGCAGCACTTGTCGTCAAAGAGATTCTCGCCGACAAGCAGCGCCGCCGGTCGGTCCGCGCAACCGCCCACGGCGAGAAGCGGATCCACTATCTGAGCATGGAATTCCTGCCCGGGCGCTCCCTGCGCAACGCATTGTTCAACCTCGGCATCCTCGAAGAGATGTCCCAGGCGCTCTCCCAGCTTGGGACCGACCTCGAACGGCTCTACAACCTCGAACCGGACGCGGGTCTTGGAAACGGCGGCCTCGGCCGGCTCGCCGCCTGCTATCTCGACGGCCTGGCGACCGACGGCTTCTGCGCGGCGGGCTACTCGATCCTCTATGAGTACGGCATCTTCAAACAGCGGATCATCGACGGCTGGCAGACCGAGCTCCCGGACTACTGGATTCCGGGCGGCGAGGTCTGGCTCACCCCGCATCCCGACCAGTCGATCGAGGTCCGCTTCGGCGGCGAGGTCGAGGAATGGTGGGAAAACGGCCGCCACCGCATCCGCCAGGCCGGCTATTCGACGGTGACCGCCGTCCCATACGACCTCTTTATCAGCGGCTACGACACCGATTCGGTGAGCGTGCTGCGCCTCTTCAAGGCGAAAAGCCCCGGGGTCAACATGGACCTTTTCAACAAGGGGGACTACCTCGGCGCGTTTGGCGAACACTCGGTCGCCGAGACGATCTCGAAGGTCCTCTATCCAAACGACAGCCATCAGGAGGGGAAGCGCCTGCGGCTTCGTCAGCAGTACTTCCTCTCGGCCGCCGCGGTCGGCGACATCGTCCGCCGCCACCTGACGGCCTACGGCTCGCTCGATTCGTTCGCCGAAAAGAACGCGATTCAGATCAACGACACCCACCCCGTCCTCGCGATTCCGGAGATGATGCGGGTGCTGCTCGACGATTTCGGCTATCGCTGGGACGCGGCGTGGGACGTCGTCACCCGCGTCTTCTCTTACACCAACCACACGGTAATGAAGGAGGCGCTCGAGGTCTGGAGCGAGGACCTCCTGTCCTCCCTCCTGCCGCGCATCTGGCAGATCATCCGCGAAATCAACGAGCGCTTCTGCCGCGATCTCGCGGAGAAGCACGGCTGCGGCTTCGAAGCGGTTTCCCGGATGGCCGTCACGGCCTACCATGAGGTGCGCATGGCGAACCTCGCCGTCGCCGCCTGCCACACCGTCAACGGCGTCTCCGGCCTCCACTCAAAGCTGGTGACCACCGACGTGTTCCCGGACTATTTCCGGATCGCGCCCTATAAGTTCACCAACGTCACAAACGGAATCGCTTCCCGCCGCTGGCTCTGTCAGGCGAACCCAGGGCTGACCGGCCTCCTGCTGGACACCATCGGCGACGGCTTTTTGAAGGATTTTTCCGAACTCTCCAAATTCCGCGCCTTCGCCGGCGATCCCGCCGTTCTCGAGCGGGTCGCGGCGGTCAAGCGGGAGAACAAAATCCGCCTCGCCGGCTGGCTCGCCCAAAACGGCGGGGAACCCTTCTCCCCCGACACCCTCGTGGACATTCAGGTCAAGCGCCTGCACGAATATAAGCGCCAGCAGATGAACGCCCTGAATATCATCGCCGACATTCAGGCGATCCGCGACAATCCCGGCGCCGGGTTCTTCCCGAAAACCTATCTCTTCGGCGCAAAGGCCGCGCCGGGCTATTATCTCGCAAAGCAGATCATCAAGCTGATCTGCGCGCTCGGCGCCCTCACCCGGAACGATCCCGTCCTCAAAGACAAACTCCGGGTCCTGTTCTTCGAGGACTACCGCGTGACCCTTTCGGAGCTGATGATGCCCGCGAGCGACCTTTCGGAGCAGATCTCTCTCGCCGGGACCGAGGCCTCCGGCACCGGGAACATGAAGCTGATGCTCGGCGGCGCGGTGACCATCGGGACCTGGGACGGCGCGAACATCGAGATCGCCGGCGCGGTCGGGGAGGAAAACATCCTCATCTTCGGCCTGCGCGCCGAGGAAGTCCAGAAACTCCGCGCCGAAGGGTACGATCCCGCCGCGTTCCCCGGCCGGGACCCGGTCCTCTCCCGCGCGCTCGGGGCGCTCGTCTCGGGCGAACTCGGCGAAACATTCCCGGAGCTGCACGACGCCCTCCTTTATACCGACCGCTACCTCACGCTCGCCGACTTTGCGAGCTACCGCGAAACCCAGCGGCGCGCCTCGGAGCTCTACCGCGACGCCGGGCGCTGGCGTCGGATGAGCCTGTGGAACACCGCCTCGTCCGGCATGTTCTGCGCCGACCGCGCGGTGATGGACTACGCAAAAAACATCTGGGGGCTGGTGAACCGGGCATGAACCGCCAGACAATTTCGTTCGACAGCCGCCTGGGGCTGTTCCGCAGCCCGTTCGGCGCGGTCCCGGCGGGCGCCGCCGTCACCTTCCGGATCGTCCTTCCGGTCGAATCGGGCGCGCGGGAGCCGCGCCTCCTCGTCTACGAGGCCGACCAATGGGATCGGCCCGTGCTCGCTCAGCCGATGAAAATCGTCTCCGACGAGCTTTCCGCCGCCTGGTACGAAACCGTATTCACCCCGCCGGCCCCCCGCCTCCTGTTCTATCAGTTCGACGCCCAGACCGATTCGGGTCGGGCGCCGATCCGCCGCGGTCCCGGCTCGGCCGGCTTTCTCGGGAACTGGGATGGGGATTTTTGGCAGCTCACCGTCTACGACCCTGCGATGAAAACGCCCCCCGCACTCGCGGGCGGCATCCTCTATCAAATTTTCCCCGACCGTTTTCGCAGCAGCGGCGCGCCCAAGCGGAACGTCCCGTCCGACCGGATCCTGCGCGGCGACTGGGGCGGCACCCCCGAATGGAAGCCGGACGCGGACGGCAAAACCCTCTGCAACGACTACTTCGGCGGGGATCTCGCCGGGATCCGGGAACGTCTTCCCTACCTCGCGTCGCTCGGGGTGACGGCGCTCTACTTAAACCCGATCTTCGAAGCCCACTCGAACCACCGCTACAACACCGCCGACTATCGGAAGATCGACCCCCTGCTCGGGGACGAGGCGGACTTCGCGGCCCTCTGCGCCGACGCGCACGCGCTTGGAATATCCGTCCTTCTCGACGGCGTCTTCAGCCACACGGGAAGCGACAGCCTCTATTTTAACCGCGAAGGCCGCTATGGTCCCGGCGGGGCCTTCCGCGACCCCGGAAGCCCATACCGCAGCTGGTACCAGTTCGACCCCTCCGATCCCGCCCGTTACAAGAGCTGGTGGGGCTTCGAAACCCTCCCGGAAGTGAACGAGACCGACCCGTCTTACCTCGCCTTTCTCTGCGGCGAGGGCGGGGTGATCGAACACTGGATGCAGCTTGGCGCGGATGGGTTCCGGCTCGACGTGGCGGATGAACTGCCCGACCCGGCCCTCGACGCAATCTGCGCCGCCATCCGGCGCAGCAACCCCAATGCGCCGGTCATCGGCGAGGTCTGGGAGGACGCATCGAACAAGATCAGCTACGGCGTGCGCCGCCGCTATCTGCTCGGCGGGCAGCTTTCGAGCGTGATGAATTACCCTCTTCGCGCGGCGATCCTCGGTTTCGTGCGCGACGGCGACGCAGGCGGGCTCTGGCGGACGCTCTGCTCGCTGATGGAACACTATCCGCCGCCGGTGCTCCACGGCCTGATGAACCCGCTCTCGACCCACGATGTAGCGCGGGCGCTCACCGCCCTCGCGGCCCCGTCGGAGGAGGGGGCGTCCCGCGCCTGGCAGGCCGCGCACAACGCGCTTTCCGCAGAGGCGCTCCGCAGCGGGAAGCGGCTTCTGCGCCTCGCGGCCGTCCTGCAGTATCTTCTCCCCGGCACGCCGTCGCTCTACTATGGGGACGAGGCGGGGCTGTTCGGCTACCGCGATCCGTTTAACCGCGGGTGCTTCCCGTGGGACGCGCCCGACGAGGGATTGACCGCGTTTTTCCGGGAACTCGGCGCGCTGCGCCGTTCGCATCCGTTTCTCGCCTCGGCTTCGCTCCGGTTTGTCGAGGCCACGCCCGACGTCTTCTCGTTTGTCCGCGCCGGCGACGGGGAGGGCGAGCGCCTCTTCGCCGCCGTTAACCGCTCGCCCTCGCCGCGGACGCCGCGCCTCCCCGCCGGGGTGGAACCCAGCCGGATGGAGGTTCTGTTCGGCTCCGGGACCCCGCCCGCCCTGCCGGGCTATGGTTTCCTGGTGATGCGCTTTTAGTCACAGACTTTTCGTTGCAATTGGTTTAAAGCCGATGTAAAATGGAGAAAAGCAGCGATCCGCCGGTTCTGGGATCCAATTAGGAGGCCTCTATGAAATCAAAGCAGAAAGCGGTGGCTGTGGTGGCGTTTATCGCCGCCGTCTTCACCCTGCTGATTCTTTCATACTTTATCGCCGTCGCCGTTGCAGTCGGGTCGTTTTGGGGCGCGGCGGCAATCGCGGTTGTGTTCGCGGCGCTGCTCGCGGCGTTTTTCTGGGCCGCATACCGACGAATCTGCGAAATCAAGGAGGAGAATTCAGATGATTATCGTAACTACTGATTTTATCACCGGAAAACAGCTCGAAACCCTCGGGATGGCCAAGGGAAGCGTCGTGCAGTCGAAACACATCGGCAAGGACATCATGGCGGGCCTGAAAACCGTCGTGGGCGGCGAATTGGAGGGCTACACCGAGATGATGAACGAAGCCCGCTCGATCGCCACCAAACGGATGAGCGAAGACGCCGAGCGCCTCGGCGCGGATGCGGTCATCTGCGTGCGCTACGCCTCCTCCGCGATTATGCAGGGCGCGGCGGAGGTCATCGCCTACGGCACCGCCGTCAAGTTCGTGGGCTGACCGGACCGGCACATCAGAAAAGGAAAGCGGCGCAGCGGGAGCAGATCCTCCTGCGCCCTTTCTTCTTTCGCTTATTTCCGGCTGTAAAAACAGCCCCGCCGTTTGGCGGGGCTGTTTTTACAGCGGATGATAAAATAGTATGATATCCTCGTAGGCGCCGTCTTTTTTAAGGAATCCGCCCGGCACGCAGCCGAGCCGGACAAAGCCAAGCCGCTCATAGAGCGCGACCGCCCTCTCGTTCGTCCTCACCACGGCGTTGAACTGCAGCACCCGGAAGCCAAGCCGCTTCCCTTCAGCCAGCGAATGCCGCACCAGCGCCTCGCCGGCTCCGCCGCCGCGGACGGATCTGCGCACCGCATAGCTCGCGTTTGCGATATGGCCGCAGCGTCCGACGTTGTTCGGATGCAGGATATAAAGCCCGATCACCTCGCCGTCCCGCTCTGCGACGGCGGAGAAGCTTTGCTGCGCGAAAAATCCCTCCGCCTCCCGCCCGGTCAAAGGCTCGGCCTGCGGAAACGCAGCCCCTTCCTCCACCACTTCGTTCCAAATCTCGCGCATGGCGGGAAGGTCTTTTTCCTGGTAACCCCGCACGGTCGCTTCCATATCCGCCCACACCTTTCTTCCGCCCTCTGCTGTTATCTGTCCCTCCACGGACCCCACAGACCCGGATTCTGCAAAGCCCGGCCGCAAAAATCATTCGCCGCCGGGCTTCATCCTTTCGTTTTTCCGTTTGACCGCCTATTCCACTTGGCCCCGCCCGCTTTTCCAGCGCAGGAACGCATCGTATTCCGCCGCGGATACAAGCCTGATCTTCTCGGTAGGAAGCGTCTCGTTCATCGATTCAAGCACCGCGCGCTGGGTGCGCCTGTTGTTCCGAATCTGAAAATCGGCGGCCCGCTGCGCGTCGTGCGACGCGATCAAGCTGACCAGCTCACGGTGCTCGCGGTCCGTCCCATCGCGCGTGCCCGGCTGCCCAATATAGATGCGGCGGTACCGCTCGGTCTGTTCCCAGAAGCTTTCAATCTGCCGGGCCAACACCTCGCTCCCGCTCATCTCGTAGATATAGCGGTGGAATTTCCAGTTCTCCGCCATCGCTGCGTCGATGTCCTGCGAAGGGGCCGCCGCGCCGTCCAGCATCCTGGTCAGCGCTTCGACGTCCTCGTCAGTCGCGCGTTCCGCCGCCAGAAAGACCGCCAGCCCTTCCATCAGGCAGCGGATCAGATAGAGGTCGTTGAGATGCTCGGGCGACAGCGGAACCACCGTAATGCCGCGGTGGGGATGGCTCACCACCAGCCCTTCGGACGAAAGCCGGTCGAGCGCGGAGCGCACCGGCATCCGGCTCAGGCCCATCTTCCGCGCAATCTCATCCTGGTCAATGCGGTCCCCCGCGCTGAGCTGCCCGGATAGGATCCATTTTTTCACCTTGTTATAGGCATATTGTGAAGCCGTAAATGGCCGCTCGGTTTTATCGTCGATCGTCATTCTGGCACTTCCCCGTTTCTTCAGTTTGTTTTGACTCATAATGTATCTATGATCAAATCTGCGCCTGTACGATTATAGCATGTCGGCTTGCGGCGCGCAACGTTTATCTTGTGTTTTGCCCCTTCTTTTCCACACAGCCTCGTATCTTTTCTTCCATCTGCAATCGCCGGGTGGATCCCCCTGCGATACAATGGCGGCTCCGCCGCCAGCCCGCCGCAAAATTTTGCGTCCGGCAAAGAAATCAAGAGAATGGCCAAGCATCCGCGGCGTAATTTATGAAAAACAGATTTTATTTTATTAGCAATTTACCGCAATAAAGCTTATCATTTCCTTACCGATTCCAGGAAAAAATCTACCTTACAGGAGTTTTGAAGATGAACAAAAAAACAATGTTGACCCTCGCCCTGGCCGCCCTGATGGCCGCCTCGCTCACCGCCTGCACAGGAGGGCAGCCCTCTTCCTCTTCCGCCGCGCCGTCCGCCTCTGAACCGGCGTCCGTCTCGGATTCCCAGTCGGAAACCCCCGAAGCCGAGCCCACCTTCGTCGTGGTCGAAGAAGCCCTGAGCCCTGAGGAATACGGCATCGCCTTTCAGAAAGACAACGAGACCGTACATAACGCCGTGATGTTCACCCTCAACGAGATGATCGCGGACGGAACCGCCGCCGAAATCTCAGAGACCTGGTTCGGGGAAGACAAGCTCCTTGCCCCTGTCGAGGTCCCGGAGGCCAAGCTTCCCGAGGGCAAGACCCAGCTGATCATCGGGCTTGACGATTCATTCCCGCCGATGGGCTTCCGCGACGAGAACAACGAAATCGTCGGCTTTGATATCGACCTCGCGCGCGAGGTTGCGGCCCGTCTCGGCGTCGAGCTGGTCTGCCAGCCGATCGACTGGGCGACCAAAGAACTCGAACTTGAGAACGGCAACATCGACTGCATCTGGAACGGCCTGACCATCACCCAGGAGCGGAAAGATCAGCTCCTGATGTCCGCGCCTTATATCGCGAACAGCCAGCGGATCATCACCATGTCGGATTCCGGCATCGCTTCGCTCGACGACATCGCGGGCAAGATTGTCGCCGTGCAGACCGGCTCCTCCGCGGAGGAAGCGATCGTCAAGGCCCCAAAATACGATGAGATCAAGGAACTGGTCCAGTATCCCGACTATGTCACCGCCCTGCAGGACCTTCAAACCGGCCGGATCGATGCGATCTGCATCGACGAGGTGGTTGCGTTCTACTACATCGACCAGTATAATAAGCAGTAAGCAGCGCGCTTTTTGACAAAATCCCGCGCCCTTTGACAAAAGCCGGACGAAACCGTCCGGCCTTTGTCCGCTTTGGCCCCCGCCAGCCGGGGGACCTCTCATCGGAAAGGAGGCCGGAGGCCTTGAAACTCTGGACGCTCACCCTCTCGCTGATGGCCGGAATCAAAACGACCCTGCTGCTGTTCCTGATCGTCATCGTCCTCTCGCTCCCGCTTGGTTTTCTGGTGACGCTCCTGCTGCGGAGCCGGAACAAGCCGGTGCGCTGGATTTCCACCGCGTTTGTCTATGTCGTCCGTGGAACGCCGCTCCTGCTTCAGCTAATGTTCCTCTATCTCGGCCTCCCGTTCATCCCGGTGATCGGGGAATATCTCACCTTTTCCCGCTGGACGGCGGCGCTGCTCGGCTTTACCATCAACTACGCCGCCTACTTCGCGGAGATTTTCCGCGGCGGCCTGCTCGCAGTGGACAAGGGCCAGTATGAGGCCGCGCAGGTGCTCGGCCTCTCCCGCCGGCAGACCATCGCCAAGGTGGTCCTGCCTCAGATGATCCGGGTTGTGCTCCCTTCGGTCACAAACGAATCGGTGACGCTGGTCAAGGACACCTCGCTGCTCTACGCCGTTTCGGTGCCGGACCTCCTGCATTTCACCAAGACGACGGTCAGCCGCACCGCGGACCCGACCGCATTTGTCGTAGCGGGCGTGATCTACCTTTTGATGAACACCGTTCTGACCCTGCTCTTTAAAAAGCTCGAACAGAAATACGACTACTGAAAGGAGGCTCGGCCATGCCGATGATCGAAATCCGGCAGCTTAAAAAATCATTCCGCTCGCTCGAAGTCCTGCGGGACATCAGTTTTTCGGTTGAGCGCGGCGACGTGATCGCCGTAATCGGGTCCTCCGGCTCGGGGAAGAGCACTCTGCTCCGCTGCCTGATCAACCTCGAATCGATCGACGGCGGAACCGTTCTGGTGGACGGCGATCCCCTGATCCAGGACGGTGTTTACGCCTCCCCGGGCGAGGTCAGGGCCATCACCATGCGGATGGGCATGGTCTTTCAGAGCTTTAACCTGTTCCCACATCTAAGCGTGCGTAAGAACCTCACCATGCCGCTGGTCTCGGTCCAGAAAGCCGACCCCGAAAAGGCGGACGCGCGCGCGCTCGAGCTGCTCAAAAAGGTCGGGCTTGCCGACCGCGCCGACGAGATGCCGAACCACCTCTCCGGCGGCCAGAAGCAGCGGGTCGCGATCGCCCGCGCCCTGATGCTCAACCCCGAGATCATGTTGTTTGACGAGCCGACCTCCGCGCTCGACCCGCAGCTCACCGGCGAGGTGCTCTCGGTCATGCGCCAACTCGCGGGGGAGCATATGACCATGATCGTCGTCACGCACGAGATGTCCTTCGCCCGCGACGTCGCGAGCAGGGTTCTCTACATGGACGGCGGCGAAATCGTCGAGGCCGGAACCCCTGATGAAGTGCTCAAACATCCAAAAAACCCCCGGACGGCCGGGTTTCTCGGCTCGGCGTTTGCTTAAGACCCTTTAACAGGAACCAAAAACTGCGCTTCTCCAAACCCCCGGAGAAGCGCAGTTTTTATTTGGTCAGTGGACAAGCGCCGGGGCCTCGTAAACGCGGGTCTTGAGCTTCGCATCGATTATATCAAGGCTCTTCGCGTCCTTCCCAAACAAACCATATCGATCGATGAAATTCTCGGCGTTCTTTTCCGCCTCGCCCCGCTCAATGCTGAAATCCCCACCGGCGCCGATGATTCTACCTGCTATAGTGCATTGGAGTATCTGTATTATTAGCCTACTGCTCCTGATAATCAGTTATACGCTACTGCAGGGGATGCATCAGAGATGGCCCCGTTGACAGTTTCAACGGGGCCATCTCTTAAATTTGGATAGAATTCAAAATTTTTTCAAATTCTTCTCTTTGCTCATAAACTCCAACAACGCTTTTGGGATAGTCAGCGCAGTCCAGGCACTCCAGCTCCAGCATTGCTGCAGTACGGGTGTAGTAGTAATCCCAATACTCCTATTTGAGAAAATCTGCTTTATTGTCCTGCAGACGAAAAGAATGCCCAATCCGATTGAAATTTGCCACCTTCAATGCTACAAGGTTGATATCCGAGTTCATACATTTGGCGATCATTTCAATGTCGCACCCCCGGTAGATAAACTCAAGGATTTCTTCATCCGGCAGCGCCACCTCTGCTGCAAAACTGTTTGCCTCATATTCCATCCTGTCATCCTTCATATCAAAAATATTAAACTCCTGGAACGTTTTGGCTTCCCCTCGGTGAAGTACGTCGTGCCCTATTTCATGGAGTAGTACAATTTTTCGCATTTCCGGACACAGATCATCCTTGATAAAAATGAACCGGTTCCGCTCGATCACTTTATATACACCTTTTTGCCGAGTGAAATGAACCGGCATAATCTTGATCCCCAACCGCTCGGCAATATCTTCCGGTTCCCTAGAACCGACCTTACTTACAATTGCATTTGCCCTATCCACAATACTGATGGACGAGTTCAGCTGCATATGCACATCCCCTTTTGTCTTTCCTACAATGTCAGCTATTCTTTTTTCTTTGCATATTTCTCAGGCGCATACTTGCGGTTGTTTTCTTTCGCAATCACATATGCCTTCTGTATGGCCAGCATCAGTTCGTCCATATCCTCTTCCGCCAGGTCCCCGCCGGAAAACAGGCCGGTCAGCTCGCCGACCAACGCCTGAGCGCCTTTCCTGCCGCGATATCCATATTGCTCCCCCGCGCCAAGAATAAACTCATCCTCCTGCGTCAGAAGGTAGTTTACATTAACATCCAGGGCTTTTGCCAGCTTGCAATAAAGCTCCCTTGTCCGCGGGGGAAAGGCGTCGGCCTCATA
>DVKH01000007.1 GCA_018716105.1 Candidatus Fimivivens faecavium | reverse complement strand
AAGCGCGGGGCGCGGCGGCTGCCGCGCTGGCCCCGCCAAAGGCGGGCTGGATTGGGCCGAAGCCCAATTTACTGCGGTTATTATACCATAACGGCAGGCCCATCGGGCCTGAGCGCCGCGGAAGCGGCGTACAAATCGTCTCAAAGACGATTTGGGTTCTGGTGTAACAAAGCGCAGGGCGCGGTCAAAACCGCGCCGTCCCCGCCAAAGGCGGGGCAAATTGGGCCGAAGCCCAATTTACTGCGGTTATTATACCATAGTTCACCGTCTGTGAACAGACTTTTCTGTTTTCATGGCGCCGCTGGAACCGTATAGGATGGGAAACGGCCGTCAAGACTATTACCAGCAATTGTGCTCCGGGACTCCTGTTTTCTGACTTTATAGGAACGGCTGGAACGGTTTTGGAACCTTTTACATGCAAACTGCTACCATAACAGTATCGACTATTGTGTGGAAAAACAGTCAGGGAGGCTGTCATGAAAAACAAGACTTGGATCGTCACCGTTCTCGCGGTTTTGGTGACGGCGACGGCAGGGCTGTCGGCGGGATATGCCGCGGGAAGAGAGACCGCTTTGAGCGAGATTTCCCCAGAGGCCGCTGAACTGACGGCCGGCGCCGCAAGCGAGAAGGTCCCGGCGCCTGCGCATACGCCGAAATATGTCCTGAAAGGGTACCAGGGAAAACTTGCGGTCTTCATCGGAAACAAAACCGAACCCGAACTGCAGTTCGAGGTCTATCTCCACCATCTTCCGGACGTGGACCGGATGCGCCTGGAGGAGGGGATCGCCGTGGACGACTACCAGGAACTGCTTTCCCTGATCGAAGATTTCACAAGCTGACATTGAATAGGTGCGTCCGGCGGATGAAAATGTTGCCTTTCTGCGAAAGCTCCGGGATTTTGTCATGGACAGGCGAATGCTGATACCAAATTGTAAACATCCTTTCATCCAAAGGGGATGAAATCGCGGCGGAGGGGCGGTATAATAAAACCACCAACTACGAGAGGGGGCGCCGCAGATGACCTTTCAGTTTGCGCACAACAACATCAACGTGTTTGACCTTGATGCGAGCCTTGAATTTTATAAAAAAGCGCTTGGTTTAAACGAGGTCCGGAGAAAGGAAGCGGAAGACGGCAGTTTTATCCTCGTTTATCTTGGGGATGGGCACGGAAAGCATCTTCTCGAACTGACGTGGCTGCGGGATCGCTGCGATCCATATAATCTCGGTGACAACGAAATTCACATCGCGTTCCATACGGATGATTTTGAGGCTGCGCATAAGCTTCACAGCGAGATGGGATGCATCTGTTATGAAAATAAAGCAATGGGGATCTATTTTATCAGCGATCCGGATGGGTATTGGCTGGAAATCATCCCCGAACGGTAGATTGCACACGCGAATACCGTCGACGGTGTTTGCGGTGTAATAGGATTATCGTGTTTGCGTCACGATGGTTCACCTCGTAATTCTCTCCAGGCAAAAGGGCTTCGCCAGAAGGCGAAGCCCTTTTGCTGCGCTATTCTGACCGATGACCGTGAGTACCGGTTCAAAAAGGCCCCGAAGGCGGATCCGGGTCCTTTTCATTCATTTGCGTAATAACGAACTTCCAGCGCAGCGCCTTGCGGCGGGCTGGTCATGGTCGCTGCGGCGGCGCGGAAGATGTTGAGCCGGTCGCCCGGTTTGAGGGCGGAAGGATCGGGAAAGAACTGCGTGTTTTCGGTATAAAAGAACAGGAAGGTGAAATCGCTGTCGAGCGCTTTCATCAAAAGGGTGCCGCAGCCGGGCTTTCCTTCGTCGGGCGTGAATTCGAGAAGTTCGCCGTTGTAGTTGCGCATCTCCGAAAGGCGAAGGTTCCGGGCGGATTCAACGGGAATTTCCGATGTGAAATCAAAGCCCCGCGCGCATAGAAAGTGAATTTCCAGATAAACGCCCTCTTTGAGTTCTTCCAATTCGAAATCGGTCTGAGTTGCCGGCGTGATCAGGGCGCGAACCGACGGCGCGCCAAAATCGGTTCCTTCCGCCTGCTCGAGCGTCAGATGGGTTCCGTCCTCGCTTTGAAGGATGGAGCGGATGGTTCCCCGGTAAACGGCAGGGGCTGCGCTTTCGGACCCGGCATCGGGATCGGAAGATGAGAAGGCCAGCGAAGATCCGGAGGAAGAAGGCGGTCCAGAGGCGGCGTTTTCCTGTCCGGCGGAGAAAGGCGCGCCCGTGGCGGCGGCCGCGCATCCCGCGGAAAAGATCAGAACAAGCAGCGCAGTATAACAAACCGTTTTGATTCGATTCATCGGATTCCCCCAGTTTTGCCACAAGAGATATTACATTATTAGTGTCGAAAAATTGCCAGATTCATGCATGGCGAAAGGCCCTTAACGCCAACGCGGATTAAACCCGCGAACCCGCGAATATAGTTGTAAAGCGGCCTGAAACGAAATATCAGGCGGAAAACGGGGGCGGGCAGATGAATGGATTTCAACTTCTCGAACAAATCGGTTCGGTGGTATGGGGGCCGCTGACGATGGGGCTGACGCTCGGCATCGGCGGCTATCTGACCATCCGCAGCCGCGGCTTTCAGTTCCGGAGATTTGGGACGGTTCTCAGGCGTACCATCGGAAGCGTTTTCCGCCCGGCAAAGCGGACAGACGGGATCACGCCGTTTATGGCAATGAGCGCGGCGCTCGGGGCGACGATGGGTACCGGCAACATCGTCGGGGTCGCGACCGCCGTCACGGCGGGGGGGCCGGGCGCGGTGGTTTGGATGTGGCTGGCGGCGCTGGTCGGGATGATGACAAAATTCGCCGAAGTTTCGCTCGCCGTCCGTGAGCGCAGGCGCGGCGCCGGCCCGATGGGCTATCTGAAAAGCATTCCGGGTGTGGGCGGCGGGCTCGCAGCGCTGTTTGCGCTGACCTGCGCGGCAGCGGCGCTCGGGATGGGGAACATGACGCAGTCGAATTCGGTGTCAGAGGCGTTGGGCGGCAGCTTTGGCGTCCCGGCTTTTCTGACCGCGGGGGCGATCGGAGTCCTGACACTGTGGGGAACCTCCCGCGGGATCGGCGGGGTGATGCGCCTTTCCGCCGTTGTCGTCCCGGTGATCACAATCGCTTATACCGCGGCTTCCATCGCGGCGATCTGGCAGGGGCGCGCGCTGCTGCCGGATGCGTTTGGGATGATGTTCGGACAGGCGTTTGGCGTTCAGGCGGCGGCTGGAGGCGCGCTGGGCTATACCGTCCGCTCGGCGATGCGCTTTGGCGTGGCGCGCGGGCTTTTTTCGAACGAGGCGGGGCTTGGTTCCGCGCCGATCGCGCATGCCGAGGCTGAGACCAACAGCCCAGTGGAACAGGGCATGTGGGGAATCTTCGAGGTGTTTGTGGACACGATCCTGAGCTGCACCCTGACTGCGCTGGTCCTGTTGACCGCTGGGGACGGCACGCTCTGGCAAAATGGGGAAACCGGGGCGAAACTCGCGGCGATCTGTTTTTCCGCGGCGCTTGGAGAAAGCTGGGGCCGATGGGTGTCGGTGTTTATTGCGCTGTTCGGCCTGACCTCGATCTTCGGATGGTGCGCCTACGGCGAGAAAGCGGCGGCGTTTCTGCTCCGGAAAAACGCGGATTCGGTCGGCTGGTTCCGCGTTCTCTATGCCGCCGGGGCGGCGGCGGGCGCCGTCTTCACAGCCGAAGGGGTCTGGCTGCTGTCCGACGTGCTGGCCGGGTGCATGATGCTGGTAAACCTCACAGGGCTTCTGCTGCTCGCGCCGTGCGCGCTTGATTTAATTGCGGATTATGAGAGATGGGAACGGCGCAGCCGGTTGCGCTCAAGGCCCGGCGGAGATAGAATAGGAACGGGACGCGCCTGACCGGCCGGTCCTGGAAGATATGATGCAAAAGGGGGAAGCGGGTTGGCGTTTGAGAATCTGTTTATCAGGGGATATTCCATCCGCCGGGACGAGATCCGTGAGGAAGACGGCGCTTATCTTCTCGATCTGCCCGTTCTTCAATCGGACGTGCAGCTCGGGTTTCACAGTCCGGTCGCTTTTTTTGTCGGGGAAAACGGGAGCGGGAAGTCCACCCTGTTGGAGGCGCTTGCCGTCAGCTGCGGCTTTAATCCCGAGGGCGGGAGCCGGAACTTCCGCTTTTCCACCAGCGACACCCATTCCCCGCTCTGCCGGCATATGACGGTGATCCGCGGATCCCGGCGGCCGAAAGACGGCTTTTTCCTCAGGGCGGAGAGCTTTTATAACGTCGCGACCGAAATCGACCGCCTGGACAGGGAAAATCCCCTGCTGCCCAGCCTGTTGGAGCGCTATGGCGGAAAGTCCCTGCACCGGCAGTCGCATGGCGAAAGTTTTTTGTCCCTTGTGCTCAACCGTTTTGGGGGCGACGGCCTGTACTTTCTCGACGAGCCGGAAGCGGCGCTTTCGCCTTCCCGTCAGCTCACGCTCCTCGCCCAGATCGGCGCGCTTGCCCGAAAGGGAAGCCAGTTCATCATCGCGACCCATTCGCCCATTCTGATGGCGTATCCCGGGGCGGAAATCTATGTATTGAACGAGAAGGGCGCTGCGCGGACCGATTACCGTCAGACAGAGCACTACCAAATTACAAAACAGTTTCTGGAAAATCCAGCGAGAATGCTGGAAATATTGATGGAAGAATAAAGGGGCCGGCTATGCCGGCCCCGCTTATTTGATCTTTCCTGTTTTCTCGGAGCGATGACGGCGTCAAAATTTTTTTTAATCTTTCCGCCCCCCATTGGCCTGAGAAGCGGCGTTTTTGTTCCAGCCAGCAAAAATCAGCCGCTTTGACGAAGCCCTGCGGTGAGATAGCGTCCCCGGGCGTCTGCCGGATTTTTTGGGCTTAATTTGGATTTTTCACTGTTAGGAGAAATCAAAACGTTTCCAGCATGCGGCGGGACATTCGAAAAAAATCAACCATACCTCACGTCTTATTTTGCTTTTTTTATGTGATAATAGCATAATACATATCAATTATGAATATAATAACTATATATATAGTTATCAATATCTGTATGATTTTGACATTTCCAAATAAAATAAATATCGGTGATCACGAAATGGCAGTAGATTATGCAGTAATTGGTCGAAGGATAAAACTAAAAAGGAAAAGGCTTGGAAAGACGCAGGACGATGTCGCCGAAGCGCTTTCTGTTTCGGTCGGCTATATCAGCCAGATCGAACGGGGCGCGACGAAAATCAGCCTTGACACCTTGTCGGAGATTGCAAACTTTTTGGGTTGCGATCTCGGCGAATTTGTCACCGGGGTCACTGTGGCGCAGAAGTTGTATTTGAACCAGGAACTCCGCGAGCTCCTGGATGGGACCAGCCCGGAGCAGCGCAAGATGTTCCTTGAGATCGCGCTGGTGATTAAAAAGTGCGAGAAGCCTGACAAGCCCTGAGAGTAATTTCGAACGAAAAGGCCGCGGTTCCAGCTCGGAAACCGCGGCCTTCGCCTATTTTGGACGAAATAACCTCAATCCGGGCCGGTTCGGTAGAGGCGGACGCGGCCGGTGCTGTTGAGATAGACGATCAACAAAAGCAGGATCGGGGCGGCCAGGATACCGCCGAATCCCATGACCTTGATGCCGAAGAACATCGCCGCAAGGGTCGCCGCCGGGTGAAGGCCGAGCTGGTCGCCGACAATTTTTGGTTCGATGATGTTGCGCACCATCGTGATGACGCCGTATACCATCAAGATGCCCGCGCCGAGCGGAAGGTCCCCGCAGACCAGGTGATAGACGCCCCAGGGGATCAACACGAGGCCGCTTCCGATCAGCGGCAGGATGTCGAGCGCGGCAATCACCGCGGCGATTTGAATATAGCCCTGGATTCGCAGGAAACCGAGGCCGATCGAGAGTTCTGCAAAGGTGATCAGCAGGATGATCAGGTAGGCCCTGCCGAGCCGGAACAGGCAGGAGACCAGAAAGTTTTTTACGTCGATAATCAGATCCCGAAACGGGCGCGGAATCTGTGAGATCAGAAAATAGCTGACCCGCCGGTAATCAAGGCCGATCAGAAACGAGGATACGATTGTAAAGACAAAGCCGATCAGATAAAGCGGCAGTTTTTTCACCGAATCGGTAACCGAAAGCATCAGCGATGTCGAAAGGCCGGTGATCAGGTCGGTGGTCGAAGCGGAAAACGCGCCGAACAGCTCCTCGGCCGCCGGGGCGAACTGCGGAGAGAGGCTGGAGAGCTTCTCGATCATAAAATCGTTGACGGCCAGGATCACCGGGACCAGATTTTCGGCGTAGAACTCGGGCAGGAGCTTGGCGAACTCGAGGAGCCGCCCGAGCAGAAGCGCCCCGGCGACCCAGCAAAGAATCCCGCCGAGCGAATAGAACACAAAAGCGGTCCAGAGAATGGCGAAGCGCTGTTGGAAGCGCAGGCGCTCAACCAGCGGGGCAGCAATGGTTTTTAAGAAATAAGCGATGACGAATCCCAGCAGGAACGGCCAGAACATCGGGATGACAAACCGAAACACCGCCCATAAAATGACGCCGACCGTGGCCGCATAGGCGGCGTTGAGAAGAAAGTTCCGTTTTCCTTCGTTTGTCACTGCAAGGCTCCTTTCGGCGGATTGGCGGCGCGCTCTGCTATTTTTCATGATATAGTATGACTTTGCCCGATCCGTTTATGAGCATATGTTTCAAAAGGAAAACCAGGTTCTGCATTCTGGCCTTTGGATGTTTTTCCAATCATGACGGATGTTTTCCGTGGAATGACAGCGATTTCACCTAAATCAGGAGAAAACGGAAGAGAACAGGATGATTCTGGCAAAAAAGGGAGATTTCACCCGCTGAACCCCGAATTCGGTGCAAAATGGCCAGAAAAGGCTTTTGATTTTTGTTTTCGCTGAATGGTATAGTGTTCGTTACAAAAAACAATCGTTTTCGTGGGGTGGAATTTATGTGGAAGGCGCCCAAATATCTTGTGGTCGAAACGGAATCTCTGCCCGAAGTCTTTTCCCGCGTTGTATACGCGAAGCATCTGCTGGAACAGGGTGAGACGACCAGCATTTCGCAGGCGGCGAAGATGGCGGGGATCTCCAGAAGCGCCATCTACAAGTACCGGGATGCGGTATTTCCCTACATCCGGGACATGTCGGGAAAGGTTTCGAGCTTCTATGTCCTGGTCAAGGACCGTCCGGGTATGCTCTCTTCGCTGATCGCGGAGCTTTACCGCAACGGCGCGAATATCCTGACCATCAATCAGAACATCCCAGTGGATGGGCTCGCGGCGGTTTCGGTTTCGCTTTCGTTTGACGAAACAACCACCAGCGATATGGAGGTGCTCAACGCGCTGAAAAAACTTCAGGGCGTTGTGGAAGCGAGGAAACTGACCGCTCACTAAGCTCTTGCAGCGGCATCATTGGACGAGGAGGAACAGCGAAATGACGAAAATTGCGATCATCGGCTTCGGCGTTGTCGGATCGGGCGTCGCCGAGGTTTTTTATAAGAATCGCCAAAGCATCGAGAAAAAGGCGGGCAGGGAGCTCGACATCAAGTATATTGTGGATGTGAGGAGCCTGGAAGGGACCGTCTGGGCGGATAAGGCCGGGACCTATGAGCAGGCGCTTGCGGACCCGGAGGTCGGCGTGATGATAGAGACCATCGGGGGGTTAACCCCCGCCTATGATTTTTCAAAGCGCGCGCTCCTGGCCGGAAAACATGTGATCACCTCGAATAAGGAGCTGGTCGCCGCGCACGGGGCGGAGCTTCTTGGAATCGCGAAAGAGAACAACGTGAACTACCTGTTTGAAGCGAGCGTCGGCGGCGGCATCCCGATCATCCATCCGCTCTACCAATGCCTCGGCGCGGGCGAGGTGGAGGAGATTGCGGGCATCCTCAACGGGACGACCAACTTCATCATGACCCGGATGTTCCGGGATAAGATGTCGTTTGAGCAGGCGCTGGGACTCGCGCAGGACAACGGTTACGCCGAGCGGAACCCCGCCGCGGACGTGGAGGGAACCGACGCCTGCCGGAAGATCTGCATCCTCGCGTCGATCGCGTTCGGGAGCCACGTCTACCCCGACAACATCCATACGGAAGGGATCGCCGCGCTGACCGCCGAGGATGTTGCGGCGGCGGCTTCGGCCGGGTATGTGATCAAGCTGATCGGCCGGGCGAAAAAGACGGAAAAAGGTCTGATGGTGATGGTGAGTCCGGCGCTGATCTCCCAGGAAAGCCAGCTCGCCAATGTCAGCGATGTGTTCAACGGCATTCTCGTGCGTTCGAGCGACACCGGCGACGTGGTGTTCTACGGGCGCGGCGCCGGAAAGCTTCCGACCGCTGCGGCTGTGATTTCGGACCTTGTAGACGCGATGAAGGAGGGCGGGCACATCGATTCCCTCGGCTGGGAGGATTCCGGCCGCAGCAACGTCGCGGATTGGCGGGACGACGTGACCCGGATGATGTTCCGGACGTCCGGCCTCGGTAGGACGGAGATCCAACGGATTTTCGGCACGGTCGAGCCGATCCAGGGCGCCGCGCAGGAGGAGCGCGCGTTCCTGACCGAACCGGTGAGCGGCCGCCAAACCGAAGAATGGATACGCCTTGCCAAAGCCGCGGGCGCAGAGGTGAGATCCGCGATTCGGGTTCTCGAATACTAAGGCTGCCGCAACATGACTTTACATAGGGGGAAAGCAAAAAGTGGTAACGGTTAAAGTCCCCGCAACCAGCGCCAATTTAGGCGCCGGCTTTGATTCGCTCGGGCTGGCGGTGACGGTGTACAACGAGATTCATCTGGAGGAATCCGATCAGCTTGCGATCCGCCCGCTTGACGGGGCGCCGATCTCGACTGGAGAGACCAACCTTGTCTATCAGACGATGAAAAAGCTCTATGAAATCTGCGGAAAGAAAATTTCCGGCATGAAGATCGGCCAGTTAAACGGCATTCCGATGTCCCGTGGGCTTGGAAGCAGTTCTGCCTGCATCGTCGGAGGGCTCCTCGGCGCAAACCAGCTCCTGGGCAGCCCGCTTTCAAAACAGGACCTTGTGAATCTGGCGGCGCGGATTGAAGGGCATCCCGACAACACGACGCCTGCGATGCTCGGCGGGTTTGTCGCGGCGGTGTTCGACGGGAACGAGGTCCACTACGTCCGGCAGGAGCTGCATGGGGATTTGAAATTCGCAGCGGTGATCCCGGATTTTGAACTCAAGACTTCGCTCGCAAGAAGTGTTCTTCCAAAGGAGGTTTCGCACAAGGATGCGGTTTTCAACCTCTCCCGTGCGGCGCTGATGGGCGCGTCGCTCACCACCGGGAGCTATCACAACCTTCGGGTGGCAACGGACGACCGTCTGCATCAGCACTACCGGCTCGGCCTGATCAAAGGCGCGGACACGGTGATGAAGCTGATGCAGGACGAAGGCGCCTACTGCTCTTATATTTCCGGTGCGGGATCGACCCTGATGGCGATGACGCCCGGGAACGACGCGGAGTTTGGAAACCGGCTGAGAATCCGGCTGGACGAGGCGGGCTTCCCATCCTGGAAACTGTTGATGCTCGACGCTGACAATGTGGGGGCGGTCTGCGTCGAGAGCCGAATGCTTTAGCCGCGCTCAGCGGCCTAGACGCCGGCAATGCGGGCCGGACTGGAGCAAGGCGTTGGCATTACATAATTAGGGAGGGTTTCTGTTGGAACTTTATGTGCAAAAATTCGGGGGTTCCTCGATGCGGGACGCCGAACGTGTGCGCAACGTGGCGAAAATTGTCACCAAAACCTGGGATCAGAATAAAAACGTGGTGGTTGTCGTCTCGGCGCAGGGCGATACGACCGACGACCTCATCGCGAAGGCGAATGAACTCAACCCCAAAGCATCCAAACGGGAAATGGATGTGCTTCTCTCGACAGGCGAGCAGATCAGCATTTCGCTTTTGGCGATGACCATCGAGGGGATGGGCTATCCGGTCAAATCCTTCACCGGATGGCAGGCGGGCTTCCTGACCGATTCAACCCACTCGAACGCCCGCATCCGAAACATCAACAAACAGCGGATTGAGAACGAGCTCCAGAAGCGGACCATTGTCATTGTGGCGGGTTTCCAGGGCGTCAACCGCTATGACGACATCACGACGCTTGGGCGCGGCGGGTCGGACACGAGCGCGGTCGCGCTTGCCGCCGTGCTTCATGCGGACCGCTGCCAGATCTACACCGATGTCGACGGCGTCTATACCGCGGACCCGAGAATTGTCAAAAACGCGGTGAAACTGGGCGCGATCAGCTATGACGAGATGCTCGAACTCGCGTCGCTCGGCGCGCAGGTTCTGCATAACCGCTCGGTCGAGATGGCTAAACGTTATAATGTGGACCTCGAGGTGCTTTCCAGCCTGGAAAAAAAGCCCGGTACGATCATAAAGGAGGATGCGTCAGTGGAGAAGATGATTATCAGGGGTGTCGCAAAGGACGCCAATGTTGCGAGAATCTCGCTCGTAGAGGTCCCCGATCAGCCGGGAATCGCGTTTAAGGTGTTCTCGATCCTCGCGTCGAAGAAGATCAACGTCGATATCATCCTGCAGTCGATCGGCCGGGACGGCACGAAAGATATCACCTTCACCGTCGCGAAGGACCACCTTGAAGAGACGGTCGAGGTGCTCAACGCCAACCGGGATAAGATCGGGCACAAAGAAGTCCTGACCGACGACCAGGTCGCGAAGGTTTCGATCGTCGGCGCGGGAATGGAATCGAACCCCGGCGTCGCCTCCAAAATGTTTGAGGCGCTTTACTCCGCCAATATCAACATCCAGATGATCTCGACCAGCGAAATCAAGGTTTCGGTGCTGATCGACATCAACGACGCTAAGCGCGCGGTCGTGGCCATCCATGATGCGTTTTATAACAACTGAACTTCTGGCGGTCCGATCAAGCCGCGGGCGGGGTTTTTCCTGCCCGCGGCTTTTTGCCGATCTTTCCGGCTGCCTGGCCAGTTTCGGCACACCCCCTTGTTATGAGAGCGGCAAAGCGCGCGTTTTTTCGCAGGATCGGCGGTCATTGACAGAAAGAAATGGGTATGATACCTTCTATTGGGACATTTGATGTCAGATGTCAGGCGTAATGATTTGGAGGAGGGACGTTATGTCCAATCACAGCAAACAGGAAGGCCGCGGCCAGTGGGCCAGCCATTTCGGTTTTTTGATGGCGGCGGTCGGCTCGGCTGTCGGGCTGGGGAATCTTTGGGCATTCCCTTATAAGCTTGGGAAAAACGGGGGTTTTGCATTCCTGCTGATTTATCTGGTTCTGGTCTTTGTTGTGGGCAGCGTCGTCATGGTGACGGAGCTCTCGCTCGGCCGGATGACGAAGCGTGGGCCGATCGGCGCGTATTCCGCGCTGGACAAGCGTTTTACATTTAACGGCGCCATCAGCGTTTTTGCTTCTTTTATTATTCTCTCGTTTTACAGCGTACTGGGCGGATGGTCGCTCAAGTATTTCTTGACTTACGTTCTCGAAATGTTTGGGAACGGATTTCACGGCCTGAGCGGCGCGGATTTTTTCAATTCCTTTGTCGCTGATCCGGTTCAGGCGGTTTTGTATCATGCGCTGTTCATGGCGATTACGGGCGTGATCGTCCTCGGCGGCATCTCGGGCGGAATCGAACGCTGTTCGAAGGTGATGATGCCCGCGCTGTTTGTGATGATGCTGGCGGTGATCGTCCGAAGCGTGACCCTCCCGGGCGCGGCTGACGGCCTTGCGTTCATCTTTAAACCGGACTTTACGGTATTTCAGGGTTCGGGCGGGCTGGCGGTGTTTGCGGCTGCGCTTTCACAGATGTTCTTTTCGCTTTCGCTTGGCATGGGCATCACGATCTGTTATGGAAGCTATCTCCCGCCGTCCTCGAATATCCTGCGCAGCGCGGTAATTATTCCGCTGTGCGATACCCTTGTGGCGGTCATGGCCGCGGTTGCGATCATGCCTGCGGTGTTTGCGTTCGGCCTCGATCCGAAACAGGGCCCTTCGCTGCTCTATGTCGTCCTGCGCGAGGTGTTTGCGGCGATGCCGGGCGGCGCGTTTTTCGGCGCGTTGTTTTATCTCCTGGTCTTCTTTGCGGCGCTGACCTCTTCGATCGCGCTGCTTGAGGTGACGGCCTCTTATCTTGTGGACGAGCGGAAGATCCCTCGGAAAAAGTCGGTTTTTTGGGCGGTGGCCGGCGTCTTTGCCACCGGCCTTCCGAGCGCGCTTGGATTCGGCGTGCTGGGCGACGTGACCCTCCCAACCTTTTCGGGCGAAATGCTCGGTATCCTGGACTGGGTGGACTATGTTGGCGAATATGCGCTGATGACCATCGGCGTGCTGATTATGTGCATCTTCGTGGGATATGTGCTCGGGCCAAAGCGGGTTATCGCGGAGATTGAGCGGGACGGCACGGTGTTCCGCCTGAAGGGCGTATGGAGTTTTATGATCCGCACCGTGACCCCGGCCCTGGTGCTGCTGACCTTTCTGACGGCGACGGGACTTTTGAAATTGTAAGATAACCGCGGCCCGGCTGTTTTTTGCTATGCAGCACGTCCTGGCTGCGGCAGGTAGAATCCAGAAAATTGGCGCGCATCCTCTATTTTACAGCAGGGCGTCGGCATCGCAATAAAAACGCATTAAAAAGGGGCGAACCGGCTGTAAACGGTTCGTCCCTTTGCGACGGTTTATGCGCAGGCAGGCGCCAAGCGCCTGACAACCGCCTTCTCCAAACGGATGAGCGATTCATTGATGGCTTTCCTCAGAGAAACGGGTTTCAGGCGCATATAGCCCCTTCCCCATTGCGGCCAAGCCGGGAGACGCGCATAGCCGAAGACGGGATGTTCCGCGCGCGCCCGCGCCGCGTTGGCCGGCGGCGCAGGGCGTTCAAAGTCCATGTCCACGGCCCACATCGGTAGAAACGGCCCCGCCAATGCTTTTATTAAAACCGTATTGCATTGAGGTTACCCCTTTCTTTTATCTTCAAACAAACTTGACTTTGTCCTGTCAAAGAATAACATACGTCAAAAAAAGTTAATAAAATTTGGGGATTATATGTTATACTGGAACCATATCCTGATCGGCAGGAGGATAATCTGCATAGCGCAGAGAACAGGCCCGCCGCGCCGTGAATCCCAGAAAGGAATGGTTGTCGCAATGCCAGATGAGATCAAGTTTGCTCAGCTGATGGACAAGCTGTACGAATTCAGTATGCTGCTCAGCCGGTATCAGCATGTGCCCCGGATCTATGGCAGCGGGGAACCGCTCTTCATGGCGGAGGCGCATCTGCTGCAGACCATCGGCGACTATGGGCAGATCAATATAACCGAGCTTGCCGCGGTCAAGCAGAAGAGCAAAAGCGCCGTTTCCCAGATGGTGGACAAACTCTGCGCAAAGGGCCTGGTCGAGAAGGCGAAGGGGGTCAAAGACCGAAAGCAGGTTCTGATTTCCCTTTCAGAAGCCGGCAGGCGCGTCTATGATTACCATCGCGCGCTGGACGAGCGCAACTATCGTGCGTTTCTGTCCCGGCTCGGGAATATCACCGACGGCGATATCAAACGGATTGAGTGCATGATTGAGGTGATCAGTGAAGAAGTCGGTTCGGCGCTTCGAAACGGCGGTCCTGTTTGAGCATTTGGCAAAAAACGGACGGCGTTCCATAAGGCATTGCAGTAACCGGCAAATCCGGTATAATAACTGCAGGGAAGGCTGCTGGGCTGTTTTCGCCGACCGAAGCGGGGTTGCAAATCGATACGCAGTGCTTTGAAACGGAGTTCTTTGCAAATTTATTTTACAAAAGATGGGAGACGCCAGATGGAGAAAAAAACGTTTGTCAGCCTGGAGAAAGCCCGGGAGATTATGAAGACCATTCCAACCCCGTTCCACCTCTACGACGAGAAGGGGATTCTGGAAAACGCGCGGAAGATCAAAAAGGCGTTTTCCTGGAACAAGGGGTTTAAGGAGTATTACGCGGTCAAAGCCTGCCCCAACCCTGCGATTTTAAAGCTTCTGAGAAACGAGGGCTTTGGCGCGGACTGTTCGTCCTATACCGAACTTTTGATGAGCGACGCGGTCGGCTTTGCGGGGAACGAGATCATGTTCTCCTCCAACGTCACGCCGGCAAAGGATTTCGAACTCGCGGCGAAGCTCGGGGCGACCATCAACTTCGACGACATCACCCATATTGATTTTTATGAAAATCTGATTGGCTGCCTTCCGGAGACGGTGAGCTGCCGGTATAATCCCGGCGGGCTGTTCAACATCAATAATGCGATCATGGATACCCCGGGCGAAGCGAAATACGGGCTGACCCGTCCGCAGATGACCGAGGCGTTTTTAAAGCTCAAGTCGAGGGGCGTCAAGCATTTCGGCATCCATGCGTTCCTCGCGAGCAACACCGTCGCGAACGAGTATTATCCCGCTCTGGCGAAGATCCTGTTTGAGACGGCGGTCCAGCTTCAGAGGGAAACCGGCGTGCATATCGCCTTCATCAACCTTTCGGGCGGCGTTGGGATCCCCTACCGGCCGGAACAGGAGCCGAGCGATATCCTCCTGATCGGCGAGGGCGTGCGCAAAGTCTTTGAGGAGATTCTGGTCCCGGCAGGAATGGGGGACGTGAAAATTTTCACTGAGATGGGACGGTTCGTGACCGGGCCTTACGGCTGTCTGATTGCGACCAACATCCACCAGAAGCACACCCACAAGGAATATGTCGGGCTTGACGCCTGCGCGGCAAACCTGATGCGCCCGGCGATGTACGGCGCATATCACCACATCACTGTTCTTGGCAAGGAAAACGAGCCCTGCGACCACAAATACGACGTGACCGGGGGCCTGTGCGAAAACAACGACAAGTTCGCGATCGACCGCATGCTCCCAAAGATCGACATCGGCGATATCCTGGTGATCCACGACACCGGCGCGCACGGTTTCTCGATGGGATATAACTACAACGGCAAGCTCCGTTCGGCGGAGGTCCTGCTCAAAGAGGACGGTTCGTTCGAACTGATCCGGAGGGCCGAGACGCCTGCGGATTATTTTGCAACCTTTGATTTTACCGGCCTGTTCCAGGAGGGACAGCCCAAACGGTTTGTGCTTAAAGATGGGGAATTGTCCGGAGCCGCGCTTTGAACGGTTCCTGAGGACGGCTTAAAGCCGGCGTTTTGAGAAAAGCGCCCTGCAGGCCAGGGCGGGCGCGTATGCCGGCATCAAAGGTTTCCGCCCTGGAAGAAAGCATGGGAAACGGCCTGCATGGCCAAAGAAAGGCCAGCGTCCTTCAGACGCTGGCCTTTTCCTTTTGGCCGGTGTGCAAAGGTGTAGCAAACGCCGCCCGCCCGGCAGAGCCGGGGCGCTTGCGGCAGGGCCGGCCGGCAAAGAAGCATGCAGAAAAGCGCGTTCCAGAGATGCCTTCCTGCTCCAGGGACGGTTGAAACGGAAAAACGGGGGCGGGCAGGCGCCGGAATATTTTTGTGTCGATCAGGGCATTCTATAAGGTTATGTTAAGTTAATAAATTTAGTTGATTGTTTTAATAAAATATATTATAATAATGAAAAATTATAGAAAGAGGAGCGAACTATGGAAGAATATCGGCAGTGCCGGAACCTGGCGGATGAAGCGGCGCAGCAGATTGACGTCGACCGGATGTGGGAGGATTTGGAGCGTTTCTCTAAGCTGGAACGTTACACCGGCTCGCCGGCAGGAGAGGCGGCGGTTGATCTCATCTGTGAAAGGATGAAAGAATACGGGGTGGACTGCACCCGTGAGTACTACGACGCATTCCGCAGCCTGCCTGTAGACGGCAGCTTGAAAGTGCTTACCGCCAAGGGGGAAACGCTCAATTTTTCTTTAACCCCTTATGTCTACAGCGCAAGCTGCTCTGATTTGGAAGCGCCGGTTGTGTTTGATGAAGCCGGCCGCCAAAAGGGCGGGGCGCTGCAGCTTTTCGACACCGGCAAGAGCGTGTCCACTCAAAAAAATGAAACCCAGCGTTTTGCCAATTTTGAAGGAAAAATCGTCTTCACGCTCGACTCCTCCTACGACTTTGCAATGAAGGCAAAGAGGGCGGGCGCTGTGGGGATCATCACCGCATACGCGCTGGACGTCAAACATCATGGCAGCCTGGGCGGCGTTTGGGGAAATCCTGACGTCGACGATCTGGCAAGCCGGTATCCGTGGCTGCCCTACGGCGAGCTTAAAAAGTCGGACAGCGACAAGTTGGTGGCCCTTATGGATGCAGACGAGGTTGCCGGCGTCGTTATGAACATAAAGCAGGACAATTCGATTGTCAAAGCAAGCATCCCTGTCGCGACCGTTCATGGCCAGAGCGAGAAGTTTGTTTTGATTTCCGGCCATTACGATAGCTGGTATGAGGGGATGACCGACAACGCCGTGGCCAACATTGCCATGGTCGAGATGGCCCGCGTGTTCAAACAATATGAGGGAAAGCTTCGCCGCAGCGTGAAGTTCGCCTGGTGGTGCGGCCATTCAGACGCGCGGTATGCCGGCTCAACCTGGTACAGCGATCATCATTTCATGGAGCTTAAGGAAAATTGCGTCGCTCATCTGAATATGGATATCTGCGGCTTTGCCGACCTCGATCATGTGACCTTCCTCAGTTCGCTGTTTGAGCGCGGGGACTTCAATCAGGAGCTGCTGCGCGAGTACAATAAAGCCGAGCCCGCGCCTTCTGAGGCGATGAGACGATTTGCCGATCAGACCTTCTGGGCGACGCGGGTTCCCTTCTCGGTGATGCCCAAATTTGGCGAATACCATTTCGGCAGCATGGATATCCCGTTTTGGCACACGCCGGAAGATACCTTTGACAAGTGCAACAAGCCTTCCACCCTGCGCGACACCGCCTGCATGACTAAGCTTGCCTGCTACTATCTCGAAAGCGAGCAGCTTCCGGCCGATTTTACCGGGTTCCTCGGCTTTATGGAAAGCACGCTGCAAAATATTGAAAAGCAGGTTGCCGATGAATTTGACCTGTCGCCCGTATGGCCCTGCCTGGAGAAGGCCAAGAAGACGGCTCGGAAACTCGAGGAACTCATGCCCGGCAAAGACAGCGACGATATTGTTGTCCAGGCGGGCGGAGAACTGGTCCGGCTTGTCTACAGTTACAGCAGCTGCTATGCGCACGACGCCGCTCTGCCGCAGCCGGCCTTCCCCCGCCTGAGCCTGGCTATGGGCAAGACGCGGGAGAACACCACTCCGGACTATTATCTTGCGCTTGAGACAACTTTCCAGCGCCAGGTAAACCGTCTGGTTGGGCAGATCACGATGGTCAACAAAATGATGGAGGACCAGATCGACCGGTGGAGCCGTTAGACGGAAAAGGCTTTTACCGGAAGTGTCCGCCGGCACGGTTTGTTACCGCCGCGACGGAAAGCCGATTGAGCCGGCATCAAAGGGGATCGAGAACAAATCTACATAATCAGAAGGAGTGAAGGGAATGAAGGATCGTTTTAACCTGGCCTGGGGCTGCATTTTTATCGCGCTGTATATTCTGATCATGCTGCCCCTCCCTTGCTTTGTCAATTACGTCTATGTGCCGACTGCCTGGGGAGTGCCCAACTATATTTGGGGCTGGCTTATTGTGGGAATCACGACGATCGCGCTGATCCTGGTGTGGAGCGCACAATGTCTTAAAAGGCCGGAATATCACGAATTTGACGAGCGTAAGGAGGGGAAATAAATGCCTGAGGTAGCCGTAACCCCCATTCCATTTTTTTGCGTTATCGGGGTGTATATCATACTTATGGCGGTGATTGGCGCTCAGGCTTCCCGTCAGACCAAGACCATGCACGACTATTTTGTCCTGAGCGGGAAAGCGGGCTTTATCGTTTCCGGTATCGCCTATGCGACCACCCAGTACAGCATGGGGACTTTTCTTGGGACCCCCGGCCAGATTTACAACATGGGATATGCCGGCCTGTCGATTACGCTGCCGGGCGTTGCGTTTTCCATGCTGATTCCGGCGGTGCTCATCGGCCGCAAGCTGATCACGCTGGGCCACCGGGAGGGCTTTCTGACCCTGTCCGACTATCTGGCCGACCGGTATGAGAGTTCCAACCTCAGCGGCCTGCTCGGCCTGACCATGCTTATCTTTATGGTCCCGATGATGGGCGCGCAGATCATTGGCACTGGAATTCTGGTCAATACCTTTACAGGCCTTCCCAACTGGGTCGGCGTTGTGTTTATGGGCGCTGTCGTCGTCGCGTACTGCATGAGCGGAGGCATGCGCGGCGCCATGATGACCGACGTCATTCAGGGCGTTCTGATGTTCTCCGCCGCAGTCGTGGCGTTCATTCTCTGCGTGAAAATGGGCGGTGGCCTTACAGCGCTCAATGCAGAGCTGGCGAGTCTTGGAGAAGGCTTTATGACCTTCCCGGGAAACAACGGCGGAATGCCGTGGGGATTTTATGTCTCCAACATTTTGATGTGGAGCTTCCTGATGATGGGCCAGCCGCATCTGTTTACCAAGTTCTTTGCCATGAAGGACCATAAGACCATGTTCAACTCGGTCATTCTTGCGACGGTGGGGATGTTTGTCAGCGCGTGGATGGTCTGCTGGGCCGGCGCTCTGGGCCGTCCGCTCATCGGCGAGCTGAGCAATCCGGACTATGTCATCCCGATCATCCTGCAGCGCGGTTTGCCCCCGGTTCTTGCGTCCATCTTTGTGGCCGGCATTGCGGCGGCCGGCATGTCGACCATCGACGGCATTCTCGTCACCGCGACGTCGGCTGCAACCCGCGACCTCTATCAGAAATTCATCAACAAAAAAGCGACCGATGATCAGGTCATGCGGCTGTCCAAATATGTTACAGTGATTATCGGCGTCATTGTCATTATCTTTGGATGTTTCCAGCCCGGCAGCATTTTTATTATCAACACCTTCGGTTTCTCCGGCCTGGCGACGTTTACGGTTCCGGTCCTGTTCGGAATCTATTGGAGGAAAGCCACAAAGCCTGCCGCTTATGCCTCGATTATCGCCGGTATGATTTCGGTTGTTGCGTTTACCAACGTGCCGGCGCTCAAGGCGATGCTTCACGGCTTCCACGCTTCGGTTGCCGGTGTGGCGGTCGGCTCCATCGTGATGGTTGTCGTCAGCCTGCTTACCCCAAAGTTTGCCGCGTCTGAAGACACGCTCAGGCGTCATCTGCTGCTTGGGCAGCCGGCCGGCGTGAAGGACTGACCGCCGCGCGGGGCAAGGCTGCGTTCGGGCGGGCTTCATCGCGCTGACTCCGACAGATAGGCGGCGGCGCGCATTGGAATGCATTTTTTATTCCAAATCATGAGGAACGCCGGGTTTTCCCGGCGTTCCTTCCGTGTTAAGATAAACTTGCGGCGGCGCCAGCGGCGGCCGGCCAAGCGGCGTGCGGCCCGCTGCGGCCAAACGGAATTCAGATGAGGGGTGTCAGAATGATCCAGTTGATCAAGCACGTCAAAGTTTATCGGGAAACCGCCTGGAGGGACTCCGACATTCTGTTGGCCGGTCAGAAGATTGAGGCGGTTGACGGCCGGATTGAGGCGTCGGCGCCGGGATTGGTCACGGTCGATGGGCGGGGAATGTTCGCGGTCCCAGGCTATCTGGACCGACATGTGCACATCACCGGCGGAGGCGGCGAGGGCGGGATGTCCAACCAGGTGCCGCCGCTGCGGATCAGCGCGCCCGTCCGGGGCGGCGTCACTACGGTGGTGGGCGTTTTGGGGACCGACGGCCTGACCCGCAGTGTGGAAAGCCTGGCGGCGAAGGCGATGGCGCTTGAGGAAGAGGGTTTAACGGCCTTTTTCCTTACCGGGGCTTATTCCTATCCGCCGGTTAGTCTCACGGGAAACGTCAAGAAAGATATCGTTATGCTCCAAAACTGCATCGGAGTGAAGATTGCCGTCTCCGACCACCGGTCCAGCTGCGTCACAACCGCTGAGCTGGCGCGTCTTGCGGCGGACGTCTGGCAGGCCGGTATTCTCAAGGGGCGTTCGGCGTTCGTACATCTCCATGTGGGAAAGGGCAAGGCTGGGCTGGGCCAGTTATTTGAGATCCTGGAGCAGAGCGACCTGCCGGTTTCCGTCTTTCATCCCACCCACCTGGGAAACCAGCCGGAGGATGCGGCTCGGTTCGCGCAGATGGGCGGATGGGTGGATTTTACCACCCTGCAGGACCCGGACGAATCGGCGGAGCAGATGGTCGACGCGCTGGAACGCTGTCCACCGGAGCTGGTGACCTTCAGCACGGACAGCAATGGGAGCATGCCCATCTGGAACGAGCGCAAGGAGATGGCCGGCGTTGGCGCGGGGCGGATCTCGAGCCTGCACCAAACGATCTGTGCGATGGTAAAAAGCAAGGGCGTGCCGCTTGAGCAGGCCATCCGGCCGTGTACTTCAAATGCGGCTCGCGCTTTGAAGCTGCCCGGCAAGGGGCGCCTGGAACCCGGCTGCGACGGCGATCTGCTGCTTTTAGACGACAAGCTGGAAATCCGCTCGGTGTATGCGATGGGAAGGCAGCTTATGTGGGATGGGAAGCTGACCTTTGCTCCCAAATTTGAATATTTGTAAGGCGGGAGCTGCGCAGCCCGTCCGGAATCTTCGCCGGGCGGGCGCGCGCTGTGAAATGGCGGTTCAAAGCGAAAACCGCCTGTCAGCGCGTGCGCGCGCTCCCTGCGTTTGTCGGATGCGGACGGCGAAAGGGGCGGAAAAGTGTTCTTCCGCCCCTTTGGTTTTTAAATTTTGCCTTGTGCAATCTCCTGTGCGTAAAGCTGCATCTCTTTTTTGGAACGGATCTGGTGAGTGTGTTCGATGACGGCGCGTTTTTTCGCCTCCGGAAAGGCGGAAAAGCGGTCCATCGCCTCGCTGTTCTGGGCAAGCGCCATACCGAGCCCCATCGGGATTTCCGGCCCGTTGACATAGTTCTTGTTTTCCAAGGGTATCCCTCCGCTTCCTGCGATTTAAGATATCTTTATTATTGGCAATCTTTCGGAAAATACCCATGATTCCCCGCGTTTTGTGAAAAATATTGCGCTGGATGCCGGTGATACTAAGACAAACGGCGTTTGAAAGGAGTTTTGAAAAATGGATATCCGGCAGGATGTTTTGAACGAATTGGACAGCCGAATTGGACGCCTTCGGAAGCACCGCGACGATTGGAAGGACGACAACGGCAACGAATATGAAAAGTTAAACCATGCGGTTTCGACGGTTTTGAGCGTCAGCCTCGAGAAAGAGCTTTTAAGCGTTCGGGAGTTTGTCAACGGCCTCTAAGAAGAAACGATGATGGCGCCGGCGGGTAAGCATGCTTTCCTGCCGGCGTTTTATTGTGCATGACCGGCTTTCCCCCTGCGTTTCCAAGCGCGGCCGAAATTTTCTGCGCGGCTTACAAAACGCAGCCGGGCGTTTGTCCCGGCGAGTCCGGGGAAGCATCGCCGGAAGAAAAATCCCGAAAAGCTTCAGGTTTCAACCGCCTCTTTTCGCCGGGGCAGCCGGTTGATCAAAACAATCAGAAGGCCCGGGCATTTAACCGGGCCTTCTGATTGTTTTGCAATTACTTCTGATTGAGCATGCCCTTTGCACAGTTCTCAAGTTCAGCCAGATTGGTGAAGGTTACACCGGTCTGCTTAATCGATTCCTGTACAAAAAAGGGAAGGGATTCGAAGTACTGCTTCATTTCGGGATTTTTAAAATCCATCATTTCCTCCATTTCGCCGCTGCGCGACGGCTGTCCGCCGGCGGATTCCCGTTTGTTGAGATTTGGCTCTCTTGCCCGGCGTTAGCTCTGTGCCCTGCAAAAGCGCCCGCGTCCGGCTGCGGGGCCGCTCTCCCGACCGGGTGAAGCGGACGCGAACGGGATTGTTTTTTATCTGCGGGAGAAAATGCGGCTTCGCTTTTTCTAGTCTTCCCGGAGGAACATGATATTTGCGCGGAAATGCTTCTCAAATGAAAAACGGCGGTTGGTCTGTGATGACGGCAGGCCAAACCGCAAGGAAAAACGGCTCAGCCGCCGGCCGGATCAGGTCAGCCCGAGATGTAATTGCTGCTGGCGTAGCCTACGGTGTTCCGATACTGGACGACATACCAGCCGTTTCCCGCGTCGCCGAGGATGGTGATCGGCGCCCCGTTGGGCGCGGTTGTCAGGATCTCGGACCCGGTGTTCGGGCGGCTGCGTATGTTCAGGTTGCCGGAGGTGGTGTTTACTGTTCCGGTGCGTTCCGGCTGCGGCTGGACGAACGGAATGCCGAAATACTCCGTCAGAGAGTAGACCACGTTGCGCGCTATGTTTCGGATATTGTTTTTGATCCAGGCGGCGTCTTCAAGGTTGTCGTGGTAGGCGAACTCAATTAAAACTCCGGGCGCGCGGGTTTTGCTCACTTCCCCAAGCCGCGTGGTGGGCAGAACCGTCACCAGTTCCGGGTCAGGATAAATTGTTTTGAGATTATCGGCGATGATGGTGGCGGCGCGCTCCCCGCGGAGGCTCCCGGGGTAATAATAGACGTCGGGCCCGCGGAGCTGACCGGCCAGATTCTCGGGGGCGGCATTGGAGTGGAGGGCGAGATGCAGGTCGAAGTTTCCCTCGTTCGACTGCCGGATCGAGGACGCGGCGGTCATGTCCGGGGTGTTCCTGACGTATCGAATGCCGCTGGCCCGCAGATAAGGGATCATGTCGTCGGCGATCAGATTCATGTAATATTCTTCGGTGCCGCCGTTGATGAAGTAGTTATACTCCTGCGTCGACGGGCTAAGATAGATAATGGGCATAGTTGTCCTCCTGTGTCAGATTGCTCGATTCGCGATAGGACTTACGCCATTCTATGCGGAAAAGCCGGGTTTTGTGAACCAATCTGAGCGGAAAGAACCCGATTTCTTAAAATTGCAATGGAAACGGAAATATGGTAAACTTTCTTTGCCTTTTCGATGTTCAAATTGCGGCAGACGAACAGGAACGGCTGCGGCCCCGGCGCTTGGAACGGGAAGCGTCCGCCGCGGGAAAGGACGATTGGGAATAGGGAGTGGTAAAATGAAAGAACGGGAAACTTTTGGTTCGCGGATTGGCTTTATCCTGATTTCTGCGGGCTGTGCGATCGGGCTGGGCAACGTATGGCGGTTTCCATATATCACCGGCGAATATGGAGGAGCCGCCTTTATTCTGATTTATCTGGTTTTCCTCGCAATATTTGGCATTCCGATTATGACGATGGAATTCGCGGTTGGCCGCGCCAGCCGGAAAAGCGTTGCGAGTTCTTTCCGGGAACTCGAACCGAAGGAGACGAAATGGCATCTCTACGGCTATTTTGGGATGGCAGGCAATTATCTTCTGATGATGTTTTATACGACCGTTTCGGGCTGGATGATCGCCTATCTCGTCAAGATGGCGCGGGGCGACTTTCACGGCCTTACCTCCGCCGAGGTGGAGGCCCAGTTTATAAAATTGCAGTCGGAACCGCTGGTGATGCTGTTCTATCTGGCGGTTGTCGTCCTGGTGGGATTTGGGATTTGTTCGCTCGGCCTGAAAAATGGGGTGGAGCGGATTACCAAAGTGATGATGGGGCTTTTGCTGATCATCATGGTACTGCTTGCAGTGCGTTCTGTGACGCTCCCGGGCGCGGGGGAGGGGCTGCGGTATTTTCTTGTCCCGGATTTCGGCCGCATGGCGGAAAGAGGGATTGGAAACGTATTATTTGCCGCGCTCGGGCAGGCGTTTTTCACGTTGAGTATCGGCATGGGGAGCATGGCGATCTTTGGCAGCTATCTGACAAGGGAACGCCGCCTTCTCGGCGAGACGATCAATATCACAATCCTTGACACCTTCGTGGCGTTTACGGCGGGGCTGATTGTGATCCCTGCGTGCTTTGCATACGGGCTCGATCCCGGCGCGGGGCCGGGCCTGATCTTCATCACGCTCCCGAATATTTTTAATTCAATGCCGCTCGGCAACCTCTGGGGCGCGCTGTTCTTTTTGTTTATGCTGTTCGCCGCGATTTCGACGGTGATCGCGGTTTTTGAAAACATTGTGTCGTTTGCGATGGATCTCTGGAACTGGAGCAGGAAAAAGGCCTGCGCCGTGAACATCGTTCTGGTCTTCCTGCTATCGCTCCCGTGCCTGCTTGGATTTAACATCCTCTCGTGGCTGCGGCCGCTTGGGCCGGGTACGACCATCCTCGATTTCGAGGACTTTCTGGTGAGCAACAACATTCTCCCGCTCGGCTCGCTTGTTTATGTGCTGTTCTGCAGCGTCCGGCTCGGCTGGGGCTGGGACGGTTTCCTGAAAGAAGCGAATGCCGGCGAGGGCATCCGGTTTCCACGCGCGGCTCAAGGCTATGTCAAATATGTAATCCCGCCTGTGATTGTTCTGATACTTCTGCAAGGGTATTATTCAATTTTCTTTGCAAAATAAAATAAGACCCCCGTCGGGTCTGAACAATGATCCCCATGCGAAAACGCTGTATCTCTGCTTCCCCTGCTTGCGGCGCTGCCTCGTCGGCAGCCACTTTACTGCGTATTTTACTTTGAGGCCGATAGCCCGGCTGTTTCCCGCTGCGTTTCCCGGCCCGGACCATCTCTTCTATTGCGGGCAACAAGCTCCTGCACATGCGTTTCATTTTAATTTCCCACGGCAAAACCCCCTGATGTAGTTTTGTTTTCCTACATCGGGGGGTTTTTGTCACTGTCCGTTTTTACTGGCCCTGTTCCCGGCGCCAGGGGTTCTTCTTATCGGGAATGGAAGGTGGAACAATGGGCTGCCGCTTAGTCGGCGGAGCTGGCTTCAGGATTCGCGCTGACCGAAACCGAGGACTCGCTGCCGGATTCCGAGGATTTTTTCCCGTAGACAGATTTCCAGAGGAAGAGGCCCATACAGCCGGCCGCGAACAGGATGCCGACGGGGTAGGAGATCGACTGGGAGATGCGGAACCCTTCCGGCGCCATCATGATATAGGTGCAGCTCACAGCCGACATGAAGGCGGCGGGGAGGGCGGCGATCCAGAAGTTCTTGCGCGCCTTGACCAGGTAAGCCGCGCCGGCCCAGAGGGCGATCATCGCGAGGGTCTGGTTGCTCCAGGAAAAATATCTCCAGACGATGTTGAAGTCGATCTGGGAAAGCAGCGCGCCAATGCCGAGCAGCGGGATGGTGAGGTAAAGGCGGGGCATATTCTTTTTCTGGTCGATTTTGAACCAGTCGGCGAGGGTCAGCCTCGCGCTGCGGAACGCGGTGTCGCCGGAAGAAATCGGGCAGGCGATGACGCCGACCATAGCGAGAAGCGCGCCAACCGGCCCGAGGAGGGTGCGGCAGATTTCGTAGACCACGCCGTTCTGGGTGGCGGCGTTCATTGCTGCCTGGAGGCCGCCGGTGCTGCCGTAGAACGCGACGCCGGCCGCAGCCCAGATCAGGGCGATAACGCCTTCCGATACCATCGCTCCGTAGAAGATCTTGCGTCCGTCTTTTTCGCTCTTCATGCAGCGGGCCATCATCGGCGACTGGGTCGCATGGAAACCGCTGATCGCGCCGCAGGCGACGGTGACGAACATCATCGGCCAGATGGGGGTGTTTTCGGGGTGGAGATTCTGAAGGGTCAGCTCAGGGATGTGGTATCCCTGGAGAACGATTCCACCGGCGACGCCGGCCGCCATGATGATCAGGCAGACGCCGAACAGCGGGTAGATTTTGCCGATGACCTTATCGATCGGCAGAAGGGTTGCGAGGAAGTAGTACAACAGCACAACCACGAGCCAGAACGAAGCGTTGAGCGTTTCCGGGGTGAGCATCGCGAGAAGGTTCGCGGGGCCGGTTGCAAAAACGGTCCCGACCAGAACCAGAAGGACAACGGAAAACACGCGCATTACTGTTTTCATATTTTTGCCGAGATAAATACCGACAATTTCCGAAACGCTCGCTCCGTTATGGCGGATTGAGATCATGCCGGTGAGGAAGTCGTGGACCGCGCCGGCCAGAATGGTGCCGAAGACGATCCAGAGAAATACGACCGGACCCCACAGGGCGCCGGAAAGCGCGCCGAAGATCGGCCCGAGGCCCGCGATGTTGAGAAGCTGGATCAGAAAGATCTTCCAGCGCTTCATCGGGACGTAGTCGACGCCGTCGGTCATGGTCGTGGCGGGGGTGGCCCGATCGTCCGGCCCGAAGACCTTTTCCACAAATTTGCCGTACGTCCAGTAACCGACCAGCAGAATGATCAGCGCCAAGAAAAACGTTACCATTTGAGAATTCCTCCTAAACTGTTTCAATGCAGTCACGGTTTTGTCTGACATCATCCTATCATGAACGCGGCGAGGAGAAAACAGTTTCGGCGTGAAACGATGTTTCAGCCGCGCGAACGGTTAAAAATGATGGTCGAACTGCATCGAAAGTATGAGGAATTCAATTAAATTTTTGTTAATATATCGAAAATTGTGTTCAAATTGGTTGAATCATTCCCAAAAATTCTACTGTTATTAGAAAAATTTAATAAAAAGTGGACTTGTCCTTTTAAACCTGAAACAGCTCTTTGAGCTGTTTGGCCTGCTTCCGGCCGACCGGAAGCTGTTTTTGGTCCGCGCCCTTGAGACGGACGCAGAAGGTGTTTCCGGGCCAGGGGATGATCTCGGCGAGGTAATCGAGGTTGATCAGATAGCTTTTATGGATGCGGAAAAAACGCTGCCCAGAGAGTTTTTGCTCAAAAAAGCCGAGCGGCTGGCTGGTGGAATACTGTTTGGCCTTAGTATGGATCAGGCAGCTTCGGCTGTCGGTTTCGAGGTAGAGAATCTCTTTGATGTCGAGCACCACCACCCGTTTGTCGCAGTTGATCGAGAGCTTTCCGGCCGCCGGGCCGGCGCAGGGGGAGGGGTCCTGCGCGGAAACGGCGTCAAGCCTTCGCTGCGCTTTCGCGAGCGCCTGTTCCACACGCTTTTGCTCGAACGGTTTCATCAGATAGTCGGCGGCGTCTAGCTCGAAGGCCCGGACCGCGTATTCGTCGTAGGCGGTGGCGAAGATAATCTGCGTTTCCGGCGTCAGTTTTTTGAGGGCCTGCGCAAGGGTTGTGCCGGGGATATCGCCCAGATGGATGTCTACAAACACGATGTCAAAGCGTTCCTCCGCGGCGAGTTCGAGCGCGCGTTTCCCGCTGTCCGCTTCCTGGATCGAGGCGCCTGGCAGCGCGTTCGATATGAGAAAACAGAGTTCGCTCCGGCTGGGGCGCTCGTCGTCGATGACTGCGATTTTCATCTCTCGTTCCTCCTGTCCGGCTGATTGGGAATGCGGATCACCACGGTCGTGCCAGCCGGCGAAGTGTCGATGATCAGCCCACGGTCTTCGCCGTAGATGCTTTTGAGGCGCTTTTGAATGTTGGAAAGCCCGACGTGGTTTTCGTCCATCGTCCCGCTGTAGACCCGTTCAACGATTTCGCGCCGGATGCCCGGACCGTTGTCGTTGACGGAAATGACCGTTTCCCCCTGCCGCTGCCGGGCGCGGATTGCAATCCGGCCGACGCCGGTGACGTTCCGCGCGCCGTGCCTGACGGCGTTTTCCACGATCGGCTGGAGGATGAAGCTCGGCACGGTGCAGTCGAGGCCCTCCGGCACGTCGGTTTCGATCTGGAGCTTTTCCTCAAAGCGCGCTTTTTCCAGTTCGAGATAAGCGTTCACATGGTTAAGTTCTTCGCAAAGGCTGATCATCACCTTGCCGGTTTGAAGCGTGCGGCGGAAGTAGCTGCTCAGGACGATCAGGAGTTCCCGCGCGCGCTCCGGCTTTTCCCGGCAGAACGACGTGATGGTGTTGAGGGCGTTAAACAGGAAATGCGGGTTGATCTGGCTCTGGAGCGCGGCGAACTCCGCCTTTTGTAGCAGCTTTTTCTGGTATTCCAGCTGCGAAAGCTCGATCTGGGTGGAAAACAGGCGCGCGAGCCCGCCGACGAATTCGCATTCCACCTCGCGGGTGAGCTTAAACTTCCGGATGAACATGGTCAGCGTCCCGATCACCTCGCCGCGCTGGGTCAGCGGCGCGCAGACGGCGGTCAGCTTTTTGAGCGGGTCTGAGAACGGGTCTTCGGGGTCCGCCTCTTCCGAGAGCTGGACCTCCCCGGTGCATAGCGTTTTCCGGATCAGCGCCGGAAGCGGAGCCGAAAGGCCGAGCCCGCCGAGGGCGCCGCCCGCCATGCCGAGAATCTCAGTCCGATCGGTGATGACAACGCCGGAGACGCTCGAAAGATCGTGGATGATCCGGACCGCTTCGCCGAGGTTCTGCCGATCGTAGAGGCCCTTGCGCAGATAGGGGAGGCAGCGGTCCGCGATTTCGAGGACGCGGCGGACGCGGTTGCTCGCCTCACGGTCCTGCTCGATGAATACCGAGTCGAAGATCCCGATGAAGATCGCCGTGCCGAGCGAGTTGAACAGGATCATCGGCAGGGAGATGGTCTTTACCAAGACCCAGGCGTCTTCGAACGGCCGCGCGATCAAAAGAATGATGCCCATCTGGATGAACTCCGCGAGGGCGGCGACCACAAACGCCCCGCCCCACTTGTCGTCGAGGCGCTTGAGCCGTTTGGAAAAATAGCCGCCGATCATGCCTTCGACGATGGTCGATACGGCGCAGGCGGCCGCCGTGAAGCCGCCGATATCAATCAGGCAGCGGTGAACGCCGGCGATCAGGCCGGCTCCGGCGCCGACAATCGGCCCGCCGAGAAGGCCGCCCGCGAGAACGCCGACGACGCGGGTGTTCGCGATCGCCCCATTGACGCCGATCCCGGTGTAGGTGGAGAGAATTCCGATCAATCCGAAGATCACGCAAAGCGCGAGCTGAATCGGGAGCTTGTCCCGGTTCAGGGTGATAAACTCCTTGACAAGCCGGATCCTGGTCAGGAGGAAAGCGATCATGGTCAGAAGACTGATATTCAGGATGATATTTTTGAAGATTTCGAAAACCATGTTTCGTCCGTCCCCTCCGCGGAATGTACATCCTTATTATAGTCAGATGATACCATGAAACACCGGCCGCGGCAAATGGGCGGCAAAAAAGCCGTCCGATTTTCGTCGGACGGCTCAACGGGGATACAATTATTCGGTTCTGGACAGGAGCTGGCAATAGACATAGACGTTTTCGATTTTTTGGCTTCGTTTCCCCTGTCGGTCGTGATCGCCGGCTGGATTGCAGAAGGGGTGGCATAGCGTTTCAAGACAGTGGCTCCCGCCCTGGACGCATATGGCGGATGTGCTTATACTCAAAATTGCGCCGCTTAAATTCCGAGGTAATCATAGTTAACCATTGCGCTTTCCGAGTCGGAAAAGCAGCGGAGAATGTCAGATTCGTCTTGCATTTCAATGACCGCTTTTGCTTCGTCGAAGGCGATGTCGCTGCATTTAAAGCAACCCTGATTGATCACGGACATCATCGCGCTGTTGTCAAGCAGCAAGAGCTTTTGCACGGTATTCTCTGACATAGGCCCCTCTTTTCTTTCAATTGTATCTATATTATCTATGTTTAGTCTGCAGAAGAAATGATCTTTTGTCAACAATATCTGGTGTTTAATAATCTTACCGTCTAACGAGCCGAGGAGAGGAAATATGAATGAAAAACAGAAAAATGAATTCGATAAATTCTCAACATGCAAAAACGGCCGTGTCTGATAGCAGATCAGAAACGGCCGTTTTCCGATGCCGCTTTATGCATCGAGCGGCTTTTCCGGGGTTAATGCGCCAGCGTAGTGATAGGTAAAACGATATCTCCAAAGGAAAAACAAGGTGAACCCGAGGCAGATGAGTTCCGAGAACGGGAGGCTCAGCCAGATACCGGCGCCGCCGATTGCCGCCGGAAGCAGGATGATACAGGCGACCGGGAACAGGAACGCCCGCAGAAATGAGATCAGGGCGGAGACGCGGCCGTTTCCGAAGGCGGTGAACATGCCCGAGGCATAGATGTTAAAGCCGATGAACAGGAAACATCCGGAGAAGAGCATCATGCCCTCCTTCGCGATTACAAATACCGCAGAGCCGGGCGGCGCAAAGATACCAACCAGCACGTTGGAAAAGACGATGGCGAATGCGGTGACCAACACCGACGAAACCAGCAGAAAGTTTTTGCTGTACCGGACGATTTTGGCGAGCTGCGGCCGGTTGTCGGCGCCGTAGTTATAGCTGATTGCGGGGGCGGCGCCGCAGACGAAGCCGAGATAAACCGAGTTGAGGAGGTAGTGCGCATAAAGAATAATGGTGATCGCAGAAAGCCCGTTCTCGCCGAGAATCCGAAGGGTTACAATGTTAAACAGAAAAGTGGTAACGCCGGTCGAAAGCTCAGTCACCATTTCGGAGCTGCCGTTCGAACAGCTCCCGGCGAGGAAACGGAAGTTCCAGCGCGGCATCCGGAACCGGAGCCCCGTCTTTTTCACGGCGAAGTAGAGCACACCGAGCAGAAGCGGGACCAGGTATCCCGAGGCCGTGCCAAGCGCCGCGCCGCGGATGCCCATGTCCATCGGGACGATGAAGACATAATCGAGGATGATGTTGGTGACGCCGCCTGTCAGCGACAAAAGAAAACTGAGCCGCGCGTTGCCGTCGGTTCTTACAAAGTACTCGAGGATGGTCTTGACGATAGCCAACGGAATCGAGAGGATCAGGATCAGTGCATAGTCAAAACAGTAGGCGTAGAGTGCGGGAGTCGCGCCGAGCAGCGTAACCACGCCGCCGGTGAACGGCAGGAGCAGCGCGGCGAGAACCAGGCCGACCGCCGCGCCCGCAAGGGTTAAAAACGAAAAGTCACGGCAGGCCTTTTCTTGGCGCCCTTCGCCGAGCGAGATGCCGACAGAAGCGCTTCCGCCCGCCGCAAGCATGATCCCGACGCCAAAGGTCAGATTGATGAGGGGAAGGGTGATGTTGATTGCCGCAAGCGCGTTTTCCCCAATCAAACGCGCGACAAACACGCCGTCGACGATGCAGTAGAACGCCATGAACACCATCGAAGCGACGGCTGGCAGGGTGATTTTTGCAAACGAAGACGGGGTGATGCGATTCTGGAACAGTTCCATAAAAATCCCTCCGTTGCTGCCGCCCGGCCCGAACTGTTTGATCATAAAAAGAGATGGGCGGCCAGTCAGAATCGGTGACCGGCTCCCGCAAATCCATCCGTTTTCCGTGGATGAGTGGAAGGAGCGAGGCATCGTAATCGCGCCGGAAAGCGCAATTGATTGCGGGAATCTGTCAACTCTGCTATCATAGACTATCGGGTTACCCGAATGTCAAGCCTGCGGCGTAAACTTTTTAGGGGAGGCTTTCATTGATATGAATGAAAACTATTTGTCCACAAGCGAATTTGCAAAAATTTGCGGCGTAAAAAAGCATACGCTGTTTCATTATGATGCAATTGGGCTTTTAAAGCCGGAGCTGGTGGGGGAGAACGGATACCGCTATTATTCGGCAAGCCAGTTTTATACCTTTGATCTGATCGCGGTGCTCAAGGAGACCGGGATGCCGCTCCGGGAAATCAGGGATTTTATTGAGCAGAGGAACACCGACCGGTTTATCGAGCTGCTCCGGGAGAAACAACGGGAACTTGAGATCGTTTCCCGCAAAATCGCGGGGATGAAACGCCTTCTCAAGAACACGATCGAGCTGAGCGAGACGGCGCGCAGGGCGCCGGCCGAACAACCCGGCCTCCGGGAACTCAAGGCGGAGTTTTTGGTCGAGACGCGCATCGGCCCCGATACGAGCGAACGGGCGCAGGTGGAGGCGCTGTGCGATCATTTTAAATTTTGCCGCCGACGCGGGCTGGAGGAACAGGAATACCCGCTCGGCGCGATTGCGTCGGGCGAGGAAATCCTTGGCGGCAATTATCAGAGCATGCTTTCCTTTTTTTCGAAGTGTTCCCGGCGGTTTACCGGCGGACGGTTCCGGGAGAAGCCTGCGGGGCTTTACGCGGAAATCCTCCACAAAGGCTCCTATGAGAGCATGGGGCGCTCCTATGAGCGGCTGCTGGGTTTTATCCAAAAAATGGGGTATCAAATCGCAGGGGATTTTTATGAGTATGACATTTTAAGCCATCTGGCGACCTGGAATCCAGAGGAATACATTTTAAGCATCCAGGTCAGGGTGGAAAAAGGCCCCAAAGAAACGCACGCCGGTTGACGCGCGCTTTCTTATTTTGTCGGAAACGCGGGCGGAAGGGGCTGGGGCTGGAGTTCGGGTCTGAGCCGTTTTCGATGGAGCGATGCAGAAAAAACGGGGGAATCAGGCACAAGGATATCGAGCCCATGTTGAACAGGATTTCAAGGCTGATTGTTTGAAAGGAGAGAGTGATTTGAAAAAGTCGGTTTTGTTTTTTCTGAGCATTATGGTTGCCGCGGCGATGTGCGCGGGCCTGACCTTTGCGGCAGAACCGAAAGCGCAGCCTGAGGCCAAAACAGCCGAGGCCCCGCTTCTGATTGCGGACGCGGCGATGTACCGCGGCGCCGTGACCGAGGTGGAACAGACCAAAGATGGAACGGTCGTCTCGCTGGAGCAGGCGAAAGGCACCGATTTTGGCGCAGATTCGATGCGCTTCCTGCTGGGGGCGGATACAAAGCTGTCGTTTGAGATCGAAAGCCTCGCGGTCGGGGGCTATCTCGAGGTTTTTTACGGCGTGCAGCCGGGTGAAAAGGCTGACGTCCAAACGGTCATTCCCGCGATCTCGGCGAAGCTCTATGCGAGTGCGGAGATGGTGAATTTTAACGGAACGCTCGAGCAGGTGGTCTCGGGCCAGAAGGAGGGGACTGGCAAACTCGTGCTGACCGATCTCGAAAGCGGCCAGACGGTTATTTTTAACTATTCCGAGGAGGATACGCAGATCTATTTGAACCTTGACGGGCTCCAAACTGGGGACCGGCTGAACATTTTCCACCGCGGCATCTTCACCCGGAGCCTTCCGCCGCAGGGCTCCCCGCTTGAGATCCGCCGGATGGCGGAGCCCGCCGCTTCGTTTACCGGCGTGATCGAAGAGATTTCCGGGAGCAGCGCCGTCGTCTGGGTCAGCGGGACCGAGGGCGGGCTGCGGCGCGGCGACCGGGTTATCATCAGCCTCGCGAAGGCGGGGGAGCCGCTGCTGGGCGGCGACAAGGTCCGGGTGGGTTATGACGGCGAACTCGCTGAAACCTACCCGATTCAGGTCGACGCCCAAACCGTTGAGCGCATCGACACAGTGGGATAATACCGCTTTCTTTAAAACGAAAGGCCAATAAGAACGGAGGGCCTGGTTGTTCAAGCCGGGCCTTCTTCAATTAAAATGGATTGGACATAAAGCTAGCTGGGGCGCCGGCGGCAGGGGACGCGGGGCGGCACGGGGGAAAACGATGGTTTGGGCGTAAACAGCCTATGATCCTGGCGTTTCCGTCCATGAAAACGGTTCTTTAAAAAATTCAGACAGGCTATTGACAAAAGGATTTCGTATTTGATATAATAACAAAGCTGGCTGGGGGAAGCCCCTTGGCGAGTTTCCTTATCTAAATGCGAGTGTGCTGGAATTGGCAGACAGGCACGTTTGAGGGGCGTGTGTCGTATGGCGTACGAGTTCAAGTCTCGTCACTCGCACCAAGAATACGGTATAAGAATTTCGTTGCTGGAAATTCTTATGCCGTATTTTTATAGGGAGAGCCGCCCCCCCCCTTGATGTCAGATTTTTTCGCTCGCCGCTCAAAAGGCTTCCTGTCACTGCCGGAGGGGAAAGCGGCAGAAGCCGTTCGGCGTGCCGCTGGATGCGCCGGGTAACAGGCGTTTTTTTGTTCCCGGTTGAGCCGGGCAAGGGCCTGGAGCTGTTTCGCGCTCCTGGTTTTTACCCCGGATTTCAGCCTCGGGCAAAAACCGGCTCATAGCCTTTTTTAGCGGCAGACCGCATTTGAATCGGGACATATCCAGAAAAACAGCGGCGCCCTTTTTGAAGCGTATCGCTTTAAAAAGGGCGCCGGTTCATATCCGCGAAAGGTTATGGCGATAAAGAGCGTCCATTCACTGGTTCTGTCGACTGGCGGATGGATTCTATTTTTACGCCGTTTAAATACCGATGTGCTAAAATGTTCAGAACGCTTGTGCTATGTAATTCAATAACGGGCCTGATAAAAAGATTTGAAGGCTAGTCTTCCACCACTGGCACCGGTTCTTTATCCCAGGCGTCCAGGTCGTTGATGTATTTCTTTGTCTCCTTCGAGATCACGTTGGACAAAAGCAATACGGCGACCAGGTTTGGAATGGCCATCAATGCGTTAAGGATATCCGCAATATCCCACACCATATCCAGCGCAACTATGGGGGCGATGGCTGCTACGATGACATAGAGCGCGCGGTAGGGGATCAGCCCCTTTTTACCCGCGAAATACTCCACCGCACGCTCCCCATAATAAGCCCAGCCTAGGACTGTGGAGAAGGCGAAGCAGATGATTCCCAATGTCAGTATCACCGGGCCAAGGTAGGGGATCTGGCTGAAGGCCAGAGTCGTCAGGATACCGCCGTCCGTGACATCGCTCACATTGATGCTGGGGTTTTTCATTATCGTGGACACCAGCACAAGGCCCGTCATCAGGCATACAACCACCGTATCCCAGAAGGTACCCGTTGAGGATACCAGCGCCTGGCGCACGGGGTTTCTGGTCTGAGCCGCGGCCGCCGCGATGGGGGCGGAGCCCATGCCCGATTCATTGGAAAACAGGCCGCGGGCAATTCCGTATCTCATGGCCGTCATAATGCCTGTGCCCACAAGTCCGCCGGCTGCCGCGCCCGGCTGGAAGGCAAGGCTGACGATTGTCTTGATGGCTGGGATGATATAATCATAGTTGATCCCGAGAATAATGAAACAGCCAATTACATAAAAAATGGCCATAAAGGGTACCAGCTTTTCACACACATTGGCGATGGACTTGATGCCGCCGATGATAACCACGGCCGTCAGGACCGCTACCACCAGACCGACAATCCAGCCCTGGATACCCATATTCTCCTCAACGATATTTGCAATGGCGTTTACCTGGGTCGCGCAGCCGATTCCGAAAGAAGCCACTCCGGCGAAGACTGCAAAAAGCATTCCCATGACAGCGCCGAATTTTTTCCACTTAAGTCCCCTGGAAAGCGCGTACATGGCGCCGCCCTGCATACGGCCGTCCTTTTTCTTAACCCTGTATTTTACGGCGATCAAAGACTCCGCGTATTTGGTTGCAATGCCAAAGACGCCTGAAAGCCAACACCAGAGTACCGCGCCTGGCCCGCCCAGCGCAACAGCCGTGCCCACGCCCACGATATTGCCGGTGCCGATGGTGGCCGCAAGAGCCGTCGTCAGCGCGCCGAGGTTCGACACTTCGCCTTCCGCGTCCGGATCAGGGGTCACAGAAAGCTTGATTCCCTTCGTAATGGATTTCCACTGGATAAAACCCGTCTTGAAGGTCATGAAAACATGGGTTCCAAGCAGTAGAATAATCAGCCACCAGCCCCATATCGCGTCGTCGATCGCGGTGACCACATTTTCAATTGTTTCCAACATATCGTATTTTCCTCGCTCTCTTTCTGTCTCGGTGGCATCGAATGTTTTTTCGCAGGAAGAGAATCGGCAGGCTGCCGAGACTTTTCGTACATTTTAACCAAGCGCGCAGCAATTGCGGCATTTTCCTTTTATGATCCATGCCCAATTGCTTTCAGGAAATATGATAAAAAATAAATATGGCTTCTCGTTTCCGCCTTAACCTATTTTCCTCGCCCCTTTCCGTCATTGGCATCGATTGATTTATGCAGGAACAGAATCGGCAGGCTGCAGAGACTTTCGTATATTTTAATGCAGCTCGCAGCAAATTGCAACATTTTTCTTCCAATTATTCAATATGATAAAAAATAAACGTTTCCATCGGTTTTGTCTTGGGTTCAGGGTACAGTATATTATCCACGGAAAAGAGAAATGCGGTATCTTTTTGATGAGAAAGGATAAAGCCCAGGGGATTATATGTGTTCCCCTGCAAAAAACAAAACCCGGCCAAAAAGCCGGGTTTTGTTTTTCAGAGGAGCATTGTCCTATCTGAAAGAACCCGGTTTTAATCTCAATCAAAAACAGGGCCCTTTTCATTTCCGGATATCAGAATTGGCCGGGAAGAATTGCCCCCGGTCGAGCTTCAGATTACAATGTCGCAGCACCGAAAATCGGTGTCGATATTGTGTGCGATTAAGCGCGCTTTCAGGTTGCGGGGATTACACATCGACCGCGGCGTACCGCCGGATACATCCAAATCCTCGGGCAGCACAAATTTGATGCATCTTACCAGCACATCCCGGCAGGTAGGCGCGTTGTGCGCGGGGACTGTGATCGTTTTCATGCCGCGGGGGTACTCCGTGCCATTGGCATCCACTTCTGTGAGCACTACTGCCAACGCCACTCTTTTTTGGGGGCAGACGTTTTTGATATTGACATTGAGCTGAACGATTCTCCCCTGCGATTCCAGGTAGGTGTCGCCCAGGTCCATGACAATGGAATCTTCGCAGCTATCGATAGTGACGTCAACCGGCACGGGACATGGTTCGGGAATGACCACCATCGAACATTCCACATCAATAGAAGGGGACGGGAAAGTGACGGAGTTGCCTTCAGTATCGCTATATTCCACAGAGGCGTTTACTTCCTTGACCCCAGAAGACATAGCGGTATGCTGAACGTAGAATTCCAATGTGGCTCCCTCGTTCGTCGTAACGCCCAGGGAGTCGATGGTCCAGCGGATGCTGGTGGAGTTGTTTAAAATGGCGGATCCTTTTGTCGGAGGGACCAGGCTGGTGATTCGAAAATCCGGGTTTACCAGCTCATCTATCACGATGTTTGTGGCGCCGGGTTTCGAGATGTTCGCAGCCAGATCTTCGAAGAGATCCTCCAATTCCGCGTCGTCCGGGGTGACCGCTACATGAGATGCGTCCGGGTCGGTGGCCCAGTCATTGAGAACGGAAACATCGATTCCGTCTGAACCGATCAGGCCGATGCAGTAGATAATGATCCCCTGCGCGCGCGCGGCGGCGGCAACTGGGCTTGGATTGGGGCCTGCGGTGGTTTTCCCATCCGTAAACATCACCATGACTTTGGCGTTGGTTGACGCGGGGTCAAAAAGCTGGGTCGCCTTAGTGAATGCGTCGGCGTGATTTGTGCTTCCGCCGGCGGACAGGCTGTCTACTGCAGCTTTCAGGTCCGCAACTGAGGTGATCAGCTGGGTGTTTTGCACCGCGGTATCGGCGAAGCTGACAATGCCGATCCGGCTTCCAGAACCGATCTGGCCGTCCTGTGCGCCGTCAGTGGCTTCATCGATGATGTCGATGAATTTCTTCGCGCCGTTTTTCAGATTTGCCAGAGGGCTTCCGGCCATGCTGCCGGAACGGTCGAGGATCAGCACAATATCGGTTGGGTTGTTAACGATATCGGGTGCGGCCGACAGCGCCAAAGTTACTTTAAAAGTGCCATCGCAGTCAATGCGGGTTGCATCTATAACCTTATTGGAATTTGTTATGCCCAAATCTATGAGCCCCTTTCTGGATCCAAGTGAATCCTCTATATCATATGCTCCGCAGTAAAGTTATGGGAAAAACCAAAATCGGCCGAAGGCGCTTTGAGGATATTCAAACTGTCCTGAACGCGGCGCCGGCGCCGGGGATATGCGCCGGCGTCCCGCGATCTTCACAGGGGTTCCGCAGAGGGAACAGCCGGCCGGCCCTTGCGATGGCCGGCTGGGAAAACAGATCGCATTGGCGGCTGAATGATGGAAGTTGACTCTCTGTATATTGGCGGCAGTTGGCCTTCCTAAAAAGATAAGATTCAAAACGGTATTCCGGTATGTAGCAAATCGGTGTTGAAAATTCCAACCGGCTTGTGTGTATTTAAAGGCAATTCCCCCTGCGCTGTGGAAAACTCCGTTGAAAATGTTTATAACTGTTGGTATATCGGCGCGATTTTGCCGAATTGTGTGGAATTGGGCGGGCGGCGGTCTTTGCAAAACAGGCGAACTGTAGTATAATAAGCGCAGCTATTGGGTTTTGACCCGTTGTGGGCGCTTCGGGGAGAAGCGCGGTTGGCGATTGAAAGGACATACCGGTACAACATACGCGCGTCAGCGGAAAAACCGGCGTTAAGATGATAGGCTGAGGGGTAGAAAATGGCAGTAAAACAGAATATTACGTCTCCATCGCGTACGAAGCCGGTCAGGGTCAAGCGGAGGAACCGTTCCCCGCTCAGCCCGCTACTGGTGACCGTCGCGGCAGCCGCAGTGTTTTCCGGCGTGGTGGCCGGGGTGTGGCAGATCTCGAGCGCGCCGGCTCCGGAGGAAGAACCGTTTGTTTTGGGCCTGGACGGGGCATCCTCTTCTTCGGAAGGGCAGCCGGCTCCGGCGCCGGCACAGCCGGAGGACGGCTTTGCCGCAGTCTTCGTCCCGGAATCTTCCGAGGCCCCTGCTTCGCCGGAATCGGAGGCTTCGCAACCGCAGGAGAACCCGCCGTCTTCCGGCGGCGTCCAGGGCGCGCTTGCGGAAAGCCCGCGTGTGACCAGCGCATATTTTGACGACGCGGTTTTTGTCGGCGACTCGATTACGACCGGGATCAAAATTTACGACGCCATGTCGAATACGACGGTGCTTGCCGCGACAGGGATCAATCTCGCTTCGATCCATACAAAGCCCTGCATCCAATACGGCGAGGAGACGCTGACCATCATGGAAGCGCTCGCCCGGATGGACCCCAAGAAGATTTATGTCATGATGGGGGCGAACGGGCTTGGATCGGCGGGCGACGACTGGACCATCGAGCAGTATGGCGCGCTGCTGGACAGCATCAAAAAGATGCATCCCGACAGCATTATCTATGTACAGTCCATCCTTCCGGTCAACGAAGAGAAATTTAAAGCGAAGTACAACAACAGCACAACCAACGCGGACATCGACCGGCTCAACGAACGCCTCGCGGCGCTTTCCGCCGAAAAGGGAGCCTGTTATCTGGATCTCGCTTCCGCGTTTAAGGATGAAAACGGGGCGATGCCTGCCGACTTTACCCCGGACGGGATCCATCTCAATTCCGCGCAGTATATCACCTGGTTCGACTACCTGAAAACACATACGCTTGTGGAGGAATAAACTGATATGAAAAAGGGAATGAAAATCGCCGCCTGTCTCGCCGCCGTCGCGCTTTTATTTGCCGGATGCGGAAAAAAAGAAGCGAAAACTTTGGATGCCGGTGCGTTCGTCAAACAGGTGATGGAGACGGTCAGCTATGACGACGACATGGTGGAGCTCTCTGAGAACGTGCTGCCGGACTATTATGACCTGGCCTTCGACGGTTTTGTGAGCGCCGTTGTCTATGTTTCCGGGAGCGGCGCGACCTCGAACGAACTTGCGGTGATCGAGGTGGAGGATTCGAACGCCCTTTCAGACGCGAAAGAGGCGGTTGACAAACGCAAAGCGGACCTCACTGCAAACTACCAGGATTACATTCCCGCGGAGATGGCCCGGATTGAGAAGGCGATTGTGGTGGAGGAAGGGAATTATCTTCTTTTCTCGATCAGCGAATCGAACGAGTCGATTGAAAAATTATTCCGTGACAGCCTTAAATAACAGCAAAGAAGGTGCAATATGACCTTTGAATGCAGCGCGATCATTCTTGTGATCCTTGTGATGTCGTTCATGACGCTGCGCGCCGGCCAGCCGGGAAATGCCGTCGGCTGCCTTCCGCTCGTGATTGTCCCCGCGTTCCATATCATCAGCGCCAAACTCGCTTCGATGCTGGTTAAATTGACCGGATTGGAACCGCCTGTTCTCCGCGCGGCGGTGGATATCTTTGGGCTGATGATCGCCTGTATTCTGCTGGGGGTTATTTCGCTTCAGGTGAAGAAGAAAAGGGTCCGGGTCGGGTATTTGGTGATCAGCGGAGGATTCTGCGCGGTCCTGACCTGCGTTTTGATCGGGCATTTATTCAGCTAACGGTTTGAATAAAGAAAGCGCCGTCCGGGCAAGAGCTTCAGGCGGCGCTTTTTTGCGGCTTTCCGTCAGGAGCGGACGGCAGCGGGCATATCCTGGAGATTTTCCGCTTTTTGGTTCAAAAAGCGTGCGATAACAGCCAGAAGCAGCTTGCTTTAGGCATGAAACCGCATCCTCTCGCTGTTCTCCGCTGAATCTGCAGAAAAGAAAAAAGTTTAGTCTTCAACCAAAAGGAAGCCGCAACGGGTCCGGCAGTGGGAAAGGTCCAGAAGGTAATCGGTTGAAACGCCGAAATATGTCGCGATTCGAATCAGGAGATGAACATCCGGCGTGATAATTCCGTTTTCCAGTTTGCTGACTGTCGCCTGGGAAATCTGGAGAACTGCGGCGAGCTGCTGCTGGCTCAGGCCCTGTTCCAATCGCAGGATTCTCATTCTGACCATAAGTCGGCTCCGTTTTTGCCGTGGCCCTGCAGGTCGGTCTGGATTTTAGGGCCATTTAAGAGTTCATCCGCTGAAATTTTGAAGATCTCAGCAATCACTTGCACTTCGCGATCGGTTGCGATTCTCGTTTGGCCTTCGAGTTTGGAAAGACTGGATGGGTTGATATCAACACCGCGCAACTGCATTTGCGCAGCGAGTTCTTTCTGCGTCATCTTTTTCTGTTTTCGTAGCTGGGTGACATACTTGCCGATGATGTTATTGTTTCCCAATGGCTGGTTTCTTTTCTTCATGTTTGATCACCCAATGAATATAGTAATTCCGTACAAGCATTATCTAGCATTATATTGCGCGTTTATCTGTCGATAATTCTGTTTTGGATTGATACTCAAATCATTTGTAAAATTGAGGGTTTTAGAAGAATTAAATAAAAAAGTCAGCGCCTGTTTGGCGCTGACCTTTTCTTTTTCATTGGGTAGATGAAAATGATTTTTCTTTCAAACAATATTTTTGATTGAAAAGCGGGGAAACAGGATAGTGGAAACTTTAGTGGGTGCAACTATCGCAACCGGCGTCTATTTTTCCGACAATTGGTTCGGGATCAATTCCTTGACGGGCGTAGTAGTCCGCAAGCGCAGAGCGCACTGCCTGTTCCGCTAGAACGGAGCAATGGATTTTGGCCGGCGGAAGCCCGTCGAGCGCGGCGGCCACCGCTTTGTTTGACAGCTTCAGCGCTTCGTCAACGGTTGCGCCTTTGATCAGCTCGGTCGCCATCGAACTGGTGGCGATGGCCGCTCCGCATCCGAATGTTTTGAACTTCACGTCCTTGATGATATTATTTTCAATTTTCAGGTACATCTTCATGATATCGCCGCAGACGGCGTTGCCGACTTCGCCGACGCCATTCGCGTCGGGAAGCTCGCCAACGTTTCTGGGATTTGAGAAATGATCGAGAACTTTTTCAGAATACTGCATTTTTATGATCCTCCGGAACAATGGAATTCTTTCTTCAGGCTGTTTTTTCGGCCGCGACGATTTTCTCCCAAACGGGGCTCATCGAGCGGAGCCGCTCAATGATTGGAGGGAGCACTTTCAGGATATAGTCAATGTCCTCCATCGAATTTTCGGCCGAAAAACTCAGCCGCAGGGAGCCGTGCGCAATTTCGTGCGGCAGTCCGATCGCCAGCAGGACATGGCTCGGATCGAGGGAACCGGAGGTGCAGGCGGAACCCGAAGAGGCGCAGACGCCTTTCATGTCCAGCATCAGCAGCAGCGATTCGCCTTCGATTCCTTCAAACGAGAAATTGACCAGGCCGGGAAGCCTCCTGGTCCTGCTTCCGTTGAGGCGGCAATGGCTGATGGTAGAGAAAACGCCGTCGATCAGCCTTTCAGTCATCGCGCGTTTTTTGGCGTTGTGTTCTTCCAGATGGTTGACCGCATGCTCAATCGCGACGCCGAGCGCAACGATTCCCGCGACGTTTTCAGTTCCGGCGCGTTTTCCGCGCTCCTGTCCGCCGCCGTCGACAAAGGCGCCGATCCGCACGCCCTTCCTGATATAGAGAGCGCCGACGCCTTTCGGTCCGTGGAATTTGTGTGCGGAGAGGGTGAGCATGTCGATATGCTGGGCATGGACGTCGATTGCGACGTTCCCGACCGCCTGAACCGCGTCGGTATGGAACAGGACGCCGGCGCTGCGGCAGATTTGGCCGATCTCTTCAATCGGCAGGACGGTGCCGATTTCGTTGTTCGCGTACATGATGGAAACAAGGGCGGTGTCCGGCCGGATGGCGCGTCGGACGTCTTCGGGATCGAGAAGGCCGTCAGATGTGACCGGCAGATAGGTGATTTCAAAGCCCTGTTCTTTGAGCGCCTCGCAGGTGTGGGTGACGGCGTGATGCTCAAAGACAGTGGTGACGATGTGGCGTTTGCCCTTTTCGGCTCCGGCCATTGCTGCGCCCTTGATCGCCCAGTTGTCCGATTCAGAGCCGCAGGAGGTGAAAAAGATTTCACCGGGTTCGGCGCCGAGCGCACGCGCAGTCTTCTCCCGCGCATTTTCGACGGCGCGTTTGGCTTCGCGTCCCTTGGAATAGACGCTGGAAGGATTTCCATAGGCTTCTTTATAGTAGGGCAGCATCGCCTCAAGGACAAAAGGGGCGACGGGCGTCGTCGCGGAATTATCCGCGTAAACAAAACGGTTATCCATACGATTACCTCCTTATCCGCGCTGACGCGCGGGATCTGTGCTGCGGAGAGGGTTTTCCGCTGCCAAGTCCCCGGCCGAAACGAAAACGGCCGGCGGTGTGTTTATTCTATACTAAAATTGTATAGAAATGCAAGCCCTTTTGCGGCTGTCTGGGAATTTTATTGATGATTAGGATGCGCGTCCTGCGCTTTTTTATCATATCAGCGCAGGAAACCGCTGCCTGTTCAGAACTTCCTGCTTTCGGCGACGGCGAGCTTATCGCAGCGTTCGTTTTCCTGGTGCTCATTGTGCCCTTTGACCCAGACAAACGAGACGTCTTGCCGCTCCAGAAGGTTCAGCAGTTTTTCCCAGAGGTCGGGGTTGAGCGCGGGCGAACGGTCGGCCTTTTTCCAGCCGCGCGCGCGCCAGGACCGCGCCCAGCCCTTTTGGACCGAGTCGACGACATATTTGGAGTCGCTGTAGAGGGTGACGGAGCATCGCTCTTTAAGCGCGGAGAGCGCCTCGATGACGGCGGTGAGTTCCATGCGGTTGTTGGTTGTGTTCTTTTCCCCGCCGGAAAGTTCTTTTTCGACGCCCTGATAGCGGAGTATCGCCGCCCATCCGCCTGGACCGGGGTTCCCGGAGCAGGCTCCATCGGTAAAAATTTCGATTTTTTTCATTCCCATTTCGGCATTTCCACCTGTCTCTGTCCCGGCGTGAATTCCGGTTTTTCCCATCCATTATAGCGAAATGAAAAGTTTCGCACAAGAAGGGCTTGCCTGAGCGGGATAGACTGTAGCATTACCGCCCATACTAAGGGCAAAATCTTGAGTAAAAGAACGACAAAACCAAACGATTCTGCCGCAGTTTTCCGGGAAAAGCGCTCGGTGCGACGGGTTTTGACACAGCGTTTCAGTCCGTGATCAATCCGCTCCGCTTGACATTTTAAGCAAAAACGCCTACAATAATCTTAAATAATTCGGAACATTGCAGTCTGCGGCTCGCCGGTAGAAAGCGAAAGACCGCTTGGACTGACGGCAGGATAGGCAGCGTGTGGCTTTGAAATGCGTCCTGTGCGCCGGCGGGATTCCGTCATGGATTCGAGGCGTGGATGGGACCGCTGGCCTGCGCTGTTTTTATTTAGAATGAAAAGCGGCAGCGCACTTTTGCAGCGCGCTGCAAAACGGCCCGCGGGGCGGCCCGCGGGGAAATCAATTTAATTTGAACCCTGGCTCTGATCGGAATAAAGGGCGGGGTACGATATCGCTTTACATAAACAGTATATGGAGGTAACAACGTGCCGGAAACAAAAAAGAATAATGAAACCGAGGGAAAAAAGCTTCTCCCCCGGCGTCCTCGTTTTGCGTCGAAACGCCCCGTGAAAGAGAATGCAGGCGAGCCGAAGATTGCGCAGACGCTGATCGATTCGATTGAAAAGGCGGTGGCGCCCGCCCTGATCCTGGCGGCTGACGCGGTTTCGCCGATTGCGCATCCGCAGAAGCAGGAACCGGAGGGGGAGCCGGAGAAAAAGCCCCGCGGCAACGGCCGCGGGCAGGGTTCCGGCGGGCGGGGCCGCCCCGCCCGCCCCCGCACGAACGAAAATGCGGACGGACAGGGCGGGGAAAACCGCAGGAAACAAAACCGGCCGGCGGAAAACACCGCGGCGAAACAGCGGCCTCAAAAGCCGGCGGCGTCCGAAACGGCGTCCGGACAGCAGGCCCCGCAAAAGAGAGCGAGAAGAAGCGGCGGACAGGGCGGGCGCAAAAAGGCCGCGCCGGTCAAAATCATTTCGCTCGGCGGGCTTGGAGAAATCGGAAAGAACATGACCGTGATCGAGTACGGGAACGACATGTTCATCATCGATGTGGGGCTTGCGTTCCCGGACGACGATATGCCGGGGATTGATCTGGTCATCCCGGACTTCACCTATGTGGTGAAGAACCGCGACCGTCTGCGCGGCGTAGTGCTGACCCACGGGCATGAGGATCATATCGGGTCTTTGGCCTATCTCCTCAAAGAAGTCGACACGCCGGTTTATTCCACCCGGCTGACCATCGGGCTTGTGGAGGGAAAGCTAAAGGAACACGGCCTTCTCGGCAAGGCGCGGCTCAATGTCGTCAAACCCGGCGACACTGTGAAAATGGGCTGCATGAAGGTTGAATTCATCAACGTCAACCACTCAATTCCCGACGCCTGCGGCCTCGCCGTCTTTACACCCGCCGGCGTCCTGGTGCACACGGGGGACTTTAAAATCGACTATACTCCGATCGATGGGGATATGATCAACCTCGCCCGGTTCGGCGAGCTGGGAAGCCACGGGGTTCTCGCGCTGATGAGCGATTCCACCAACGCCGAGCGCCCGGGCATGACCCCGAGCGAGCGGGCGGTCGGCAATTCGTTTGAGATGCTGTTCCGCAAGGCGGAGGGGAAGCGCATCCTTCTCGCGACCTTTTCCTCCAATGTCCACCGCATCCAGCAGGTGATCGACGCGGCGGTGCGCTATGGCCGGAAGGTGATCGTCTCGGGCCGCAGCATGGAAAACGTCACGGCAAAGGCGGCGGAACTCGGCTATCTCAACATCCCGAAGGGGACGCTGGTCGAGCTTGACGCGATGCGCGGCCTTCTGGACAGCCAGGTTGTGATCATCACAACCGGCAGCCAGGGCGAGCCGATGAGCGCGCTGACCCGGATGGCGCGGGGCGACCATCGAAAGATTTCGATTACGCCCAACGACTATATCATCATCTCGGCCAGCCCGATCCCCGGAAACGAAAAACTGGTCGGCAAGGTGATCAACGACCTGATGAAGCTCGGGGCAGATGTGGCGTATGAGAACACGCTCGGCATCCATGTGTCGGGGCATGCCTGCCGCGAGGAGATCAAGACGATTATCGGCCTGACCAAGCCCAAATTCTTCATTCCGGTTCACGGCGAATACAAGCATCTGATGAAGAACCGCGAGATCGGAATCAGCATGGGGATCCCGGCCGACAACATCGTGGTTTCGGAAATCGGGCGTGTGATTGAAGTTTCGCCCGACGGCATCAAGGCGGTTTCGACCGTTCCCTCCGGTTATGTCATGGTGGACGGAAGCGGCGTCGGCGACGTGGGCAGCATCGTCCTCCGGGACCGCAGGCTCCTCGCGGAGGACGGGCTGATCATTGCGGTCGCGACCATTGACAGCAAGACCGGTCAGGTCCTTGCGGGGCCGGACGTCGTATCGCGCGGGTTTGTCTATGTGCGGGAATCGGAAGAGCTGCTCGCCGGGGCGAAGGCGGTCTGCCGTCAGGCGCTCAGCGGGGCGGCGGATTCCGGAAACCGGGAGTGGGCCAACCTCAAGCAGGCGATGAAGGACCAGCTCGGAGGTTACCTGTTCCAGAAAACCAAGCGCCGGCCGATGATTCTGCCGATTATCCAGGAAGTTTAAACAACTGTAAGGCCGCGCGGAAAATGCCGATGCACCATGCACAGGCGTCCGCGCGGTTTTGCGCCCCGTAAAATTCTCATTGTTTTCCCGGCCGGAGGCTTTACAAGGCGGGCCATTATGATATAATAACCGCAGAAATCAGGCCAAGGCCCAATCCGCCCCGCCTTTGGCGGGGCCTGCGCGGCGGACGCCGCGCGCTGCGCTTGCTGCATCACATCCGCCCGGCCGCGGCCGGGCCCCGCTGCGGATGCAGCGGGCGAACCGCTTTGCGGCCCGCTGATATGATGCAATAACCGCAGAAATTGGGCCAAGGCCCGATCCGCCCCGCCTTTGGCGGGCAGGCGCCGCGCTTGCGACACCAGAACCCGAACGCCTTGAGACGATTTGTACGCCGCTTACGCGGCGGGGAAACCGCTGATGCGGTTTTCTGATATGGCACATGACCGCAGTGGAAACGACGATGCGCCCTTCGGCGCCTCCGGCGGCGCCGGGAGATGGACCCTCTCACACAAACCGATTCTGCCGGCGGCAGGGGGATTTCGACCGTGCCGTCATTTGATCTCATGCCGGAACGGCAGTTACGGAGGTAATGATGAAGGATAAGGCCTCTTTATTCAAACCAGCTGTTTTTGTCATGCTCTTTGCGACGGTCACCGTCACGGGTCTTACTTTTTTCTATGATTTGGAGCTGTTTTACATAGCCGCCGCAGTTTGCGGAACGGCTTTGATTTTCCTGTTGTTCACCATCTGGCGGGCGGAGCGCGAGGTCGACCGTTTTGTCGGCCAGCTTGGCGCCGCCATCGGCGCGATGCAGGACCAGACGCTCAGGGATTTTCCGCTGCCGGTTGTGGTGGCCAGCCGCCCGTCTGACGAGATCGTATGGTATAACGGCCAATTTGAGCGTCATGTTCTTGGAAAAGAAAAGCTTTATGGGGAGCCGGTCCGCAGGCTGATCAAAAGTTTTGAACCCGGCGGCGAGGGCTGCGTCCACAGCTTTTCGTTCGGTAACCGTGAGTACACGGCGTATTCCGTGAAGTCGCAGCGGGACGGCGCCGACATCACGGCGTTTTATCTGATCGACGACACCGACCTCAAGCGCGACGCGCGCGAATATCTGCTGAGCCGTCCGGCGGTCATGGTGATCATGATCGACAGCTATGACGATCTTTTACAGAACGCGAAGGAAAACGAGCGCTCGCAGCTTCTTTCGCAAATTGAATACTGTATCGAGAACTTTATCGGCGCAGGCAACGGCGTGGTCGTCAAAACCGACAGGGATAAGTTTGTCGCGATTTTGGAAGAGCGCTATATGAAAGAGATTATCGAGAAGCGGTTTGAGGTTCTCGATCATGTCCGCGGGCTGACCGGACCCGACAAGCTCCCGGTTACGCTGTCGATTGGGGTGGCGCGCAATATTCCCAGCTTCGCGGAGGGGGATCAGTGGGCGCGGCAGGCGCTTGATATGTCGCTTGGGCGCGGCGGCGATCAGGCCGCGGTGAAAACCGAAGGCGGCTATGACTTTTACGGCGGCGTGTCAAAGGGCGTTGAAAAGCGGACCAAGGTGAAGACCAGAATCGTTGCGACGGCGCTCAAAGAGCTGATTGAAACCTCGTCCAACGTGATCATCATGGGGCACAAATTTGCGGATCTCGATTCCCTCGGTTCGGCGGTCGGGCTGCTCGGCGCAGTTCGGACAATGGGAAAGTCTGCCTTTGTGGCCATCGACCGGAAAAGGAACCTGGTCGTACCGCTGATCGAGCGGTTGGAGCAGAACGGGTATGAGGGGAGCTTCCTGGATCCCGACGAGGCGATAGAGCGGGTGACGGCGCAGACGCTGCTGATCATTACCGACACGCATATTGAACATGTGGTCGAATCGTCAGAGCTGTACCGGGCCTGCAAGACCGTTGTGGTGATCGACCACCACCGGCGGATGGTCGGATATATCGACAACGCCGTGATCTTCTATCACGAGCCTTACGCCTCTTCGGCTTCTGAGATGGTGACCGAGCTGGTGCAGTATTTTGGCGACCGGACGCGGATTTCGCGCCTGGAGGCGGAGGCGCTGCTCGCCGGGATCATGCTCGACACCAAGAATTTTGTGATTAAAACGGGCGTGAGAACCTTTGAAGCCGCCGCGTATCTGCGCCGGCAGGGCGCGGACACGGTCGAAGTGCGAAAGCTGTTTGCGTCGTCGATGGAATCTTACCAGCAGCGGTCCAGGGTGGTTTCCTCGGCTGAAATTTACCGGAGGTGCGCGATTTCGACCAGCAACGCGCCCTCAGAAGACATTAAATTGGTAGCGCCGCAGGCGGCGGATGAACTTCTTACCATCAACGACGTGGACGCTTCGTTCGTCCTCTACGACTACGACGGGGGAGTATCCATTTCGGCGCGCTCGATGGGCAAGATCAATGTTCAGGTCATAATGGAGAAGCTCAAGGGGGGCGGCCATCAAACGATGGCGGCGACGCAGCTTTCCAATGTGACGCTTGAAGACGCGCGGCAGATGCTGCTGCTGGCGATTGACGAATACTATGAAAACAATATAGACAAAAAGCCGAAACCGGCGCAATAAAAGGTCGAAGAAAAGGAGGAGTTCCAATGAAGGTCATTTTAAACGCGGATATCAAGGGGACCGGAAAAAAAGGCGAGATGATTGAGGTTTCCGACGGTTATGCGCGAAACTTTTTGTTCCCGAGAAAGCTCGCCGTACCTGCCACGGCGCAGACGGTCAACGAACTCAACGCGAAGCGTGCGTCCGCAGAGCGCCACGAGGAACTTGAAAGGGCGGCGGCGCTTGAGCAGAAGGCGAAGCTGGAAGCCTGCAAAGTGGAAGTGAAGGCGAAGGGCGGCAGCGCGGGGCGGCTGTTCGGCTCTGTCACAGCCAAAGAGGTTGCGGAGGCGATGACCGCGCAGATTGGATCGGAAGTTGACAGGAAAAAAATCGTGATGGACAAGGACATCAAAACCGTCGGCGACTACGAGGTTACGGTGAAGCTCTATCCGGGCGTTGCGGCGAAGGTGATGATCAAGGTTTCCGAAGCCTAACAGACGGTTATAACCGGTCCGGCGCATTGCGCGGGGCCGGTTTTTCTGCTATGATAAACGGTACAAATGAAACCGCGGGGGGAACAAAAATGGCGGAATTATATGCGCTGGATTTTTCGGGAAGCGATTTCCCGAAGGAGCTTCCTTATAATCTGGAGGCGGAGCAGTCGGTTCTCGGCGCGGTCCTGATTGACTCGGGCTGTATTCCGGTGGTCCTCCAGCACCTGATTCCGGAGAGCTTTTACCGCCAGCAGCACCAGATGCTATTTTCGATCGTCATGCGGATGTTTGTCGGCGGCGAGGCGATTGATTTCATCACGGTCCTCGATCAGGCGAAACAGGAAAACATTTTCCCGACCGAACAGGACGCGAAAATCTATCTGACGCAGCTGGTTCAGATCGTTCCGACCACAGTCAATGTTGAGGCGTACGCCAAAATCGTCAAGGAGAAATATTACCTTCGCAGCCTGATCAGCACCTTTGCGGAGATTATTACCGCTGCGCGCGAAGGGGCCGGCGACCCGAACGCCCTGATGGAAATGGCGGAGCAGAAAATCTACGACATCCGCAAGGGTAAGGACTCCTCGGGGTTGGTGCGGCTGGACGAGGTCATCCTCTCCACCTATGATACGCTTCAGCGGCTCGGCGGCAAGGACCGCGAAGATTATCTCGGGGTCCCAACCGGGTTCACGGGGCTGGATGAAAAACTGACCGGGCTCAACCGTTCGGACCTATTGTTCATCGCCGCCCGCCCCGGCATGGGCAAGACCTCGTTCGTGCTGAACATCGCGCTCAACGTCGCAAAGCTCGGGAAAAAGGTGGCGTTTTTCTCGCTTGAGATGAGCAAGGAACAGCTCGCAATGCGGGTCCTTTCTTCCGAGGCTTTTGTTGCGAGCGGCCGGCTCAAGACCGGTTCCCTTGATTCCGAGGACTGGGTGCGGCTTGCGGTGTCGAGCCAGATGCTCTCGAAGCTGCCGCTCTACCTCGACGACACGCCGGGCATCACCATCGGCGAGATGAAGGCGAAGCTCCGCCGGCTTAAAGACGTCTCGCTGGTCTGTATCGACTACCTCCAGTTGATGCAGTCGGGCGGTAAGCGCAGCGAAAACCGCGTGCAGGAGGTCAGCGAGATCACCCGTTCGCTGAAAATCATGGCGAAGGAATTCGACATCCCGGTGATCGTCCTTTCGCAGCTCTCCCGCGGACCGGAATCCCGCTCCGACAAGCGGCCGCTGCTCTCGGACCTGCGCGAATCGGGTTCGATCGAACAGGACGCGGACGCGGTTCTGTTCCTGTACCGCGACGCCTATTACCAGAACGAGGGCGAGGAGGGGGACCAAAGCCTTGCCGAATGCATCATCGCGAAAAACCGCCACGGGGAGACGGCGACGGTTCCGCTTGGCTGGGACGGGCAGTACACCAAATTCCGCAATGTGGAGCTGTCGCGTCATGAGGGATAAGGCGCTTTGCGCGATCTCACAGAATCGAATGATATCCTGGGGCGACAGGATTACCGCCGGGGTTTCCGGCGGGGCGGATTCGGTTGCCCTTTTGGATTTCCTGGCGTCGGCCCGGGAAGGGCTCGGGTTCCGGCTGTACGCCTGCCATGTAAATCACCGGCTCCGCGGGGAGGAGAGCGACCGCGACGAAGCGTTTGTGCGGGAGCTTTGCCGGTCGCTCGGCGTTGCGCTGATCGTCAAAAGCGTTGATGTCGCGGCTTTTGCCAGGGGGACTGGGCTTTCCGTTGAACTTGCGGCGCGGGAGCTGCGGTATACCGCGCTCCGTCAGGCGGCGCGGGAGCATGCCGGCGATCCGGCGGGGGACGGCGGGGGCCTGAAAATAGCGCTCGCGCACACCCTTTCCGACAGCCTGGAGACGGCGCTTTTGAATCTCGCGCGGGGAACTGGCCTCAAAGGGCTCTGTGGAATCCCGCCGGTGCGGGACGAGATCATCCGCCCGCTGATCACCTGCACGCGCGGGGAGATAGAATCCCATCTGGCACAGCGCGGGCTGGGCTATGTCGTGGACTCGACGAATCTTGAAGATGGCTGCGGGCGCAACCGCATCCGGCATCAGGCGGTTCCGGCGCTGATAAGCCTGAACCCATCGCTGGAATCGGTTTTCGCGCGGGAGGCCAAAAGTTTTTCCGAGGATGAGGACTGCCTCTGTGGTCTGGCAGAGGCGGCGCTGTCCGGCGCCAAGGAGCTGTCCGGACTGCGAATCGACAGGCTTCGTCCGCTCCATCGGGCGGTTTTGCTGCGCGCGCTGCGCGCCTGGCTGCTGGAGGCGGGGCTTTCTTATGATGCGAAACGGCTGGAGCTTGTTTTGAATCTGGTCAAAAGCGGCAGCGGCAGCGTTGAAATCGAGGGCGGAAGGTTTGCATCGGCGCGCGGCGGGTATCTGACCCTCCATCAGGCGCCGCCCGATAAGGGGGCTGCTGCGCCGGCTGACGAGCGGGCCGCCGAACTTCCGGAACCCGGAAAGCGGGCGCTGTTTTCGTTATCCAACGGAAAAACGCTGACAATTTCCGTTTTTACGCGGGAGGAATTAAAAAAAACCCGAAAATGTAACAGTTTAGACTTAACTAATTTGGCCGATTATGATAAAATAACAAAGATTGTTATTCTGCGTGCAAAACGGGACGGCGACCGGTTCCATCCTGCGCGCGGCGGCGGTGGAAAGAGCCTGAAAAAGCTTTTCAACGAACGGAAAATCCCGCCTGCCGACCGCCCCGGGCTTGTCCTTGCCTGCGCGGGGGAAGATATCGTCTGGATCGAACGCTGCGGCGTTTCAATGGGAGCGGCGGCCGATGGGAGGACCGAACGTTTCGTCCTGTTCCGGATGGGCGATGAAAAGGCGGGGGATATTTTCCCATCGGGGGAAAATAACGAATCAGACGGCACATAAAAGGGCTGCATGGGGGATTATAGTATGTTGGAAGATATCGAACGCGTACTGATCTCAAAAGAGGAAATTCAGCAAAAGGTCCGCGAAATTGGGAAACAGATTTCCGAAGACTACCGTGGGAAGAATTTGATGCTGGTCAGCGTGCTCAAAGGATCGGTTGTCTTTATGGCGGATCTGATGCGGGCGATCGATATCCCGGTTTCGATCGACTTCATGTCGGTTTCGAGCTATGGGTGCGGGACCAAGACCTCGGGCATTGTGCGGATCATCAAAGACCTCAACGAGCCGGTGGCTGGGGTTGACATCCTGCTGGTGGAGGATATCCTCGACTCCGGCCTGACGCTGTCCTATTTGATGGAACATCTTTCCGCAAAAGGGGCGGGAAGCATTCGGATTGCAACCCTCCTGGATAAACCGGAACGCCGCCGGGTAAACCTCTTGGCGGACTATAAATGTTTTTCGGTCCCGGACGAATTTGTCGTTGGCTACGGCCTCGACTTTGATGAAAAATATAGGAATCTTCCGTTTGTCGGGGTGCTCAAACCCGACGCATATACCAAAAAGTAAATGACAGGAGTGATGCCGAATTGAATAACAACAAGAGCAGCAACAGGGGGATTATGATTTATGTCCTCGTGCTGGTTGCACTGCTTCTGATCGCGAGTTCCACCTTCTCTTTTACGAAAAAGACAAGTCCCTACAAGTATTCCGAAATCATCGGCTTTTTCAACGAGCAGAAGATCGCGGAGTATACGCTCGACCTCGGAAGCGGCGACCTGACCTTTAAGCTGAAAGGCGAGGACCAGGCTATCGTCTACCGGCTGCCGGACATCAATCTGTTCCTCAATCAGGTGCAGATTACCATTGTAGACCCCTACAACACCGAACACCCGGAGTCGGCGATCCCCTATGAAGTCAAGCCGGCGCAGACGCTTCCCGGCTGGGTCAGCATGCTGCCGAGCATCCTTCTGATCGTGGCGATGTGCGCGCTGTTTTACTTCACGATGCGGCAGAGCCGCGGCGGCGGGAACATCACCGGATTTGGAAAGGCGAAGCCCCGGACGCCCGACCAGGGACGGAAGGTGACCTTTGCCGACGTGGCGGGCGCGGATGAGGAAAAGGCCGAACTGGTTGAGATTGTGGAATTCCTCAAAAATCCGGGCAAGTTTAACCTTCTCGGCGCGAGAATCCCGAAGGGGCTTCTGCTGGTCGGCCCTCCCGGAACCGGAAAGACCCTGCTTGCGCGCGCGGTTGCGGGAGAAGCGGGCGTTCCGTTCTTTTCGATCTCCGGCTCCGACTTTGTCGAGATGTTTGTCGGCGTCGGCGCGTCCAGGGTCCGGGACCTGTTTGAGCAGGCGAAAAAGAACTCGCCCTCGATCATCTTCATCGACGAAATCGATGCGGTCGGCCGGCACAGAGGCGCGGGGCTTGGCGGCGGTCATGACGAGCGCGAACAGACCCTCAATCAACTGCTGGTTGAGATGGACGGATTTGGCTCGAACACCGGCGTCATCATCATCGCGGCGACCAACCGGCGCGACATCCTCGACCCGGCGCTGCTGCGCCCCGGCCGGTTCGACCGGCAGGTGATCGTCGGCTATCCGGACATTAAGGGCCGCGAGGAAATCCTCAAAGTTCACTGCAAGAATAAGCCCCTTGCACCGGACGTCGACCTCAAGGTGATTGCCAACACGACGGCGGGCTTTACCGGGGCGGATCTCGAAAACATCATGAACGAGGCGGCGCTCCTTGCGGCGCGCCGGAATCTCAAGGCGATCACGATGGACACCGTTCAGGAGGCGACCATCAAGGTCATTGCGGGTCCGGAAAAGAAATCCCGTCTGATCACCGGAAAGGACAAAAAGCTGACCGCCTATCACGAGGCGGGGCACGCGGTCTGCACCTTTTATATGTCGACGATGGATAAGGTCCATCAAGTTTCGATCATCCCGCGCGGCATGGCGGGCGGTTACACCATGAGCCTCCCGACCGAGGACCGGAATTATAAGACCCGCACCGAAATGAAGGAGAACATCGTGACCCTCCTCGGCGGGCGGGTGGCGGAATCGCTGGTGCTCGACGACATCTCGACCGGCGCCTCGAACGACATCGAGCGCGCGACCAACATTGCCCGGTCGATGGTGACCAAGTACGGCTTCAGCGAGAAGCTCGGCCCGATCGTTTACGGCAAGGACGAAGGGGAGATCTTCCTCGGGCGCGACCTCAACCAGACCCGCAACTACTCTGAAACGGTGGCGACCGAGATTGACGAGGAGATCCGCGATTTGGTCGAAGCGGGCTATGCCGAGGCGAGACGGATCCTCACCGAGCATATGGATCAACTCATATTGGTGGCAGAACAACTGATTGTCAGCGAAAAAATCGAAGCGGACGATTTCGAAAGCCTGATGACGGCCGGGAAACTCGCGCCGAAGCGGATGACGCTCCAGAAATCCGATCCGGCGGGCGGGGCGGCGCCGTCCGATCAATCGGGGAACGCAGATGGCGCAGGGGCCGTTTCCAAAGAAGGTTCTGAAACCCCCGCGCAGGAGAATAACGAAAAAGAAAGCTGAATATGAAAAGCGGAAAGGCGGGGAAACCCGCCTTTCCGCTTTGTCGGGGCACAGGCTTCTAACGGACGGCCGAATGAAGCGCGGGTTTCGGTACAGGATAAGAAACGAAAGCGGGGACGAGCGGCAAAACCCGACGGCGTACGACGGGAAAGAAGGACAACGCTTCGCTTGACAAACACAGAATCTTGCGGGTAAAATAAGTTTCGGCACAATATTTGGTAAATTTCAGCCCAGAATTATCTGTATCAATACAAACGGAGGCCGACATGAGCAAAGCTTCTCCAAAAGGATATACAAACGAGAGCATCACTTCCCTCAAGGGCGCGGAGCGCGTCCGAAAGCGCCCGGCCGTTATTTTTGGCTCGGACGGGCTTGAGGGCTGTGAGCACGCGGTCTTCGAGATCATCTCCAACTCGATAGACGAAGCCCGGGAAGGTTATGGAAACCGGGTCGTCGTGACGCGGTACGAGGATCATTCGATTGAAGTCGAGGATTTTGGACGTGGGATCCCGGTCGATTACAACAAGCGGGAAGAGCGGTACAACTGGGAGCTGGTGTTCTGCGAGCTATATGCGGGCGGAAAGTATAACGATTCCGGCGACGGCAGCTATGAGTTTTCACTTGGGCTCAACGGCCTGGGCCTCTGTTCCACGCAGTATTCCGCCGAATTCATGGATGTTGAAATTTTCCGCGACGGCTTTCGGCATACGCTTCGGTTCGAACACGGAGAAAACGTTGGGGGTCTGCAGAAAGAGCCGGCAAAGCGCAGGCAGACCGGCACCAAAATCCGCTGGCGGCCGGACCTTGAGGTGTTCACGGACATCGCGATCCCGCTCGAGTATTACCGCGAGACGCTTCGAAGGCAGTCGGTGGTCAACCCCGGCGTCACCCTGGTCCTGCGCAATCAGGCCGGGAAGGCGTTTGAAGAGGAGACGTTCTTTTATCAGAACGGCATCGTCGACTATCTGGCGGAACTCGCGGGGGATCAGGCCATCACGCCGGTCCAGTTCTGGCAGGCGGAGCGCAGGGGCCGCGACCGGGAGGACAAGCCCGAGTACCGGGTCAAGTTTTCGGTTGCGCTTTGCTTTTCCAACGAAAAGCATTTATGCGAATATTACCATAACTCGAGCTTTCTGGAGCATGGAGGCTCGCCCGAAAAGGCGGTCCGGGTCGCGACGGTCGCGCAGATCGACAGCTATTTAAAGAGCGGCGGAAAATACCTCAAAGATGAAAGCAAAATAACCTTTCAGGATGTGGAAGCCTGCCTGATGCTGGTGTCCTCTTCGTTTTCAACCCAGACCTCCTATGAGAACCAGACCAAGAAGGCGATCAACAACCGGTTTATCTATGAGGCGATGACCGAGTTTTTAAAGCATCAGCTCGAGGTCTATTTTATCGAGAATCCCGACGACGCGCAGAAAATCGCGGAGCAGGTCCTGATTAATAAACGCAGCCGCGAAAGCGCCGAAAAGACGAGGATCAACATCAAGAAAAAGCTGGCCGGGACGATTGACCTGTCCAACCGGGTGCAGAAATTCGTCGACTGCCGGTCAAAGGACATCGGCCGGCGCGAAATCTATATTGTCGAGGGCGATTCGGCGCTCGGCTCGGTCAAGCTCGGCCGGGACAGCGAGTTCCAGGCGATTATGCCGGTCCGCGGGAAGATTTTAAACTGCCTCAAGGCGGAATACGACAAGATTTTCAAAAACGAGATCATCACCGACCTGCTCAAGGTCCTGGGCTGCGGCGTGGAGGTGAAATCGAAGGCGAACAAGGATCTCGCGAGCTTTGACCTTGCGAACCTTCGGTGGAACAAAATCGTCATCTGCACCGACGCCGATGTGGACGGATTCCAGATTCGGACGCTCATCCTGACCATGCTCTACCGCCTGACCCCGCAGCTGATTGAACAGGGGTATGTCTATATAGCGGAGTCCCCGCTCTATGAGATCACGTCGAAGGACAAGACCTATTTCGCCTATTCCGATGGGGAGAAGGCGAAAATCCTCGAAGAACTCGAGGGGCAGAAATACACGCTTCAGCGCTCCAAGGGGCTCGGCGAGAACGAACCCGAGATGATGTGGCTGACGACGATGAACCCGGTGACCCGGCGGCTGATCAAGGTCAACCCCGCGGACGCGGAGAAGACGTCCGAGATGTTTGAGCTGATGCTCGGGGACAACCTCGCGGGACGAAAGGATTTTATCGCGCAGAACGGTTATCTCTATCTCGACGAGGCGGATGTTTCCTGACGGATTGCCGGCGGAATAACAGCCTGTCCCGGTTCCCTTAGCGGGCCGGGGCGGGAGAGGAAGGAACGGACAAATGGCCCCAAAGAAGAAAAAAGAACCCGAAAAGCAATATGCGAATCCGCAGAACGCCTATATTGAAAACGCGGGCGTTGTCATTGAGCAGCCGATCACCGAGACGATTGAAAAAAACTATATGCCCTACGCGATGAGCGTCATCGTTTCCCGGGCAATTCCCGAGATCGACGGCTTTAAGCCCGCGCACAGGAAGATTCTCTACACCATGTACAAGATGGGCCTTTTGTCCGGGCCGCGGACCAAATCGGCAAACGTGGTCGGGCAGACGATGCGGCTCAACCCTCATGGCGACCAGGCGATTTATGCGACGCTGGTCCGGCTGGCGAAGGGGAACGAGGCGCTGCTGCACCCTTATGTCGATTCCAAGGGCAACTTCGGCAAGGCCTATTCGCGGGATATGGCGTTTGCGGCGTCCCGGTATACCGAAGTGAAGCTCACCGCGATCTGCCAGGAACTCTTCGCAGACATCGACAAGGACACCGTCGACATGGTCGACAACTACGACAACACCATGAAGGAGCCGGCGCTGCTGCCGGTGACGTTTCCGTCGGTGCTGGTCAACTCGAACGTCGGCATTGCTGTCGGCATGGCGAGCCAGATCTGCCCGTTTAACCTGGAAGAGGTCTGCGAAACGGCGATCGCGCTGATGAAAAACCCGGACCATGTGATTTCAGATACCCTTCGCGCGCCGGATTTCCCGCTCGGGGGGGAGCTTCTCTATGACGCGGCGGAACTGAACAAGATCTACGAGACCGGCGTGGGCGGGTTTAGGATCCGGAGCGTCTATCGGTATGACAAGGAAAACGGCTGTATCGAGATCACGCAGATTCCGCCTTCGACGACGGTTGAGGCGATCATCGACAAGATCGTCGAGCTGGTCAAGGGCGGCAAGATCCGCGAACTTGCGGACGTGCGGGATGAGACCGATCTGAGCGGGCTGAAAATCACGCTGGATTTAAAGCGCGGGGCCGACCCGGACAAACTGATGAAGCGGCTTTTTAAAATGACGCCGCTGGAGGACCGGTTTGCCTGCAACTTTAACGTCCTGATCGGCGCGATGCCGAAGGTCCTCGGCGTGCGGGAGCTTTTGAACGAATGGACGGCGTTCCGCGAGGGCTGCGTCCGGCGCCGGGTTTATTTTGACCTTAAGAAGAAAAAGGAAAAGCTGCATCTGCTGCTTGGCCTTCGTAAGATCCTGTTGGACATCGATAAGGCTGTGAAAATCGTCCGGGAGACCGAAGAGGAGCGGGAAGTGGTCCCGAACCTTATGATCGGTTTTGGAATCGATGAAATTCAGGCGGAGTACGTTGCGGAGATCCGGCTGCGCCATCTGAACCGCGAGTATATCTTAAAGCGCACCGAAGAGATCGATTCGCTGGCCGGCGAAATCGCCGAGATGGAGGAAACCCTCAGGGACGTCAAAAAAGTCCGCGCGATCATCACCCGGGAGCTCAAAGCGGTGATCAAAAAATACGGCCAGCCGCGGAAAACGGCGATCATCATCCCGGAAGAGGAAGATGAAGCGGTGGAGGCCGAGGAGCTCCCGGACTACCCGGTCAACCTGTTCTTCACGCGGGAAGGGTATTTCAAAAAGATTACGCCGCAGAGCTACCGCATGAGTTCGGAGCACAAGCTCAAAGAAGGGGACCAGATCGCCCAGACGGTGGAATCCACCAACGCGGCGCATCTGCTGTTTTTCACCGACCGCGGCCAGGTTTATAAGGCGCGTGCGGCGGATTTTGAGGATACAAAGGCGAGCGTGCTCGGAGATTATATCCCGGCGAAGCTCGGCATGGACGAGGGGGAAAACGCCGTCTATATGGCGGTGACCCGGGATTACCGCGGGTACCTGCTGTTTGCGTTTGAAAATGGAAAAATCGCGAAAGTAGAGCTTTCCTCCTATGAGACCAAAACGAGGAGAAAAAAGCTGACAGGCGCTTACAGCTTGAAGGCGCCTCTTGCGGCGATTTTATTGATGCAGGGGGATGGGCCGGTGCTGGTCACTGCCACAAACGGACGGATGCTCATCGCCGATACGGCGCTTCTCACTGCGAAAACGGTGCGGGATACGATCGGCGTCGCAGTGATGAGCCTGAAGGGGCCGGCGAAGATCGACGGCCTTCGGCCGTTTGAGGAAGGGATGCTGAAGAACGCGCACCGCTATCGTCCGAGAAGCCTGCCGTCCGCGGGCTTTCTCCCAAAGCCGGAAGATGTGATGGAGCAGACCTCCCTTCTCGACTAAAACGAAAGGGACGCTTTCATAGCGTCCCTTGTTTTCGGCATCCTGATTCGGCATCCGGCTCCGGATCGGGATCATAGCGGATGAGTTCGCCTGGCTGGCAGTTCAAAATAGAGCACAGCTTGTTGAGCGTAGTGGTTGTGATCGCTTTGTCGTGCCGAAGCCGGTCGATGGTGCGGTTGTCGATCCCCTGGTTTGCGAGGAAGTAATAGGATACTTTGTTTTTCTTCATATGTTCCCGAAGCGGCCCAAAACTGATTGGCATACAATCACCCCCTAACTTTATTATAAAAATGGTGATTGAAGTCTCTATAGTGATTCCCGGCACTTATTGCAGTGCAATCGGATTGCAATAAAAGGCATAAAAACGGGCCCCGGCGCAAATGGCGCCGGATGGCCCGTTTTGAAAGCCAGTGAAGGGCAAGCAAACGCAAGCGTCCCTTCACGGCCGTTCATTAGTTTGGCTCGGGGGCGGCGCCCTTATGCGCGGCGCATAAACAAAAAAACGGTTGCATTTGACAGGGCGATATGATATGATAATTTTGTTATAATGTAATATTACGGAGGTCATCAAAGAAGATGGGGATTATTGAAATTATCAGCGGGGTGCTTTTGCTTGCCGTCTGCGCGCTGATTATTGTTGTAGTCGCGATGCAGGAAACCAAGGGTGGGCTTGGAACAATCAGCGGCGAGACCGGCTCCTATTTCGATAAGAACAGAGGCCAGACAAAAGAGGCGATGCTTGCCAGAGCAAGCAAAATCGGCGGCGGCGCTCTGTTTCTCCTGACCTGTGTTGTTCTGGCTGTCGAAAAATTCTTGTAAAATGGTTAAACGTGAGAAAGGTCCTGCCAGGCGCGGGACCTTTTCTATTCTGTAAAGCGGCTGTTTGAAAATGATCAGACGCGAAGCCGGATGAGCAGCGCCCGTTTTTCAAAGAATTTACAGGACGCATGCCGGCGGCAAACAAAGCCGGGGCACACTAAAGATGACAAGACAAGTTGAATGGACAAACGAAAGGAAATCAACGATGGCAAAAACAATGAGACAACGCATATTGCTCGTCTTGCGGCGCCAGGGGAAACGGCCGATTGCCGCGGGGGATCTGCGCAAAAAAGCGGGGATCCGGGAAACGGAGCTTGCGGCATATCAGAAACTGCTCCGGCAGCTGAAAGCTGAGGGAACCCTGGTTGAACAAGGATCAAAGTATACCCTCGCTCACGCGCTGGGCGCAGTTCCCGCAAAGGTCGTCAAAGTGCGGGAAACCTTCGGCTTTGTGCGGCCGGACGACGCGGAGAGCGACGTCTTTGTGACGGGGCGCGATCTTCTCGGCGCGATGCCGGGGGACCGGGTGCTGGTCAAGGTGCGGAAATGCCGGGAAAAGCCGCTCGATGAGGGTCGGGTCCTCGCGGTGCTTGAGGAAAACGACCAACTGATGAGCGGGGAAATCGTGAGGGGAAAGAAGGGCTTTGAGGTCCTGCCAGACGCCGGCGTACGGTTCGGCCTTCCGATCTCGCGGAGCGACGCGAAGACCGTAAAGGAAGGGGATAAGGTTGTGGCGCGGCTGGAACGCCGCGGCGAAAGCCACTTTGACCACCGCGCCGTGCTGGTGGAGCGGATGGGGGACAGCGGTTTAGCGAAGAACTGCTGTGAAGCGATCCTCTCCGCCAACGGCATCTCGCGCGGGTTCCCGGCCGAGGTGGCGGCGCAGGCGGAAAAGATCGCCGGCCGCGGGATCAGGCCCGCTGAGCTGGAGGGGAGGCTCGATCTCAGAGGCGCGCCGATCTTTACCATTGACGGCGCGGACACCAAAGATATCGACGACGCGGTTTCGGTGGAAAAGAACGGGAATGGTTGGGCGCTCGGGGTGCACATCGCGGACGTAAGCTATTATGTTCGGGAACAGTCGGCGATCGACCGGGAGGCGTTTTCGCGCGGGACTTCGGTGTATTTCGCGGACTCGGTGATCCCGATGCTGCCGGCCGCCCTCTCGAACGGGATCTGTTCGCTCAACCCCTGTGAGGACCGGCTCGCGTTCTCGGCGCTGCTGGAGCTGGACGCGGACGGCAAAATCACGGGATATGAGTTTCGCAAAAGCGTCATTCGCTCGCGCGTCAAGGGCGTTTACAGCGAGGTGAACCGGATCCTTGAAGGGGATTCGGATCCGGAACTGCTCGCAAAATACGCCGGCCTGGCCGATGAGATATCGAGGATGGGGGAACTTGCGGAGATCCTCAAAAAGCGGCGGTTCGCGCGGGGGGCGATGAATCTTGCGTCTACCGAATCGAAAATCCTGATCGGTGAAGACGGCAGCGCCGAAAATGTAATCCCGAGGACCCGCGGGCGGGCGGAAGAGATGATTGAAGAATTCATGCTTGCGGCAAACGAGGCGGCCGCGGCCCTTGCGATGAAGGCGGAGATCCCGTTCGTTTACCGGGTGCATGAACCGCCCGCCGGGGAAAAGCTGGAAACGCTCCGCGAACTTTTGGCGGCGGCCGGGCTGCCTTATTCGGCGGTTAAGCCCGGGGCGCCGTCGGGGGCGCTCAATAAAATCCTCGATTACGCCAGGGGCACGCCGTTTGAGCTGGCGGTCAACAACGCCATGCTCCGTTCGATGGCAAAAGCAAAGTATCAAGAGGAAAACGTCGGCCATTATGGGCTTGCGCTGAAAGACTACGCGCACTTTACCTCGCCCATCCGGCGGTACCCAGACCTTGCGATTCACCGGATCCTCTCCGCGATGGCGGCGGGTGAATCGCGGGATCAGTTGAAAAGACGCTTTGCAAAGTTCGTCAAGTCCGCGGGCGCCCATTCGAGCGAAGCCGAGCTCAGGGCGATGACGGTGGAACGGGACTGCGAGGACTGTTATAAGGCGGAATATATGAAAAAGCATCTGGGAGAACGGTTTGAAGGCGTTATCACCTCGGCGCAGCCTCATGGGATCTATGTGGAGCTCGACAACACGGTGGAGGGGCTTGTCCGGGCGGCGGACCTCCCGGGCGGGGGATACGACTACGACGGCAAGATGCAGTTTTCGCTGCCGGATGGGAGCCGGCGCTTCCGGGTCGGCGACCGCGTATGGGTGCTGGCCGCGGGGGCGGACGTTTCCTCCGGCCAGATTGATTTCGCAATCGACGATGGCGATGCGAAAGCGCACAAGGATTTAGGAAAAGAGATGACAAAGGCGCGGCAATGATTGGCTTCCGCGCCTTCCCTTTTTTTCTGTTATTTGCTATAATTTTAGTTGTACATCCCAAATCCCGGGAGGACAAGAAACCGGCAAAGGAGCGGACGAGTATGTCAGGAAAATCGAAGTTTTTTTATCAGGGACACGCGAGCCTTCGCTTTACAACCGCAGAAGGACAGGTGATCTATGTCGACCCCTACGTCGGCGAGGGATACGATAAGCCGGCGGATTTTCTTCTGGTGACCCATCAGCATTACGACCACAATGTGGTCGGGAAGGTAACCCAAAAGCCGGATTGTTTTGTCGTCACCAATGAGGAGGCGCTTGAAGGCGGCGTCCATCAAACGTTTGAGCGCAATGGGGTGAAAATTACAGCGGTCCGGGCGGAGAACAAAAACCACGACCCTAAAAAGTGCGTCGGTTTTCTGCTAGAATTCGACGGGCTGAAAATTTACTGCGCAGGGGACACCTCTATGACCGAGGATATGGCGAAGATGAAGGCGATGAACCTCGACTATGCGCTTCTCCCGGTCGACGGGATTTACAACATGGACGCTGAGGAGGCTTCCCGCTGCGCCGAACTGATCGGTGCGAAAACGACGATTCCGATCCACACCAATCCGGAGGGGTTCAAAATTGAGGTTGCAAAGCGGCTCCGCTGCGACAGCAGGCGGATCGTCCATCCGGGCGAGGAGATCGATCTCTGACCGCATTTGGATTGATGGAAAGAGGCGGTTCTGATGAAGGCGGCAAGCGGAAACGGTACCATCGACGGCCGAGGATGCGCCAGAGGGAACCGTCAGTTTTGCAATGGTTCTTGAGGACCGGGGCGCGTTCCCGGCGGCCGAAGGCTTTTCGTGGGTTCACCTGACGGCTGCAGATGCAGCGCGGTGAGGACTTGAAGGGAACGAAAGCCGGACTGCGACGGGTTTTGTCCAAGTGGTGACAAGCTGGCTGCCGAGGGGGTCTTACACCGGGGCAGTGCGGCTTTTAACAGCGGAATGGGCGCCCCGGATGCGCCGCATGCCTGCGAGTTTCCTGCCTGCGCGCCGGACACGACGCTTCCTCTGGAAAACGGTTTGTCCATGAACAAACCCTGTCGCGGGATGGAGGGACATATCCTGGAGGAAGCGGCCCGGAAGGGCCTTTGCTGCAACTAAAGACACAGCTTCTGACCGGACCGCGCGTCCCCTACGGAAAGAGGACGCGCGGCCCGCGCATTTCGGGCTGAAATCACAAGGCGGCCATGACGTGCGGACGGCCGCATAAGGGGGAGTTCGTTTTGGAGCGAAACCGTCATCTGTTTTGGGCGCTGTTCCGATCCACGTTTCTGATCAGCGCATTCACCTTCGGCGGGGGGTATGTGATCATTCCGCTGATGCGAAAGCGTTTTGTGGAGGAGCTCGGCTGGATCAGCGAGCAGGAAATGCTCGATATGATCGCGATTGCGCAGTCCTCGCCGGGGCCGATTGCAGTCAACGCCTCCATTTTGATTGGCTACCGCCTTGCGGGGATCGCCGGCGCGTTCTGCACGATTCTCGGCACGGTTCTTCCGCCGCTGGCGATCATCACGGCGGTCTCGGTTTTCTACGAGGCGTTTCGTTCCAGCCGGATCGCAGGGGCGCTGATGCTGGGAATGCAGGCGGGCGTCGCCGCTGTGATCCTCGATGTGGTTTTGAATATGGCGGCCGGCGTGGTAAAGCTCCGCAAGGCGCTTCCGATTCTGGTGATGCTCGGGGCGTTTGCGGCCGTGCGCTTTCTGCAGATCAGCGCGCCGGGGATCATCCTGACCTGCGGCGCGATCGGCGCCGCCGTGGCATGGAGGCGGCAGAAGCTGGGGGGTGAACAGCCGGAATGAGCGTTTATCTTGAGCTTTTTCTGAGCTTTTTCCAGATCGGCCTGTTCAGTATTGGCGGCGGATATGCGGCGCTCCCGCTGATCGAAGAGCAGGTGGTCCGGCTTCACGGCTGGCTCACGATGACCGAGTTTGCGGATATCATCACCATCGCCGAGATGACGCCGGGGCCGATTGCGATCAATTCCGCGACTTTTGTCGGAAACCGGGTGGCTGGGCCTGTGGGCGGCATCGTCTCGACCATCGGCTGTATTGTCCCGTCTTGTATCATTGTGCTGGCCCTTGCGTATGTTTACTTTAAATACCGGGAACTGCGGATGGTAAAGGGCGTGCTTGCGATGCTCCGGCCTGCGGTTGTGGCGATGATCGCTTCCGCCGGCCTGTCGATTTTGATCCTGGCGTTTTTCGGCGCCGAAGGGAGCATCGGCTTTTCACAGATCAACTGGGTCTCGATTGGGCTGTTTTCGGTCTGCTTTGCGGTTCTGCGGATCAAAAAACCAAATCCGATTGTTGTGATGGCGGGCGCTGGCGCGGCGGGGATTTTGTTGTACGGTTTTCTTTTATAGAGGGAACAGCCCCCAATCCGGGGGCTGTTTTCAATTGCATACCTGTTCTTCATATGTACTTAGCACTGGCTGCAACAGAGCAGATAGCGGTTATTTGCCCGCTCCCAGCTGATGAGGCTGAACCAGTTTTTTACATAATCCTTGCGGCGGTTCTGATAGTCGAGATAATATGCGTGCTCCCAGAGATCCAGCAGCAGGATGGGGCACGCCCCGGCGGCGAGCGGGGTATCCTGATTGGATGTGTTGAGGATTCGCAGGCCGCCGCCTGAGGCCTCTCCGCCGCAGACCAGCCAGGTCCATCCGGAACCGAAGACCTCAGAAGCGCTTTCGGTGAAGGCGCTTTGGAAGCCCTCGTAGCCGCCGAAAGCCTGTTCGATTGCGGCTTTCAGCGCGCCGACCGGGCCTAAGGGCTCTTCCGCAGGGGATTTCATACCGGCGAAATAGAGGTTATGGTTATAGACTCCGCCGCCGTTGTTGATGATTTTGGCGCGCAGTTCCGGCGGCAGTGCGCGGGCAGAACGGAGCAGGCGTTCCAGCGGCCAGTTATGGTAGCGCGGCCAGGGGCGGAGCGCGTCGTTCAGGTTATCGACATAGGTTTTCAGGTGTTTGTCATGGTGGAAACAGAGCGTTTCCCCGCTCAGTGCAGGGCAGAGCGCGTCATAGGCATAGGGCAGCGGGAGCAGGGGAAACGGGAAACGGTCGGTTCTCTGTGTGGGAAGCGGAGGGGTTTGCGTGCAGTCGCAGCGCGGAGGCAGCATAACGATACTCCTTTCGACGGGACAGTTCAGGCTGTCGGGCCATTGATTACAGGGATACTATATGGTCCGGCCTGAGAAAAAATCCGCGTTTTATCTGGAAGATACATATTATTTTAAAATTCGGCAAAAAATAAAAACCGCTTGCACTATCAGCCCTAAAAACGGCTTGTGCAAGCGGTTTTACATGGTGGAGACAACTGGGCTCGAACCAGTGACCTCCTGCGTGTGAAGCAGGCGCTCTGACCAGCTGAGCTATGCCTCCATGCATTTTTGTATTATAGCACAGGCTTTTTAAAAACGCAAGTGGAGAGCGGAAAAAAGTTGTCCGCGCCCTTAAGCCGAATTGAAAAAATGGGCGCAGGTTAGAATGAAGCTGCAATGAAAGAATGGAGAAATTTGGTTTCCAATACATACGGTCTTATCGCGGCGAAAACGCGGCAGCGCCGGCGCTGAAAAGAAGCGGTCAAAAAGCTTGTGGAAGCCGTGAAAGCGTAAATTGATAGCTGCCGGATGGAGAGGGCGTCCGGGCGTTTCTTTATCGGATTCTGGAAACGGGAGATGTGAAAACGCTTTTTCGTGGTATAATAACCGCAGGGAAAACAGCTTTGCTGTTTTCATTTCCGCCGCCTTCCGCGGCCCAATGCCGCTTTGCGGCATGCTGCGCTTGTTACACCAGAACCCAAATCGTTTATAAAACGATTTGTACGCCGCTTTTGCGGCGCACAGGCCCGATGGGCCTGCCGTTATGGTATAATAAGCGCAGCGAACTGGGCCTCGGCCCAATTTGCCCCGCGTTTGGCGGGGCCTGCGCGGCTGACGCCGCGCGGTGCGCCTGTAAAACCAGATCGCCCGGCTTTGGCCGCTGGCGCGGCGGGGAAACCGCTTTTGCGGTTCCCTGATATGGTATAATATTGGAAAGGAAAACAGCTTTGCTGTTTTCAGCCGCCGAAGGCGGCCAAATGCCGCGTTGCGGCATGGTGCGGATGGCAAACGCAGAGGGGATGAGACGGGGGGATTCGAATGCAAACGCTGCTTGGAACGCTGGAAGCGATGAGGAAGGCGGCCAAAGCCGGGGTTTATCACGGGGTGGAACAGCGCAGGAAAAATCTCAGGGCGTTGAAGGCGGAATTTCTGCGCTCGCAAAAGGAACTTCTGTCGGCGCTTCGTGAGGATCTTGGAAAGAGCGAGTTCGACGGCCTTTCGACAGAGATTCTCATGGTGAACGATGAACTCAACTGCGCGCTCCGAAATCTCGACGGCTGGTGCGCTCCAAAAAAGGCGGACGGGGGCGTTGTCAACTTTCCGTCCCGGGCTTATGTGACCGCGCAGCCGCTTGGGACGGTGCTGATCTATTCGCCGTGGAATTATCCGGTTCAGCTCGCGCTGTCCCCGCTGGTGGGGGCGGTTGCGGCGGGAAACAGCGCGGTGGTAAAGCCCTCTCCGCTTGCGCCGGCGACGGCGCGTGCGCTGGCCCGTCTGGTGGGAAGGGCGCTGCCGGACGATCTGGCGCTGGTGACGGACCCTTCCGACGAGGTTTCCGCCGCACTGTTGGACGAGCCATTTGACCTCATCTTTTTTACCGGCGGTGAGCGTTTTGGAAGGCATGTTCTCGAATGTGCGGCGAAGCGGATGACGCCGGTTGTCCTGGAACTTGGGGGGAAGTCGCCGTGCATCGTGGACGCGAGCGCCGACCTCGACGCCGCGTCAAAGCGCATTGTCTGGGGAAAATTTTTAAACGCAGGCCAGACCTGCGTCGCGCCGGACTACCTGCTCGTTCAAAAGCGGGCGCTGGCCCCCCTCTGCGAGCGGATGGAGCGGGCGGTCAAACGCTTTTACTTTCACGCAGGAAGATTGAAGCCGGGGTATACGAGGATCATCAACAGGAAGCATTTCGACCGTCTCACCGCGCTTTTGGAGGGCGGACGGATTCTCTGCGGCGGGAACGGGGACCGGGAAAGGCTTTTGCTGGAGCCGACTATTTTACTGCCTGAAACTGCGGACGTACCGGCGATGGAAGAGGAGATCTTCGGCCCCGTTCTGCCAGTGCTGCCGTTTGACAGCCTGGATGACGCGATTTCGTTTGTGAGCGCCCGGCCCAAGCCGCTCGCCCTTTATCATTTTACGAGAAGCAGAAGGGCGGCGGAGAGGGTGCTCCGCGCAACTGCAGCGGGAGGCGGCTGCATCAACGATGTGGTGATGCATCTCGCGGGGAGCGGGCTTCCGTTCGGGGGCGTCGGCGAAAGCGGAATGGGCCGCTATCATGGGAAGGCATCGTTCGATGTGTTTTCCCATTATCGGACGATTTTGGACAAGCCCGCTGCGTTCGAATTCCCATTGCGGTATCCGGGCCTGGAGACGCTGAAAATTGCGGCGGTCCGCACGTTCCTGCTCCGATGACGCAGATGAGCGCGGGGCGTGTGTCCGGCATAGGATGAATCAAGCCGCTCAGGCCGGAAAGTTTGAGCTAGCACGCGAAAATACGAGCTTTACGGTGATTGTCGGAACAAAAATAAGATAAACCTCTTTTTGAGATGAAAACTCTTGATTTTATTGACATTTCGCGGAAATTAGGCTAAAATAAAACCAGATTATTAATTGGGGGTGAGATGAAAATGGACAGTTGCGGCGGTCACAGTAGACGCTTTGAAAAACGGCGTTTAGGGGCGGCGGATTCGTTTTGTTTTCTGATCGCCCGCCTACTGGCAAGCGCGGCTGGAGCGAGGCCGTGTTTTTGCTAAAGCGCGCCAGACGGGGCAGAATAGCCCTTGTATGGCGCGGCTTTTGAGTGGTTCCGCTGTTTTTCGGATTGTCAGATCTGTGAGATGCCCGCGGGAGGTTTTCCCGGCGGGCATTTGGCGGCCGCCGTCCGTACAGGCAATATTCCAAAGGCTTTTAGAGGGAGAATTTGGAACATGGCCTGTCCGTGCCGGGGCCGTTTTTTACTGCGCGCGACCTTGGATGGATGCGGCGAAGCGCGGTTTCGCCCGGCAAACCGCCCGCGAATGCGGAGAAGGAGGAGAGTCAATTGGGGAGTTGCAGACCTTAATCAATCTGATCGAACAGAAAAAATTTGTTGAGGCGCGTTCGATCCTGCTCGAACTCAACGCCGTCGACCTTGCGGAGCTTCTGGCGGAGATTGAAAACCGGACGGTTTTTCTTCTGATGTTCCGTCTGCTGCCAAAGGAGACCGAAGCGGAGGTTTTCGCATACCTGGAACACGACCTTCAGCAGAGGGTTGTCGAGGGGATCACCGATCGCGAACTGGCTGGGATTGTCGACGAGCTGTTTCTGGACGACACCGTCGACTTTCTCGACGAGATGCCGGCTTCGATCGTCAAGCGCGTCATCAAGGCTGCTGATCCGGAGACCAGACGGCAGATCAATCAGCTTCTGATGTATCCTGATGAATCGGCCGGAAGCCTGATGACCATCGAATACATGGAGCTCGACAGCGATTGGAACGTCAAACGCGCGATCGATGCAATCCGCAGACAGAGCGAGGATAAGGAATCCATCACGTCGCTGTTCGTCACCGACGACAGCCGACACCTGCTCGGCATCATTGGGCTGAGAACCGTGCTGGTCAGCAGGGATGAGGAGCTGATCGGCGATTTGATGGAGACCGACATCATCTCGGCAAAAACGCATGACGACCAGGCCGTGGTGGCCGAGATGTTTAAAAAATACGATCTGCTCTCGATGCCGGTGGTGGACAATGAGAACCGGCTGGTTGGCTTTATCACCATTGACGATGTGGTTGACGTCATGGAAGAAGAGACAACCGAGGATATCTATAAGATGGCGGCGATGGAGCCGATGGAGGAGAGCTATATGGAAGCGGGCGTGTTTACGCTTGCGAGAAAGAGGATCGTCTGGCTTATGGTGCTGATGATTTCGGCGACCTTCACCGGCCTGATCATCACAAATTACAACGCCGCGCTTTCAGCCAATGTTCTGCTCGCGTCGTTTATCCCGATGCTGATGGATACGAGCGGAAACGCGGGCAGCCAGGCGTCCGTTTCTGTGATCCGCGGCCTGACCATCGGCGATGTACGGCTCTCCGATGTGTTCCGCGTGATGTGGAAGGAGTTCCGGGTGAGCCTTTTGGTCGGCGTTGGAATCGCCGGGTTCAACTTCGTTCGGATCTGGGGAATGGAGCGGGATCCCGCGATTGCGGCGGTGGTGGCGGTGACCATCTTTTTCGCGATCATCGCGGCGAAGCTGGTCGGCTGCCTCCTTCCGATGGCTGCAACCCGCCTCAAGCTTGATCCTGCGCTGATGGCGAGCCCGATGATCACGACGATTGTCGATGCAATGTCGCTGCTGGTGTACTTTAACGTCGCCGCGCTGATCCTTCCGCAGGCCGGATGAGATTTGCCGGGCCTGGCCCTTTCTAATCTGATCATGCTTTTGGTAAGATGAGTGCAATAAAAGGGGCGCGCAAGGGGCGCCGCGATTGGCGTCGCCTTTCTGCTTGCGGCGGCCGGCGGGGCTGTTTTGACCGGCGCTTCAGGCCGGCAACATTTATTTTTCGGGAGGGGCCGTTCGGCTCCTCTTTCTTATTTTGCGATTCACGGCTTCTACACGCAGAACATAAGATGGAGGTGCCATGATGTTGCGCCGGCGGCGCCGGCCGGGGAAGGAGGGCATATGGGACTCGGGACCTTTTCCTATCGCCGGGATGACGCGGTTTCTTATGCAAAGCAGTGGGCGTTCAGGCGAAATCCGCGCTATCTCGATTTTTCGAACATGGGGGGCGACTGCACTAATTTTGCCTCTCAATGCATCTACGCCGGAAGCGGCGTGATGAACTACACCCAAACGTTCGGCTGGTATTACAACAGCGCCAGGGACCGGGCGCCCGCCTGGACCGGCGTGGAATATCTGTATAATTTTCTGACCGGGAATCAAAAGGAGGGACCGTTTGCGAAGGAATCCCCGCTGCACGAAGCAGAGCCGGGGGACGTGATCCAGCTCGCGATCCATCACGAGTGGTATCATCACTCCCCGGTTGTTGTGGACGTGCGCGAACCGACGCCGGACGGGATTTTACTTGCGGCGCATTCCTATGACAGCCTGATGCGACCGCTTTCAAGCTATGACTATCGGAAGCTGCGGCTTCTGCATATCGAGGGGGTGCGAAAATGGCAGTAGGGAAACCGCGGCCGGTGAACAGGCCGGGTTCGAGTGCGGCCGGTAATGGGCAGGGAACGAATTCTGCGGCTGTTCCCACGGGCGAATCAGCTTTTGGGAGGGCCGAAAAGGCGGCGCGGCTTCGCGGCCAACTGGGCGGGCAGGGGCGGATGAGCCGGCCTGGGACGCCGAACCGGCCCGCGGTTTGGCGCGGCGCGCCGGGAATGAGCATGAATCCCCCGCACGCCGGGGCCGGACACCGGCAGCGGCGCCCGATGTACGGGCAGGATCCGTCTCTGCGGCAGAACCGGCTTGCCCCGCCCGGCGTGCGGCAGGCGACGCCGAACCGGCAGATGGGGAGCGCGCCGCGCGGAAATGGCGCGGGAAAGAACCCCGCCGCAGCGCGGCCGGTCCTTTCCATGATCCCGAAGGCGGATACGCCGCTGAAGATCCTGTCTGCCGCCGCTTCGCTTGCGCCATTACTCGGCGTAGTCAAGGCGCTTCCACAGATCAAAGAGCAGGGTTCGGCGCTCCTTTCGCTCTATCAGATGATTCAAAACGGCTCATCCCCAAAAAAATGATCGGTTATTGCCCGCGGGTTCGCCTGCGGGCAATTTTCAGGCGTAAACTGATAACGGATAAGGTTGATCAAATTTTCCGTCCCTCTTTTTTTCTCTGGTAATTGGACAAGCGTTCTGATATAATAATGAACATATCGTGAACGAAAAACGGATTTTTTTGGAATGCTTGTTTGGCCAAGCGGGGTGATCCGATGAAACAAAAACATATTTTTATAATAAACCCTGTCGCCGGAAAACGCGACCGCACCGAGGAAATCTATGAAAAAGTGCGCGGCTTTTTCGCCTTGCGGGGTGCGGAACAGGAATATGAGATTTATGTCTCGAGGGCGCCCGGCGACTCCCGTGACATTGCGCGCCGGCGCGCCTCGCTGGGCGGCAGGCTCTGTTTTTATGCCTGCGGCGGCGATGGCACCCTGAGCGAAGTTCTCAATGGGATTGCGGGGGAAGAGGGCTGCAGCCTTGCGCCGGTCCCGATTGGGAGCGGCAACGATTTTATCCGATCGTTCGGCGAAGACGCCGAACAGTTTTATCAGCTGGACAAGCTGGTCGACGGGGAGGAGATTGTCGTCGATCTGCTCCGAGTGAACCCGCAAGCGGGCGAGGCCAGGGCCGGGATTAATATCGTTTCGGTAGGTCTGGACTGTGCGGTTGCAAAAAATGCAAAGCGCTTTAAACGCATTCCGTTTGCCGGCGGCGGGTTTGCCTATAAACTTTCCCTGCTTTGGTGTTTTTTTACGTCGGTGAAAAACCGGTATGAGGTGGAGCTTGACGGGGAAAGCTTTCCAAGGGAGGATTATATCTTTGTGGTCGCGGCGAACGGGAGGTTTTACGGCGGCGGGTTTCAGGCGTCTCCGCGCTCCCGCATAGACGACGGGGTTTTGGATTTGATCCGCGTCCCGGCCCTTCCACGGAACAAGATTTTGCCGATGATCGGGGCGTATCGGCGGGGGGAACATCTGGGTTATCCCGGTCTTGCAAAGGCGGCGCATGGCAGGAGCGTTCGCATCCTGAGCGAAAGGACGATTGACGTCAACATAGACGGCGAGATTTTCCCGATGGAGAACCCGCTGATCGAGCTTGTTCCGGCGGCGATGTCCCTGAGAGTGCCGCGCGCCTGTGCAGCGAAGATCAGAAATGCGGGAGCGGCCGAAGATTCGGCGCCGTGCGGCTTGACAAACCCGCTTCAAGCGCTTAAGATAAGACCAGAAAGGCTTTGACGGAACGAGTAGGCGCGTCGGCGCATCCAGAGAGAGAGGCTGTAAGCTGGAAGCCTCTTTGCATAAGACACGTTGAAAACCACTCCTGAGCCGCCTGCGGCGAGCAGCGCCGTCCTCCCGCGTTAAGGGGAACAAGAGCTAAACATCAAGGTGGAACCGTGCGGTCGTTGAATCGAAAGCACCCTTGAACAGCCCGGCGGCGGCTTGTTCGGGTGCTTTTTCTGTTGTCAGAAAGGATGAGAAAAATGAAGGTTATCTTTCAGGATGGAAGAGTGGAAGAGCACACGTTTGACGAAGAGATTGGGAGAAATGCGCTCAGGCACACGGCGTCCCATGTCCTTGCGCAAGCGGTGAAGCGGCTTTACCCCGAGGCGAAGCTGGCGATCGGCCCGTCGATCAAGGATGGGTTTTATTACGACTTCGACCGGGCGGAGGGTTTTACCGAGGAAAACCTTTCGGCGCTGGAAGCGGAGATGCAGAAGATCGTCAAGGAAAACCTGAAGCTCGAGCGCTTTACGCTGCCCCGGGAAGAGGCGCTCCGGCTGATGGAGGAGCGGGGGGAACCGTATAAGGTGGAGCTGATCAAGGACCTTCCGGAGGACGAGGTTCTGAGCTTTTTCCGCCAGGGGGATTTCGTCGACCTCTGCGCGGGACCGCACGTCGCCTATACGTCGGCGGTCAAAGCGGTGAAGCTCCTCTCGGTTGCGGGCGCTTACTGGCGCGGCAGCGAAAAAAACAAAATGCTGACCCGGATTTACGGAACTGCGTTTGCAAACAAAAAAGACCTGGAAGCGCATCTGGAGCGGATTGAAGAGGCGAAAAAGCGGGACCACCGGAAGCTTGGGAGAGAACTCGGGCTCTTCGCGCTGATGGAGGAGGGGCCGGGATTCCCGTTTTTCCTGCCGAAAGGCATGGTCCTGAAAAACACGCTGATCGACTATTGGCGGGGACTCCACGACCGCGAAGGGTATGTGGAGATATCGACGCCGATTCTTCTCAACCGACAGCTTTGGGAGACTTCCGGACATTGGGATCATTACAAAGAGAATATGTACACGACCGAGATCGACGAGACGACCTTTGCGGTCAAGCCCATGAACTGCCCGGGCGGGATGCTGGTTTATCAGATGGAGCCGCGGTCGTACCGCGATCTCCCGCTCCGGATCGGCGAGCTCGGCATAGTGCACCGGCATGAAAAATCCGGCGCTCTGCACGGCCTGATGCGGGTACGCTGCTTCACGCAGGACGACGCGCATATCTATATGATGCCCGAACAGATCACCTCGGAGATCAAAGGGGTTGCCAGGCTGATTGACGAGGTCTACCGGCAGTTTGGGTTTAAATACCATGTGGAGCTCTCGACGCGGCCGGAAAACAGCATCGGCAGCGAAGAGGACTGGGAACTGGCGACCGCCGGCCTGCGCAGGGCGCTGGAGGAGATGGGCCTTGATTATGTCGTGAACGAAGGGGACGGCGCGTTCTACGGGCCGAAGATCGATTTCCATCTCGAGGATTCGATCGGCAGAACCTGGCAGTGCGGGACGATCCAGTTGGATTTCCAGCTTCCGATGCGGTTTCAGGCGGAGTACACGGGGCCGGATGGGGAAAAGCACCGGCCGATCATGATCCACCGGGTTGTTTTCGGCTCGATTGAACGGTTTATCGGGATTCTGATCGAACACTACGCGGGGAAATTCCCGGTTTGGCTTTCGCCGGTTCAGGTGAAGGTCCTTCCGATCACCGACCGGAACGCAGAATATGCGGACGGAATTGAAAAACAGCTCAAGGAGCGGGGGATTCGCTGTGAGACCGACCATCGCCCCGAAACCATTGGGTTTAAAATCCGGGAGGCGCAGCTTTCCAAAGCGCCGTACATGCTTGTGCTCGGCGACAGGGAACAGCAGGAGGGGACGGTTTCAGTCCGGCTGCGGGATTCGGGAAAAACGGAGGTAATGAACGCGGCGGAGTTTGTTAAAAAGGTGGCCCGTGAGATCGAGGAAAAGGCATAAATCATTTTGACCCCGGTTAAAAGGCTGCGTGCCGGAAAGCACGCAGCCTTGAAATCCTTTCTGGGGATGATCGCGTTACTTTTTATCTTCGTACGCGATTAGTACGACGTCTTTGCCGCAGGCCGATTTCATCTGCTGTTCAAATTCTGTGATCATTTTCGCCTGTTCTTTTGAGATATCGGCGAGCGGATAATGACTGGCTTCCATTTTAATCCTCCTGATGAAACGAGCAGAGGCTGACCGGTCTGATCTGTCTCTGCTCATTTGTATGGTTTTCAGTTGTTAGCTCTTTACCTTAAAAGACTGACAGTCGGTGCACTGGCACATCGTGGGGTTCTGTTCGTGGGTTCCGATCTGGATCTTCGGCAGAGAGCAGTAATTTTCCTGCTGGCAGTGAAATTCGCACTGCTGCACGGTACAGCCGATCGATTTATTCGCATTGTAGGCCATCTTCAATTCCCTCCCTTTTTTAGATTTCACTGATAGTTTTGTCTTTGAAGGTGTAAAATATAGCAGGAAGTTTTGAGCAGGCGCCGTTGGATTTCATCGAGGCAGGAAAAAGCCCTTGCATGATATGGAAGTTTCCGGTAAAATGGGCTTATTCAATATGATGGGAGAACAGGAGGAATCTGGTTATGGATTTAAACGCATTGTTTAAAATTTCGTATGGCCTTTTTGTGGTTGGCGTGGAGTCCAAAGGAAAGAGGAACGGCTGTATCATCAACACCGCCTCGCAGGCGACGGCGGAACCGCCAGGGCTTGTGGTGACGATGCTCAAGACCAATTTGACGGCCGAGATGATCCGGGAGAAAGGGAGCTTTGCGGTTTCTGTTCTTTCCATAGACTGCCCGATGAAAGTGTTTGAACATTTTGGATATCGTTCCGGGCGCCAGCAGCCGAAATTTGTGGAGGAATCGGAGTATCGTTCTGACATGAACGGTAACCCCTATCTTCCCGGCGCCTGCAACGCGCTGATCAGCCTTACTGTGCGGCAGACGGCAGACCTTGGCACGCACTGGCTGTTCATCTGTTCGGTGGACGACGCGAAAACGCTTTCAGAAACCGAAAGTATGACCTATGCGGACTACCGCATTTTAAAGGCGGGCGGCGCGCTTGGCAAAACTGGCGGGGATTCCAAACCGGCGGAGAAGAAATATGTCTGCTCGGTCTGCCATTATATTTACGACGGGGAGATCCCGTTTGAGGATCTGCCGGACGACTATGTCTGTCCCATCTGCGGGGTAGGAAAAGAACTGTTTGTGCTGGAGTGATGGGAGTAACAGCGTTTGAACGCAAAAAGGGCCGGCAGGGTGACTGCCGGCCCTTTTTATGGTGCGTTTGGAAGTGATTTCAACAGATCTGAGCTTTTGGCCTTCAATTCGCCAAAGACGATTGGCTTTGGGCAGCCGGTGACGTTTGCAAAACGGGGTTTTCACTGTCCAAGGCATGCACCTTGCGGCAGGTTCTGAGCACGCCGGTTTCGCTGAAGGCCAGCGCGGCGCCACAGGCGGCGCCTTGCGCCTTGCCGTGCCCGAGAATACAGCCGGACAACAGAAGAATTCCGTGCTGTTTGGTTTTCGATCATCCACTGGGTTGTTGGGCCGGCGGGAACCCGTTCGGCGAGCGCCGCGGGCACCCGCGGCGCTTTGCATTGTTGTGCTAAAATGGACCCGCTTGGGCGACACTCGGCTTTTCTTATATGGTACGCTCCACAATGGGAAACGTTTCCCGCTCCGCCATCCCGACGCTGGAAGGGATGGCGCCGGCAGGGCGGAAAAATTGGGCTGTGCCGAAGGCCAAAATTATGGCCAGCGCGTTTTGAAAAAGGAAGCGTTTCTCTCGACCATGCCCTTTGCCGTCCCCAGGGGAGGCGGGTTATAGCGGCCTATTCGGCAACTGGTCGGGTTTCTTTTCCAGCAGTTCGTCCAGCGGACGCCGGCGTGCAACGAGCATCGCGACCTGTTTCCCATTCCGGAAAACAGAAGTCGGTAAAAGGACTTTATCCGGCGGCGGATCCTTCAGGAGAGCATGCTGGGAACCGGATCCTGATGGGACGGCGCCGTCCAGACCGGCTTGAGATTGACTTTCCATCGGGGAGGAAAGCGGCGTCGAACGGGAGAGCTGAGAAGCGGACTGAGCGCATGCGGGTTGATTGAAACTTTCCTGGCCGGCCGGTTCTGAAAACGCTGGCTTTTGATCCGAGGTTGAAACAGAGGGCATTTCATCCGGTTCAAGAACAATATGGTCTTCTGCGGGGTCAATGGTGTTGACAACTTCAAATTCATTTTGCGCGACATAGTCCTCGTTGTAAAAATGATCGAGATCGATGTGCCGAAGTTCGTGTGCAAGCGCGCCTCTTTGGATGGGATCGCTTAAATTGCTGTTTAGAATTACGGTAAAATCGCCATTGCTGTCTGGGATTGTCATCGCCCTCACCTTTGTGGGGAGAGGTAGCTTGTGTATGATAATCTCCTTCAATGTCAGGATCCCCTTATTCGTTTTTCAAAAACGCCTCGACAATTTTAACAGCCTTTTCGACATCATCTTTTGAGGCGCCTTTTGCAAGCTGGAACAGCATTCGCATTTCGGAGCGGTTTTTGAGTTCCTCTAAATATTCGGTCAATTCTTCGTCCTGGTTGACGAGCGGCTTATTTTTAAAGTCGCTTTTGCCTGCGATATAATCGGGATCGACTCCAAAATAGTTGGCGATCTTGGAGGTGTATTCGTATGATAGGCTTTTCGTCCGCCCTTGTTTGAGTTCGCTTAATGAGCTCCGCGCGATATCAAGTTCGCGGCACATCGCGGTGATATTGGTGTTCCGTTCTTTGCAGAGGGTTTCGATCCGGTTGTACATCGTTTCGTTCTTCATGATCTGATCTCCTGATCGACCGCAAAACGCGGCAATTTGTGGATGGCGAGCAAATGGGGAAATAGAATAGGCGAATATTTACAAAAAAAACAAAAGCAATTTGGCTAAAAAGCCGAATTACATAAAAACGTAAATAAGTGCTTGAAATTTACTAAATTGCGTAATATACTGAAGAGGATGAATACAGAATATCGTAAACAGAAAAATCATATAAATAATGTATTACAATAATTTGTAAATGTCAAGTGGTAATTAACATTATGGCATTGTTTTTTGCCGCGTGGCTGGGAAGAAAAATCGAATACCGGCAGGCCGCAGGTTTGCAGGGAAAGAAAAAGGGGGAACGGCAGAGAACGGACGGGAGTGGTGCATATGGATTTACTGAGCGGCGCGGAGCGCAGATATCTGGAAGAAACAAGACGGGAGGGAGCTTTTCGATGCGCGCAGTGCGGGGAACGCAGCGCATATGGATTGTGCGTGGGCGGCCAATTCCTCTGTGAATTCTGCGCAGACGGGGCTGCGGAAAAGCTGAAAGCGCAGTACGCGGTGGTTTACGCAGAGTCACAGGAACAGTTTTCGCAATTCCTGAGGTGGTGGTTTGATTCGTTGACGCAAGCGGAACAGGAGGACATTCTGCGGCCTGTTTACCGGCAGCAGAAGGAATGTGAGCGCATTACCGGGAGCCGGAAGATTCAAACAGTTGCTGAGGAGTTCTGTAGTGAAAGCGGCGGCTTCCGGGATTTTATCCGGTCCAGGATGAAAGAGGAACTTGAAGAATTGCCATAAGCGGACGGATGGAAAGACAGGATGAAGAAAGGGACGGAGGAATTTAAAGATGGTTAAGATGATCGATTACATCAATGTGGAGAAGGTTACGATCGATATCCTGAAGGATTACCGCGATCAAATCTGGAAGGCGGAAAACAGCAGACGCAAACTCAAGGAGATCGATGAGCAGATGAGCTCGATGAAATGCGCGCTCAATACCGTCGCCGTACAGGGCGGCGGCAACAAGCATGAAGAAATGCTCTGCGGCGGGATCGATCGAAAAACAGTGGTGGAATACGGCTATCTTCAGGCGAAGCAGTATGTCAAGGAATTCATGCCGTGCTGGAAACGGCTGACCGAGGACGAACAGTATCTGTTGACCAACCGGTTCATTGACAATGACGGGGGCGAGAAGGCGGGGATGAAAAATATCATGGAACGCTATGCGATCAGCAGGAGCGAGGCGTACCGAAGGGCCGATTTGGCATTAAAGCGCTTTGCCAAACTGTTGTTCTGGTGAGCCGATTGGCAAATCCGGGAAAATTCCGGGACAAAATCACTTGCACTTTATTGACATTTCTGATATAATCATATACGGAAAAGAGTATCGCCTGTGGAAGCGTAGGTTTCATGGGCTATATTCTTTTTTTAACAGAATAAAACTGGAAGGGCTGGTGCGCGCATGCATTGGCCCTTTTGGTTTTTCTGGCAGAAACGAAGGAGGACAGAGATGAAACTCAACGAAAGGCAGCAAAAGTTCGCCGATGAGTATCTGATGGATTACTGTGCGGCGGAAGCGGCGAGACGCGCGGGCTACAGCGCGGGATATGGCAATGAATTGCTGAAAAACGATGCGGTTCGGGCGTATTTGGAGGAAAAACAGGGAGGGGAGCTGGAACGGGCGGGCGTCACGGCTGAGCGGGTTTTGGAAGAGCTTTCGGCGGTTGCGTTTTCCAACATTGCTGATTTTACCGAGGTGAAAAAGGATGCGGAATCGAAAAGAGGCCTCGCGGTAAGAGCCCGCGAGACGGAAAGCATCCCGCGCAAAAAGCTCTCGGCGGTCGCCGGGTTCAAAGAGGGGCCGGGAGGCATCGAAGTGAAGCTCTATGAAAAGCTCCGCGCGCTGGAACTGCTGGGAAAATGTGTGGGGCTGTTCCGGGAGACCGGCAAAGCCGGCGGCCCGCCGGTTGTGATCATCGACGACGTGCCGGAAAAAGACGTCTTTGCGCCCGTGCAGGACGCCGGCAGCCGGGAGCATACCGATAACGGCCCAAGAGAAGCGATGGAAGAAGGAGATAAGATGGATGGGACAGAAGAACACTGAGGACAAAACGGCGGTCTTGCAGAGGCAGGCAGATGCCTTTGGAAGAATTGCCGTGCGCGGGGCGGAAAAAGCGGAACCGGCCGGGACCGGGGAGGCGAAGCGGCTGACTGAAGTGATTGCGCCGGCGTTTTACGGCCTTCACCGGGAGCTTCTGCGGGAGAGATACACACACTACTGGCTCGCGGGAGGGCGCGGCTCAGGAAAATCGACCTTTGCGGGCGCGGAGATCATGATCGGGATGATGCGGCACCCGCAAGCAAACGCGGTTGTGCTGCGGAAGGTGGAGCGGACGCTTCGGGACAGCGTCTTTGAGCAGATGAACTGGACGATGGACGCGCTCGGGGTCGAGGGGTTCTGGGAGGCGCGGCTTTCGCCGATGGAACTGCGTTACCGGCCGACGGGGCAGCGGATCCTGTTCCGGGGGGCGGACCAGCCGAAGAAGCTCAAGTCCACGAAGGTTTCGCAGGGGTATCTCCGGTATCTTTGGTTTGAAGAGGTGGATGAATTTTCCGGAAGCGAGGAGATCCGGTCGATCATCCAGTCGCTGATGCGGGGCGGCGAGCGGTTTGAGGCGTTTTACACCTTCAACCCCCCGCGGAGCAGAAACGCCTGGGTCAACCGGGAGCTTGCGGTTCCGAGGGAGGACCGTATTGTGCACCGAAGCGACTACCGAACGGTCCCGCGGCGCTGGCTTGGGGAACAGTTTATCCGGGAGGCGGAGTATCTTCGGGACACACGGCCGGAACTCTATGCGCACGAATACCTGGGCGCGGCGGGAGAGACGGGCGGCGCGGTGTTCCGGAACATCGTGCTGCGGGAGATCGGCGATGAGGAGATCGGCGGGTTTGACCGGGTGAGAAGGGGAATCGACTGGGGATTTGGGGCCGACCCGTTCGTCTATCTCGCGGTCCAGTTCGACCCGGCGGGGCGGCGGGCGCTGATCTTCCACGAATACCGGCAGGCGGGCGCGGCGTTCGCGACGGCGGCGCGGGAGATTCGAAAGGAGAACAGGCTCTGCGAGCCGGTGACGGCGGACAGCGCGGAACCGAGGAGCAACGCGGAGCTGCGCGAGCGGGGCATCCGCGTGCGGGCGGCGAAGAAGGGGCCGGGATCGGTGCGGCACGGGATCGAGTGGCTTCGGGGCCTGAACGAAATTGTGATCGACCCCGTGCGGTGTCCAGGCGCGGCGCAGGAGTTTTTGGGGTATGAATTTGAGCCGGACGGGTGCGGAGGTTATCGGGACGGGTTCCCGGACCGGGACAACCACGCGATCGACGCGGCGAGGTATGCGCTGGAACGGGACATGGCGCGGCCCGGCGTGAAAATATGAGAAGGGCATCGAAAGGAAACCAACGGGGTTTCCGGCGGGGTACCACGGGAGCGGGACCGTCCCAGGCTGGGCGGCGTTTGAGAGGATGACGGTTTTGACGGAGCTTATCAGAGGGCGGCGGCGACCGCCAAGCGGCGCAACAAAGCGGCCGGCAACAAGCTGAGCTGGTTGCGGAAAAAGCTGCGCAGGAGGCGTCGAGAAGCTATTCTGGCCGGTAAACGGCAAAGCCGCGCACAGGGTGCGCGGCAGAAGCGTTTTCGTTTTATGTATGGGTAAGGGGATGTTGTGATGAACGTGATTGGCCGCCGTTGTAGATGATGGCGTAAGCGCCATGATACGGCATATAGGGGGCGCAGGCCGCCTGAATCATATTTTCCCGTCCAATTTCATCTGGGGCGCCCCAGCGTAGAAAAACTTCAGGGGGCTTTGTGTCAAATTGGCTTGCAGTTGTATGGGGGCGCGTTTATATTTGATCGTTGTTGACGCCCCTACAAAGGATTGTGTTTGTTATCCAGAATTCGTTCCGCTTTAGCGAAGAAGGGGTAGAGGACGATACGGAAGAGGAACTGGCCGGTTATGCTGAGAGCGTGCTTGCGGGTTAGCTGTTGAGGGCGATCCGCACAAGATGGGACAGCACAACAAATAAAGTTAGAGAAGGGCGGGAAGCGGATGAGCGGACGGCTCTCTTTTTTTCGCTCTTCCCGCGGAAGGGGGGATGAGGGGCCGCGGATGGGGCGGCCACCCGCAGGAAGATCCCGCGGCGAGAGCCGGGGCGGACATCAAGGACAAGAAAGGAAGAGACAACATGGAAACACTCAGGACGCTATTGGAATGGACCGAGGCGGACCACAAGGAGTTCTGCCGGAAGGCGGAGGAAGGGGTCCGGTACTATCGGAACCAGGACGACATCCTTCTGACCGGCGCGGCGGCGATTGAGGAGGTGAACGGCTACCTCAGAAAGCTTGGGAAAAACCCGCTCCGGTCAGCGGACAACCGGATTTCAGCGAACTGGCACCGGATCCTGACCGATCAGAAGGTGGGATATCTGTTCAGCTATCCGCCCGTCTTCGACTGCGGGGACGGGGAGAGCTGCGCAGCAGGGTGCACGCTCGCCAAAAAGGTGAGCGGGGCGCTTGGCGACCAATTTGAAAGGGTAATGAAGGAACTCGCGGTCAGCGCTTCGAATACCGGGCGCGGATGGCTGACCTATTGGTACGGCCGGGAAACGCCGTTTGGTTACTGGTTTATCGACCCGACGCAGATTCGGGTGGTATACGACCCTGAATCGATCCGGCCAAAGATGAAATACCTGATCCGAAGCTATGAAGCGCGGGAGGCTGACGGCGTCAGAAGGACGCGGCACGAAGTTTGGACCGACCGGGACGTGACCTACTATACGGCGGTGGCTGGAAGGGCGCCGGTTCCGGACGAGAGCATGGGGGAGGGCGGGGTTTTTCCGCACCATTATGGCAGGATCCCGTTTATCCTGTTCCGGAATAATGCGTCCGAGACGGGAGACCTGGAACTTTATAAATCGCTGGTGGACGCGATTGACAAGCTCCTTTCCGGCTTTGCGAACGATATCGACGACCTGCAGGAGATCATCTGGGTGATTCGAAACTATGCAGGGGCGGACAGCGCCTACGATTACAACGAAGAAACCGGGGAAGAAGTCCGGCGGGAGATCAATCTCCTCCAGGAGATCAAGGCGAAGAAGCTGGTCAAGGTCGACGACGACGGCGGCGTGGACACGCTCCGGGGGGAGATCCCGTTCGAGGCGCGGAGCAGATTTTTGGACATCCTGACCGAGCAGCTTTTCATCGCGGCGATGGCGGTCAATCCAAATCCCGAGCGGACCGGCAACGCGACGGGAACATATGTTCAGTTTTTGTATGGGCTGCTTGAGCTGAAGGCCGGGCTGATGGAGACGGAGTTCCGGCCCGCGCTCTGCGAGCTGATCCGGGCGGCGCTGCGGTACCTTGGGGAGAACGAGGAGGTGAAGATTGAGCAGATCTGGACCCGGAACCGGCCCAAGAACGACCTGGAGACGGTGCAGATGATTGCGGCGACGCCGGACGGGATCCTTTCGCCCGAGACGAAGACGAAATCGCACCCGCTTGTTGAGAATTGGCAGATCGAGCGGGAGAGGATTTCGGCGAACGAGAAAAAAACTTGGGAAAAACTCGGGACAGAAACGCTTGCACATTCTTGACGAATGTGATATTATAAGAACGATAAGAAGGCTAAAGACCTGAGAAATGAGGTCTGAGGCCCTTTTTTATGCCATAATAGCCGGACCGGCGCGAGGAAGAACTCTTCGCGCCGGTTTTTTTATTTGGAGGAAACGGGAAATGACAAAAAAACGGGTTTTGTTTCTCAAAAGGCTCTGGCGCACGGCGACCCGGCAGAAGGTGGTCCGGTTTCAGCTTTCCAGCCGTTTTCGGGGGCGGGACGGCTCCGTTTTGGCCTGGGAGATGAAACAGCTGAACATCCGGGAGAAGGTCCGCGTCCGGGAGCGGGAGACCTTGGGCAACAAGACCGAATATGGCAAGCTCCTTGCACTTGCGGCGGAGGCGTTGACGATTCCGGATCTACACGACAAGGGTCTGATGCTGGCGCTCACAGAGCGGGAAAACCGGCCGGTTCTCCGCCGATGGACGCGATGATGGCGATTCTCAGCGAAGGGGAGCTGAGAAGGCTGCTTGAGATTTACACGCAGTTTAACGAAGGATATTTCATTCGGTTCGGCGATGAGAAGGCCTTTCTGCCGATGACAGCGAACGGGAAAGACGGTATACTTGGAGGAAAAGGACAATGAAAAGCTTTGACGCGAGAAATTCGGACCGGTTTCTGCGAAATTCCTTTTACGCGCTTGGAACATATAACATGCCGGTTGTTTACCGGCAGAAGATTGATTGAGAATTTATCGCTGATCGGTTTTCACAACACGAAGCGGAACGACGGGAAGAATACCGGGAAGGCCGTTCATTTTTACATGGACGATTATAAGTTTGAATGCGTTTGGAATCGGCCGGAACGATATCTCAGAAAGCTTTCGCAGTACCGATTTGTACTGACGCCGGATTTCAGCCTTTATACCAATATGCCGCTTGCGATGCAGATCTGGAATGTTTTTCGCGGACAATGGTGCGGCGCGTTCTGGCAGGCGAACGGAGCGGACCCGGCCGGAGCGGGTGATCTGTTACAGCGAGCCGTTTCCAGAAATGAAGGGAAGGGTCATCCCAACCCCCTATCTGAGAGGCAACGGGGGCGGGGCAGATGGGTAAAGGAGGAGGAGGCTCGGGGGCAAGTCAGAAGTATCAGCCCAATCGGGCGGGGTATTTTGGAGGACGAGGAGGCAGCGGAAGTAAATATGTGAGACATTTGCCGGGAGGGAAGGCAGGCGCGAAGGATTTTTTTGAGAATATTAGTCGTGGATATGTGAAAGAAATTGTATTTAAAAATGGGGCGATCGTAAGGACGATGAAAGATGGGACAAGTATTACATATCGTGCAACTTCCAGAGATGGAACATCTGTTGTTGACATAAATGGTGGAAATACATTTAAATCACAAAAAATACATTTTGTAAAACAGGAGAATAAAATGAATCATTCGTTTGTTATGAATATTAGACAGAAATCAAAAGATTTTTTATCAAAAATGATCGGACGCAAGTTAATGAAAATTGAATATTATTCACGGCTGGATTTTTCGTTGATAACACAATTGACATTTGATTTCATGGATATTGGAGTGATTAATGAAATTGTCTATCCGAAAAATAATGGAGTGGTTGACAGTGAAATGCCGAGTTTAATTTTCAAACAATATAAAGATGATATGCGCGAGAAGATCATTGGTGAAAAGGTGGATTTTGAAACATATGTATGCAATACTATAATACGGAGTATTGATATCATACATGATCATATAGAATGGATTGATAATGATAAAGCATATTCTATAGATGCTGAATACATTGTGGTTTTGCATGGAGAACAAAAAGATTTTGTATTTTACTCTGTCAATTCATTAGCAGAGGCAATCAAAATTCATGATAATATAGAAATTCTTAATACAGATTTAGATATACGTCAAATATGGGAAATCGTTGATGAAAATGATGATCCGATAGAGAATACTATTTATCAAAGAACTTTTCAAAAAATCACTGCGTAGATCTGTTTATGAAGGAGAAACTGAATTAATGATCAGCGTTTGAAAGCAGTCTGTGGACAATACTGCTTTGTAATTTAGATTGGCAGTAATTTTAAAAAAGTGCGTTTGCGATGGAAGCGGTCTGCCTTAGGCGGCCGCTTTTTCATGCCATTTTATGTTGGTTGTACCTTTCCTCACGGAAAGCGACAATAAATCGCCCGTCCGTCCGGGGGCGTTTAAAAGCGGGCGGCGTCCGATGCGCGGAGTGAACCGCGGGTTTAGAAATCAAATCGGGACGGGAAGGAGACAAAATGGAGGAACTCAAAGAACTGTTCGGCGAAAACGCTTTGACCTATCCGGAACTGGAGGCGCTTTTGGAGAAAAACGGCGGGGTGAAGCTGGCGAATCTCAAAAGCGGGCTCTATGTGTCGAAGGAGAAGCTGGAGCGGGCCGAGCAGAAAAACGGAGAGCTTTTGAAACGGCTTGAGGAAGCGGAAAGGCGCCTGGCCGGTTATCAGGGGCTCGACGTGGACGGGCTCAGGCAGGCGGCTGCCGACTGGGAAGAGCGGTACCGGAACGACGTCAGCGCGCTGGAGGAGAAGCTCCGCAGGCAGGAAACCGAGCGGAAAATCGACCTAGCGTTTGCGGCGGCGAGAGCGAAAAACCTTGTGGCTGCTAAGGCGCTTTTGAACCGGGAGACGCTTTTGCCGGAGGGAGAAGAGATCAGGGGGCTTTCCGAACAGCTGGAGACGATCGTCAGGGAAAACCCGTATCTCTTCGGAGACGCGGGGAAAAACCCGCCGCCCCCGAGACCGGGCGGGCAGGCGGCGGCCATGAGCGAAACCGAACGCTGGCGCGCGGAAGCGGGGCTTTTGCGGCGATGAAAGGATAAGGGATGTAAAGCGCGCTGAAAACAAAACGATCGAAACGCAAGGGAAGGCGCACGCCTTCCCGTTTTTCATGAAAAGAAGGAGAGAAAGTAAAAATGGCAATCAATTCTTTTGCGGACAAAGCCGTATCGTTTCTGGAAATCCTGGACGAGGCTTATGTGAACGACGCGAAAACCGCGATCCTTGACGATCCGACCCTTGCGACCTTTTTCGTCGGGGCGAACAAGATTCAACTCCCGAAGATTTCGCTCGACGGCGCGGGCGATTATGACCGGGACGCGGGATATGTGCAGGGCGGCGTCTCGGTCAGCTATGAGGAATATGAACTCCGGTACGACCGCGGCCGCAAGTTCCGGATCGACGTGATCGACAACGACGAGGCGGCGTTTGACCTTTACCGCCAGGCGACCATGCAGTATCTGAGAACAAAGGAAATCCCCGAGATCGACGCGATTCGCTTTGCGGCGATTTATGGGGCGGCGAGCCGGTCCGGCACGCTTGGAACCGTAGTGAAAAAGGATCTGGCGGCTTCCGACAAACCGCTTAAGCTGTTTGACGCAGCGGAACAGAAGCTCAATGAAAATGAAGTCCCGGAAGAGGGGAGGATCCTTTTCTGCACCAATGAGTTTTACGCCATGCTCAAAGCGGACGAGGCGGTTTCCAGACGGATTGACGCGGGGGCCGCGACGGGAAACGTCGACAGGCGGATCGCGCTGCTTGACGGAATGACGCCGATCGTCCGGGTGCCGCAGAGCCGGTTTTATTCCGAGATTACGCTTTACGACGGCAAGAGCGAAAACCAGACCGCAGGCGGTTTTGTTCCGGAGACGGGGGTATCGCTCCCGCTCAACTTCATCTATGGCAGCCGCGCCGCGATGAAGGGCGTAATCAAACGGAGCGTATCCAAAATTATTGAACCGCAGGTCAACCAGTCGGCGGACGCATACGATATTTTTTACCGCGTTCATCATGATTTGATCGTTAGGGACAATGATACTGCGGCGATTTATATCCACGCCAAAAATACGGCGGTTTCCTGAGAGGGGCGCGCCGATGAAAAAGGAAGAGGATGTATTCGCAGAGCTCCTGGCACGGGGCGCAGCAACGGAGGAGGAGAGGGAGAAAACCCTCTCCCTCATCCGGGAAGCCAAACAGAGGATTTATTCTTACTGTGGAATTCCGGCGGCAGCATCGGCGCCGGATGCGATTTTCTATCCCTGGGTTGCTATGACAGAGAGCAGATTGGGCTCCAACGCACAAATCGCTTCGGTGACGGAGGGGGATGTTTCGATCGTCTACCGGGATGGATCAAAAGCTGGGGCAAATGCGTTTGCGGAGAAATCGCTTCGGCAGCTTCGGCGTTTTTCGTAAACCAAATCTGCGTTTAGGGGAATGAAAGATGAAATTACCGGATGGGATTAGACTGTCGGGGCAAAAGGCGTTGAGCGCCCTTTACCGTGACCGGGCGACGGTGTTTCGAAAACAGAAAAAAGCAAACCTTTTGGAGGATGCGGCCGTCTGCCAAGGCCTCAAATGCCATCTGTCATTTAACAGGGTCAGCCCGATCAAGCGGCAGGCGCTTTTCCATCGAACAACCGCGGCGGTTTCCGAAGGGAGCTATACAATTTATCTGCCGGTGGACGCGGATGTTCGGATGGGAGATTCGCTTTTGATTTTCCACTGCGGACAGTTTTTTCGCGGAGTGGCGGGCAGGCCGTTCCGTTCGAACTTTTGCCTGGCCGTCCCGTTTGAGGAATGGGAAATCGCGTGAAATGGAGAGGGCGGAGCCTGATGTGCTTCGCCCTGTTCCATTCAACTGGTGAAATCGGGTAAAAGGGTTTGAGTCATTTTAGAAAGGGGGGACTGCATTGGAAGACAACTTAATTTTGGATGCCGTTCTGCAGGCTCAGATTTCAAATGGCACGTTAGGCTATATCGGGACAGTAAGGGTTGCGGCGGGAAGAGTGATCGCTTCCCTATTTCCGGACTCTGTGGTTTATCTCAATCCGCAGCAGCAGGGGACTGAAACGCCGGCGTTTTTCTTTGGCATCTCCAGCGTCAAGAAGACGAGGCGGTTGGGGAACGAATTTGAAATGCTCATCGGGTTTGAACTGCTGCATTTGCCAAGGGACGCGCTTTCCAACACCGAGCGCCTTGACGCAGTGGAACGGATTGCCGGCGGTCTGTCGAAATTTCAGAGCGATCTCGGCGAAATGAGATGCCCGGAAATGACCTATGACAATGAAGATGGGGAATTCGTGGTGAAAGGCGCCATCCGGATTGGCGGCACAGACCAAAACTGGGGCCGTGAAGAAGGCGAACTGATCCAAAACGCAGTTCAAACGGTTTTTCAGGAAACCTGATCTGCTCAAAACGTTCATGATAGCGGTTGAGCGCGAAGAGCGAAGGCGGGGGAACGTTTTCTTTTTTCGCGCTAAATTATGATAAAAGTAAAGGAGTTTCATGATGATCAACAAAATTTTACCGGGAACTACCGTAAAGGTGGAAGCTGGTTCGCGCGAAGCCCAGTCCTCTGTGTCGGGCGTTGTTGCGATGGCTCTCTCTCTCGACTGGGGCGCGAAACTCACCCGCATCACCAAAGGCAGCGATACGCTTGAGACGCTGGGCCGCCGCCTGGAATCGGCGGAGATGAAGCTGGTCAACGAGGTGATGAACCACGCCAACGAGCTGATCCTTTATCGGCTCAACAGCGGGACGCAGGCGAGCGGAGAGCTTGCGAGCGGGATCACCGCGAAAGCGGTTTACGGCGGCAGCCTTGGCAATCAGATCAAGGTCGTTGTCGAAAAGGCCGGGGAAAGGTGGAAGGTCAGGACCTATTTAGGCACGGCCGAGGTTGACAGCCAGACCGTTGCGGCTCCGGCTGATCTGGTCCCGAACAGCTTTGTAACCTTTGAGGTGGCAGAGGAAACTGCGCTTTCGGCGAAGAGTGTTTCCCTTGCCAGCGGTACGGATACTGCGGAGACCGGCGACGATACCGACGCATTTTTTGCGGAGCTGGAAAAGCTCGAGTACAACGTGCTCTGCTATACCGGGACCGACACGGACCTGCTTGCCAGGTACACGGCGTTTGTCGGCGCGCAGAGAGCTGGAGAGACCTTGATTCAGGCGGTTTTCAGTGGCGAGGGGTTTGACAGTTCTGCGATCTACAACAACACCGTCGGCGGCAAAACGGCCTCGTATGAGCTCAGCGCGGCAGAGGCCTGCGCGACGATGGCGGGCATTCTCGCAAAGTGCGGCGTGGAGCAGAGCGCGACCGGCTACAGCGATGTGACCGGCTGGACCGAGGTCTCGCCGAAGCTGACCCGCTCCCAGATGGAGGAGAAGACGCTGGACGGCGAAATCCTCTTTGTGGACCAGAACGGGATCCGGGTGCTCTACGATATCAACAGCCTGACGACCTTCAGCGCCGGCCAGCCAGAGGATTTCCGGAAGGGCCTTGTGATGAGAACCCTCGACCATTATGCGGCGGATCTCCGAAAGCTGCTCGATACCAGAGCGGTTGGGAAGATCCGCAACAGCGTCGGCGGCCGGAATCAGATCAAGGGCATGGTTTTTGACATGACCGTCAAAAACTACCTCGACCCCGGGTACATCGAGGGCTTTGGAGCGGACGATATCGCGGTTGAAGAAGGCGATACGCGCGACAGCGTCAAGGTTACGGCCGGCGTGCGGGTGACAGACACCGTAGACAAGATTTATCTCACCATCGTCTCGCTCTGATTATCGGGGCGGTTCTCTGAACGGCGCGGGAGAAGGCGCTGAGTGAAACCAAATCCGGCCGGCCGCGGCGACGTTTGAGGGGGCGTTTCCCTGGAGCGCGGGTTTCGGCGCAGCATTAAGGCCGCGGACAGGCGTGAATTTAAAAACGAAAATAGCATTTTACAGGAGGAAACACTCATGGCAAAAGAAAGACTTGCTCATATTCCGTCGGGCCACGACGGAAACGGATTTATCTCGATTGACGGAAAGGTGATTCCCGCGTTTAAAATCGCAAAGGTTACGGCGAAGCTGGAAGCGGTGAAGGACTCGAAGCGGTTCCTTGGGGACGTCATGACCCAAAACGTTGTCCGCGGACTCAACGGTTCCGGCGACATCTCGTACTACCACAAGACCGCGGCGCTGATCGATGCGATGAAGCAGTATAAGGAAACCGGCGTTTATCCGGAGATTACGCTCCAGTACTATTCCGAAAGCCCGTCTGAGGGCCGCTGCGAGGTGATTCTGACCGGCGTTGTACTGGACAGCACCCCGTTTGGCGCGCTGGACGACGGCTCCGACACGGCGCAGGTCAGCGAAAGCGCCTTTACCTTCGACGATTTCGACGTGATCAGCCGGTTTAACGGCTGACTTGGTTTCGGCTTCCGAGGGACAATTTTGGGCGGCGCGGTTCTGCGCCGCGGGGAAGCGGGGCTGAAGCTTATGAACCGCTGGGTAACGGCGGGAAGATTTTCGAATTGCAGGCAAACCATCTGAGGCAAGAGAAGGGCCGGCCGCCGGAAGGGCGGGCGGCCCCGATCTATTCCATTTGAATTTTCCGGGCGGCAGTTATTTCCGCCTTTTGAAATCCCCTGCTCTTTCGGCATTGTGCCGGCGTGGTTTGAGGGGGAGTAGAGGATCTTTGGCTGGAGGGCTGCCCTTGCCGGAACAAGGCGGTTCCAGTGCGGCAACATAAACAAAAACAATAAAAGCGGAAAGGATGGCCCGGTCCGTGAGCTCGGGCAATGCCCGCACAAGATCGCATGATAAGTTTAGATAAAGCTATAAGTATTACTCATAAAGCGGCAGAATGGGGTTCAGAGTTGGAAATCAGGAGCTGAGCGGGGCGGCGAGCAAGGTTAAATACACCTCGCTGTGGGACAGCGGGGCCGGAATGCTTGAATTCAAGTATCCCGCCTCGATGGCGAGGGATCTTTTCAGAGGGGGAGACGGCTGCCTGCACCTGCTGCGGAAATCCGGTTTTTACGGCTTTCTGTTTTAAACCGAGGGGGACGCAGCCACAGATGATGCATCTGCTATGGCCATGCTGCGGTATGTCAAGGCGCAGTAGCCGTTTGAACGGGAGATTGTCGCGCCCAGCCAGTTCACCGAGCGGACTTGTGATCGGGGGGCTTTGATCCGGACGGATTCTGGGAAAAAGCCGCGACAAAAACACTTGCACATTGTTGACGGATGTGCTATTATTGGGATGGTGAAAAGGGACGATGCAAAAGAACCCTTTGGAGGCGCCTGGGCCAGAAAAAACTCAATGGAAGCGGAGCGGAAAACCGGGCCGCTCTTTTTTATGCTCAGAAATGAAACTGATCACTATTTATCGCGCTATCAGTGTGTATTTTTGAAATGACTAGAGCTATTGCTTTAATTTAAGTTACTATTGCCATAATCGTAATTGCTGGATATGAGTTATTATTATCAGACCTGGAGACAACTTTATTGACGACAGAGGCGGGGTTCCTGAGGACCCCGCCTTTTGTTATAACGCTTTGAATTGAAGGAGAGAGCATTGATGAAGACACTTTACAACTTTATGAGACCGAAGAAAAAACAGAGCGTCCGGTTCACCGTTTCGGACCGGTTTCTGGACGAGGAGGGCAACCTCGCGGTTTGGGAGATGCGGCCGCTAAGCGGACAGAAGGCCGTCGAGGTGCAGGAACAGACCGAAGGGCAAAGCGAAGTCCGGCGGATGGCCGCCTGTGCCGCGGAGGCGATGATCGTGCCCGATCTGCACGACAAGGAACTGCTAGACTGGATCAGCGAACAGGAGGGACGGCCGGTTCTTTCGGCGGCGGACGCGCTTTTGTACCTGCTAAATGATCTGGAGCTCGCGGAGGTGATCCGCCTCTATTCGAAACTGATCGGAGACGGGGTCTCGGTCGCGGCGCTGGCTGAAGAAGCAAAAAACTGATCCGGCAGGGCGAGGACGAAAACTGGCGGCTGGTCCACCTCGCCCTGCAGAACCACAACATCAGGCCGGATGAGTATCTTGACATGCCGAAGGAAGCGCGCGCGATCCTTCTCGCGAGCGACGCGATTGTTCAGGAGGACATGAAAAGGGACAGCAAACGGCAGCGATGACCAGAGGACAGCCGCCGGCTGGCGGGGCGGACAAGCTCAGGATTGGCGGCCCCGGGGAACGAGCCCGGAAGGGAGGCAGGGGAGCGCGTTCCGCGCGAATTTACGGCAGGGCGTGCCCGAGCCGCGCGGCAGCTCCCCTTCCCGAAGGGACAAGGACAGATGAAGACGGTATACCAGACAAAGGGACACACCCAGGGAAAACCGGCCGCGGACATTTTTGCACAGAAAAGAACAACGGCCGCCGGAAAACCGGCGGCCGCTGCCCCTCCATACCATTGGTGAGAGTATGGAATAGAAAATGGGTGATCATCGTTCTCTTGCGAGAACAATGGCAGTCGAAATTTTGCCGCTTTTGCGGCAAGATTTGGTGATCATTCGACTGGCATCAGTTTAACACAGGTGATTTGAATTGTAAACAGGTATTTGCGAAATTTCTCGAAATTTCAGAGAATTCTCACGTTTCTTATCAAAAAAGCGCGAAAACGGAAAGAAAAGAAGGCAAATTGACGTCGGCAAGGGGTTGGAAAAAGAAGAATAGGGCGGGCGAGCAGCGGTGGAGAGGCGGGATGGGGTCGGCGAACGGTGAAGACGGAGCGGGGTTTTAGGGGCGCAACTGAACAGAGCCGGCGCGAGGGACAGCCCGGCAGAAATTGAAGTTATGGATATTGGTTATAGCTATTTATGTTTGTAAGGGCTGCATGGCGGGAAAATAAAGCGCCACAAGTAAATGCTTGTATGCGGATCATAATGATCTGACCGAATTTCTGTTAGCGTTATGGATATTTCCTGCGCCAGTATGCCGCAAGTAATTACAATAATATTTTCTTTAATTACATTGTTCAAAAACCTAAAATAAAAGACAACAGCCGTATTACTGTTGTCTTTTTATCAGTCAGGTTCCGTCGTTGTAGACGATTGTGTAATTAAACGGAGCACCTGGATCTCCGGAGCAGGTAAAGTAAATAATATTTTCCTGCCCAACCTGATTTAAAAAATCCTCAATTTCATTATGAGTTTTTTTAGAATAAAATACTCCTGCTCCAAGACTAAATGTTTGCAACCGAATCATTTCATAACCTCCTTTTTGATTCGAGTATAACAATGGAGGAATTATTTGTCAACATGAGGAAAGGGGATGATGACTGACTCGCTATTGTCGGTTCAGGGACTGTCGCAGGGGATGCTGATCGGCTGCGGGAATCTGGAAAGAAGCGCTTTAGAGTGAGTTTGGATTAGAGCAAGTCCGGGGTAAAAGAAAAAGCAGCAGTTTTCACTGCCGCTCTGCGCCATAGTCAGGTTCCGTCGTTGTAAACAATAGTATAATTGAAAGGAGCACTTGGATGTCCAGAACAAGTAAAATAAATGATATTTTCCTGTCCGACTTGGTTTAGAAATTCTTCGACCTCTTCAAGAGTGTTTTTGGGTATGAATGCACCACATGTAAATGTTTGCAACCGAATCATATCATAACCTCCTTTTGATTTGAGTATAACAATGAAGGGATTATTTGTCAATATGAAGAAAGGGGATGATGACTGACTTGCTATTGTCGGTTCAGGGACTGTCGCAGGGGACGGGGTAAAAGAAAAAGCAGCAGTTTTCACTGCCGCTTTCAAACCTGGTCAGGTACCGTCGTTGTAGACGATTGTGTAATTGAAATTACAACCAGGAGCACCTGAACAAGTAAAATAAATAATATTATCTTGTCCAACTTGATTCAGAAACTCTTCTATCTCGCTGTGACTGTTCTTAGACAAGATCGAAACTGGACTATAACAAAATGTTTGAAATCGGATCATGGCTTTACCTCCTTTTTGATTCGAGTATAACAATGGAGAAATTATTTGTCAACATAAAGAAAGGGGATGATGACTGACTCGCTATTGTCGGTTCAGGGACTGTCGCAGGGGATGCTGATCAGCTGCGGCGATCTGGCAAGAAACGCTTTAGAGTGCGTTGCGATTAGAGCAAGTCCGGGGTAAAAGAAAAAGCAGCAGTTTTCACTGCCGCTTTCAAACCTGGTCAGGTGCCATCATTATACACAATAACATAATTGAAAGGTGTACTTGGGTGTCCAGAACAAGTGAAATAAAGAATATTCTCCTGTCCGACTTGATTTAAAAAATCTTCGACCTCTTCTTGAGTATTTTTGGAAATTAAACCGCCACAAGTAAATGTTTGCAACCGAATCACATAAAAACCTCCTTTTTGATTTGAGTATAACAATGGAGGAATTATTTGTCAATAGAAGAAAGGGATTAGTTATCAAGAATTGGACTTTTATGGACTGGGTGAAAATTATCGAAGAATAGACTCAAACGAGGATGAAAACCCTCGCGATTTTGGCGGCATTGTTGAACAGGCGGGATTGATGTCGGACTCGTTTTATCGGTTCAGGGGCTGTCGCAGGGGATGCTGATCGGCTGCAGGAATCTGTCAAGAAGCGCTTTAGATTGCGTTGAGACTAGAGCAAGTCCGGGGTAAAAGAGAAAGCAGCAGTTTTCACTGCCGCTCTGCGCATAGTCAGGTTCCGTCGTTGTAAACGACAGTGTAATTAAAAATAACAGTTGGATGACCGGAACAAGTAAAGAAAATAATATTTTCTTGACCAATTTCATTTAAAAAAATTTCGATTTCCTCATGAGTGTTTTTAGCACCAAAAAGACCTGGTCCATAACTGAATGTTTTAAATCTGATCATAGGATCACCTCCCTTAAATTTGAGTATACCAATGGGCAAGTCACTTGTCAACATGAAGAAAGGATTTATTTATGCAAGAGCAGAAATTTTTTGAACTGGGTGAAAATTATCGAAGAATAGACTCAAACGAGGATGAAAACCCACGCGATTTTGGCGGCATTCTTGAACAGGCGGGATTGATGTCGGACTCGCTATTATCCGTTCAGGGACTGTCGCAGGGGATGCTGATTAGCTGCGGGAATCTGGAAGCAGGGGTCAGCGGACTTGTTTCAGGCATGGACGTATCCAACGCAAATCTCACATCTTTGGTCAACAGCATTGTATTAACCGAAAGCTATGCGGCGCAGTTGAGCCAACAGATCGCGCCGCTTACCGCGATGGTGAACAAAATTTGCAACGGCGTCGTGATTATAGCAAAAAATAGTGGTCGAGATAGTACATTTTCACAATTAGGCAGTTTTGGAGGAATCATTTCTGGTTTTGCGGGAGTTGCAAGTTTATTTCCAGGCAATCCATTTGCCTTGGGGATGGCAATTATTGGCCCGCTTTTACTCGGTCTCGCTGGGATGAATGAAAGCAGAAACGCTCAAAGTGAGAATGAGGAGCTATTAAAATCGCTTGATGAGCCCATCAACTACGACCCCGCCGTATACCAACAGCAAAACACAAACGCAAACAGCGGCGCCAGCGGGACCGCGGCACGGAACGAAACGACGATTGCGAACAGCGCCGTCAACATCCAGCACGCGGCGCTTGAGAACCTGAGCCTTTCGCTTTCAAACATGGAGTTCGCGATTACGGGGACGAGCAGCTTTGTGTTCCAGAGGGAGGCGAACCAGGGGCTGCCGGCGCTTGGGCCGAGGCTGCTGCCGTCCAGCGGCGAGAGCGCGGGCGCGGGACTGGCGACGCTTGCGGAAACGGGGCAGCCGTACCCGCCGGTCCCGCTCTCGACGAAAAACCCGGTTGCGTATATGCCCACGAACGCACAGGCTGCGCAGTTTTACGAAGTGCAGAGTCTGAGCAGTTCGCAGAGTTTTACCAACGGGACAAGCAATGTGACGAACAACGGCGGGGCGAACTACATCCAGACATTCGCGCCGGTTTTCCACATGCATGGACTGACCATCCAGCAGGAAGCCGACTATGAAGAAGTGCTGACGCGGCTGGCAAATCTCCTGCGGGATGCGGTCGCGAACCGGCCGGCGGGAAATTATCAAACGATGTCGGGCGGATCTGTGACAAGGAGCAGGAACCATTATCCCAGATGAACGCCGAGGGCTGTTTTTTGCCATGCCGCCAGCGCCTGAAACGGGCGCAGCGATAACTATATATTAAGTTATAGATGCTGAAAATATATAGCTATTTATATAATTATAGTTATACATGCGATTCGGCGCTGCGAGACCGTAAGAAAGGATGAATGCGGCGCAGAAGGGGATGGGCGCTCGGAAATAATATTAATGACTATTTATGAAGTTATTATTTAAGAAGGCGGATTAAAGCAATAAGTAAAATTATAGTTATTGATATTATTTAACAGCATAAATGGCTATATATTTACTTATTACTGTGAGTCAGGATCGGTTAAGCATAGCTATACATATAATTATAGCTATTTATGTTGATTTATTGGCGGGGAAGCAAGCTGAAGGGGGTAAAAGTGAAGTAATAACTATAAAAATACTTGAAGATAAATTTACATATATGAAATGAGGATGTTAGTATGTTAGTAGTTGGGGGCATGAACCTCACTGGAATCGCGGGGAACGTCAAATTCGATTCCAACTGGAACCAGGGGGCGGGCACGCTCTCGTTCGAGTATCCGGCGGATCAGCTCGGCGTTTTTCAAAACGGGACGACGGTCTCGCTGACTTACAACGACAGCCCGGTCTTTTACGGTTTCCTGATGCGGACGGAATCGGACATGGACAAGCGGCGGTGCTGCTGTTCGGACCAGATCCGGTATCTTCAGGCGAACGGGTCGCTGGTGCGGGAGGTGGAACCGCTCGGCAGATTTGTCGAGCGGGCGGCGGCGCAGATTGGGGACCGGCTCCGGATTGGGACGATTGAGAACACGGAGCTCAATCTCTCACGGCATCGGTTTGACAACAAGCCGTATCTGGACATGATTTTGCAGAGCATTGCTGAAAACGAACAGCTCAACGGCTATCACTATACGTTCTACGACCGGTTCGGGGCGCTGACGCTTACCGACACGCTGAACCTGAGACTGCCGCTTGTGCTGGGGGACAACAGCCTGGCGACCGGGTTTTCCTATACCAGGAGCATCGACAGGGACGTTTACAACGTTGTGAAGGTGGTCCCGGAGTCGGGGGCGGCTGTCGTCAAGCAGGATTTGGAGTCGGTTGCGAAATGGGGAAAGCTGATTCTCTATCAGAAGGAATCGGGCAAGAACGCCGTTCAGCTCAACCATGCCGCGGAGACGCTTCTGGCATCGAAAAACCGGGAGGTTCAGAGCCTTCGAATCGACGCGGTTGGGGACACGCGGGTGATCGGCGGGAGCGGCGTGAAGGTGATTCTCGGTTCGGTTGGGATTTCGGAATGGGCGGTTGTCAAACGGGCGACGCACCAATTTGGAAGCAATTACACCATGTCGGTAGAGCTTGAACTGGGGAGGTTTCCATTATGGCAGCGTTGAGCGGCGAAGAAATGCTTTTAAACAGCCTGAGGGAGTATATTGTCCGGACGATGGAGGCCGAGGGCCAGATGGAGGTCTTTTATGGGACCTGGTCGGACGGGGGAGCCGATTTTTCCGGGCTTGAAAACGCGGTCGCGGCGGGCGACATTGTTTTGCCGAAGCTTTTGACCGAGGAGCAGGAGGTCGAACTCGAAGAAGAGGACGGGAGCCGCCGGACGGTGAAGTTCCTCAACGCGCTCAAACCCGGCGACCGGATTGCGGCGGTCCGGTCCCGGGACGGGCAGAAGTTCGTGATTATTGACCGCTTTTGAGCGGGGGCAAAAATCCTGGGAAAAACTCGGGAAAAAAGCAATTGACCTTTCTTGACAGATGTGGTATTATGTGGATGGTTAAATAGGCGGATCTCATGAGAGGCCCCACAAAACAACTGAATCAGACGCGAAGGACGAGATGGATTCTCGTCCTTTTTTGCGTTCTGGGACAAATCATTTGATAGGAAAGGAAAATGAGACATGACGCTTGAAGAATTTTTGAACAAGCAGCCGAAAGAGAACATCCGGTTTGCCCTCTCCGAAAGCTGGAAGGACGGAGACGGAAAGCCGCTTCAATGGGAGATGCGGACGCTTTCCAAACAGGAGGGAAAGGAACTGCGGCAGAGGCTTGCGGGCCGGAAGCTCGACAAGATCGACGCCCTGTTTGAATTTGCGGCTGAGTCATTGACGGATCCGGACCTCCATCGAAAGGAGTTTCTGGACGGCGCCAGCGCGAAGGCCGGGAAGCCGATTCTGACGCCGGCGGATGCGCTGCGCGTGATGCTGGACAACGACGAAGTCCAGCGGCTGGCGGCGATTTACGCCGAGTACAGCGGAATGAACCAGAGCGTCGGGGCATTGGTGGAACAGGCAAAAAACTGATCGAGCAGGGCGAGGACGAGAACTGGAGATTTGTCCACCTCGCCCTGCAGAATCATAATATTTTACCGGACGTCTTTAACCAAATGTCGCCGGAGGCGAGGGCGGTGCTCATTGCGAGCGATCTTTTGATGCGGGAGAGGGTTGAAAGGGAGGCGAGAGAGCAGCGGATGAACAGGAAAAGGAGATGAAGAGAAGAGCAGCCGCCGGCGGACTGCCGGCGGCTGAAACGGGAACTATTCTTCGTAGATGACAGTGTAAAGAGGAGCGTTGGACTGGCCGTTTACGAGAATCTGCTTGATGTTTTCAAAACCGACCTGCTGAATAAAGGATTCCAATGCTTCAGCGCATAAAACAGAATCCGGAGTTGAAGAAAAATTTAGACCACTTCTTGATGTTATAGCAGCGACCTTTATCATTTTAACCACCTCAACCGCATTATAGCATACTTTTGGAAGGCAGGAAGAAAATCTTAAAGGTGGAGACGCAGCGTTTTTTGCGTGAACGAAAGCGGCCGCCGGCGGACTGCCGGCGGCTGAAACGGGAACTATTCTTCGTAGATGACAGTGTAAAGAGGATCGTTAGACTGGCCGTTTACGAGAATCTGCTTGATGTTTTCGTAACCGACCTGCTGAATAAAGGATTCCAGCGCTTGGGCTGAAAAAACAACGTCGGGCGTTGATGAAAAGTTTAACGCCTTTTTTGAGTATACGGCAGCGACCTTTATCATTTTTACCACCTCAACCGCATTATAGCATACTTTTGGAGAGGCAGGAAGAAAATCTTGAAGGGGGAGATGCAGCGTTTTTTGCGTGAACGAAAGCGGCCGCCGGCGGACTGCCGGCGGCTGAAACGGGAACTATTCTTCGTAGATGACGGTGTAAAGCGGAGAATTTGATTGTCCATTTACGAGAATCTGCTTGATGTTTTCATAACCGACCTGCTGAATAAAGGATTCTAAAGCTTGGGCTGAAAAAACGGCATCCGGTGTCGACGAGATATTCAGGCCCTTTCGCGAGAACACTGCTGCAACTTTTATCACTATGCATTCTTCCTTTCATTGTATTTTTTAATCAGTATATCATGAAACAAAATCGAATTCAATGTAAAAGGAGGATCTATATGGAAGCTATAACTGATATTCTTGATGATTTATCTGATTTAAATCATATTGCCGGTGTATTAAGCGGAGGCGCATTTTCTCCAGCTGATTTTCTTGGAATTGCTTTGGGAGGATTCCCTATAGCAATAGAGTTGGAGAACGCACAAGATGAAAGCGGCTTTTTTGATTTATTAAAAGGAAGTTTTGATGATTCTTTGTTTGAAGTTATCACGCAACCAGTTGTAGACGCAACAAAACAGGGGATGCAGGATATCAACACTTATCAAATTGGGGGAATCATGTTATTGGAAAGCATGATGAATATGCTTCCGATGATAAGTAATATCGAACGAAACACGGGGAATATTCAGGACGCCACCTTTGCAGTTGCCGATCTAACGGATCGTTCCTTAGAGCTACTTGATTTCCTGAGTGCGCAAAATGACCTATCAAATGATCTGTTAAAGATTATCGCCAAAAATGGCGGGGATTCCGGCGTTGGAATGGCTATTGCAACTTTTCTTGTTTCTGCGATATCGATATTCGGACTTCAGCAAATAGGAATCAGTGCAGGAAAAGCGATTCTGGGCAGCATGGGTATCGGCATGGGAGTCGATTTTATTGGAGGATTGTTCAAATCAGAAGAGGAAAAAGCCATTGAAGAAGCGGAGAAGAGATTTGAAAACCGGCCTTATTATCAATATGAGGGCCGGTATAGCGGGAAGGCGGTATCTCAAAGCCAACTTCAAGATGGCGATGCGTCAACGACCGATTATATCGCAGGTGCGGATGGATTTGGGCATCAGTCTCAGCTTTGGCCAAACATTCTGTCCGGAAGCGCCCGTCAGGACACAGCGGACATTCTTTTGGATCCAACCGGTTACACGGGAGGCGGTTTCGATTATTACGATCCCAAGGTTGAAGGAGCCGTTCGAACGGGGTATAACGACATACAAACACGTCAGGAGGCGCTGCTGAAGGTGGAAGCGCCGTATGCCCCGGCGAATTATCCAGCGCCGATCATTAACATGCACGGGCTGGAGATTCACAAGGAGGCGGACGCGGGCGAGGTTTTCAGACGCCTGAATGAAGCGATTTTAAAGGCGCTCAACGGGCCGATGCTGCCATCCAGATTTAAGATCTATGCGACATGACCTGAAAATTCATCAGGAGTGAAGGACGGGAGGAAGCCTCCGGCCCTTTTTTGTTGGACAAAGGAGGAAGCGAAATGAACTATGAGGTCTATGTAGGAAACAAGCGCCTTTACGGCGTTTCTTCGGTCGATTTTTCGAACGAACGGGATGTGAGCGTCTGCGAGGGGCTTGGGCAGGGGAAATTCACAGTTCCCGGGAGCGCGGGAATTGAAAGCTGGAACATCAAATGCGAGCTGACAGAGGAGAAGCAGAACTATAACGGCGGCGAATGGACAAAGGCGAGCAGAATAATCCGCGGATTTAAAAATATGCTGGCTTTGAAAGAGCCGACACGGCTTTCCATACGGACTGACTCTGGGAGATCATCGCAGATGGTGATTTTAAAAGGGATGGACTGCACAGAACAATTTGCCGGCGTGTATGAGGTTGCGCTCAAATTTCTGGAATATCAGAAAGTGGAATCGCTGTCGGAAGATGTTCCGCCGGTTACAAGGCCGGGGAAAGTCCCAGAGTTTCAGGAGACCGTTTCCTTTCCCAGCGTTTCTACGCAATCGAGCGTACATGTGCAATCTCCTAAAGCAAAGAGGTCAACAAATAAAAAAAATAATGCGAACGCCACTTACGCATCGATACAAATGCAGTTGGAGCGAGTCAAAAAGAAAATTCAAGAATTTCAAAACAATCCGCTAAAATTTGATATACTGCATGGAAATCCAATCAATAAAGAGGAATACCAAGAATTGCTTAATTTAAAAAAGGACTTGGAAGACAGGTTAGACAGGTTGAAAGATAAATCATAATCGACTAGTCAAAATAGTTCAGTTCATATACCAAATTAGGGCGTTTACAGAGCTGATATGGATGAGGTGAAAAAATGTCGGTATTGAAAACATATGGAGCTAGTTGGAGGGAGGAAAAACCCTCGAAAACCTATCGGTTAAAAGACGGGAGGCTGGAAGGGATGATTGACGGACTGGAGGCGGCGCGGCAGGCGGCGGAACTGATGCTGTCGACCGAACGGTTTAAACATGAGATCTTTTCCGACGATTATGGGGTGGAGTTTCTGGAGCTGATCGGGCAGAGAAGGGACCTGATTGAAGCGGATCTCGAGCGGCGGATTGAGGAAGCCCTCGCGGAAGACGACAGGATGACTGGTATATCCGATTTCTCTTTGGCCTTTGCCGGCGATTGCGTCCATGCGGGCTTTGTGCTCGAGACGGTATTTGGGACAATTCAAATGGAAAGGAGCATTATGATTGGCTGAAATCAACGAGTATGAAGACATTCTCAAGCAGATGCTCGACCGGGTTCCGGACGATCTTGACAAAAGGGAGGGGAGCGTGATCTATAACACGCTTGCGCCGGCCGCGTACATCATCGCGCAGCAGGATCAACTATTGGCGCAGATGTTCGGGATGCTGTTTGCGGACACAGCGGAAGGATATTGGCTCGACCGGGTTGTCGGCGACTTTGGTTTTGTCAGAGAGGCGGCGACCTATTCGGTTCGGGAAATCCATGCAACCGACAATGAGGGAGATCCGCTGGAACTGGCCATTGGGGAAAGCGGGCTCCGGTTCGGTATTCAGGATCAGGTTTTTACCGTGCGGGAAAAACTTTCAGACGGAGTTTACAAAGCCGTTTGCACCAAGGCCGGGACACAAGGCAACTGCTACAGCGGAACGCTGCTTCCGCTTGATCATGTGGAAAACCTTGGCCAGGCGACGCTCGCGGCGCAGCCTCTGGAACCGGCGCGGGATGAGGAAACCGATGACGAACTGCGCGCGCGCTTCTACCGCTTTGTCCGGCAGTCGCCGTATGGAGGGAACAAGGCGGATTATGAACAGAAAACGCTTTCGATTGACGGCGTCGGCGCAGTCAGGGTGTTCGGAGCGGAGAGCGTCGGCGCGGGAAAGGTCGGGCTTATGATTGGGGACGAGCAGGGCGCGCCCGCGACACAACAACTGATCAACAAAGTATCAGAGGTGTTTGGAAGCGAAGGGAACGGCCTTGCGCCGATTGGACACACAGTCCTGGTCCGGACCTGTACGGAAAAGGAGGTTGACGTGACCGCGCAGATCCGGGTGAAAAGCGGAAGCGATGCCGAGGAGGCGAAACGGCTCGCCCAGAGCGCCGTGGAAGCATTTATCAACGGCCATGCGTTTTCAGATGAAACGGTGTTCCATGCGAAGCTGGTGTCGGAAATTTTGACGAGCTCCAGTTCGATTCTCGACGTGCCCGGCGCGACCATGAACGAACTTTCAGCCGCCGCCAATCTCGCGCTGGAGAAGACGTTTGACCATTTCGAAGTGCCTGTTTCAGGGACCATCACCATCAGCGAGGTGTCCTAATGGAGGAGATGTTTTACGACCGGCCGTCAGACTACAAAGCGCTTTTGCCAGAGATGTTCCAGGATGTTTTGGAGGTCGATGAAATTGCAAAGAGCGTCAATGTTCAGCTTGACCGGCTTTTACAGGCCATCCGGCAGAACGTCCAAAACCGGTCGGTGATGTCGGCCGAAGGCGAGGGGATCTCTCGATGGGAGAAGATCCTTGGGGTGACGACGCCGCTCAATTCTTCTGATCAATCGAGACGGGAGGCGCTTAAAGCAAAACTGATGACAAAGCCGCCGATCAACCTTGGGGCGCTGCGGGAAGTGATACAGACCTATATGGGCGTATCGGTAAACATCGAGGTAGATGAATACCAGATCCTGGTCCGTTACCGGGGGGAGAGCAGGGTCGCGGATTTAAAGCCGTTTTATCAGACGCTTTATGAGTTAATTCCCGCTGTCCTGCTGGTATCAATTGTATATTTTTATCTTACTTGGGACGAACTGATGGAGAAGGATCTGGATTTTGACGGCCTGACGGCGAAAGATTTGGACTGGTATAGCTTTGAACGGGCCAAATGGTTGGATGCAGCACCATAAAACATCACCGAAAGGAGTAAACACTGAATGTCAAATCAAATTGTAACACCGTATACCGGGGACGAAGCAGTGAGCCTGGATAACTTTAACCGGCGCATTGAGGAGATCAACGCTGGGGCGGCCCCGGCAGAACACGAGCATACGGCGGAAGACGTGACGAGCGGGGTTTTGCCGGTCGCCAGGGGCGGGACGGGGCAGACGAGCCTACAGGCGGCGCGCAACGCGATGGGCCTGGGGAACACGACCGGGGCGCTGCCGGTTGCAAACGGCGGGACAGGGGCTTCGGACGCGGCGGGGGCCAGGGCGAACCTTGGGATTACGCCGGGGGGCATTGGCGCAGCGGCGGCGTCCCACCAGCACGGGGCGGGGGATATCGCCTCGGGGACGCTCCCCGTCAGCCGGGGCGGGACAGGGCAGGCGAGCCTCTCGGCGGCGCGCAATGCGATGGGCCTGGGGAACACGACCGGGGCGCTGCCGGTTGCAAACGGTGGGACGGGGGCTTCGGACGCGGCGGGGGCCAGGGCGAACCTTGGGATTACGCCGGGGGGCATCGGCGCGGCAGCGGCGTCCCACAGCCAGGCGGCGAGCACCATTACAGCGGGGACGCTTCCGGCGGGGGTGGTTGCCACCGTTGGCGCCGATTACACCACCAGCCGTTTACGGAACATCAGCGCAGGTACCGGAGACCTAACAGCCGGTTCCTCCGCTCTTGGGAATGGCGTTATCTATTTAGTCTATGAATAAGGCGGTGGTGCAAAATGGCGAAAGGCGTATATATCGGTGTGGGCGGCAAGGCCCGAAAAGTGAAGAAAATGTATGCCGGCATCGGCGGCAAGGCCCGGAAGGTAAAAAAAGCATATGTGGGCGTCAACGGCGTTGCCAGATTGTTTTTCAGCAGCGGGGAACTGAGATATTACGGCACGGTGGCAGGATTGAGTGTTGCAAGGTCGAGTCTGGCCGCGGCGGCCGTTGGGGATTATGCGTTGTTTGGAGGGGGGTATAACCAGTACAACAATCCCGGACCGGTCGTAGACGTTTATCAAAAATCGCTTGTTAAGAGTACGTCCGTTTCGTTATTCACAAAGAAATATGACCTGGCTGCAGCAACGGTTGGGAACTATGCTTTGTTTGCTAACGGCAAGAACACGAATGCCTATTTTACGGTAGAAGCTTTTAATGCTTCGCTCGTCAGAAGCGACGCTCCGGGTTCAGCTGCGGTATATGACTTGGCGGGGGTATCAGCAGGCAATTATGCGCTGTTCGGAGGCGGATATGACGGCCCCCATAGCAAATACAGCGCTGCTGTATCGGCCTACAACGCTTCGCTCGTCAGAAGCACGCCGACAGAATTAACTGCTACGAGATCGGATCTGGCCGCGGCGTCCGTTGGGGAGTATGCGCTGTTTGGAGGAGGGGGCGGCGGAAGCCTCGGAAAGACGGACTACGCTGCGGTAGACGCATATAATGCCTCGCTCGTCAGAAGCACGCCGGCGGAATTAACTGCCGCGAGATCGAATCTGGCCGCGGCGTCCGTTGGGGAGTATGCGCTGTTTGGGGGAGGGGGAGATATCAGCGTCAGTAGTGATGTGAACTACGCTGTGGTGGACGCATATAATGCTTCGCTCGTCAGAAGCACGCCGGCGGGATTAAGCGCCGCAAGGCACGGCCTGGCCGCTGCAACCGTAGGGGAATATGCTGTTTTTTGCGGCGGCGACAACGATATCGACTATAGCGCCGTGGCGGACGCTTATAATGCGTCCCTTGTCAGAAGCGCCCCTGCGGCGCTGAGCGCTGCGAGATATGATATTGCCTGTGTTACAATAGGAAATTACGCTTTGTTTGGCGGAGGGTATGGTGCGGACGCCTACAGCGCTGCGGTAGACGTCTACCAGGTTGACTGAAAAAAAGGAGGAGAAACAAATGATCAAAATCGAGAAATACACCGGGACGAAAACTTATATGTATCCCAACGGAACGCTTGCCACTCCCGAGCAGGTGCAGGCCGACTTTTCGGCCTGTCTCGCCTTCCCGCATATTGTAGAGACAGACGAGGCGGGGGAAGTGCTGTTTGCGATGCAGAATCTTTCGGCGGTCCGCTCGCAGCTTGGGCTTGACTGTTCGCTTTCAGAAGACGAAGCAATTGCGGCCATTGAGGAAATCCGAAATACGGCGCCGGAGGTTTCTTTGGAAGCGAGTCCGGAGGAACGGATCGCGGCTGCCCTGGAATATCAGAATTTAATTGCGGAATAAAAGGAGGATACGCATATGAGCAACAAGGAAATGGCGGAAAGGAATTATACGAAAGGGATGTGGACCGATTCCATGCTTTGCACGCTGACCGCGAAAGGGAAGCTGACCGCGGAGGAATATGAGGAAATTACCGGTTCCAAATATCCCGGGAAGGCCGCGGAATAGGACGCTTCCAAAGGAAAGAGCCGTTTGGGAAACTTCAGGCGGCGCGTCCGAGGCCGAGGCCGCCGGGCCTGCGGCGATGGGAGCGTAAAGCCGAGGGGAGGGGACAGGATGGAAGAGATCGAGCGGAAGGTGATCGAGACCGACCAGCGGGCGCGGGCGAACCAGCACCGGATCGAGCGCCTGGAAGAGACGACGCAGGCGGTGCAGGAGCTGGCGGCCTCGACAAAAATGATGGCGCAGACGCTGGAGAACATGACCGAAGAACTCAAGGCGCAGGGGGAGAGGCTCGCGGCGCTCGAGCGGCAGCCGGGCGAACGCTGGAACTCGATGTCGAAGGCCGTTTTGACGACGGTCGCGTCGACCATTGCGGGCGGTTTGATGGGCGCGCTGATTGCGCTGCTGGTTTGACCGTGAAAAGAAGATGAGTGGCGCCGGACGGACAGACGGCGCAAATTGACAGGATATGGCGCGGCATGCTGGAATCATTGCGGCGCTGCACAGACGGCAGGCGGTTGGCCACTCTCCCGAAAGAGGGGGTGAGGCTCTATGCCAATATCCATTACGTTACATATCTTCGGATATACCGTAACGATTCGGATAAAAGGCAGAAACCGCCACTCGGCCAAGTGACGGTTTCTTCTTAAAGAAATTTGATCATTTAGGGCCAACCGCTTGTCGCAGCGCCCTTTGTATATCAATCATACCGCTGGCAGCCGCCTTTGTCAAGGGCGGTTATTTTATTTTCGAAGGAGGATGGCCATATGGACATTATGCAGTTTATTGGAGAAAACACCTATGTTGTGGCGGCGGCGCTGTGGGTGCTGG
>DVKH01000006.1 GCA_018716105.1 Candidatus Fimivivens faecavium | reverse complement strand
CAGAAGAAGATTCGGACGGCGAAGAATCGCCGGAAGCGGCGTCAGATGAGGACGAACCCCCGTTTTCGGATTCCCCTTCCCCTTCGGGGTCTACCGGGAGGACCTCCTCTTCTTGCTCGGAAGAGGAACCGCCTTCATCACCGCTCACACTCTGCGGCGGATCGGAAGACGAGGAGCCGTCGGGTTTCTCACGGTGCAGGAGCGACACGGCGATTCCCACCGTCGCGATGAAGATCAAAAGGGCCAGGGCCACAATCACAATCGACGGCACGGAGGATTTTTCCGGCCGGCGGGAACGTGTTCTGGAGGAAGAGGACTTACTAGGCATGGAACTTGTACCACCTTTTAAAGAATTCAGTATGAGAAAACGCTGTCGGGCAGATCCTGATGTCAGCCAGCCGTACGACGGATGTATGTATTTGGAGCCATTATATCATAACTTGTTTTTCTTGAAAAGAATTTGCACCTGTTTCATTGACGAAATTCGACGGCGGACGCGAAGCGTTGAAAGGGAAGGGAAAATAAGGTATAATAACCGCAGTAAAATTGGGATTTGGCCAATTTGCCCCGCCGAAGGCGGGGCAGGCGCGGCGAAGCCGCGCCTGCGCATGTTCCACCAGGACGCAAATCGCCTTCGTCGATTTGTCCGCCGCTTTTGCGGAGGGCCGCACTGATTTTATAGTACCGAAAACGCCCCGTTTTGTTCCACCAGGACCGGCGGGCATTTTGATCACGGCCCTTGCAAAGCGCAGGGGCCGGACTGGAGATGGATAGAATCATGATTTATTTCGACAATTCTTCCACCACCCGGGTTGATCCCGAGGTGGCGGACCTTGTCCGCGCGATGATGTGCGAAACCTTTGGGAACCCCTCCTCGCTCCACCGCCTCGGCGTCGAAGCGGAACGGCGTTACCAAAAAGCGCAGCGCCAGATGTTGTCCGCCCTCGGCGCGAAGGAGGGCGAGGTCGTCTTCACCTCCGGCGGGACCGAAGCGAACAACCTCGCGGTTTTTGGGACCGCGGCCGCAAAAGCCAGGCGCGGAAACCGCGTGGTGACGACAGCGTTTGAACATTCCTCGGTCACCGGCCCGGTCGCCGAACTCGCCCGCCGCGGGATGGAAACCGTGGTGGTGAAGCCTGAGCGCGACGGAACCCTCGACCCGGAAAAGCTGCTCGCAGCCTGCAATGAGGACACCATCCTCGTGTCCGCCCAACTGGTCAACAATGAGGTGGGGACCATCCTCCCGGTGGAAGATCTGGTGCGCGGCATCCGGAAGAGGAGCCCGAACGCGGCCATCCACAGCGACGCGGTGCAGGCGTTCTGTAAACTCCCCTATGAGGTATCCAGGCTCGGGCTCGACCTGATGACGGTCAGCGCGCACAAGATCCACGCGCCGAAAGGGGCCGGCGCGCTCTATGTCGCAAAGGGGACGAAACTCCGGCCGCTGTTTTTTGGCGGCGGGCAGCAAAAGGGCCTTCGGCCCGGCACCGAAAACATGGCGCTGATCGCGGGGATCGGCCTTGCAGCCGAGCGCGCACACGCGCGTCTCGCCGAAAACTGGGATGCGGTCTCAAAGGTGCGGGACCGACTGGCCGAACGGCTCGGCGCAATGGAGGGCGTGACCGTCAACTCCCCGAAGGGCGCCCTGCCGTACATCTTCAACATTTCGATCCCGGGCTACCGGAGCGAAACGATGCTCCATTTCCTCGAATCGAAGGATATCTTCGTCTCAAGCGGCTCCGCCTGTTCGCGCGGCGCAAGAAGCCCGGTCCTGACCGCGATGGGGCTTTCGGACCGCGAGATCGATTCCTCGATCCGGATCAGCCTGTCGAAATATAACACCCCCGAAGAGGCGGACACGTTCGCGGACGCAGTCGCCGAGGGCATGAAGACATTAAGAAAACGGTAGTTCACAAATTTTATCGGCGGCCCGCCGCGGCTGAAGATCGGAGTTTTTTATATGGACGAAATTATCCTGCTGAAATACGGCGAAATCGCCCTCAAGGGGCAGAACCGAAATACATTTGAAAACCTCTTCATCCGCAACCTCCGCCGCAGGCTGCGCGGGCTTGGGGAATTCAAGATCGAAAAAGCGCAGTCCACCGTCACCGTGGCGCCGGCCGGCCAGGCCGACATGGACGAGGCGTTCGAACGGCTGTCGAAGGTTTTCGGCGCGGCGGCGATCAGCCGGAGTGCGGTGGTCGGAAAGACCTATGAACAGATCCGCGAGGCCGTCTCTTATCTCGACGCCAAGCTTCAGAGCGCAAAGACGTTTAAAGTGGAGGCGAAGCGTTCGGACAAGGCCTTCCCGATGAACTCGCCGGAACTCTGCCGTGAGCTCGGGCACGACATTCTCGAGCGGTATCCCCATCTCTCGGTGGACGTCCACCGGCCGGACCTCACCGTCTGGGTCGAGGTGCGCGACCGCGCGGCCTATCTCCATGTGGGGCAGCTCCCCGGTGCGGGCGGCATCCCGGTCGGCTCCGGCGGGCGGGCGGCGCTCCTGCTCTCGGGCGGAATCGATTCGCCGGTCGCGGGCTATCTGATGGCAAAGCGCGGCCTCGAGATCAACGCGGTCCATTTCGCCTCCCCGCCCTACACCAGCGAGCGCGCAAAGCTCAAGGTGATAAAGCTCTGCCAACTGCTGGTCCCCTATACCGGCTGGATCCATCTGACGGTGGTGCCGTTCACCAAAATTCAGGACGAGATCGCAAGGCGCTGTCCCGAGGAGTTTTTCACCATCATCATGCGCCGGTTTATGATGGAGATCGCCTCCCGGATCGGCGCGGCGCGCGAGTGCGCGGCGCTGGTCACCGGCGAAAGCCTCGGCCAGGTTGCAAGCCAGACGGTTCAGGGCATCGCCTGCACCGACGCGGCGGCGGCCCTTCCGGTGCTCCGCCCGGCGATCGGGATGGACAAGGATGAAATCGTCGCCGTCGCGCGGAAAATCGGGACCTTTGAAACCTCCATCCTCCCCTATGAGGACTGCTGCACCGTCTTCACCCCCCGCCACCCGAAGACAAAGCCCCACCTCCCGTTTGTGCTTGAGGCGGAACGCGCGCTCGACCGCGAGGCGCTGATGGCAGAAGCGATTGCGGGGGCCGAAGCCATGCTCATCGACGACAACACGGAATGCTGACGTGATCACCCCAAACCGCGAAAGGATGGTCGCTTGATGCTGATCCATATCATCGAATACCGGCCTGCGGCCAAACCGGAAACGGAACAGGCGGACGAATCCGCTTTTGCCTCCCTTGCCGGCCAGCTCGCAGCGCTTTCCGGGGAATTCGGCTTCGAAACCGCCCGAACAGCCGCCGCAGGCCGGGAGGCGCTTGGGGAGGCCATCGGCGCCGCGGCGGAGCGTTCGGTCACGCTGATTCTCGGCGGGCTTTCGCCGGATGAGGGCTTTCCCTCGCGGCAGGCGCTCTCCGAAGCGCTCGGCCTGCCGCTGCGCACGTCAAAGCGCGCGCTCGCCCATATCGGCGAGGTCTGCCGGAAGCAGGGGCTTGATCCGGCCCCGTTTGCGGGATATGCGCTGCTCCCCCGCTCCTCAAAGGCGCTGATCGGCAAAGGGCTGATCCCCGGTTGCGTCGTCTCCCGGGGGGATCGGGTTTTCGTCCTTGCCGGGGAGGAGGCGGACGGACGGGTTCTCGAACAGCTCCGTTCCCTGTTTGGCCTTCTTGCGCCGCCCGCGGAGGACGCGGTTCCGCCCCGGTCTGAAGAAACGCAGCAAGCTGCAAAATCCCTAACGGCCGCAGCGCAAGCCCAGCCCGCCTTAGGCGGACAAGGCCCGGATTATCCGGAATCTGCCGATGGGCCGTCCCCGCAGGCGCCTCCCAACGGCGCCGCGCCGCGGGACGAAACCGAACCAGCCGCTGCAAATAGATTCACCGAACCGGAAAACCGGCCGCCGCCCGAAAGGAACGCGGCCAGAAGAAAAACAAACAGGGCGAATGCCATCACAAACCGCGGCCTGCGCAGAATCGCTTCGGTCACCGGCGCGCTCGCCCTCTGCGCGGCGGCGGCGCTCGGCTGGCGGCTGTGGCTCAGCGCCCAGCCGGAGCCGGCCGCGATCATCGCGCCCGCAACCCCCGGCGGCCAGGGAGAAGACAGGAACAATCCCCCCGATTCCGATTTTACAGTGGTCGACATCCTCGACGAGAATGGTTTCGCCGAGGTTCCGATTCAGGAGGAAGCCGGGATGTCGATCCCGGAAAACGAGGAAGATGCGCCGATCACCCAGCGCCCCGCCGACCCTTCCAGTACGCCGGAAGCGCCCTCTTCCGCTCCGGCCTCCTCCAGCGAAGCGCCTCCCGTCTCCAGCCAAAGCTCCAGCGCGGGCGCAGAAGCGCCGCCTTCTTCCGCTGCGTCATCCCCCGTCCCGTCCTCTCCCGTCCCGGAGGAGAGCGCGCCGCCGGAAAGCGCGTCCCAGCCGTCTTCCCCGGACGACGGCTGGACGGAGATTCCGCTCGCCCCCGAACCCGAACCCGAACCGGAACCCGAGCCTGAACCCGAACCGGAACCGGAACCCGAACCCAGCTCCGAGCCCGATGTATTTGTCCCAAGCTCCGAGCCGGAACCGGACGATCTGTTTGATCCTGACCGGGACGGAGAAAACGGCTATGTCCCGGAGGAATACAATCCGGACGATGAGGGCGGCGTTTCCCACGAAGGCGCCGCGGACGAACTGCTCTACTATTCCACCGGCGGCGCTACTTACCGGATGAACGCCTATGACCTCGTCTGCGAGGCGCTGATGAACGAGACGCACGGGAATCTCCATCCGGAGGCGCTCAAAGCGCACGCGGTCGCCACCTATACCATGATCAAGTATAACAACAGCGTCGGGACGGCTCCCGTCGTGGCGCTCAACTCCAACGTATCGGCATCGGTTGAGCGGGCGGTGAACGCGGTGCTCGGCGAATGCGTCTATTACAACGGCAGCTACGCCAACACGGTCTATCACTCGACCAGCTGCGGCGAAACAACCAGTTCCCGCGCGGTCTGGGGCGGAAACCTCCCCTATCTCACCCCGGTGGACAGCCACTGGGATGAGAAATCCCCTTACTATCTGGGGACCTACCGCATCCGGGAAGAAGACCTGGCCGACCGGATCGAGCGGGTCTACGGCTTTTACCCGGACGGCGACCCCGGCGGCTGGATCGTGATCGAGGACTATGAGGACGGCGGCTACGTCGGGACAGTTTCGGTCTGCGGCTACACCCGCTCCCAGGGCGGCACGGCGGGTACGGCCAAAATCACCGGGCGCAGCATCCGCGAGCGGCTTTTGAGCTATGCAATCCGCTCCTCCTGCTTCGAGGTGGACTATGAGGGCGGCGTCTTCACCTTCACCACCCGGGGCTACGGACACGGCGTCGGCATGAGCCAGTACGGCGCGCACTTCATGGCGCAGGAGGGCTACGATTACATCGAAATTCTCGAACATTACTATCCCGGCACCACTGTGCAGTGACCGGAAAAGGAGGAACCGATGAGCTATCTTCAGGGGAGCTTTCCCATCCGGAAAAAGGCGGAACTCGCGCCCGGCTTTTTCCGCTTTGACCTCGAATGCCCAAAACTCGCCGAGAAGGCGTCCGCCGGGCAGTTCGTCCACATCCGGGTGCCGGGCTTTACGCTCCGGCGGCCAATTTCGATCGCGAAAATCCTTCCCGGCAAAGAGGGGCTTGCCCTCGTCTTCGAAGTCCGCGGGGACGGCACAAAGGAACTTAGCCGCCTGCGGGAGGGGGACCTTCTCGACCTGATGGGCCCGCTCGGGCACGGGTTCACCCTGCTGGCCCCGGACGCGAAGGCGGTTTTCGCCGGCGGCGGGATCGGCCTTCCGCCGCTTCTGGAGGCGGCGTCCCATTACCGCAGGCCCACCGTTCTCGCGGGATTCCGGACGGCGGCGGCGGTCATCCTGCGGGAGGATTTTGAAGCGATCGGCGCGGACTTTCGCCTTTCTACCGACGACGGCACGGCGGGCGAGGCCGGAACGGTCCTGCCGCTTCTCGACCGGCGGCTCGCGGAGGATAAGGCCGACATCCTCTATGCCTGCGGCCCCGCCCCGATGCTCCGGGCAGTGCGGGATCTCGCGCTTGGGCGGGGCATCCGGTGCGAGCTCTCTCTCGAGGAGCGGATGGGCTGCGGGGTCGGGGCCTGCCTCGTCTGCGCCTGCAAAACGGCGGGCGGCATGAAGCAGGTCTGCAAGGACGGGCCGGTTTTCCCGGCGGAGGAGGTGCGTTTCGATGGCTGATCTCTCGGTGAATATCGCGGGGATCCCTTTCAAAAATCCCGTGATCGCGGCCTCCGGCTGCTTCGGCTTTGGCGAGGACTACGAAGACCTCTATCCGGTTTCCCGCCTCGGCGGGATCTCGCTCAAGGGGACGACGCTCGAACCCAGGGACGGTAACCCCGTGCCCCGGATCGCGGAGTGCACGGCGGGGATGCTCAACTCCGTCGGGCTGCAAAACCCCGGCGGGCGGGCGTTCGTTGAGGACGAGCTTCCCCGCGTGCTTGGAAAGGGAACCGTCCTGATCGCGAACGCGGCGGGAAGCACGGTGGAAAGCTATTGTGAATTGATCGACCTTCTCGACGCCTCGCCGGTCGATATGATCGAACTCAACATCTCCTGCCCGAACGTAAAGGAGGGGGGGATGGCCTTCGGCGCGACCTGCGAGGGCGCGGCCGCGATCACGAAGGCCGTCCGCCCCAGGACAAAAAAGCCGCTGATGGTAAAACTCTCGCCAAACGTAACCGACATCGTCTCGATCGCAAAGGCCTGTGAAGCACAAGGGGCCGACGCGCTCTCGCTGATCAACACCGTCCTCGCGATGCGGATCGACATCCGGACACGCCGGCCGGTCCTCAGGCAGAACGTCGGCGGGCTGTCCGGCCCGGCGGTCTTCCCGCTCGCGGTGCGGATGGTCTGGCAGACGGCCAACGCCGTCAATATCCCGGTGGTGGGCCTCGGCGGGATCGAAACCTGGGAAAACGCCGCTGAGATGATGATGGCGGGGGCGGCGGCGGTGCAGGTCGGCGCAGCGATGTTCTGGGACCCGTGGGCCCCGGTTAAAATCATAGACGGCCTCGCGCGGTACTGCGACGGCAACAGCATCCGGAAGGTCAGCGAACTGACGGGTTCAGTCCGCCCGTGGTGAAGGGGGAGCGCGCATGAAAATCCTCAGCGTCGACGTCGGCGACGCCAGAACCGGCCTCGCGGTCTGCGACAGGGGCGAACTGCTCGCCTCCCCGGTCGGGGTCATCCATGAATTTCACAAGGAGCGCCTCGCCGACCGGGTCGCCGATCAGGCGCGCGAACAGGGCGCGGAGATGATCGTGGTGGGGCATCCGATCAATATGGACGGAACGCTGGGGCCGCGCTCGGCCCTTGTCAAAGAGTTCTGTTCCCTTCTCTCCGCGCGGTGCGGCGTTCCGGTCCGGCTCTGGGACGAGCGGGGCACCACCGTTTCCGCGACCCGGATTCTCAACGAGACCGACGTGCGCGGCAAAAAGCGGAAGGCCGTCGTCGACGCGGTCGCCGCCGTGATCATCCTGGAAAGCTACCTCGCTTATCGGAAGAATCATCCCGACGGGGAATGAAAGCAAGATCAGAGCCGCGGGGCTGGAAATCCAGCCCCGCGGCCCTGCTCTTTTGCCTGCCTTTTCTTTGAAGCCATACATCGCCCGAAAACTTTGGATGAACGGGCGCGCGGATTCCTCCTGCGGGTCTTCCAAGATTTGCTGCGGCGGACCCTGCTCAATCGCCGCGCCCCCGTGCATCAACGCGATGCCCCGGCCGAGCCGGCGCACGGCATCCAGGTCGTGCGGGCGGGCCGCCCCCTTCAGACTTGATCTCCGCCATCTGTCAGATCAGCATCGCAAGCACCATCATCTCGATCAGGCGGCTGTATGCCTCTTCTACCGTTTCGGAAGAATCGAGACCGATTGAAAACGCGGGGCGGTTCATCTCCTGGATAAACCAGTCCTTGACGCCGCCGGCGGAGGGCGCCTCGCTCACCTTCATCCCGCAGGCCCCAGCGAGGACCTGCGCCATCAGGCGGGAGCGTACCGGCGTGTCGCCGGAGCGGTAACTGATCTGCACCGGGCCGGAGCCGAAGACGAATAGCTGCTTTAAGTCGAACGCCGTGCAGAGATTCGCAGCGGCCCTTGCCTCGGGTTCGCTCATCGCGCGGGGACCCGCATACCCCGAGGCGCGCGCCGCGCCGGACGCCTCCCAGCCCGCGTCGAAGTTGAGGCGAAGGTCCACCCCCCGCGCGTTCGCTTCCCAGCCGGCGTAGTCCCCCTCGCTCATTTTATCGGTCACGTCCCCCATCTGCCCCGCGCCGTCCCTGCCGTGAAGCGCGAGTTCGAACCCGTCGGGATTAAGACATGGAATGACGACGACCGAGCGGCCGCGCATCGCCTTCTGCACTTCGATTCCGCCGAGCTGGCCTCCCTCTTTCATCCGGAACATGAGCTCTTCAAAAAAGCGAAACAGCAGCCCGCAGGAGACAAAATCCCGCCCGCCGGCTCCGCCGATCATCAGCGTCGCGCCGCGGATCTCGCCGAGCCCAAGCGCGTAAATCCCCCGGCCGAGCACACTTCGCCCGACCGAAAACGCCTTGATCTGATTCCCATAGGCTTCCTTGAGCGCATAGACGCGGGACCGGACCCTGCCGTAATCTTCCTGGGCCTTGGTTTCGGCTGTCCGGCAGTTCACATTTGTTTCGCTCATCGAACTCCCCCTTCCTGTCTTCCAACAAAATGTATGAAATCCGGGCGCGGATTATCCCACCCCGCGCGCCGGACGGGCGCGGGGCCTTTCTTTCCGCCCGCCGGACGCGGCGGCCCGTTTTCCCCCTTTGCGCCGCGGCGCATTTGGATGCGCCGAAGGCGCTCTGACGGAGCAGAGCGAAAAGCGCCGGGCGGCAAAAATCCCCCCGCGCGGCGGCGCGGGGGGATGGAAGGTATTGAAAAACGTCTGGCCGCCTCAATCAGATTTCTTTTGGGAGAAGACGCCCTTCGTCTGCACCACGGCGGCGACCGCGCTCATATACATGAAGCCCGCCCCCAAAAAACAGGCGCCTTTCTTCCGGCAACCCAGTGGAAGATCAGTGTGCCTTCGCCTGCGGTAAAGATCGCCGCCGCGGGGTTGAGCCCGGTGGAAATCGGGACAATGACCATCGCCCCAAACATGGAGAAAAGATGCTGGAACGCCAAAAGCACGTTTCTGGCGTTCATCCCGGGAAAGAACTTTGGTTTCATCCGCTCCGCTCATTTTCTCATTCCAAACACATTTTTCGCTATTATACGGCAACGTTCCCTTCGTTTCAGCCAAAACTTCACGGGCGGCGAATTTGCCGGCCGCACCGCGCGCCCAAAACAGCGTGAAACGCAGGCGGCCGTTCCCTGCCCAAAGATGCGGCGTGTTCAATGAATGTTTACGGTTTGGACGCGGCGGGGCCTTGACAAACGGCCTCGCCTCGCCTATGATGGGGTTAAAGGAAAAAGGGAGTAGCTCGCATCCGGCCGACGGATGTTCTGCGCCGCGTCAGGACGGCCGCCTACCAGCGGTCCGCGGCGGGTCTTTTGAGAGCAAGACTTTTGCCGCGCGCGGCAGAGGTCTTCTTTTTTTGGAATAACGCCGACGCTGCAAAAAAACGATTTGGAGGACTGCACTGTGCCAATCCTAGAAAACATCACCGCAATCGACCTTCCCATGCTGATCATGTGGGCCGTCGGGATTCTTTTGATCTGGCTCGCCATCGCGAAACAGATGGAACCCTCGCTCCTTCTCCCGATGGGGTTTGGCTCGATCCTCGTAAACCTGCCGTTTTCGGGCGCGGTCGATCAGACCCACGCCGGGATTCTGGAGGAGGGGGCGATCGACACGCTGTTCCGCGCCGGCATTGCGAACGAACTGTTCCCGCTCCTTCTGTTCGTCGGCATCGGCGCGATGATCGACTTCACCCCGCTGATCCAGAACCCGAAGCTCCTACTGTTCGGGGCGGCGGCGCAGTTCGGGGTGTTCCTCACCCTCGGGGCGGCGGCGCTGCTCGGCTTCGACCTGAGGGACGCGGCCTCGATCGCGGTGATCGGCGCGGCGGACGGCCCGACCTCGATCTTCGTCGCGAACTTCTTCCAGTCGAACTATATCGGGGCGATCGTCGTCGCGGCCTATTCCTATATGGCGCTGGTCCCGATTGTCCAGCCGCCGGTTATCCGGCTGATCACCACCAGAAAAGAGCGGCTGATCCGGATGGACGCGACGGCAGGCGGCGAAATCAAGCGGAGCGTGCGGATCGCCTTCCCGATCGTGGTCACCATTCTCGCCGGAATCGCCGCCCCGCGCTCGGCCGCGCTGGTCGGTTTTCTGATGTTCGGCAACCTCATCCGGGAGTGCGGCGTGCTCGACGCGCTCTCGCGCTCGGCGCAGCATGAGCTTGCGAATCTGATCACTTTGTTCCTCGGGATCACCGTCGCCTCGAAGATGCGGGCGGACCTGTTTGTCCGGGCGGACACGCTGATGATCCTCGCGCTCGGCCTGTTCGCGTTCCTGTTCGATACGGTCGGCGGGGTTCTCTTCGCAAAGCTGATGAACCTGGTTTCGAAGAAAAAGGTCAACCCGATGATCGGCGCGGCGGGCATCAGCGCCTTCCCGATGTCGGCGCGGGTGATCCACAAGATGGGCCAGGAGGAGGATCCGGAGAACTTCCTCCTGATGCACGCGATCGGCGCGAACGTCTCGGGGCAGATCGCCTCGGTCGTCGCGGGCGGAATGATCGTCAGCCTGATCGCGGGCTGACGGCTTTGGAAAGGAGCGTATCTGGGATGAACATCCAGGGCCTTATCTCGGTTCTGCCGGTCATGGCCGAAGGGCTGGCCGGCGTTTTCGCCGTCATCGCGGCGGTCTGGGCCGTCGTCTCGGTCTTAAACCGCGTCGCGCGGTAAACTTCAAAGCGAACAACAAAAGAGGCGCGGCGCTGGTTTTTACCAGCGCCGCGCCTTTGGCGTTTGGAAACAGGGTCAGCCAGCCTTAGAGGAAGCGGAAGGATTCCGTCACCGCCGACAGTTGATCGGGGAGCTCGTTAAACAGCTCATATTCCGGCGTGCCCTCGGCAAACGGGTTGGACTGAAGGGGGTTCATCACAACCACACGGCCCGCGTCCGACTCGCCCAGCACAACGCCGAGCGGTCCGCCCTCGGCCTGGACCTTCTCCCAGACGTCCTTGCTCATCTCTTCGAAAGACAGGACGTTCACGGCGCTTTCGCCGTCCAAATAGGAGATGAATACCGTCGTGATCACATCATCATAGGCTTCGCGCTCGGACACGCCGGCCTCATAATGATCCGCCAGCAAAGCCGGGAGTTCGACGGAAAAACCGAGTTCTTCGTTTGTGTACAGCAGCGCGCCGGCCTCCGCTTCAGAAGATGGCTCGGAAGCATCGTCAGAGGGTTCGGCCGGTTCGGACGCATCCGAAGCGCCGTCAGAAGACTCGGCGGGTTCGGAACCCTCGGGCGCGGAGGACGGGGCCTCGGATTCGGACAAGTCAGAAGCGCCGTCAGAGGATTCGGCGGGTTCGGAGCTTTCGGGCATGGAGGACGGGACCTCAGATCCGGACGAAGAGGTTCCGCCGGTGCAGGCCGCGAGCGATAGGCTCATAATCAGCGCGCCGAGAACGGCCAAAATTTTAGCATACCGTTTCATTTTGTTTTCCTTCTTTCTGTTAATTTGGGGTCGCCGCTTTTATGATAGCAGAAATCCGTCCAATTTCCGCGCGAAATCTGTTGATTTTACAGATGTGTTACAGAATGTTCGAAAACGGCCCCCAGAGGACCGGTTCCCTTTTCTCCTTTCTCACCGCTCTTATAGAAGCGGCAGGCGCCGGCGGCGGAGGCCCTGCGCCTTCTCCGCAGGGAGCAGGAGCCCTCTTTGGTTTTGATGAACTCTTTTCCGCATTTTACATAGTGGGGACGGTAATAGGCGCAGGAACCGCAGTCCGGATTCATAAAATCACCTCGATTTCGTTTTAGAGTTTATCACTCTAAAATCCACACGATAGCGGCTTTCTGTGATAACATGGTCCTGGGTGATAACAAATGAATCATTTGGAACGTATCCGCGCGCTGCGGGAAGATAACGACCTGACACAGGCGCAGATCGCGGCATTGCTTCATATCGGACAGAGAACATATTCTGGCTATGAACTTGGCAAAACGCGAATCCCGCTCAAATACATGCTGATTCTTGCAGAATACTGCGATGTCAGCATGCAGTATCTCTGCGGCCTCACCGACCAGAGGGCGCCTTTCCCCCAGAAATAACGGCCCCGATCCGCGCCTTTGCGCATCGGGGCCGTTTTCTTTTGCGTCGGCCCCGCTATGCCAGGGCCGCTACGCCGGATCGGCCGCTCTCCCGCCGTCCTTTGGGATCTCAAGTCCCGCATACGCCGCAAGCTGCCGGCTGGCCGCGGCCATCCCGCGGGAGAGGGAGGCAAAGCGAATCGTCCATGCCGCCGCTCTTTTTCCCTGTCGTTCGCCTGTATCCCAAGGGCTTACCACCCGTCGATTCCCTTTCGCTGCATCGCGCCGAACAGCCGGTTTTTAAAGCCCTTGTCGCCGCGCTCCATCTCGGCGAGATATTCCTTCGCCCACTGGCGGCGGGTCACGCCGTCGGCGGGGCATTTGCTCCTGACCACCGGCAGGCCGAGGCTCCGGACCGCGCGGCGCACGTCCTTTTCGGGCGCGAGGGCCATCGGCCGGATCATGGTGATGTCCTTCCGGGAAAGGTAGGTCACCGGCTGGAAGCAGCCGATCCTCCCCTCGATGAACAGGTTCATCAGAAAGGTTTCCACCGCGTCGTCCATGTGGTGGCCGAGGGCGAGCTTGTTGCAGCCGAGCTCCTTCGTCTGGTCGTGGAGCGATCCGCGCCGAAGCCGCGCGCAGAGGGAGCACGGGTGCTTTTCGCTCCGCTCCCCGAAGACCACCTGCCCGATGCCGGTGCGCTTTACATGATGCTCCACCCCGAGCGAGGCGCAGTAACCGGCGAGCGGTGCGTAGTCCGTCTCCTCCCCGCCAAAGCACGGGTCGATCGAAAGGCCGACGACCTCGTACCGCGGGCCGAGAAACCCCCGAAGGCGCACCAGGCCGGTCAGCAGCGCGACCGAATCCTTCCCGCCCGAGAGGCCCACCGCGATCCGGTCGCCGTCCTGAATCATCTGATATTGGTCGCAGGCCCGGCGCATAAAGCCGAGCAGTTTCTGCATGGGTTCCACTGCCATAATTCCCATCCCCGCGGGCAAGGCCCGCCTCTGCAATTCTTTTTCCCGGCGGAAAGATGCCGAAAACAGTTCTATTGTAGCAAACGCCCCCGGGAATGGCAAGGTCTTCCCGGGGGGCGCGCATTTCGCTGTTTTAATTTTCGCGGCGGTATCGGCATTCGCCGCCCACAATGGTCGCGAGAACCTTGATCCTGTCGATCTCCTCCTCCGGCGCTTTGAGCGGATCGCGGTCCAGGACGGCGAAATCCGCGCGCTTCCCGGCCCGGATCGAGCCTTTTTGGTCCTCCTGATGGTACTGATACGCGGCGTAGGTGGTCACGCCGCGCAGCGCGTCGAGCGCCGAGACCCGCTCGCCCTTCCCCAGCACCTTGCCGGAAACGGTCAGGCGGTTGACCGCGCACCAGACGGTTTTCAGCATGTCGGGCGGCAGAACCGGCGTGTCCTGATGGAGGGTGAACGGAATCCCGCGCTCCACCGCCGAGGCGACCGGCGAGATGTGCGCGGCCCTGTCTTCCCCGAGGTTTTTGCGGTGGGTCTCGCCCCAGTAGTGGACGTGCGCAACGAAGAACGACGGGATCACCCCGAGCGCCTTCATCTTATCGAGCTGGTCTTCCCGAACCGTCTGGGCGTGGATCATCACCGGGCGCAGGCCGCGCTTCCCAAAGGCTTCCTGCGCCCTTTGGGCCGCCGCGAGAAACTGATCCGCCGCCGCGTCGCCGTTGCAGTGGGCGAGAAGCTGCTCGCCCTCCCGGTAGGCCGCGTCCACCAGCTTTTGGAGCGCCTCGTCGGTGTGGACGGGATAACCGCGGTATTCGCGCTCGCCCTCATAGGGCTTGGTCATCCAGGCGGTCTTCCCCTGGGGCGAGCCGTCGAGAAAAATTTTATATCCGCCCAGCCGGAGCCGCCCGGCGGTCCTGTTCCAATAGGGGGAGCGCCGCCCCGCTTCGGCGCAGCCGGCGAGATCGACATAGGAGACGACGTCGACCTTCAGCCGCTCCTTTTTCGCCGCCTCTTCCAGAAGGCGGAGTTCCGGCTCTCTGGTCAGGCCGTCCTGAACGGTCGCGATGCCAAAGCTCAGATAGACTTCCTGGGCCTGCTCGATCTGTGAGAGCCGGGTCTCCATCGAGGGCTTCGGCACGCTCCCGGTCCGGGTGAGAAATGCGTTTTCCTCGAGATAGCCGGTCAGCGAGCCGTCCGCCGCCCGGCCGAATTTCCCGCCTTCCGGGTCGGGGGTGTCCCTCGTGATCCCGAGCTCCCGGAGCGCGATGGAGTTGGCCACCCCCATGTGGCCGGACTTGTTTGAGAGGAGCAGCGGGTTTTCCGGCGCGGCCCTGTCGAGCAGGCCGAGCGGCGGGTGCGCGTGCTCCTTGAGCGCGTTGTGGTCATAGCCGAAGCCGATGATCCATTCGCCGGGCTTCGGCTTGCTGGCCCGCCGGTACTGTTCGATCTTCGCGGCGATCTCGTCAAAGGATTTTGCCGCCCCGAGGTCGATGAGGCCCATCGTCTGCGCATAGGCGGTGATATGGCTGTGCGAATCGATAAAGGCGGGCATCAGCACATGCCCCTCGAGGTCGACCGGCTCCGCGTCCGGGCAGCGCCGCGAAAGCTCCGCCCGGGTCCCGACCCGCTCGATCACGCCGTCCCGTACCAGAACCGCCTCGGCGTAAAGCGGCTCCTCCATCGTCAGGATGGTCCCGTTCTGATAAAGCTGTGCGCTCAAAAAAACATTCCTCGATTCCCCGCGCAAATTGTGAGCGACCGTCCCGGGGCGCGCGGTTTTGGCCCGGAGCGGCCATCAGAAAAGCGCCGCCCGGCTCCCTTTGCCGTCCGGGCGGCTGCAGCGCGGTCAGTTCGTTTTCGGGCAGAGCTTTTCCGCCGCCCTGCGGTATGCCGGGGCCTCGAGCCCGAGACGGCCGCAGAGGCGTATCACCTCGCAGACGAGGTTATCGATCTCGGCGGGCTTTCCGGCGCGCAGGTCCCGCTCCATCGAGGCGGTCACGTCCGGCTGGAAATGATCCACCGTCTTCATCGACTTTTCAACGAACGAGTCGCCAGGCGAGAGGCCGAGCCGGTCCCCGAGCGCCTTCATCTCAGACGCGAGCGCGCGGAAGGTTTCGCGCGCCTCGCCCTCCTTCTGGAACTGGGCCGCGTCCGCGTCATAGAGCGCGCAGGCCGCCGCGAACGGCGAGATAAACGCGAATTTCTTGAAAGTTTCGCGCCGGATCTCCTTCGTATAGACAGTCGGCACCTTCGCCGATTCGAGATCGGCGAGAATCCTCTCGAGATGCGGCGGATCCCCCTGGCCCTCGCGCGGGCCGAAGACGAGCTTTAGAAGCGAAGCCTGCTGCGTCACCTCGCCGGGGGCGGAGACAAAGCTGGTGACATAGATGCAGCCGTCCATGACATGAAACCCCTCCCCCAGCTTTCCGGCGAGCAGGTCCCCAATGCCAAAGAGATTGAGGACCGGGATGATCACGCTGTCCGGTTCCGCCGCGGCCTTCACCGCGGGGATGATTTCATCGAGCGAATACCCCTTGACGCAGACGAAGATCACGTCCGCCTTCGGCACTTCGTCCACCGCGCCGGCGGTTTTGACCGGCTTTACGGTCACATCCCCGAGCAGGCCGGATTTGAGCCGCAGCCCGTTTTCCCGCATCGCCGCAAGGTGCGCGCCTCTGGCAAAAAAGGCCACGTCCTTCCCCGCCGCCGCGAGGAATCCGCCGACCACGCCGCCGGTTCCGCCCGGGCCGATGATCAGATAGTTCATAACGTTCGTCCCTTTCCCGTTTGTCAAATTTTCACGCTGTCTTTTTTACAACTTCATTCCCGAAGCCTTTCTGTTTATAATACCACAACAGCAGGCCCATCGGGCCTGCGCGCCGCGAAAGCGGCGTACAAACCGGCAGAGCCGGTTTGGGTTTGGCGTAACAAGCGCAGCGCGCGGCCAAGGGCCGCGCCTGCCCCGCCACAGGCGGGGTGAATTGGGTTATGACCCAATTTACTGCGGTTATTATGCCACAGCGGCAGGCCATCGGGCCTGCGCGCCGCGAAAGCGGCGTACAAACCGCCAGAGCCGGTTTGGGGTTGGCGTAACAAGCGCAGCGCGCGGCCAAGGGCCGCGCCTGCCCCGCCACAGGCGGGGTGAATTGGGTTATGACCCAATTTACTGCGGTTATTATGCCACAGCGGCAGGCCCATCGGGCCTGCG
>DVKH01000005.1 GCA_018716105.1 Candidatus Fimivivens faecavium | reverse complement strand
ATCCGCCCTGGGCGCCGCGGAAGCTCCGCACATAGCCCGCCCGCGAAAGCTGCGTGATGATCTGTTCCAGATATTTGTCAGAGATGTCCTGCCGCTGTGCGATCCGGCGGACCGGGATCATCTCCCCTTCCGTTCCGCCGTGAACGGCGAGGTCGAGCATCAAACGAAGCGCATATCTGCCCTTTGTAGAGATTTTCATCCGCTCTCCCCCTTTTATTGTCTATAGTTTAACATTTGAAACGCGCCGTTACAAGACAATTCAATGGCAATTTGCAGATTTTGCCGGGTTCAGACGGATCAAAGCGGAGGCGGCCCCTCCGCTTTGATCCGTCTTTATGCCAACATCAACTGCAGCGCAAGGCGCGCAGTATGATTCAGATTATCGATGGTGATTTGTTCGTCGATGGTATGGACGCGGTCCATACCGGTTCCCAGCACAACCGCCGTAATCCCATTCTGCGCCATGATATTGGCGTCGCTGCCCCCGCCCGAAGAGGCCGTGACCGGTTCCACCCCAATCGCCTCACAGGCGCGCATCACCTGGCAGACGAACCGGTGTTCCTTCGGCACATGATAGCCGATATAGCTGGTCTGGGTCCGGCAGTGGAGTTTTGCCCCGAATGTTTCGCACGCTTTCTCAAGACAGGACGCCATGTGCGCCGCCTGCGCCTCAAGTTTCTGTTGGTTCCGGCTGCGCGCCTCCGCGCGGAATTTTACCCGTTCGGTGACGATGTTGGTCGGCCCGTCCGCCAGAAAAGTTCCGATGTTGGCGGTCGTCTCCGAGTCGATCCGCAGAAGTTTCATCGAAGCGACCGCATGCGCTGCAACCACGATCGCGCTCACCCCGTCTTCAGGGTTGACGCCCGCATGGGCGGCCCGGCCGATGATTTCCGCGTCGATTCTGATCTGCCCCGGGGCCGTGGTGATAATCCGCCCGACGTCCCCGCCGCTGTCAAAGACGGCGGCGTTTTTTGACTGGATCCGGCCGTACTCGAGCTCCTGTGCGCCGCGAAGGCCCCCTTCTTCACAGATGGTAAACACCGCCTCAACGGTCCGGTGGCGCAGCCTCCGTTCGGCCACGCAGCGAAGCGCCTCGATGATCGCGGCGACGCCCGACTTGTCGTCGCCGCCGAGGATCGTTTCCCCGCGGCTTCGGATGACGCCGTCCTGTGCATAGGGTTCGATGCCCACCCCCGGCGCCACGGTGTCGAGATGGCTGCTCATCATAATCGGTTCCGCGTCGTTTTCGCCGTACAGCGTCGCATAAATATTGTATCCGTTGGAACCGATCGCCTCTCCCGCGCGGTCGGTTGCCACCTCGCAGCCGATCGCAGCGAGGTCGGCAGCGACCCGGTCGGCCATCGCCTTTTCGTTTCCGGTCTCGCTGTCGATTTTGACATATTCAAAAAAGGTTTCCAAAAGCCTTGCCCGATTGATCATCCGGATTCCCTCCCTTTACGAAAGAAACAGGACCGCTCCCGGTCCAAGCGGCAGCCCGGCCAGCATCCATACAATCAGCATCACCGACCAGCCCACGAGAAACACCAGGCTGTACGGAAGCATGGTTGCAACCAGCGTCCCAATGCCCGACTGCTCGTCATATTTTTTTGCAAAGACCACGATCATTGCGAAATACGACATAAGCGGGGAGATGACATTGGTACAGGAGTCGCCGATCCGGTAGGCGACCTGAGTCAGTTCCGGCGAATAGCCGAGCAGCATGAACATCGGGACAAACACCGGCGCCATGATGGTCCACTTTGCCGAAGCCGAGCCCATGAACAGGTTGACAAATCCAGTGAACAGAATGAACAGAACCATCAACACCGGCCCGCTGATGCCGGAGGCTTTGAGGAAGTTCGCGCCCGAAAGGGCGAGCACCGTGCCGAGGTTGGTGTAGTTGAAATAGCTGATGAACTGCGCCGCGACAAAAACCAGCGCGATATATCCGCCCATAGAGGCCATATTGTCCTGGAGCTGGCTGCAGACGTCCTTCTCCGAACGGTAGGCGCCCGAGACAACCCCGAACACCACCGACGGAATAAAGAAAAACAGCGCGATCAGTATGATAAAGCCGTCCATAAACGGTGCGCCCGAAATCAGGCTCCCGGTCTCGGGGTTGCGCAGAAACGAATTTCGGGGGATCAGGAGAAGCAGGATGCCCGCGGCCATCGCGAGAAGGGTTATATTCGCATAGCGAAGGGCCTTTTTCTCCTGCGGTTCCAGATTGGCGAAATGGGCGTCATGGTGTTCCCCATTACCGTGATAAGCGCCGAGCCGGGGTTCCACAATCCGGTCGGTTACAATCGTGCCGAGGATGGTGATCAGAAAGGTGGAAACCATCATGAAAAACATATTCGCGGTCGGCGTGACAAGATAGCCGGGGTCGACGATTCCTGCGGCTTCGGTGCTGATGCCGGCGAGCATCGGATCCAGGGTACCGATCAAAAGGTTTGCGGAAAAGCCGCCCGAAACGCCCGCAAACGCCGCGGCCAGCCCGGCGATCGGGTGACGGCCATACGCCATAAACATCAGCGCGCCGATCGGGACGAGGACGACATACCCCGCGTCGGATGCGATATTCGACATCACCCCGAGAAAGACAACCACCGGCGAGATGATCTGACGCGGCGTCACGGCAACGATGCTCCTGAGCGCCGCGGAAATGTAACCGCTCCCCTCCGCCACGCCGACGCCGAGCATCGCGACCAGCACAATGCCAAGCGGCGCAAAGTCGGTAAAGTTTTTTACCGCATTGGTCAGCATAAAGACAAGCCCCGGCTTCGAAAGCAGGCTGACCACCTCCACCGTCTGATGCTCGACCGTCATGGTATCGCGGTTGATCAGCTCCCCGTTTGCGGAAACGCCGAACATCGCCAGAACCGCTGAGATAAGGACAATGGCGAGCGAGAACAGCGCAAACAGCGTGATCGGATGCGGAAGCCGGTTCCCGACCAGCTCCACCCCGTTGAGAAACCTGCCGAACAGGGAGTTCTTCGGATTCTGCGATCTGTCTTTCTTCACAGTGATGACCATCCTTTCGTACGCGGATCAGCATGTAACGCATGAAAAGGAAAAGCGGCCCGCCGCTTTCAGGAAGAAAGCGAAACGCCAAAACGCGCCGCATGCTGGTTTCCCATCATAATTTCCGCTGTCAGGCGGCAAATTATACGGCAAATCGTTTGGAATAAGAAAAGCAAGACAAAACGCCCAGGCGCATAGGGCGCACGGGCGTTTTGTCCATTATTTTTTGACGTCGACGCCCCCTCGCCGCGGCGGGCGGTGGCGCACATTCGGGTGGCGGAACAGGAAACGGTTTTCCGGCGCGGGCTTGGTTTTTTTCCCTTGCGCCTCATCCGCAAAGCTGTCCAACAGGGTTTCCGCTTTCTTAAGGCCCGGTTCCGTTTTGCGCTGGAACTGCGCCTCATGCGGCCCCGCCTTTCCGCCCGCCGGCTTTGCCTTTCCCGGCTGCGCGCCGGCGCGCAGGGTTTCCATTGGTTTTTCAGAGGCCGCCGGCCCGGCCGGTTTCGGTTTCCGCTCCGCCCTCCCCGGCTTCTGACGGGCGCCGCTCTGCGCGGCCGCCTTAGATTCCGCAGAACCCGCGTTTTTCGGGCCGCGCTGTCCGCCGCGGGCGGGCGGTTCCGCCCTGGGCGGGACCTCGAAGATCTCCATCGGATAGGGGTGGTTTTCAACGACCGGTATCTTTTGGCGCGTGAGCTTTTCGATTTCCCGGAGATAGGGGATTTCTTCGTATTCGCAGAACGAGATCGCCGTCCCGGCAAGGCCCGCCCTTCCAGTCCGCCCAATTCGATGGACGTAGGTTTCCGGAATGTTCGGCAGGTTATAGTTGATCACATGGGAGAGTTCCTCGATGTCGATGCCGCGGGCGGCGATGTCGGTCGCCACCAACACCCGGGTCTTCCCGCTTTTAAAGTTCGAAAGCGCCTGCTGGCGCGCGCCCTGCGACTTGTTTCCGTGGATCGCCTGGGCGGGGATCTTTTCCCGCGAGAGTTCCCGCACCACGCGGTCGGCCCCGTGCTTGGTGCGGGTGAAGACAAGCGCGGAAACGATCGAATCGCCCCGCAGAAGGTCGGCAAGAAGCCTGCGCTTATTGGCCTTGTCCACAAAATAGACGCTCTGTTCGATCCGCTCGGCCGTCGTCGCGGGCGGGGTCACCTCCGCCCGGACGGGGTTATGGAGGATGCTTCCGACCAGCTCCCGGATCTCGGGCGGCATGGTCGCGGAAAAGAGCATGGTCTGGGAACGGTTTTTGAGCCTTGCGATGATCTTCTTCACATCGCGGACAAAGCCCATGTCAAGCATCCGGTCCGCCTCGTCGAGCACCAGGATCCGGGCCGATTCCAGGTGGAGAAGCCCCTGTTCGCAGAGGTCGTTGAGGCGGCCCGGGGTCGCGACGAGGACGTCCACCCCGCGGGCCAGCTCCTGGACCTGCGGGACCTGCGAGACGCCGCCAAAGATCACGGCGCTGCGCAGCGGAAGATATTTTCCATAGAGCAGGAAGCTCTCCTGAATTTGGAGGGCGAGTTCACGGGTCGGCGTGACGACCAGCGCCTGGATGCTCCGCTTTCCGTCGGCGGGCTTCTTATTCTGCTGCAAAAGCTGAAGGATCGGGACGGCGAACGCCGCCGTCTTTCCGGTCCCGGTCTGCGCCAGCCCTAAAAGGTCCCTGCCCCCGAGCAGCGGCGGGATCGCGCGCTCCTGAATCGGGGTCGGCTCGCTGTATCCGGCGTCATTGAGGGCCTTTTGTAATTCCGGGATCAGGTTTAATTCGCTGAATTTCATTCGTTTGTTCCTCTACTCGTTGTCTGTTTCGCGGCGGCGCCGCATCACGCCGCATCAAGAGTTTCGATTAGTATAGCATACTTTTCGCCAAAAAACACCTGCGCATCTCTGCGAACTGTTCGATTCCTCCAAAAGTCCGCAAAAAGTCTTGACATTGATTTGGCCGGATGGCAAAGTATAGGATAGATGAAAAATGGAGGAACAAAAGGATGGTTGAAACCGCTTATCTCATTCTGGAAAACGGCAGGGTTTTTGAGGGGAAACGGTTCGGCGCAGGCGGGGAGGCCGCCGGTGAGATTGTGTTCACCACGGCGATGACCGGTTATCTCGAAACGCTGACCGACCCGAGCTATTACGGACAGATCGTCGTGCAGACTTTCCCGCTGATCGGCAACTACGGTGTGATTCCGGCCGATTTTGAAAGCGGCGCCGTCCATCCAAGCGCCTATATCGTCCGCGAATGGTGCGACGCCCCTTCCAACTTCCGGAGCGAGGGCGACCTCAACAGCTTCCTGGAAAAGGAAGGCGTCATCGGCCTCTGGGATATCGACACCCGCGCCCTGACCCGGATTGTGCGGGAATACGGCGTGATGAACGCGCGGATTTCCTCCACCCCCGAACTCACCGCCGAAGAGGAAGAGGCGCTCGAACAGTACCGGGTCCGCGGGGGCGTCGGCGCCGTCACGCGGCCGAACGAGCTTGCGGCCCCGTCAAAAGAACACCGGTACCGCGTCGGGCTTTGGGATTTCGGCGCCAAGGCGAACATTGTGCGGGAGCTGGTCAAGCACGGCTGCGACGTGACGCTCCTGCCCGCTTCCACCAAATGCGAGCGGATCCAGAAGCTCGGTTTTGACGGCGTGATGCTTTCAAACGGCCCCGGCGACCCGCAGGACAACGCACCGGTGATTGAAGAGCTTCGTAAATTCCTCACGCTGAAAACGCCGACGATGGGCATCTGCCTGGGCCACCAGCTCGCCGCTCTCGCGATGGGCTGCGAAACGGAAAAGATGAAATACGGCCACCGCGGCGAAAACCAGCCGGTTCTCGAGGTGAAAACCGGACGGATTTACATCACCAGCCAGAATCATGGCTACTGCGTGAAAACAGAGAGCCTCCCGGAAAACGCGGCCGTCAGCTATACCAACGGAAACGACGGGACCTGTGAAGGGATCGACTACACCGACCGGCCGCTCTTCACCGTGCAGTTCCATCCCGAAGCCGCGGGCGGGCCGGAGGACACGCGCTTCCTGTTTGACCGCTTCCTGCGTATGATGGACCAGTATAAAGCGAAATAGGACAGGGAAATCAAAAAATCCGCCTGTTATGGGGCGGTGAATTAAGAAAACATTTTAGCAAGGAACGGTGTAGCCAAACGGCTATGCCGTTCTTTGCTGTTTTTCCGTTGTATTTTGGGCTTTTTCTTTCGCCCGTCCAAAATCAAATGCACCGATGAAGTTGTAAACAATCGTGATTTCTCTTGTCTTGGATTTTTTATCGGTATGGGAAACTTCGATACGGTCTATAAACTCTCGTAGCATAGCAGCGTCAAGCTGCTGCATATCGGTGTACTTCTTTACCGCGCTGATAAACGCTTTAACGTTGGTCTTTTGTTTTTCCTGCTGCTTGATTTCTTCCCGTAGCACTTCTGC
>DVKH01000004.1 GCA_018716105.1 Candidatus Fimivivens faecavium | reverse complement strand
GGACGATCGAGAGGGTGCGGCGCGAGAGGCGGATTGCGTCGGCAAGCTTGGAAGGCTCGTCGGTCATGAGGACCACGTCGGCCGCCTCAATCGCGGCGTCGGAGCCGATGCCGCCCATCGCGACGCCGATGTCGGCGCGGGCGAGAACCGGCGCGTCGTTGATGCCGTCGCCGACGAAGACGAGCTTCCCTTTCTCGCTCCTCTCGCCGAGGAGCCGTTCGACTTCGTCGACTTTGCCGATGGGCAGCAGCTGGGTGCGGACTTCATCGAGGCCGAGTTCTTTGGCGACCGCCTCGCCGGCCGCTTTGGAGTCGCCGGTCAGCATGACGGTTTTGCGGACATGGGCGCCGCGCAGTTCCTCAACCGCGCGGGCGGCGTCGGGTTTCGTCTCGTCTGAGATGACGACGCTCCCGAGGAAGGAACCGTTTTTCGCGAGATAGACGGCCGTCCCGGCCGTTTCACAGGGCTGGAAGGCGATGTTCTCGCGCTCCATCAGGCGCGCGTTTCCGGCGAGGACCGTGTCCCCGTCCACTTGGGCCCGGATGCCGTGTCCGGCAATTTCCTCATATGCCCCGACGCGGCCAAAATCGACGGGAGCCGCAGCCGCTTTCCGGAGCGATTGCGCGATCGGGTGGTTGGAATTCCCCTCTGCGAGCGCGGCAAGCTCCAGAAGGGCTTCGCGTCCGGTTCCGCCGGCGGGGTTCACCGCCGTAACCTCGAAGCTCCCGCGGGTGAGGGTCCCGGTTTTGTCAAACACCACGATTTCGGTTTGTGAGAGCGCCTCAAGGTAGTTGCTGCCCTTGATGAGCACGCCGCAGCGCGAGGCGCCGCCGATGCCGCCGAAAAAGCCCAGCGGAATCGAGATCACCAGCGCGCATGGACAGGAGATGACCAGAAAGACCAGCGCGCGGTAGAACCACACCGAGAACGGCGCGGAGAGGAGAAGCGGCGGAACAACCGCGAGAAGGGCGGCGACGCCGACCACTGCCGGGGTGTACCAGCGGGCGAATTTGGTGATATAGTTTTCCGCTTCGGATTTTTTGCTGCTTGCGTTTTCCACCAGTTCCAGAATCTTTGCGACGGTGGACTCGCCGTATTCCCGCGTAACCTCGATGGTCAGAACGCCGGAAAGGTTGATCGAACCGCTCAGAACCGCGTCGCCGGTTTTCACGCCGCGCGGGACCGGTTCGCCGGTCAGCGCGGAGGTGTCGAGACGGCTTTCGCCTTCGCGGACGACGCCGTCCAGCGGGATCCGCTCACCGGGTTTTACCAAAATCAGGTCGCCCGCCGAAACCTCTTCCGGGCTGACGGCGGCGGGTTTCCCATCCCGGATCAGGTTCGCGCTGTCGGGGCGGATATCCATCAGGGCGCTGATCGAGCGGCGGGAGCGGTTGACCGCATAGGACTGGAACAGCTCGCCGGTCTGGTAGAACAGCATGACGGCGACGCCTTCCGGGTATTCGCCGATCACAAACGCGCCGGCCGTCGCAACCGCCATCAGGAAGTTCTCATCGAACACCTGCCCGCGGAGGATGTTGCGCCCCGCGCGCCAAAGGATGTCCCCGCCCACAAGCAGATAAACCGCCAGAAATGCAAGCAGCCGGACGATCCCTTCCAGCGGCAGGAGGGACGCGGCGGCGAACAGAACGCCGGAGACGAGGATCCGAATGAGCTGGCCCAGCTGTTCGCTGGGGCTCTCGCCGCCGTGGCTGTGGCTGTGGCCGTGTTCTTCGGGGGCGGTTTCCGCGTGTTTGTGCTCCTGTCCGCCGCCGTGTTCGTGGTGATGTTCATGGCCGTGCCCGCAGGAGCAGCCATCATGGGAATGCTCATGGGGATGCGCATGGGAGGCGGGCGCTTTTTTGCGGCCGCCGCCGAGCGGATAAACCGCGGCCCCGGGTTCGATTTTTGAGATAAGGCGCTGGGCGCTTTGATCGATCTCTTCAAAGCGGTCGTCCGGCGCGGTCAAAAACATCCGCCGCGCCATAAAGTCGATCGAAGCCGTTTCGACTCCGTCCAGCCCGGCGATTGCGCGCTCGATCTTTGCCGCGCAGTTTGCGCAGTCAAGCCCGTCGATCCGATAGGTCTTTTTCATCGAAGTCACTCCAATCTTCTGCCGGAACGCCGGCAAGTTGTTTAGCTTTTTACCTGGATTATTCCTCAATATGCTCGAGGCCCTGGCCCAGAATCGTCTGGACATGGGAGTCGGCCAGCGAATAAAACACCGTCTTCCCGTCTCGCCGGTACTTGACGAGCTGGGATGCTTTCAGCACCCGTAGCTGGTGGGAAATGGCGGACTGGGTCATCCCGAGGAGCTGTGCAATGTCGCAGACGCACATCTCCGATTGAAAGAGGACATAGAGTATCTTGATCCGGGTGGAGTCGCCGAATACCTTGAACAGTTCCGCCAGGTCGTAGAGGACCTCCTCGTCGGGCATCTGCTCGTTGACTTTTTTGACGATCGCTTCGTGTACGAACATGTAATCGCAGCTTTCAGCGCGGCCGGATTCTTTATCGGGCATTATTACAACCACCTTTCATATGAACAACTGATCATATGTATATTATATGCGGATTTCCAAAAATGTCAACGGGTTTCTAAAAAAAAGGATCCGGGGCATCGGACGACCCGGATTTTACGTTCCGGCGCATTGTTTTAGCCTGAAATCGGCTATGCTGGATGGCGGATTGCCCCAGGAATGCGAAAACGGCTCTTTTTGCTCCGCACAGTTCCTCCAAACGGGCTGTTTTCGCGGCAAACGGGAGGACGCAAATTCCCGCGCATGGGCGGGGCGGCGTTTGACGTAAGCGGAATCGTCTGGGTCAGCGCGTTGGCCAGCCGGTGAACGCGCCCAGGGAAAATCCGGTTTGCTCAGACCCGATTCATGCGGCAGGGCATGGAGACGCTCCGCAAGGCGAACCCGAAAACAATCGGGTTCGCGTGGCCGGTTGCGGCCAGGCCGGCCCGGAAAAAGGGCGTACCCTCAGCTGCAAAGCAGGATGTGGAGCTGGGGCGGGGATGCCGGCCGGGTGGCTCCGTCCCCGTCCGGCGTTAGAGTTTTTGTTAAATTTTTTCAAAAGTGATTGAAATAGAGCTGGTGCCGCTTGCTATCCTCCGTGGGTCATGATAAAATAATGATGCATCCGACAGGGATTGGATAAGAATTGTGAGGAGATGTGTTGTATGTCTGAACGAATGAAATGCGAACGACTTCAGGACAAGGTCATGACCGCCGACGAGGCTGCGCTTCTCGTTAAAGACGGAATGACCGTTGCGACCAGCGGCTTCACCCCAGCAGGTTATCCGAAAGCTGTTCCGCTCGCGGTGGCAAAGCGCGCGGAAAATGGCGAGCAGATCGGCCTGACGCTGATTACCGGCGCTTCGGTCGGCGACGAACTCGACGGCGCGTGGGCCAGAGCGGGCGTCACCAAGAGAAGATATCCCTATCAGACCAACAGCTTCACCAGAAACGCAATCAACGACGGCAAGATCGCCTATGCGGACCTTCATCTTTCGCAGACCGCCTTTTATATGAAGATGGGCTATTTTGGCAAAATAGACCTCGCGATTGTGGAGGCGTGCGAGATTGACGAAAAAGGCCATATTTACCCGACCACTTCCGGCGGCATCGCGAATGTCGCGGTGGACTGCGCCGATAAGGTGATTATCGAGGTAAACGCTGCACAGTCCCTGAAGCTCAAGGGAATTCACGACGTTTACTCCCCGAAAAAGCCCCCGAACACCGAGCCGATTCCGATTGTCACGCCGAAAGACCGGATCGGCGTCCCGTATATCGAGTGTCCGGCCGAGAAGATCGCGGCGATTGTCCTGACCGATATCCCGGACGGCGACGCGCAGAGTTCGCCCGCCGACGCGGATCAGGTCCAGATGGCGCAGAATCTGATCACATTCCTCAAAGGAGAGGTTGCCAAGGGCCGGATGGGCAACAACCTGATGCCGCTTCAGTCGGGCGTTGGAACCGTTGCGAACGCCGTTTTGGGCGAGCTTGCGAAGAGCGACTTTGAGCATCTGACCATCTATACCGAAGTGCTGCAGGATGCGGTTCTCGATCTGATGGACGCCGGCAAGGTCGATTTCGCTTCGACAACCGCGCTGACCCTGTCCAAGAACGGTAAGAAGCATTTCTATGAAAATATCGATCAGTACATAGACAAAATCGTGATCCGTCCGTCTGAATTGAGCAACAACCCCGAAGTGATCCGCAGGCTGTCGCTGATCGGCATGAACACCGCGATCGAATGCGATATCTACGGCAACGTCAACTCCACCCACATCGGCGGCACCCGCCTGATGAACGGAATTGGCGGATCTGGGGACTTTGCGAGAAACTCCGGACTGGTCGTATTCTTCACCGCTTCGACCGCAAAGGAAGGAACGGTCTCGAGCATCGTCCCGTATGTGACGCACATCGATCATACCGAGCACGACGTGCATGTGATCGTCACAGAGCAGGGCGTCGCCGACCTGAGAGGGCTTTCGCCGGTGGAGCGTGCAAATGCGATCATCAATAACTGCGCGCATCCGAAATTCAGGCCCGAACTCCAGGCCTATCTTGAAAAAGCGCTTTCCACCAGCAAATACAAGCATATCCCGCACTGCATGAGCGAAGTTTTCGAGGGCAAATAAAAAACGGAACGACAGGCCCCGGCTTTCAGCCGGGGCCTGTTTCAGATAAAGCGCCGGCTGCTTTTCTTTTTGCAGGATAAGTCATAAGGGCGCATAGGGGAATTGGCGGTTTCTGTGTTTTTTCTGTTGGATACCTCGCTGCGATTTACTTGACTTTTGAAGTTAAATAGAGTATATTTAATTAAAACGACCGCCGGGTTGCGTCTTACCCCATTCCGTTAGGCTTAAATGAGGAATGGCGGATAAGGCGCTTTTATTTTTCTCCCTTTTGTGTTCCCGGAGCAGGCATAAAAAAGGACAGGCGATTTCTCGGCTGTCCTTTGTGTGGGGTATTTGGTTTTTACTGTGTGCTGCTCGATAAACTTTGATTTTGCTTATTCTTTTATCTTTTTGGTATCTTCAAGATAGAATTCAAGATACCCACATTCAGGACATACAGCAACATGGACCTTGCCAAGGTTCTCTTTGAAAATTCCTTGCTTTGTTATCTTTAAGCCGTATGCGCCGCCCTCAACCTTTACATCATAATTTTCAATCATATCCAAGTTGCAGCGAATACACTTTCTCATATCTATACCTCCAAATTCTTGTTTGCTGTATTTTAACTGTAAAAAAACAAGGTTCCTAAACTGTTTAAAATAAAGATAAGCCAGCCCGCCGGGGTCCCATTTTTCTGTGTAGTAGGCCTGCGTTACACATGACGCGGGCCTTCTTTATTTGCAAGGAGGATCGATCGCCATGTACGAAGGCAAATCACACATGTTATTCGTCAAATACGCTGTTCCGCAAATGATCGGGCTGCTGTTTAATTCAGTGTATCTGATTGTCGACGGCGTATTCATTGGCCGCCGGCTTGGCCGGGACGCCATGGCCGCCGCCGCCGTTTCTGTCCCGCTGATTGAAATCCTGATTGCGCTGTCGATGGCGGTCGCCGTAGGCGCGGGCGTTATGATCTCTGCCCATCTTGGCAAGGGGGAAAAGGATCAGGCGCGCGCTGTTTTCAGCCTTTCGGTACTCGGTACCGCCGCAATGGCCCTGCTGATCTGTGCGTTGGGGAATGTTTTCATCCATCCCCTGGCGGAGCTCCTGGGTTCAACGCCGTCGATCCACGGCGAAGCGATCAGTTATATGCGGTATATCATAACCTTTTCTCCTTTCCTGCTTTTCAGCTTTTTGTTAAGCGGCCTGGCGCGCAGCGACAACCGCCCGAAACTTGCGATGTTCGCCCTGATGTTTGGGTCGGTATCAAATATCGTCCTGGATTATGTTTTTATGTACCCTCTGAATATGGGGATCGCTGGCGCGGCGTTGGCAACCGCGCTTGGCCCCATCTTTAGCGTGCTGATCTTGCTCCCGCATTTTCTTTCCAAACAGGGGGATTTGTATCTGACGAAATTCAAATTCAAGTGGCATAGCCTCCGGTCAGTCTATCTGCTGGGGTTTCCTTCCTTTATCATGGAGTTTACAATCGGCATCATAACCTTCATATATAATATTGCCATCGTGCATTATGGGTTTGGAGAAATCGGCCTCGCGGCCTACCTTGTAATCGGTTATTTGATATTGATGATCTTGACGCTGTTTCTTGGCATGGCACAGGGCTTGCAGCCGGTATTCAGCTTCTTTATGGGGACGGGGGAAGAAAAACGGAGCAGGGCTCTGCTCGGCTTCTCTGTCAAAATTTTCCTGGCCATTGGCGTTCTTTGCTACGTTCTGATCATTTTCTTTTCCCGCGGCTTCTTCTCCATTTTCAATCCGGGCGATACTGAGCTGATCCATTTTATGGAGAGCAGGAGCCTTGCGTACTTCTCCGGCTTCTTCCTCGCCGGGTTTAATATTTTGATGATCGCGTACTGGCAGGCGAATGAACGCACAGGCAAGGCCCTTTTGGTATCCCTGTCGCGCAGCGTCATCTGGCCTCCTGTTCTGATTGCCGTTTTGCCCTTGATTTTTGGAGGCGAGGCAGTGTGGATCTGCCAATCCGCAAGCGAAGCCCTCACGGCGGTCACAGCGGCCGTTTTTCTTGCCCTGCGTCATCACAATAGGTAGATGGATATCTGCTGCCGCGCAAAGCCTTCCTCGGCGCAAGGGTTCTTTCCGCTGCCGGCCGCCGCTGGGCTGCCCCCCCCACTGGATGGACGGAAGGCGCCGGCGATGTACAAGCACCGTTGTTGCCGCCGGTGCCGCCGGGGTCTTACCAGCCAAAAACGGCCGCGCAGGGCGAATCCTGCGCGGCCGTTTTGCCGGTTATTCGCCTTTCATTGCGTTTATTTTGATCTGGAAACCGTTTGAACCGCAGTCGACAACCAGCTCAGAGCCGTTGGGCACGTCGGAAGCGATCAGCGTCCGCCCGATCAGCGTCTCGATTTTCGATTGGAGGTACCGGCGGAGCGGCCTTGCGCCGAACGCGGGATCATACCCCTCGTCTATGGCCTTCGCTTTTGCGGCGTCGGTGAGGCGGATGGTGAGCTGGCGCTCGCGCAGGCGCTTCTGGAGGCTCTGGAGCATCAGCTCCACAATCCGGCCGATATCGGCGCGGGTGAGCGGGGAGAACAGGACGGTTTCGTCGATCCGGTTGAGAAACTCCGGCCGGAACGACCGGCGGAGCAGCTGGGAAACGCCTTCCGACGCTTCCCGCGTGACCTGGCCGTCCGGGCCGATTCCATCGAGCAGGATCTCAGAACCGAGGTTTGAGGTCATAATAATGATGGTGTTTTTGAAATCCACGGTCCGGCCCTGGGAATCGGTCGCGCGGCCGTCGTCGAAGACCTGAAGAAGGACGTTGAACACGTCCGGATGCGCTTTTTCGATTTCGTCGAACAGGACGACCGAATAGGGCTTCCTTCGCACCGCTTCGGTGAGCTGGCCGCCCTCTTCATAGCCGACGTATCCGGGGGGCGCGCCGATCAGGCGGGAGACCGAGTACTTCTCCATATATTCTGACATGTCGATCCGGATCATATTGCGCTCGTCGTCGAACAGCGCTTCGGCGAGGGCTTTCGCCAGTTCCGTTTTGCCGACGCCGGTCGGGCCGAGGAAGAGGAAGGTGCCGATCGGCCGGTTCGGGTCGGAGATTCCGGCGCGGGAGCGGAGAATCGCCTCCGAGACCTTCGTCACGGCTTCATCCTGGCCAATCACCCGCTCGTGCAGGATGTCGCCGAGCGCGAGAAGCTTTTCCCGTTCGCCCTCCATGAGCTTGGAAACCGGAATCCCGGTCCAGCGGCCGACGATGCGGGCGATCTCCTCTTCAGTGACCTTGTCGCGGAGAAGCGAATTGCCCTTCTGGTTTTCTCTGGCCTTCTGTTCTTCTTCCGAAAGCTCTTTTTTGAGCTTCGGGAGAACGCCGTATTTGAGTTCCGCCGCTTTGTTTAGGTCGTACTGCCGTTCCGCGGCTTCGATCCGGGCGTTGGTCTTCTCGATCTCTTCCTTGATCTTGTGAACCTTTGAGATCGCGGATTTTTCCTCTTCCCACTGAAGCTTCATCTCGTTCATCTGGTCGCGGAGCTGGGCGAGTTCCTTCTGGATGCTCTCGAGCTGCTCTTTCGCCTGGCTGTCGTCCTCTTTTTTGAGTGCGGCTTCCTCGATTTCAAGCTGAATGATCTTCCGGGAGACCTCGTCGATTTCGGTGGGCATCGAATCGATCTCGGTCCGGATCATCGCGCAGGCCTCGTCGACAAGATCGATCGCCTTGTCCGGCAGGAACCGGTCTGAGATATAGCGGTTGGAGAGGGTGGCGGCGGCGATGAGGGCCTGGTCCTGAATCTGGACGCCGTGGTAAACCTCATACCGTTCTTTGAGGCCCCGGAGGATCGCGATGGTGTCCTCAACCGTCGGCTCGTTCACCTGCACCGGCTGGAAGCGGCGTTCGAGCGCGGGGTCCTTTTCGATATACTGCCGGTACTCGTCGAGGGTGGTCGCGCCGATGCAGTGCAGCTCGCCCCTGGCGAGCATCGGCTTTAAGAGATTGCCCGCGTCCATCGCACCGTCGGTTTTGCCGGCGCCGACGATGGTGTGGAGCTCGTCGATGAACAGGATGATCCGGCCTTCGCTCGCCTTGATCTCGGCGAGGACGGCCTTGAGGCGTTCCTCAAACTCGCCGCGGAACTTCGCGCCCGCGATCAGCGCGCCCATGTCGAGCGCGAAGACGGTGCGGTCTTTGAGCGAATCCGGGACGTCCCCCCGCACGATCCGCTGGGCGAGGCCCTCGGCGATGGCGGTTTTGCCGACGCCCGGCTCGCCGATCAGGCAGGGGTTGTTTTTTGTTTTCCGCGAGAGAATCCGGATGACGTTCCGGATCTCGGAGTCGCGGCCGATCACCGGGTCGAGCTGGTTGTTCCGCGCGCGCTCGACCAGGTCGTAGCCGTATTTTTTCAGCGCCTCGTAGGTTGCCTCCGGGTTGTCGCTGGTGACGCGGGTGTTTCCGCGGACGTTTGCGAGCGCCTTGAGATAGGCGTCTTTATCGACGCGGAAGGTTTTGAACAGGGGCTTCAGGGAGGCGCTCGGTTCCTCGATCAGCGCGAGCAGCAGATGCTCGACCGAGGTGTATTCGTCCCCGAGCCGTTCTGCGGTCTGCTCCGCATGGTTGAGCGCGCGGTCCACGTCCTGGGAGACGTAGATTTTGCCCGCTTCGCGTCCCGAGCCGGTGACGCGGGGCAGCTTTTCAACGAGCGCGAGCGCCGCGGCGGAAAGGCCCTTCTCATCGACCTGCATCGAGGAGAGCAGGCGCGGCAGGAAGCCGCCCTCCTGGTTCAGAAGGCAGTATAAAAGATGTTCCTGCTCAAGCTGCTGGTTGGCGTACTGCGTTGCGAGGGTTTGTGCAGCGTTGATAACCTCCGCCGATTTTTGAGTGAGTTTATTGACATTCATATCGTTGTCCTCCTTTTCGGAACGGGTTTCATTTCTGTTCGTACAATTGCTACAGTTTTCGCTGATAGGGAAGCGTTGCTGTCTTGACAGCGCGACGCGCCTCCGAGAGGTCGGGGAGCTGCGCGAAATAAGCGTCCATTGCGCTTTGTAGGAATTTGATATATTCGCTGATCCGTTCGGCGGTGTGCCGGTTGTCGGGTTCCCCGACCGAAAACCGCTGGAAATAGCGTCCGGATTCGATACGATAGGCGTTTTCCGGCAGCTGGAGCGATGCGGCGAAACAGGAGAAGAAGTCGTCCAGCGCTGCGGTCAGCGAAGCGCTCTGGGTCCGGGCGGCCGCGCGGATCTCCCCATCGGCGCCGTTTGCGCCGATGGTCAGCTCGACCGAATACTTGATGGTGGGATTGTATTTGAACCGGAGCGGGGCGCGCACCGAAAGGAGCCCGCCGGAAGGGGTCGGCATAATCCGCAGCGTTTCCGATGAGGAGAGGCGGTCCACCACCTCGTCCAGAAGCTGTTTGATCTGCTGTTCCGGCGTATCCATCGAGAGGTATTCGGACAGGATCCGGTTGATGGCTGCCGAACGGCTCATGCCCTCGCGGTAGGCGAGCGAATCAACCATCGAGACGACCCGGTCGGACAGGACGATGCTGTAAACGCTTTTTTTCATTGGTATCTGCCTCATCAATAATTTGATGATCATATTATATAACATGCCTGACGGATTATTGTTAATAGATTGTAAATTTATTCTTGTTCGCCTGCTTCTGATGCGGGGAGACGAAAGGCGGCGTCCGGGACTTGGGATAAAGCTGTTTTCGGCTATGCGTCCCAAACCGCTCGGCGGGCAAGGCGCGGCCTTTTTGCCGCCGAAACTGAAAAAACGCACGGGTTTTAAACCCGTGCGTCTATGCCGCGGTTTGTAAATCAAGAATAAGCGGCGCGGTTTTAGCAGGTTGTCATTTAATAGCCGAAGCCCGGCAGCTCATAACCGTTGGTAATGCCCATTGCCAACGCGCGGGAGCGGAGCGCCGTATACTGTTCCGCAAGCGCCGCCTGGTGGTAGGGGATGACGAACGGGATCCCCAGCCCGCAGGTGAGGACGCCGAGAAGATACCAGCCGATGAACGAAAGATCGAGCAGGAACATGTCCATCTTGTGCCCTTTGGTCATCATCCGGCTGAGATCGAACGCGCGCTGGTACGGCATTTTGGGGTTTTCCGCGAGCAGGTAGGGGATCATCGCATATTCATAGCTCTTGACGATTCCAGGGATGATCAGCGCGAGATACCAGAGCGAAAGAAACAGGCTCCGCAGCAATTGAACCACCACGATGTTTCCAAAGTCCTGGCGGTAGCCGGAAAACAGCACCCCGACATCGGCGCGCCGTCCACGGTTGATCATCATAAAGCGGTTTTGTCCGACTTCGAGGATATTGGTCACGAAGCAGGAAACGCCAAAAGTAATGGCCAGGCTCAACATCGAAGCCATCGAAAGAATACCGCCGATCAGCGTCCTGGAAATCGAATCGGAATACCGAAAATCTTGAATCGACAAAACCGGAAATACCTGGTCGACCAATCCGTTTGCCGCGCTTGCAATGATTAAGCACAGAAAACAGACGAGAAACGGCATCCAGTAATCGCGCTGGAGGATTTTCCAGGCGTTTTGCTTAAGCTGTGCATTGGTCCACATCATTGAGGCCCTCCCTGACCCGCCGGCGCGCCGCGCGGCGTTTTTGTCTCTGCTTGCAATCCCGCCTGTTCCAAAGCAGGCGATTTTCCCAGGCGCTTTCGAAGAAGCTCCAGCGGGTGTATTTCGGTCAAAAGGACCGACGAGACGATGATGATTCCGCCGCAGAGAAGCTGCGGCGTCACCCTGTCGTAGCCGAACAGCACCGAAAGGATGCTGCCGCAGAGGCCCTCGCACGAGAGGATGATCGCGGCGCGGGTCGGCGGCACAAAGCGCTGGGCATAGGTCTGAAAGAAAAAGCAGACGCCTGTGGAAAAGACGCCGAGGTAGAGGATGGCGAACGCGCCTGCCCGAAAGGCGGTAAGATCGATCACCCAGGGGTCGAAGATCAAGAAAAAGAGGGCTGAAAGGATCCCCGCCGTCCCGAGCTGGACGATGTTGAGCACCGAGGCGCTACGGATGCGGGGCGCCGTCGCGCCGAGATAGGCAATGTGCAGCGCGAACAAAAACGCGCACAGGAGCGTGAGCAGGTCGCCGGAATTGAGCGAAAGCCCGGCCCCTGGGACAAACGCGAGCACCATTGCGCCAAAAAAGCAGCTGAAGGCGAGAACGACCGAGCGGGGCTGAGGCCGCTGCCGGAACAAAAGCCAGCTGATGAACGGCACCATCACGACGTTGGTCGAGGTGAGAAACGCATTGTTGGACGGCGTGGTAAACTTCATTCCGAAGGTCTGCGCGCTGAAGGCGGAGAAAAGCAGAAGCCCCGCGCCGATACCGAAGAGGAAATCGTTTCGGTGCGCTTTGGGAAATTCCCGGATAAAAATGACCGAAAGCACGGCGACCGCGATCAAAAACCGGGACGCCAGGATCAGAAACGGCGGAAGCCCGAGATCCACCGCCATTTTGACGACGATGAACCCCCCGCCCCACAAGAGAGTGGTGAGGACCAGAAGGAGGTCCGCGAAAACGGCCGGGCGCGCGCCCGGCCCCTGGTGATAATTGAGTTGGTTTTGCTGCTCCATATAGACTCCTGTTTATCCAATTTCGGCTGCGGTTTCTTCCAAAAGGTCAAGCGCCTTTTCCACCAGAAGCGTGCAGCGGAGTTTTTCGTCAAAATACCGGGGCTTCAATTCCTCGCACCGAAGCGATCCGAGTTCGCGGATGCATTTCCCCGTGAGGGCGGCCGCCGCCTGCTTCGATCTGGGGCAGGCGTGCGCGTGGGTGTCGATATAGCTGAGGCCGACCGCCGCCGCGGCCGCCGCGATTGCGCCGCAGAGTTCGCCGCAGCCGATCCCGCCGCCGAACGCGCCGAGCGCGTGCATGGTTTCCCCGGACGGGTCGCGTCCGGTGATGTCTGCGCTCGCCAGCAGGACCGCTTCAGCGCAGTTGAGCTCTCCGCCCTGGAATCTTCTGAGAGCCTCTTCTCGTTTGCTCATACTATGTACGCCCCTTTTATTTTCGTTGTTCTGTCATGAAAGCACAATCGGGATCAGCTCCCGGTGCGCGCGGATCTGGTGGTCGATAATCAGGTTCTCCGGCGCCGGCAGGCCGCCGGGGTTGTACCAGCAGCACGGGATTCCGGCGTTGTTTGCGCCGGTTATGTCCGCGGAGACCGAATCGCCGACCACCAGGACCCGGCCTTTCGGGATGCCGCCCGCGGCGGCGAGCGCCTTTTCGAAAAAACGAAGGTCCGGTTTGTCAAATCCGATCTCTTCCGAGATGATAAGGTCGCTGAAGAACCGCTCAATCCCCGCCTGTTTCACGCGGCCGCGCTGGGTTTTGCGGGACCCGTTGGTCACCATGATCATGCGGACACGTCCCTCCAGCGCTTCGAGCAATTCGAACGCGCCGTCGATCAGAAAGCCGGCGCAGGAGAGGGATTCCATATAGCTGCGGTTGAACTGCGCGGGATCGAGATCGATTCCGAATCGATCGAACAGTTTGCGAAAACGCGCCTGAAGCAGTTCCTGCCGGGTGACTTCCCCGCGTTCGAGCTTGGCCCAGAGTTCCCGGTTGATGCTCTCGTAAACGCCGAGGACGCCGGACCCGATTCGGAAGCCTTTGCGGGCAAAGGCGTCGTAAAACGCCGCCTCCTGCGCCCGGCCGAAGTCGAACAGCGTGCCGTCCGCATCGAACATCACGATATCGTAGCCCATTCCAGCGCCTCCTTTTCCCAGCTTCTTGTTATGAACCTATTTTACATGCGCGCGTACGCTTTGTCAAAAAAATCACTGCAATAAAATGACGGCGCCGCCGCACTAGTTAATTATCCACGGGGAAACTGCTGCAAAGAACAGAAAACTCAACTGTACAACCGTGAGAACCGGGGCGGATACCTGAAAGACCAGATGCCTTGTCTTGTGGCGGAAGAGGGCCATCCCGGCCCAGAGTCCCGGCGCGCCGCCGAAGAGCGCAATCAGGAGCAGGCGCTTTTCCGGCACCCGCCAGGCCCCGCGCTTTGCACAGCGCTTATCCCAGAAGCAGAGAACCAGGTCTGCGGCGGACAGAGCGATGAGCCATGCGGCTAGGATGGGAACGATAATCCGGTTTTGATCAAAAAAAAGGAAAAACTGCTGCATGAAATGGCTCCTTTGTCTGGATTTGGATAGAAAGCCGGTTTCCTTCCTGCCGCTGGCAGCGGAGTATCCACTTCTTCTGTGTCCAAACAGGGCGTGTTTTCCTTCACAAGTCCGGTAAAAACATCCGGCTTGACATAGAGGGTAAGTTTCTATAAAATCGGATACAGGTGACAGCAAACCCAACGCAGGGTGCAGAAAAACAAAGAAAATGAGGGAAGATTCATGAAGCGAAACAAGAAATGGAGCCTGCTCGCGCTTGCGATGGCTATGGCTATGCTGCTGGTGTTCGCCGGCTGCAACAGGGATGACAACGGTTCTTCCGGCGAGGAGAGCAATCCTTCCGACGCCGTTTCGGACGTCGATTACACCGACGGCGAAGATGTTGCCGACCAGGTGTTCCTGATCGAGGAAATTGACAAGGCGATCGAGCGGAACCAGGATACGGTCGGCTGGATCCGGATTCCGGGGACGACCGTCGACGATGCGGTTCTCCAGGCGAAGGACAACGACTATTATCTGCGGCTCAATGAGGACAAAAAATATGACATCTATGGATGCTATTTTGCAGATTACGGTTCGAAGCTCGGCGGCGGACGCGAGGGCCTGAGCAAAAATACGATCATCTACGGCCACAGCGACCTCAAGGATAACAAAGACGGAAAGAAGTTTTCTCAGCTCTTTAAGTACACCGACCTGGAGTTCCTGAAAGAGAACCCGTATATCTATTTCTCCACTCCGGAATCCGATATGGTCTGGCAGGTGTTTGCGGTGTTCTACACCCACATCAAGTTCAACTATATCCAGCCCAACCCCTCTGACGAGGAGTTCCAGAAGATTCTGGACGAGGCCAAGTCCAAGAGCGAATTTATCATCGATACCCCGGTGACCACCGAAGACAACATCCTGACCCTTTCGACCTGCACCGTCAATTACAATCCGGCCGATCACGACAACTACCGGCTGGTGGTTATGGCGAAACTGCTTCCGACCAACGAGGTCCCCGCGACCGGCGTAAACGCGGAGGTAAATCCCAACCCTGTGAAATCCTGATAAGGCAATCTCGTGTGCAAATGCCCGCATCGGAACCCGATGCGGGCATTTGATTTTGACGGCCGTTGCCCGTTCCCAGGCCGCATAGACGAAAAACAGCCGCTTTCAGCGGCTGTTTTTCAATCGCCGGCTACAGGGCTGGGCTTTCGATATTGGGCGAAGCCGTCGGTTTCGGCGGTCTTGCCGCCCTCATAGATCCAAAACGCCTCCGCCCCGAAACGGGAAGCGAGCTTCGCCCCCTCTGCCTCGCTGAGATTATAAAGGGCGGTGGACAGAAGGTCGGCGAGACCCGAATCCTCGCACACGACGGTGACCGAGCGATAACGGCCGGACGGAAAAAGCGTTTCGGGGTCGATGATATGGTGAACCCGTTTGCCGCCGACAATGTAATAGCGCTGGTAATCCCCGCTGGTTACGACGGACCGGTTTCGGACCAGCAGGGAGGCGGCCGGCGCGGCGTCGGTATCTAACGGGCTTTTGCCCGGGTCCGCAACCCCGACGGACCAGCCGTGGCTGCCTTTCTCGGGGGCGGGGTCGAAAACGCGGATATTTCCGCCGCTGGAGATACAGAAACAATGAAAGCCCATTTCGTAAAGCTCCCGGCCGATCCGCTCGGTTGCATAGCCTTTTGCAACGGCGCCAAGGTCGAGTTTGAGTTCCGGGTCCCGGAAAAAAACGGTTTTCCGCACCGGGTCCAGGATCACATCTTCCGGCGAAGTGTGTTCCGCCGCCGCGGTCAGTACTCCGATGGGCGGATATTCCCCGTCCTCTGCGCCTTGATACCGGTGGAGATATTCCTGCCAGATGGAGGTCACCGATCCCATTGCAATGTTGACGCCCGGTATCTCTTTCGAATACTCCAGGCCGTAGGCGATCAGTTCAAATAGCTCGTCCTCCACTGTAACCGGCGTTTCGCCGGCAAGGCGGTTGACCGTGCAGAGGTTTACGGCGCCCTCATATTCCTGAAATTTGTCATAAAGCCGGCTGAGGCGGGTAAAACTATCGACTGCGAGGGTGCTCAGCCGGTCAAATTCCGCTTCGGATTCACAGTAGGCTGTCAGCTGGATCATAGTATCGAAGGCGCCAAAGAAGCTGACGCTGTACCGTTCGGCCTTTTTGCCGCAGCCCGCAAGCAGCATTGCGAGGGCGGCAAACAGAAGAAAACATTTTCGCAAACAGTCTCACCTTGCTATCCCCAAGTCGGATTTGACGGCTTATTTCTGTTGGCATCCGTCTGGGATAGTATCCCCGTGCCGGGCGAAAATATCGCCCCGTACGGGAAAACAAGAGTTTAGGGGGAAAATGTAAAGATGAAACGTGCTATTGTCCTTTCGGCCTGCCTGGCGCTTCTGCTCGCGGGCTGCGGAAACAAAGACAATTCGAGTGCGCCTTCCAGTGTCGGAGATATGATCGGCGGCGCCGTGGATAACGCGATTTCCTCGGTGGACGAGGGCCTCGAACGGATGAACGTCCGCACCGGCCTCGGCATGTCGATCGACTATGACAGCTCTGCCGCCGCGACTACAGAAAAAGCGGGTCTGGTCCAGGCAAACATCGCTTCTTGCGCGCTGACCATCGACAACAACGGCACCATTGTCGCCGTCGTGTTCGATACCGCGCAGTCGAAGGTCAACTTTGACGCGGCCGGCGCCATTACCACCGACCTTTCCGCCGGCGTCCAGACCAAAAAGGAACTCGGCGACTCCTATGGCCTGAAAGCCGCTTCTGGCATCGGAAAAGAGTGGTATGAGCAGATTGCCGCCCTCGAAAAATGGATGACCGGCAAAACGGTTGACGAAGTGCTCGGCATGAAGGTCTATGAAAAGGACGCGGATCATCCGCGCGTCCCGGATGAGGAAGACCTGAAGAGCTCGGTGACCATTTCGATTGGACCGCAGCTTGACGCGCTGAAAAAGGCGTACGATTCCATCAAGTAAACCGAGCGCCAAAACAAAAACCGGGACAATTTGTCCCGGTTTTTGTTTTGGATTAGGATTCCTCGTCGCAAAGGAAGATTCGATAAAGGGTGTAGATCATGGAAGCAAGGGCGACGATGGCGAGGAGCGGGGCGAGCTTTCTGAAAAAACGGTGGAACGAAGCGCCGACCAGCGCGCCGAAAGAGATGAGGGCCAGTTTCAGCGCCGCCCAGTCGGCCAGCGTAAAGTGCTTCGCCCGTTCAAGCATGTAGCCGCAGAGCGACAGAAACGATTCCCGAATTTCACAGGGTTCTTCTCTTTTACAGAACATGTTAGGTTCCTCCTTATCATTGCAGCGCTTCCTGACGGGTTTCCAGCAGATAGGTTGCGGTGATGTCCGCGATGTGGAGCTTTACGGCGAGCGGGTATTTTTCAAACGCCTTGCTGACCGCAAAACTCCCGCCTTTGGCCGCGTCGTCAAAACCGCCCATATGCCAGCGGATCGCGACGGCTTCGGCCGTTTTAAGCCGCATGAAACGCTCGATTAAATAGACCGACTTTTCGCCGTGGCCGTAGGGGAAGGTGTCCTCCACCTGATAAAACGGCTGCTTTTCCCAGACGCCGGTCTGTTCGTTTTTGACGTTTCTGGTCGAGACTTTGTAGTAATTGACTTTGCAGATATCGTGCAGAAGGCCGCAGATGGCGAGGCTTTCTGGATTTTCCTCAGGGAAAGCGGAGAGCAGATGCTTCCCGACATTCAGGCTGTGCTGTAAAAGCCCCCCTGTATGCGCGAGGTGAAACCGCGTGCTCGCGGGAGCGGTGAAAAAATCGGTTTTATCGCTTAAATATGTAAGCAGAGCCTCCGCGCCCTGTCTGACGATATGTCGTTGATAGAGATCGATAAATTCCTGCTTCGGTTCCATGACTGCTCCTTTCTTAATTTAGCAAGTATACACATCCGCAAGGTATACCAATATGGCATGGGGCTGCCATCGGCAGCCGGAAACAGCAGAGCTGTTTTCCTGCGGTTATTATAACCGATCCTTGTGATGAATGGGAACCTCTTTTGTAAAATATTAATGAGCTGTAAGGCAGGGGTAAACCGCCTCGCTTGACAGAATACGGCGTTTGGGATAGAGTATAGAAAAGCATATCATTTAGGGGGACTTTTCTTTGAAAATATCCACGAATTCAAGATACGCGCTCCGGTTCCTGATGCGGATCGCCATGAGCAAGGGAAGGGTCACCACCCTTTCGGTCGCGAACGCGGAAGGGATTTCAGAAAAAATGCTCGAACGAATCGCCGCAAAGCTTAAGAAATCAGGGTATGTCAAAAGCGTGAAGGGAATCGGCGGCGGGTATGAACTCGCGATGCCGGCGGAACAGATCACGGCGGCGATGGTGCTCAAGACGATGGAGACGCCCTACCTTCCAATCCACTGCATCGATGGCTGGGAGGAGGACTGCAGGATGAGCGGCAATTGCGTGACCCTGTCGCTGTGGAAGCGAATTGACGAGGCGATTGCCGCGGTGACCGATTCCGTTACCATCGCCGATCTGGCGGGGGAGCTGAGCGCAAGGCTCCAGGAAATAAAAGGCTGAGAAAACCGCCCCGGAATGGACCATTCCGAGGCGGTTATGATTATGAGACGATCCCGTGTTCCACCAGGAATGCGTGCGCAACATCCTGGGGTTGCTTCCACTCTTCATCAACCTGATAATTGAGCTGGCTCATCACTTCATCGGTGAGCAGCGCTCCGACTTCTTCGAGGACCGGGACGATTTCGGGATATTTTTCATAGGCCTCTGACCGCATAAGGGGGACCGCATAGTAGGGCGGGAAAAAGTGTTGGTCGTCTTCGAGTACGGTGAGGCCGAACTTGACCAGCAAACCGTCGGTTGCAAAGGCGTCCACAACATCGCTTTCGCCGTTAATCAGCGCGGTATAGCGCGGGCTTCCGTCGATGCCGATCACGTCCTTGAACTGGAACGCATATTTTTCCTGAAGCCCAGGAAGGCCGTCCGCCCGATTTAAAAACTCAAGGGTGGGGGAGATGGTGAGTTGACCGGCCACTCTGCGCAGATCGCTGATCTTTGAAAGGCCGTATTGTTCGGCGGTTTCAGGCTCCACCGCAAGGGTATAGGTGTTATTGAAACCGAACTGATTAAGCACTTCGATTCCAAATTTTTCCTTGAAATCCTTCTTTACCGTTTGATAGACTTCTTCCACGTCCGGAATCGGCGGATACTGGAGAGTGTCGCCGTAGCAGGTCCCGGTGTAATCGATATAAAGGTCGATATCGCCGGATTTGAGCGCCCCGAAACAGACCTGCGTGCCGCCGAGATTTGGCTGGCGGACGACTTGGATATCGGTCTTCGCTTCAATTGCTTCAGAGATGAGATGACAGAGGATCTGCTGTTCCGTAAAGTCTTTGCTGCCGACAACGATTGATTTTTGTGCGGACGGAGCGGCGCCAAAGAAGGTGGTGACAAAGATTGCGGCGACGCAGACGACCGCGGTCGCGATGATCAACTTTTGACGGCTGCGGTTCTTTTTCGCCTCCTGAATGCTTTTGGCTGCGGGCTGCAGGCTCACTGGCGTCACCAGTTTTTCGACGACGCCGCAGAGAAAGTCGACGGTCAGCGCAAGCAAACAGGCCGGAATCGCGCCGGCGAGAATCTGGTAGTTGTTGACGGTGCGGATCCCCGAGAACACGAGGAAGCCGAGTCCGCCGCCCCCGATGAACGCGGCCATCGTCATCAGGCCGACCGCCGTGACGGAGGAGATCCGCACGCCCGCCATAATGACGGGGAGCGCAAGCGGGATCTGAACCTTGGTCAGAATCTGGAATTCGGTCAGGCCGATGCCGTGCGCGGCTTCGATCATCTGCGGGTTGATGTTCTGGATGCCGGTGTAGGTGTTCTTGATGATCGGAAGCAGCGAATAGAGAACGACCATCACGATGGCCGGTGTGGCGCCGATCCCGAGAAATGGGATTGCGAAGCCGAGCAGCGCCATGCTCGGGATTGCCTGAACGACGTTTGCGACGCCGAGCACCGGGCGGTCGAGCTTTTTGACATAACTGATCAGGATGCCGAGCGGCACGCCGATCAAAATCGCGAGGCCTACAGCCATCGCGGTGAGCTGGATATGTTCGAGCAGCAGGGTGATGATCTGCGTTTTCGCTTCGGAAATATAATCGATGAACTCAATGAACGCCATCTGTGTGGCCTCCTTCCTCGTTGTCCAGGAACTGCTGGCTGAGGGTGGTTACCAGGCTGCTTTTGGTGATCAGGCCGCAGAGCGTTCCGTTCCCGTCGACAATCGGGATGTTGGACGCTTTGTTTTCCTCCACGATGCCGAGCACGTCGACGATGGTGTCTTCAGGGTGCGCTTTGAGAAATTCGGTGTCCATGTATTGAGATACCGGGAGGCTTTGGTCGTGGCGCGCCCGGACCTGCGAGGCTTTGAGAATGCCGAGCAGCTTTGCCTCCCGGTCGACGACCATCAGACTGTCCACCTTGTTCGAACGCATCTTTTCAATGCATTTGAGGAGCGGGAGCGCCGGCGAGCAGGTGACCGGGTTTTCGATCATGATGTCCTTGACCTTGATGAAATCGGGCGAGGTCCAGATGCGGTTTTTGCCGACGAAATCGCTGACAAACGAATTGCAGGGGTTCTTGAGGACCTGTTCCGGCGTATCATACTGAAGGATTTCGCCGTCCTTCATGATACAGAGCTTATCGGCGATTTTGATTGCCTCGTCCATGTCGTGGGTGACGAAGACGATGGTCTTTTTCAGCTGCGCCTGCAGGCTGATCAGTTCCTCCTGCAGCTGGACGCGGGTAATCGGATCGAGCGCGGAGAACGGTTCGTCCATCAGGATGATTTCCGGATCGGTCGCGAAGGCTCTGGCGACGCCGATGCGCTGCTGCTGGCCGCCGGAGAGTTCGGTCGGATAACGGTCAAGAAATTCGTTCGGGTTCATCCCGACCATCTCCATCAATTCGAGCGTCCTGCGCGAAATCTCCTCCGCCGGTTTTTTCTCGGAACGCGGGATGATCTCAATGTTTTCCCGCACCGTCATGTGCGGGAAAAGGCCGGTCTGCTGGATGACGTAACCCATGCCGCGCCGGAGCTCGATCACGTCGATGTCAGCGATGTTTTTGCCGTTGATCAAAATTTCTCCCGAGGTTGGCTGGATCAGGCGGTTGATCATTTTAAGGGTGGTCGTCTTGCCGCAGCCGCTCGCGCCGATGATGGCGACCAGATCCCCTTTCTCAATGGTGAACGAGATGTCTCTCAGGACCGGCGCGGCTTTAAAGCTCTTTGTGACGTTTCGAAACTCGATCATAGAATGACCTCCTTCATGCGCAGCGGCGTATTATTCGGTATAGAGAAACCGGACAACCCGCTCGTAGCAGTTCTCATCGCCGACGAAGTAGAGGACGTCCCCCTCGTTGAGGGTCGCGTATGGGCCGGGGGACATCATCAGGGTCTGGCCCCGCCGGATGCCGATAACGGTTGCGGCGGTGTTGTGCCAGAAGTTGATCTCCGAGAGGCTTCTTCCAAGCTGCGCCGATCTCTCAGTGATGGTGATTTCAAACGGGATAAACGGGTTGATGGATTTGAGGCGGTCGGTCCGGTCGATCAAATCCTCCAGCAGCGTTTTGAGGCCCCTGGCCTCGGCGGCCTGCCGGTCGACCGTTTCGAGGATTTCGCTTTTCAGGTCGGAAACGGTCCGAAGGTCCTGGTACTGCTTGACAAAGCGGGCGGCTTTTTCGCCGGAGAGAATCACCACGCCGCTGCCCTTCGCCGCATCAACGATCTCCATGTCGGAGAGGACGCATATCGCGCGGCGCGCGGTTTCGGCCGAGACGCCGTACTGGCTTGCAATGGCGGATCTGGCATAGATCTTCTCCCCGACCTGGTAGTGCCCGCTTGCTATTTTACCGGCGATATCCGCGGCTATCTGCTGATAACGGGGGGTGATGACATTGAGCTTTTTTTCCAATACGGGAACTTCCCTTCTATTTCGTCCACCGGGGCGGGTCGCGGCTTCCAGAGGATAGCCCGATAAAGTAACAATCTAAATATACACTTAAGTTGTTACTTTCGCAAGCACTTTACCAAAATTTTTACTTAATTGTCATCATTGAAAAAGGGGCGGTTCGCCAGAACTGCCCCTTGAGAGGTTATTATCCTTTTAAAATGCCGCTCTGATCGATTGCGGACACCAATTCCCGAATCCGTTCTGGCGGGAGGACCAGGGCCATGCGCACATACCGGTCCCCAAGAGAGCCAAAGCTGCTCCCCGGGACGCAGATCACGCCGGATTTCTCGATGAGATCGAGCGCAAATGAAAGCGAATCCGGGTACCGGTCTGGAACCGGCGCCCAGACAAACATCGTTCCCTTGCTGTCTGGGACCGGCCAGCCGATGCCGCGAAGCCCCCCGCAGAGCGCGTCCCGCCGTTCCTGATAGAGGCGGCGCTGTTCGGCAACGCTCTCCTGCGGGCCGGTGAGGGCGGCGATGGCCGCCTTCTGGACCGGAAGGAAAACGCCGTAGTCAATCTGTGAACGGAACTTTTTAAACTCCGCGATGACGTCCCGGCTGCCGACGGCAAACGAAATGCGGCAGCCGGTCATCCGGTAGGTCTTTGACAGGGAGTTGAGTTCGACCCCGATCTCCTTTGCGCCGGGAATCGAAAGAAACGAGATCCCCTCTTCGCCGTCGAAGACGATCTCTGAGTATGCGTTGTCATGGACGACGATGATGTTGTGCCGGTTTGCAAAGCGCACCAGCTCTTCATAGAACGAGCGCGGCGCGGTGGCGCAGACCGGGTTTGCGGGGTAGGAGACGACCATTATCTTCGCGCGGTCGGCAATTTCCTCGGGGATCTTTTCAAGGTCGGGCAAAAAGCCGTTCTCCTCGAGGAGCGGATAGTCGACCAGCTCGGCGCCGGCCAGATAGGGCCCGGCGCTGAAAATCTGGTAGCCGGGGTTCGGCGTCAGGACGATGTCGCCGGGGTTGCAGAGCGGGAATGCGATGTGCGCAAGCCCCTCCTGCGAACCGTAGACCGACATGACTTCGTCCGCGGCGAGCGAAACGCCGTACCGCCGGCCATACCACATCCGCACCGCGTCTACCAGCTCCGGCAGATCGGTGATCGCGTATTTATAATTTTCCGGGTCGCGCGCTGCCGCTTCCAATGCGGCCATCACATGGCGGTCGGGCGGGAAATCCGGCGTGCCGATCGAGAGATTGTAGACCGGAAGGCCGGCGCGTTCCCGCAGGATTTTCTTTTCGTTGAGGGTGATAAAGATACTTTCCGGGATGCTGTTCATCCGCCTTGAGAAGGTCGGCTTCATCTGTTTGTTCCCCTTTCGGTCCTGTTTTCCCAGGCCGCATGTTTGTTTTTATTGCTGTTTTTGATCATATCACATTTTGGTTTGATGTCAATTCGCATGCTTTGAAAATTTCGAATGTGCAATTTTCACAGCAACTTCTATGAAATTGTAGATAATCTGCTTTTCCAGGTTCCATTTTGAAATTGGTTGCGCTATAATAATCAAAAACCCTTCGGAAAACCGGAGGCGTGGGATCAACGAAGAACTGGAGGGAACGGGGATGATTACAGGAGCACAGGCGATGGTGCGCTGCCTCGAGGAGGAGGGGGTCAAGGCCGTATTCGGCTATCCGGGCGCGACCATCTGCCCGTTTTACGACGAGCTTCGCACGTCGAAGGTCCGGCATGTCCTGGTCCGGCAGGAACAGAACGCGGGCCATATGGCGTCCGGTTATGCGCGGGCGAGCGGAGAGGTCGGCGTCTGCGTCGTCACCTCCGGCCCCGGCGCGACCAATTTGATCACAGGGATTGCGACCGCCTATATGGACAGCATCCCAATCGTCGCGATCACCGGCCAGGTGCCGAGCGATCTTCTCGGCCGGGACGTCTTTCAGGAGATCGATATCAACGGCGCGGTGATGCCGTTCATCAAACACAGCACCATCGTCAAGGATGCGAAGGAGCTTCCGCGCATCTTCAAGGAGGCGTTCCACATCGCGTCGACCGGCCGGCAGGGGCCGGTTTTGATCGACGTGCCGATCGACATCCAGAACCAGATGATCGACTTTGAGTATCCGGACCATGTGGACATCCGCGGCTATAAGCCGAGCGTCAAGGGAAACGCGCTTCAGATCAAACGGGTCTGCGAGTCCCTGCACGGCGCAAAACAGCCGCTGATCTGCGCGGGCGGCGGGGTGTTCAGCGCGCGGGCGCAGCGAGAAGTGGCGCGGCTTTCCGAAACGGCCGGGATTCCCGTGGTCACGACGATGATGGGCCTCGGGGCGCTGCCGACCGTCGATCCGATGAATCTGGGGATGATCGGTTCGTTCGGGACGCCGGTTGCGAACCGTGCGCTGGAAGAGACCGATCTGCTGGTCATCATCGGGGCGAGAGTCGGCGACCGGGCGGTGGTCGCGCCTTCGGCGGTCGAGGGCCGCAGCCGGACAATCCATATCGACATCGACCCCGCCGAAATCGGGAAAAACCTTTCGACGACCGTGCCGCTGGTCGGCGACATCAAAAACGTGCTGGGGCAGCTTCTCGCGCTTTCGCCCAGAACCGACAGCGCGCTCTGGGTCGCGCGGCAGAAGGCGCTCCGTCAGGCGGAACTCTCGGCGGAGCCGTTCTATTCCAAATCCTCGGTGACCCCCGCGCGGTTTATGAGGGCGCTCGGCGAGCGGCTTTCGGACGACGCATACTTGGTGGCCGACGTGGGGCAGAACCAGATCTGGGCGGCGAAGTATCTTCCGATCCGAAAGGGGCGTTTCCTTACCTCCGGCGGACTCGGCACGATGGGGTATTCGCTTCCGGCGGCGATCGGCGTGAAAACCGCGGATCCCGGGCGGCAGACGGTTGTGGTTTGCGGCGACGGAAGCTTCCAGATGATGATGAACGAGCTTTCCACCGCGGTGGAACAGAAGATCGACGTCAAAATCGTCCTGATGGTCAACCGCCGGCTTGGGATGGTCAACGAGATTCAAAAGGACAAATATTCCGGGCCGTTCGGGGTGTTCCTCGAGCATTCCCCCGACTTTTCCGCGCTCGCGGCGGCGTTCGGGGTTCGTGCCCGCCGGTGCGCAAACGACGATGAGATCGAAGCGGCGGTCGATGAGATGCTCTCTTCCGACGGGCCGTTCCTGCTCGAATGTTCGGTCAGCCCCGATGAGGGGACCAAAAACGCATAAAGGAGGCAGCGCGCATGAAATACACGATATCGGTTCTGGTTGAGAACCGCGCCGGCGTCCTTTCAAAGATCACCGGCCTGTTTTCGCGCAGGGCCTTCAATATCGACAGCCTCGCGGTCGGGACGACGGAGGACAGAACCATGTCCCGGATTACGATGGTGGTCGACGACAACAAAAACAGTACGGTTGAGCAGGTTGAGAAGCAGCTCAACAAGCTTGTCGAGGTCATCAAGGTGAGGACCTATACCCAGGAGGAGCTCATCAGCAAGGAATTGATGATCGTCAAGGTATCGGCCAACCAGCGGACCCGCAGCGACATCATGAACGTCTGCGAAATCATGGGGGCGAAGATCAGCGATCTTTCGGCGACGACCATGACCCTCGAACTCGCGGACACGCCCGACCGGGTGGACCTGTTCGCGGATCTTCTGCGGCCGTTCTCGATCATTGAGCTGGTCCGGACCGGCATGATCGCGCTTCAAAAGGGAAGCGGGGTCATCTCCGCCAAGGGGAACGGAAAGCAGCAGTGACAAAATCGAAAAAGCCCGCTCCGAAAATCTGGAGCGGGCTTTTTCGCGTTTACCAGCCGCAAATGGCGGGGAGGGTTCAAACGAGGACGGCGGGGAGGCGGGCGCCTTTTCAAAGTGCTGCATATCCTGAACGGGGCGGAGGAAGCGGATGCGGTTTCGTTTCCCAATCGCCCCGATTTCGAAAGCATTCCATCTGAACTTTGAAATGAGGGGAAGACTGTTTTGACCAAAATACCCGGGATTGACGTGTCCGAACATCAGGGAGGCATCGACTGGCAGTTGGTAAAAACCGACGCGGATTTCGCTTTTATCCGCGTGGGCTATACCTGGTATGCGGGCGGGCTTGAGGTGGACTCGCGTTTTTCCGACAATATGAACGGCGCGCTGGCTGCGGGTGTGCCGGCGGGCGTTTACGCCTATGCTTATGACCGCACGCCGGACGCGGCGCAAAAATCCGCGCGGGCGGTTCTGCGGCGGATTCAGGGCTATCGGGTGGAATATCCGGTTGTCTATGATTTCGAGGACGTCCAGTATCTGAAAAACACCCCGCAGCAGAACGCCGCGATCGCGGGGGCGTTTTTGAAGGAGATCCAGGCGGCGGGCTATTTTGCGATGCTCTATGCGAGCACGAGCTATCTGACCGAGAAGCTCGACCTCTCCGCGCTCGGCCAATACGCCGTCTGGGTTGCCGATTACCGCGACCCGTCGGGGACCGAATGCCCGTATCAGGGACCGTTCGCCGTCTGGCAGTACCGCGGCGGCGCGGGAGACGGCGGCGGCCGCTGCGCAGGGGTCGAGGGCTACTGCGACCGCGACCTCGATTATGTGGGCCTCGCCAGAGTGATTCGGGACGCGGGCCTCAACCATCTTGACGAAGGGGAGGTTCCGCCGCCGGGGAGCGGGAAGCCCGGCCCCGGGGAGACGCCCAACCCGGAAGAGAAGCCGGAAACCGGCGGGGGAACGCCGGAGCCGCCGGACGGGGGAGAGGATGGCCAGCCGGAGAAAAAGCCCTGCATCCTGATGCGGGTTTTCCGGGCGGTCTGCCGCTTTTTTGCGGCGGCTGCCGGACGGATAGCGAATGCTTACAACGATAAAAACGGCCCGGCCGCGGGCTGACGGCTGCAAACAGGGGGCGGGCGCCCCCTGTTTCTGTTTCTTTCCCCTTTGATTCTTGACAAGCGAACAAGGTCGGTAATATCATAATAGAATCTGGAGATAACCGGCGGATTCTGCCGCGGGTTGGGCCGGCCATGCGGGCCCGCTTCATAGACCAACCGGCATGGAGAAAGAGGTAACGATGAAGCAGGACATGATTTTGGTACTCGACCTTGGAAGCGCCCGGAATACGGCCGTTGCCCGCGCGGTCCGCGCGCTCGGCGTTTACAGCGAGATTTACCCCCATGATCTCACGGCAGGGGAGCTGAAAAAGCTCGAAAACGTCAAGGGGATGATCCTCTGCGGCGGGCCGAACGACGTGATCGACGGGGAGAAGATTTCGGCTTCTGATGCGGTCTATGATTCCGGCCTTCCGATTCTGAGCATCGCCCACGACCGCGCAAAACGCGGCGAAAAGCTCGGCGCACTCCCGGAAAAGGACGGGGAGATCGCAGAAATGCTCCGCGGCTTTGTCTTCGATACCTGCGGCGCCGGGGCCAACTGGAACATGAAAAACTTCATCGCCGACCAGATCGAGCTGGTCCGCCGCCAGGTCGGGGACCGGAAGGTTCTGCTCGCGCTGTCCGGCGGGGTGGATTCCTCGGTGGTCGCGGCGCTTCTGCTCCGGGCGATCGGGGACAGGCTCACCTGCGTCCATGTCAACCACGGTCTTCTTCGCAAGGGCGAGGCGGAACAGGTTGTAGAGGTGTTCCAGAACCAGCTAGGGGCGAACCTCGTCTATGTCGACGCGAGCGAGCGCTTTTTGACAAAGCTCGCCGGCGTTTCCGATCCGGAACAGAAGCGGAAGATCATCGGAGCGGAGTTTATCCGCGTATTCGAGGAGGAAGCGAAGAAGCTCGAAGGGATCGATTTCCTCGCGCAGGGGACCATCTACCCCGACATCGCAGAGAGCGGGACAAAAACCGCGAAGATGGTCAAGTCCCACCACAATGTCGGCGGCCTTCCGGAAGATCTGAAATTCGAGCTGGTCGAGCCGCTCCGCCAGCTCTTTAAAGATGAGGTCCGCGCCTGTGGGACCGAACTCGGCCTTCCGGATTCCATGGTTTACCGCCAGCCGTTTCCGGGGCCGGGGCTTGGGGTGCGCTGCCTCGGCGCGATCACCAAGGAACGCCTCGAGGCGGTCCGCGAATCCGACGCGATTCTGCGGGAGGAATTTGCAAAGGCCGGCCTGGACCGGAAGGTTTGGCAGTATTTCACCGTCGTACCGGATTTCCGCTCGGTTGGAATGCGCGACAACGCACGCTGCTTCGAATACCCGGTGATCCTCCGCGCGGTCAACACCGTCGATGCGATGACCGCTGAGATCGTCGAGATTGACTGGCCGGTTCTTCAGGCCGTTACCCGCCGGATCCTACAGGAAGTAAAAAACGTCAACCGCGTCTGCTACGACCTTTCGCCGAAGCCCACCGCCACGATAGAGTGGGAATGACGCTTGAAACGACGCAAACCCGCATGAATACAGGCTATTTTGCCCGTCTGCATGGTTCTTGATACTGGATCTGCTATCCGTACAAGTCCAAAACTGCCAAGGGAATCGTCACAAAGGATAGGTAGATCCGCCCCAAATGGCTTGCGGAACAGGGAATTAAATTTTAAAAGAGCGGACTGGATCATTCAGTTCGCTCTTTTATTTTTTGAAATCCAGCATTTTTAGATTGGCATTGTTTCCAATCATCCTTCAGGGTATTTAAAAACAGTTCCGCGGCTTTGGTAAACACCTGATATTTCTTCCAGACAACGCACAGACCTGCCGAGAGCTTGGGCGTCAACGGCCGGAAGCAGAGGCTGCTTGCGTTGGTGTTAATGATCTTATCGAGCGTGAGGGCGTAACCCAGCCCTTCATCCACCAGGATTGCGCCGTTGTAAAGCAGGCTGTAGGTCGCCACGATGTTCAGATCCGCTTGTGCCCGGCCAAGCCAAACCGCCAGGGCGCTGCCCTCGCGATGCTGGCGGGAGAGGATCAGCGGTTTTTCCCAAAGATCTTCCGGACGGATTGCCTCTTTTTCCGCCAGAGGCGCGTCCCTGCGCATTAATACGCCCCAAGCGTCCTTTTGGGGGACGCGGAGGTAGTCGTATTTGGATAAGTCTTTTGGATCAAATAAAATGCCGAAGTCGACGAGCCCTTTGTCCAGTTGGTCGGTCACGTCCGCTGCGTCGCCGCTGGAAATATGGATGCGGATGCCGGGATGTTCCTTCCGCAGCCGGCCTGCGGCTTTGGCGAGCAGGCGGATGGCGTCCGTTTCGCCGGCGCCAATGTGGATATCGCCGGCGGCCGCCGCGTCGTTCAGGGCGATCTCCTTTTCTGTTTTCTGCACCAGATTTACGATCTCTTCCGCCCGCCGGCGCAGGATCATCCCCTCTTGCGTGAGGGTGATCTTCCGATTCCCGCGGAGAAAAAGCTGTTTTCCAAGCTCATCCTCCAGATCCTTTAACTGGCGGGAAAGCGTCGGCTGGGACAGATGAAGAGATTCTGCCGCGCCGGAGATGCTCTGCTCCCTTGAGACGGCGAGAAAATATTGCAGCACACGCAGTTCCATGACGTCGCCTCCTTTTTGAGACCAGTTTAACAGATGTCTTTCATAGTTGTAAAGCATATTTAACTATTTAATATAAGTATTTGCTATTTTTTATCGCCGCATTATACTGAGTATTGAAAGCGTTCTGATGAAATGGGAGGTGGAAAGTTTGCACCGATCAGCAACGGCTCTCTGTGCAGCCGTATTTCTGTTGTTATCCAGCGGGTGGGACGGTATCGATCGCGAGCCGCAGACACCCCCGCATCTTCCGGCAGGAGGCATGGAACAGAGCGATATGCGGGAGGGGAGCGGCCATCCATCCGATGGAGCGGGTCAAAGGGGGAATATGCCGATGAAAATTCAGGTGCAGGCAGGCGAAACCGTGATCATATACGAGCTGAACAACAGCGCTGCGGCGAGAGAGCTGTACGCTCAGCTTCCGCTGATCACCGATGTGGAAAGCTTCAGCGCCAGCGAAAAGATTTTTTACCCGCCCAGGGAGCTTTCCACCGATGATACGCCGCCCGCGGATGCGCAGAGAGGGACTTTGGCTTATTACGCGCCGTGGGGCGATGTGGCGATGTTTTATGAGGATTCCAGCGGAGGGAACGGTTTGTATGCGCTGGGAAAAGCGGTTTCCGGCGAAGACGGCGTCGGCAGCCTGACGGGAACCGTCGAAATTACGGCGGTTGACTGAATGAGGAATGGAGTGAATATCACATGGCGAACGGCCGGTTGATTGAAAATCAGACGTTTGACAAGGAGCGGGCGTTTTATGGCGAAACAGGGCTCCGGCTGAAGAACTGTGCGTTTGACGGACCCGCAGACGGGGAGAGCGCGCTGAAAGAATGCAGCGATGTTCAAATTGAGAATACCTTCTGCAATCTCCGCTATCCATTTTGGCATAACCACGGCCTGACCATAATCGGTTCGGAACTGACGCCGCTCTGCCGCGCCGCGCTGTGGTATTCCGATCATGTGGAGCTCTCTGGAAGCAGGCTGCACGGGATCAAAGCCCTCAGGGAATGCACCGGGGTTGCGATCGCAGATTGCGAGATCCAATCGGCCGAGTTCGGCTGGTCGGTACAGAATCTTCAGATGAAGCGGTGTTCCGCCGAGAGCGAATACTTTTTAATGCGTTCTGAAAATCTGTCGCTTTCAAACGTGAGGTTCAAAGGGAAGTATTCTTTTCAGTACACAAAAAACGTGACGGTGGAAGATTCCGTCCTCGACACCAAAGACGCCTTTTGGCACGCCGAAAACGTTACCGTCAAGAACAGCGTCGTCAAGGGCGAATATCTTGCCTGGTATTCCAACGGGCTGACCCTGATCCGCTGTAGAATTATCGGCACGCAGCCCTTTTGTTACTGCAAAAACCTAAAACTGGTGGACTGTGAGATGATTGACGCCGATCTTTGTTTTGACAAATCCGAGGTCAGCGCGACAATCACAACGCCGGTTGACAGTATCAAAAACCCGCTTTCCGGCACAATCTGCGTCCCGTCTGTCGGAGAAATTATCATGGACGACAAAAAAGCCGGCGGGAAGGTTTTGATCCAGGAGCCGGGCGGCAGAACGATAGAAAAGAAGCCCTGCGCCTGAATCAGCTCCGGAGCGGCCGGATGGCGGAAGCGCCGGGTATCCGAAAAACCGATTCTAAGGACCTGATCGGTCAAAAGCCGAAAGCCCAGAGCGCGATGGGCTTTCGGCCTTTTCGATTTCATGTTTACGGCCGGGAATCGAGATCATCCCAGGGGCGAGATGCACCTTTGAGGTCAGGCTGCATCGTTCAAAGATTTCTGAGATCCCGGCTTTTCCCCCTTTCTCCAAAAGCGGAAAGGGTTCGCCGCACAGCGCCGCGGCGGGAAAACGGTGCGGAAGCGGCTGGATGGAGTCAAAGCTGCGTCGGCGGAACTCGCCCCTCTTTCCGAAGAGGAAGCCGAAAGCCCGCGGGGAGCTGTGAACCGCACCCCATTTGTTAGACAGTATGATATACTGATAACAAGTGGGGTGCTTTATTACGCCGAAAGGAATGCCGAACAAACGCTACGCGCCAGAATTTAAGCAAACGGCAGTAGAGACGGTGCGAGAAGAACGCTTGGGTGTTTGCGAAGCGATGCGAAGGTTTGAAATCAATGACCATGAGATCATCGAACGCTGGAATCGAATTTATCCTGAAGAAGGGTCGGAAGGATTGGCGATAGAGCGCCGAGGGCGAAAAAGTAGCAGCCGGCCAGCCAAGTTGTCTAAGGCGAAGACCTTATTGCCGAGAACCAGCGGCTGCGTGCGGAGATCGATTACTTTAAAAATTTGCAAGCCTTGGTTTTGGAAGAAGAGCGACGCCAGCACAGAAAACGCAGGTAGTCCAAAAACTGAGGCCGAAATATTCGCTATTTCTTCTGCTCGAAATCGCTCACCTGCCTCGTGCCACCTTCTACTGCCACTTGAAGCGAATGCACAAGGCAGATAAATATGCAGAAGCAAAAGCAGAAATTTCTTCCATTTACCAAGAAAACTAAGGCCGATATGGATACCGGCGTATTACCGCAGCATTACACAATAAAGAGATACATCTAAACCACAAGACGGTGCAGCGACTTATGAAGCGGCTGAGCTTGGTTTGCCGTGTCAGAGTGAAGAAATATCGCTCTTACAAAGGAGAAGTGGGCAAGGCTGCGCCCAACTTGCTGAACAGAGATTTCTGCGCAGAAAAGCCAAATCAGAAGTGGACTACCGATGTGACAGAGTTCAGCCTGTTCGGCCAGAAACTCCACCTTTCTCCAATCCTGGATCTGCACAACGGGTATTTGGTCAGCTATACCATCTCTGACCGACCAGTTTTGAACATGGTAACAACCATGCTCGCCAAAGCTTTTACAACGATACCGGATGGAACCAGACTGATTCTCCATTCCGACCAGGGTTGGCAATACCAGCACAAACAGTACCAGAGGATGCTTAAAGCAAAAGGCATCCGGCATGCATGAGCCGCAAAGGGAACTGCCTGGACAATGCGGTGGCGGAAAACTTCTTCGGCCTGTTGAAAAGTGAATTGCTTTATTTGCAAAAGTTCCAATCCATGCAACGCTTCAAACAAGAACTCGTTGCCTATCTGGATTACTACAATAACCAGCGCATTAAGGAAAAGCGAAAGGGCTTGCCGCCTGCAATTCACAGACAACAAGCCCTTTCGGCTGCTTGAACATTTTTTATTTGAATATATCGTCTTACTTTTGGGGGTCACTTCAAAAATCTGGAGCGGGCTTTTTGCGCGTTCAGGCGAAAACCAGGACGAGCGCCACCGAAAGGAGCCCGGTTACGCCGATTGCGATGCCGGAAAATGCGCCTTCGGTTTCGCCGAGGCCGATCGCCTTCGAGGTGCCGATCGCATGGCTTGCGGCGCCGATGGCAAGGCCGGCGGCGACCGGATGCTTAAGGCGGAACAGCCGGATGAGGAGCGGCGCGGAGATTGCGCCGAGCATCCCGGTGGCGATCAGCGCCGCGGCCGTGATCGAAGGTTCGCCTCCGAGCGTTTCGGTGATCTCAACGGCGATGGCGGTGGTGGTCGACTTTGCCATCAGGGATTTCCGCATCAGATCATTGAGGCCGAGCAGGCGGCAGAGGATGATCACGCTTCCCATCGAAACGGCCGCGCCGACAAAGCAGCCGGCAAAGACCGCAAGCAGGTTTTTGCGGATGGTCTTACGCTGACGGTAAATCGGGACGGCCAGCGCCGCCGTCGCCGGCCCAAGCAGCAGCGAGATCAAATTCGATCCGGCGTCGAACGATTCATAGGGCGTCCCTGTGACGATGAGGAAGGCGATGATGAAAAGCGACGCGGCGAGGGTGGGGTTCAGGAGGCTGAGACGGCTTTTCCGCTGGAGATAAAGGCCGGTTTGATAACAGAAAATGCAGAGCGCCAGACAAAACAGCGTGTTCATTGCCCTTCCTCCTTCTGCGTCCGGTTTTGCAGCCGCATGACGGCCTGCACCGTCCAGCCGGTTGCGGCAAAGGTGATCAGCGTCGTCACAACGATCAAAAACAAAAATTTGAAAAGGTTGTCCGATATCAGGCGGTAGCTTTTCATGATGGACACGTTGACCGGAATGAAGAAAAACCCCATGTTTTTCAGGAAAAAGTCCGCTGTATCTTCGACCCGCTCAAGCCGCAGCGCGCCGCAGAAAAGCAGGAGAAGAAGGAGCGCCATCGCCACAATGCTCGGGGGGACTGCGACAGGCAGGATTGCGGCGATCCACTCGCCCGCGGCGGCGAAAGCGAGGATCACTCCGATCTGCAGTAAAATCCGTTCTATGGTTTTCACACCTTCCAGGGCGGTTTCCTGTTAGAGGGTACAGCCGCATTTTGAGAATAAAAAACATTATCTCATATATTTCATTTGAGGACAAGAGCAGAGAGAAGCTCAAACCTCAGCGATTATGCGCGCGGGATCCTGAAAAAGGGGTGAAAAAAGCCCGCGCTGGCGGCGAGGGCTTCGCCTTAAAGTTTTCTTGCGCGCAGGTATTTTGTGACGGTGAAGTTCAGCACATTTCCGAGGATGACGATATTTCCGCAGAGGTAAAGCCAGATCATCATGATAATGATCGACGCCAGCGAGCCGTAGACCAGCGCGTAACGCGAGGACAGGCCGATAAACCACGAAAACAGGACGCTGACCGCCACGAGGCTGAACGAGGAAAAGGCCGCCCCGAACAGGACCGGCGTGCGCGGATGCATCTTGGGGGCGACGCTTCGGTAGAACAGCCAAAGATAGAGAAAAAAGATCAGGAACAAAAGGCCGAACCGCGCCCAGCGCCAGCTTTCGAACCGTTCCCCGATGCCGAAATAGCGGTCTGCCAGGCTCAGAAACCAGCCGCCGGTTGAGAAGATCACGATGCCGCTGTAAATCGCAAGCAGAAACGCGACGGAAAATACCGAACTCATGATCACATGCCGCAGCCCCGCATAGCTTTTTCGCTCAAAGATGTCATCCATGATGTTGATCAGCGAGCGGAACGCGGACGAAGAAGAAGTGAACAGCAGAAACAGCCCGCCGAACAAGAGGGCTGGGGATTGGTTCTGCGCGATGTAGGCGAGATAATCGGTTAATATTTCGAGACTCTGCTGAGGCACCAGGTCGGCCAGGAGCTGGAGCGCTTCGGAATCGCCGTACGCCGCGAGCGAGGCGAAGGCGTTGATACAGATCAGGAGCGGGAAAAAAGAGAGCATCAGAAAATAGGCGAGTTCCGCCGCGGAACGGGAAACCCGCTTTTCAATGAAGATATCGACTGTTTCAGAAAGCCATCCCGGCAGAAAGCGGTGATACAAAAGCCATGCGCCTCCGTTTCCCTGATATGTTTTCGGGTGGAACCGGCCGTTCCAACCCCCGCGAATCAGAAGCTTATCTCATTATAGAAAGAAAGCCCAATAGGTTCAAGGGAGAATCCGTCAGCTATTTTTATTGCTTCTCAAAAAGTTTTATGAACCAGCCGGCGTCAGCAGAAAGGCGAGATAGCAAACGGCGATCCCCACCGAGACCGCCGCATAGCGCGCGGTTCCGGCGCGCTCCGCCCGCCCCTTTGGGACGACGAGAAACAGCGTGAGCAGTTCCGCCGCGGCGCCGAATAGAAGCAGCGAGCCGGTCTGCTGGTCCCGGACATAGATACTGCCCCTGAGATAGGAAAGGTCGGCGAGAAACAGGATGAAAAAGTTAAAGATGTTGCTTCCGGTGATGTTCCCAACCGCCGCATTGATATTTCCGGAGCGGAACAAAGCGGCGGTGGAGGATACTTCCGGGAGGGAGGTCGCGACGCCGAGGAACAAGGCCCCGGCAAAGGTTGCGCCGAGGCCGAATTCCCCGGCGAGCCGGTCGGTGATAAAGGTGATTGCAATGCTGGCCAGCACCAGGCCCGCCGCTGCTGCGGAGAAGCGGAGCACAACCGCGCCCAGGGGCAGCCGGGACGCTTTCGCTTTGGGAGCGCCGGCTTTTTCTCCGCCGGACATGCGGCGGATGGAAAGGCCGTAGAACAAAGCGAGAAACAGCGACGGGACGCTGACGGTGGAGATGGCCATCTCCCAGCCGGACAGGACTGTGACGGTCAGGAGCAGATAGCAGATTAAGGCGTAGAGCGTGGCGGACCGGTGGCTTCTGTCGACCGGCGCGGACGCGAAGCGCCGCAGGAAGCAAAGCACGAGGACGGCGAGCACCGCGAGGTTGAACAGGTCGCTTCCGAGGATGTTTCCAAGCACAAGCTCGGGTTTGGACAGAAAAAGCGTCGCCGAAAGGCTGGTGAACAGTTCGGGCAGCGAGGTGACCGCCGCCAGAATCACGCCGCCGATGAACGCGCCCGAGAGCGGGGTCATCTCCTCGAGCAGATCGACATAATGGGCGCACCGCACCGCGAAAAAGATGACGGCCGCGGCGACAACCGCGTAGGCCAGAACGGTCATGAAATCGATCCTTTCATGAAAGAACAATTGTTCGAAAAATCTTGACACAAACATTTGTTCGAGTTATAATGGCTCCAAGAAAAAGAACAAATGTTTGATTTTGCATAGGGGGATTTTGAGATGAAAAAGATTTCCGCGTTTCTGCTGGCCGCAGCGCTGATCTTCACCATCGTTTTAGGCGCGTCGATCCCGGCGATTCAAAAAAATTCCGCGCAGCTCGCCGCAAAGATGCTTTCGGCGGAGGAAGCCGCCGCGGTTTCGGTCTCGGCTTCCGGCCGGGCTGGATATACCAGGGCGCAGAACCTTTCGATCTCGCTTGCGGCGGGCGGCTGCCTGCTCGGGGCGGCGGCGGCTTCGGTCCTGCTTGGCGCGGCGGTTCTTGCCGCCTCGCAGCCGGCGAAGCGCCGCGCCCGCGCGAACTGCCGCGTGGTGGACTTTGCGGAGGTTCGCCGCCGCGCTGCCTTAAAGGCGCGTGCGGCGCATGGCCCGGCCGTTTCGTGACGCAGAGGAAATTTCCGCTGTTGCGCTTTAGTGTTGCCTTTTTAAAAAGCAAATATGAAAAGCCCGGCTCGCAACAGGGCCGGGCTTTGACGTCCCGCTGACAAATTTGCCGAAAATTTTAGAAATAAATGTTGCAACACCACTAGACAAACGCCATAGGATGTTGTATGATCAAAGCAACAACTGATACTGATTTACCGCTTTGGCGGGGTGGAAGGAGTGAGCAGAATGGCAAAAAAGGGCTTTGCGTCCGGCTGTTGTTGTTCTGCGTGCGGGAGCGTCCGATCTCTCCGCGCCCTTTCGCCGTCCCCTAATACAGCTGGATAGATCAGTATGCTTTCGCAACCGCTTTATGTGACTGACGGGTTATTGTGGAGCACCACAAGGGAACATAAAGTGCCATATGCCGACCGTCTGGGCAGCTTGCAAAAGGATACTTTTGCGGGCTGTTTTTTTGTTATTTTTTGGGAGGAGTAGAAGATGGCTATGCAGTTTTCGGAATGGGAAGGCTTTCGGGCCGGCGACTGGCAGGAAGAGATCAACGTCCGCGATTTCATTCAAAAAAACTATACTGTCTACGAGGGGGACGCGGCGTTTCTCGCCGGCCCAACCGAACGGACCAGCAAGCTGATGGAGAAGCTCAACCACCTGTTCCAGGTGGAGCGCGACCTCGGCGGCGTGTTTTCGGTCGACACCGAGCATGTCGCCTCGCTGACCCATTATAAGCCCGGCTATCTCGACAAGGAAAATGAACTGATCGTCGGCCTCCAGACCAGCCGCCCGCTTGAGCGCGGGATCAACCCGTTCGGCGGCATGCGGATGGCGAAGCAGGCCTGTGAGGAATACGGCTATGAGATGTCGGAGCGCATCCTCAAAGAGTTTACCTACCGCACCACCCACAACGAGGGCGTTTTCCGCGTCTACACCGACGAGATGCTTGCCGCGAGAAAGATCGGCATCCTGACCGGGCTTCCGGACGCTTATGGCCGTGGGAGAATCATCGGCGACTACCGCCGGGTTGCGCTCTACGGCGTGGATAAGCTGATCGAGGAAAAGAAAAAGGACAAAGCGGAGAAGGGCAAAAACTGGATGGGGCAGGACAACATCCGCCTTCTCGAAGAGCTGTATCAGCAGATCACCTTCCTTGGAAGGCTCAAGGAAATGGCCGCGATGTACGGTTACGACGTGGGCCGCCCTGCAAAAGACGCGAGGGAGGCGATCCAGTGGGTGTACTTCGCCTATCTCGCCGCGATTAAGGAGCAGAACGGCGCGGCGATGTCGCTGGGAAGGGTCAGCACCTTCCTCGATATTTACATCCAGCGCGACCTCGTCCGCGGCGTCCTCACCGAAGGGGCGGCGCAGGAACTGATGGACGACATGGTGATGAAGCTGAGGATGGCGCGCCATCTGCGCACGCCCGAGTACAACGAGCTGTTTGGGGGCGACCCGATGTGGATCACCGAGTCGATCGGCGGCATCGGCGAAAACGGCGTTCCGCTCGTCACCAAAAACTCCTACCGGGTTCTCAACACCCTTTACAACCTCGGCTCGGCGCCCGAACCGAACCTCACCGTCCTCTGGTCGGAGCAGCTTCCCGAAAACTTTAAGCGGTTCTGCGCGAAGGTTTCGATCGACACCGACGCGATTCAGTATGAGAGCGACGACCTGATGCGCCCGGTTTACGGCGACGACTACGCGATCGCCTGCTGCGTTTCGGCCATGAAGGTCGGAAAGCAGATGCAGTTCTTCGGCGCGAGATGCAACCTGCCCAAGCTCCTGCTTCTTTCGATGAACGGCGGGCACGACCAGAACACCGGCGGAGAGGTTGGGCCGAAGATGGAGCCGCTCCAGGGCGACGTCCTGAATTACGACGAGGTGATGGAGCGTTTCTCCTTCTACCGCGAGTGGCTCTGCAACCTCTATGTCAACACGATGAACGTCATCCACTATATGCACGACAAATACGCCTACGAGAAGATTCAGATGGCGCTGCACGACACCGACGTCGAGCGGCTGATGGCGTTTGGCGTGGCGGGGCTTTCGGTCATCGCCGACTCGCTCAGCGCGATCAAATATGCGAAGGTGAAGGTGATCCGCGACGAACAGGGCTATATCCGCGACTTTGAGGTGGAGGGCGACTTCCCGAAGTTTGGGAACGACGACGACCGCGTGGACCTGATCGCGAAGGAAATGCTCCATAACGTATCGGCGGACCTCAAGAAAACCCCGGCTTACCGCAACGCGAAGCACACCCTCTCGGCGCTGACCATCACCTCGAACGTGATGTACGGCCGCAAGACCGGCGCGACGCCGGACGGCCGGAAGAAGGGCGAACCCTACGCCCCCGGCGCGAACCCGATGCACAACCGCGAGAAAAACGGCGCGCTCGCTTCGCTCAACTCGGTTGCGAAGCTCTCCTATGAGGACTGCCGCGACGGGATTTCGAACACCTTTTCGATCACGCCGGACACCCTGGGGAAGACGGCGGAGGAGAGGGTCGAAAATCTCATGCAGATTCTCGGCGGATACTTTAAAAACGGCGCGCACCACATCAACGTCAACGTCCTCAACCGGCAGACTCTGATCGATGCGTTCGAGCATCCGGAACAGTATCCGAACCTCACCATCCGGGTTTCGGGTTATGCGGTCCATTTCTGCAAGCTCTCGCGCGAGCATCAGAAAGAAGTGATTATGAGAACCTTCCACGAGCGGATGTGATTTCCGCCGGGGCGGGCGGCCCGCCCGCCCCGGTTCTTTTCTGGGAACGAGAGATGGAGGGGATTTAATGAAAGGGCGCGTGCATTCGATTCAAACGCTTGGAACGCTCGACGGGCCGGGCGTGCGGTTCGTCGTTTTTCTGCAGGGCTGCCGCCTTAGATGCGGTTACTGCCACAACCCCGACACCTGGGACCTGGAGGGGGGAGAGGAGCGGGAGGCGGAGGAGCTGTTCTCAACGGTCCTGCGCTATCGAAATTATTTTGGAAACGAAGGCGGCGTCACCGTCTCAGGCGGGGAGGCGCTTTTGCAGCCGGAATTCGTAGCGGAGTTCTTTGCGCTCTGCCGGGAAAACGGCATCCACACCGCGCTGGATACCAGCGGTTCCCGATTGGACAAAGCGGTCGATCGGCTGCTCGGTGTCACCGATCTCTGCCTTTTGGACATCAAGATGACCACCGACGGGGAATACCGGGATTATGTCGGCTGCGGGCTTGACGGGCCGCTCGGCTTTTTGAAAAGGCTCGACGAACGGGGAATCGACGCCTGGATCCGGCAGGTGATCGTCGAGGGGCTCAACGACACGGCGGAGAACATCGGCCGGCTTAACAGCCTGATCGCGCCGTACCGGTGCGTCAAAAAGGTCGAGCTTCTGCCGTTCCGAAAGCTCTGCAGCGAAAAATATGACGAGCTTGGAATCAAATTCCGGTTCGGCGGCTATCCTGAAACGGCCGAGGCGACGGTGGAACGGCTCGGGAAGCTGGTCCGCCTGCCGGGCTGCGGGGAAAGCGGAGCTGGGAACCGATAAAAAACACAAAAGTAAAGGACGCATGGCAATTCGATTCGTGCGGTTTTGCCCGGTCCTCTCCCTTGACAATTTCCCGCAGAGGATTATAATAAAATTCAATAACTGAAATGCGACGACGGAGGAATGGAACAGGCGGAGCGCTTCAGAGAGCTGCCGGTTGGTGAAAGGCAGTGCTGCGAGGCCTGGGAGGATCGCCTCCGGAGCAGTCGGCTGAAGGGGACCGAGTGGTTTCTGTGTAGGCTTGACCGGCTGACGCCCGTTACGGCGTCCGACATTCGGAACTGTAATTTTCGCCGGATGTTAGCGAGCGGCCGGGAACCGTGAGGTTCCGGCAATCAGAGTGGTACCGCAGAGTGCTTTTGAAAGCCTTTGTCTCTTGATTGGTTTAAGAGACATGGGCTTTTTTGATTACCGGGAATTTTCCCGTATGAGCGAGGAGAGGGCAGGATGAAATTAACTGGAGCCGAAATCGTCGCAGAAGTCCTGGTGGAACAAAAGGTGGACACCATCTTTGGCTTCCCGGGCGGCGCACTTTTAAACATATACGACGCGCTTTATCATTATCAGGATAAAATCCGCCATATCATCACCGCCCATGAGCAGGGAGCGGCTCACGCGGCGGACGGATACGCCCGCGCTACCGGGAAAACCGGCGTGGTGCTCGCAACCAGCGGGCCCGGCGCGACCAACCTCGTGACCGGAATCGCGACCGCTTACATGGATTCTGTGCCGATGGTGGCGATCACCGGCAACGTCGCGACCAGCATGATCGGTTTCGACAGCTTTCAGGAGGTTTACACCGCCGGGATCACCATGCCGATCACCAAACACAATTTTGTCGTCCACCATGTGGAAAAGCTTGCCGATACGCTCCGGGATGCGTTTAGGATCGCGTCGACCGGGCGGCCCGGCCCGGTGCTGGTCGACATCCCGAAGGATGTCACCGCGGCGGTCGCGGAATTTCAGAATCAGCCGCTGTTTGTGCCGCCGCCCTTCCCGGAGCCGGACGAAGAAAACCTCCGCGCGATCGCCGCGCTGATCAACGAAAGCGAGCGGCCGGTCCTCTATTTCGGCGGCGGGGTGGACGCCTCGGGCGCGGGGGAGCTGGTGCGGGCGCTCTGCAAGAAGGCGCAGATTCCCGCCTGCCATACCATCATGGCGACCGGCGTACTCAGCTATGGGGAACCGCTTGATCTCGGGATGATCGGGATGCATGGCAATGTCTCGAGCGGGCGCGCCGTCCAGCACTGCGACCTGCTGATCACCGTCGGCGCCCGGTTCTCGGACCGGGTCGCGACCGACAAGCATAACTTCGCAAAGGGCGCGAAGATTGTCCAGATCGACATCGATCCCTCGGAAATCAACAAAAACGTAAACAGCGATCTCTCGGCGGTCGGCGATGCGAAGCATGTCCTGTCCCGGCTGCTGCCGCTTGTTGAACAGCGGGAGCACCCCGAGTGGGTCGGGCAGATTCAGGAATGGAAAAAGACGCTTGATCCCGCGCCGGCCGATTCCGATACTAAGCTCAAGCCCTACCGTATCATTTCGACCATTGCAAGGCTCGCTGGCGAGGACGCGATCATCGTGACCGACGTCGGCCAGCATCAGATGTGGGCGGCGCAGTTCTGCCGCCGCACCAAGCCGAGAAGCTTTCTGACCTCTGGAGGGCTCGGCACTATGGGCTACGGCCTTGGGGCGGCGATCGGAGCGAAGATCGCCTGTCCGGACCGGACGGTGGTGCATATCACCGGCGACGGGTGTTTTCATATGAACCTCAACGAGCTCTGTACGGCGGTGACCTACAACATCCCGACCGTTACTGTGGTGCTCAACAACAACGTCCTCGGCATGGTCCGCGAGTGGCAGACGTATTTTTACGGCCGCCGCTATTCCTGCACCGACCTCGACCGGAAGACGGATTATGTCAAACTTGCCGAAGCATTCGGGGCAAAGGGCTGGCATGCCGAGACGCCGGCGGAGTTTGAAAAAGCGCTTTCGGACGCGCTTGCCGCGGGCGGACCGTGTGTGATAGAATGTAGTATCGACCGCGATGAAAACGTCTACCCGATGATCCCGGCGGGCGCGACCATCGACGAGGTCATCGTCGACTAGGGGAGGAACGAAGGATGGAAAAACATGTGCTGTCTGTTCTGGTACAGAACAATCCCGGCGTCCTCGCCCGCATCTCCAGCCTGTTTGGGCGGCGGAATTTCAACATCTATTCCATTACGGCGGCGATCACGAACGATCCGATGATCACCCGGATCACGATGGTCGTCGACGGGGACGAGGAAACGCTTCAGCAGATCATCAAGCAGACACAGAAGCTGGAGGAGACGATAGAGGTCTATCCGCTGTCGCAGGCGAAGAGCCTCCACCGGGACCTGCTCCTGGTGAAGATCGGCGTGGGCGAGGACCAGCGCTGCAAGGTGATCGAAATATGCCAGGTGTATGAGGCGAAGATCGTGGACCTGTCGGTTTCCTCGATGATCATCGAGCTGACCGGCACGCCCGACAAAATCGACCGCTTTCTGCTGATGATCCAACACTATACGATGATGGAAATGTGTCGTACCGGTGTGACCGCGCTTGAACGCGGATAAAGGACCATAACGAAACTGAGAAAAGAATTGGAGGAGTTATCATGGCGAAAATGTACTACGACAGCGACTGCAACCTGGGGCTTCTGAAAGGAAAGAAAATCGCGGTCATCGGATGGGGCAGCCAGGGCCACGCGCACTCCCAGAACCTGAAGGACAGCGGCTTTGATGTGGTCGTCGGGCTGAGAAAGGATTCCGCGAGATGGAAAGAAGCCGAGGCTGCGGGCCTTACGGTCATGGAGACCGCCGAGGCCGCGAAGGCCGGCGATATGGTTATGATGCTGGTCCCCGATGAGAAATGCGCGGATATCTACCGCGAGTCGGTTGCGCCGAACCTCAAGGAGGGCGACGTCCTCATGTTCGGTCATGGCTTCAACATCCACTTCCAGCAGGTGGTCCCCCCCGCGAACGTGGATGTCGTGATGGTCGCCCCGAAGGGTCCGGGACATATCGTCAGAAGCCAGTATACCGAGGGCAAGGGCGTTCCGTCGCTGGTCGCGGTGCACCAGGACTTCAGCGGCAAGGCGATGGAGCTTGCGCTTGCGTATGCATCCGCGATCGGCGCGGGCCGCGCGGGCATCGTTGAAACCACCTTCCGCGAGGAGACCGAGACCGACCTGTTCGGCGAGCAGTGCGTCCTCTGCGGCGGCATCACCGAGCTGATGAAAGCCGGCTTTGATACCCTGGTTGACGCGGGCTATGCGCCTGAAATGGCCTATTTTGAGTGCGTGCACGAGATGAAGCTGATCGTCGATCTGATCAACTCAGGCGGCTTTGCGATGATGCGGTACTCGGTCAGCGACACCGCCGAATACGGCGATTACCGGACCGGCAAGCGGATCATCACCGAGGAAACCCGCGCCGAGATGAGAAGGGTTCTCTCCGAGATTCAGGACGGCACCTTCGCGAGCGAGTGGATCAGCGAGAACAAGGCCGGCGGCAGAGCGCATTTCCTCGCCAAGCGCCGCGTGGAAGCGCAGCATCCGGTCGAGGTTGTCGGCAAAGAGCTCCGCAAGATGATGAGCTGGCTGAAAAAGTAAGACGGCCCTGAACAATACATACGGCACGAAGCCCCCTGATGCCTGGGCCTCTTCCGTAAGCAAGGCGCGTTTTATCTCAATTCAATATTGGTATGTTGAAATGGCGCGGCGTATTGCTGCGCCATTTTTGCATTTGCGCTGCTCGCTTAGGTTTATGCTCATGAAAGCATTCTTCCATTTTGGGGGCGAATGCCGCCTTTGGTTGTTTATTGACCATATCGTTCCTTTCCAACGGCAGGATATGATAGAAATTGCAGTTGCCGTTTTCAGATCAGCCGTTGAACCCAGCGCCATTAAGAGGCATTTCAAAAAATGTAATCGAATTTTCAGAATAAATTTTCGTACTTTTGAGCAATGCCTGGCTAGGCAAAATGGTTTTACTATTTAGATTTAAGCAAAAACAAATGAAAGGATTGACGTTTCATTTTGATTCATCAATGTTCACAAATCAAATGCCGGCATTAAAATAAAGTTTGATCAATAAAAGCTTGATTTCTTTGGAGTAAGGATGTATAATATATAACATAAAAAGAACATTTAAAATTTAAAAATTTGAAGCGACACAAAGGCGTGTAATCTTGCGAAAAGCATGATTGCACGCCTTTTCTATTTCAACCAGAAAAGGAGAAATGATTATGACAGAACAAACTTTGACCGTTATCTCAGAAATGGTAAGTTCTGAGGCTTTTGGGATCTGGTTTCTGATCGGCGCGGCTTTTGTATTCTTTATGCAGGCCGGATTTGCAATGGTAGAAACGGGATTTACCAGAGCAAAAAATGCTGGAAACATCATCATGAAAAACCTGATGGATTTCTGTATCGGGACCGTTGTGTTTATTTTTATCGGTTTCGGGATTATGATGGGAGAGGACGCGCTTGGGGGGTTGATTGGCCTTCCTACGATGGGGATTTTTACGAACTATGCCAATTTTAATTACTCTTCTTTCGTGTTTAACCTTGTATTTTGCGCTACGGCTGCAACAATTGTGTCGGGCGCGATGGCTGAAAGAACAAAATTCTTATCATACTGTATTTATTCCGCAGTAATTTCTGCGCTTGTTTATCCAATAGAAGCGCATTGGATCTGGGGCGGCGGATGGCTCTCACAGCGCGGCTTCCATGATTTTGCCGGTTCCTGCGCCATTCACATGGTCGGCGGTCTTGCATCCTTGATCGGCGCAGCTATCGTTGGAGCAAGAATCGGTAAATTTACAAGAGACATAAATGGAAAAGTTACAAAAGTCCACGCATTCCCAGGACATAATATTGTCATTGGCGCATTAGGCTGTTTCATTTTATGGTTCGGCTGGTATGGGTTTAACGGCGCGGCTGCTACAAGCGGCGACCAGCTTGCTTCCATCTTTATGTCAACAACAATTGCTCCGGCGGTTGCGACGTTTGTATGCATGGTCTTTACCTGGATCCGCTACGGCAAATCGGATATGTCTATGTGTTTAAACGCTTCTTTGGCAGGCCTTGTGGCAATCACTGCCTCCTGCGACGTAACAGACGGATTGGGCGCCCTGATGATTGGCGCTGTTGCCGGATTGCTCGTTATATTCGGCGTTTGGTTCTGTGACAATGTTATTCATGTAGACGATCCTGTAGGCGCCATTGCCGTTCATGGATTTAACGGTTTATGGGGTACATTAGCAGTCGGCTTATTTGCAACTGATTCGGTCCCAGGCAGTTCTATCAACGGTTTGTTTTACGGCGGCGGTTTCGGCCAGCTTGGAATCCAGCTTGTTGGCGCGGCCAGCGTGCTTGCATGGACCGCTGCGACAATGTTTATTGTCTTTAAGCTGATCGATCAGACGGTCGGCCTCCGTGTCAGCCAGGAAGAAGAAATTGTCGGCCTGGACGCCAAGGAACACGGTCTTGCTTCTGCATATGCCGGTTTCAGTATAATGGAGCCTACTGCCGGCGGTATGATTGAAAATGAAAATACTGATCTCGGTCAGGATGAATATGACAGAGCGTCAGAGGCCCAGAAAGCCGCTTCCGTTTCTGTAGCCGGCCCTGTCGATAGAGAAAGCGGCATGTATAAGGTAGTAATCATAACAAAGCTGGATCGTTATGATCTCTTGAAAAACGCTCTTAATCAATTGGGCATTACCGGCATGACTGTAACGCAGGTTATGGGCTGCGGTATCCAAAAAGGATCCGGGGAACGTTATCGCGGCGTTGAAATGGACGTAACAGTACTCCCTAAGGTTAAGTTAGAGGTTGTTGTCGGTAATATTCCGGTCGATGATGTAATTGAAACGGCAAAACGGGTGCTCTATACCGGACATATCGGAGATGGTAAGATATTTGTTTACAGTGTACATAAGGTAGTTAAGGTTCGTACAGGCGAGACAGACTTAGACGCCCTTAACGACGTGGAGTAAATCATCTTTTACTGAAATGCTTGACAAATAAAACAGAAAGCCAGACCTGCTATCATTTTGTATTACAGGTCTGGCTTTTTTATCCGATTTTCTTTTTCCTTCGGCCGGCCTTATATGGATGACCGTTTATCATCATTATTCCTAATCGAATTTATCATCTCCATTCTGTGTTTTCCTTTTCAGCGAAATGATAAGGCCGCTCGCTTCTGCTTTGGCGCGGCCGGGGCTTTGGCGTCAAATCCGGCGCCCGTTATCCCTGTGGACAGCATTTCCCGGGTGTTTCCCCGTTTTCTTTTAGATTGCAAAGGCGGTTGTTGCAAGTTGGCATGCCCGCCTGCCGCCAGCCTTCGTTCACTGCGTTAGCCGAAACTATGGCTTCGGCTTCATCAAAAAATAGTTCCGTGCACTGCTGCTTCGGATAGCGCAAATGCCATCGTTTTCAGATGGCGGCAGTTTTTATCTTCCTCGACATATAAAATAAGTCCGGGTAAAGAATAATCCGCCTTGCAAAGCGCAATGGGCGCCTGCCCCTTAATCAATGCAAGCCTGCTTTATTCTGTAATCCCCCAAATGATTTGTTATCCTGCAATTTCAACCATTCCGGCTGATTGCCAAAGCCAAAGGGAGACGGCTCCCTTACAAAGCGTCTCGCTTCAGGGGCTTTCCCTTTTGGACCCGCGGCGGGAAAGCCGGAAGGCCCGGACCCAAGATCGGGTCCGGGCCTTCCGGCTTTAGGGGTAGTTCTATTTGGGGGTTTGAAGTGGGCGTTTTAATGCGGGAGAAGTCCGGTTCAGACGCCGAACAGAAGCTCCCCATAGGTCGGGAACGGCCAGTAGGTTTCTCCAACAATCGTCTCAAGATCGTCCGCGATTGCGCGCAGCTCCTGCATCGCGGCGAACACCGTGTCGCGGTAGAACTTCGCGCACTCGAAGATGTCGTCGTATTCTTTTGCGTCGAGCATCGCGGCTTCGAGCGCCTCCACCTTTTTATAAAGGCAGGCGTTGCGTGAGGAGAGTTTTTCGACGAGCGATTCTTCCACCTCGCAGTTTGCGCCGGGGCAGGCCGCTTTTTTGGCCGCGGCCGCGGCGCAAAGGTCGTTCTGATAGGCGCAGACGGCCGGGATGATATTTTTGCGCGCCATCTCGATCATGGTCTGGGATTCGATCCCAAGGACCTTGCAGTAGCTTTCAAGGCGGATTTCGTATCTCGAATGCATCTCCGTCTCGGTGAACACCCCGTGCTTGACAAAGACCGAAACGTTTTTGTCGGCGATGTAATAAGGCAGGCTGTCGACGGTGGTTTTCAGGTTCAGAAGGCCGCGCTTTTCCGCCTCGCGCGGCCAGCAGTCGGAATAACCGTCGCCGTTAAAGATGATCCGTTTGTGATCGCGGATGGTTTTCCGGACCAGTTTGTTCAGATCGGCGTGAAAGTCCTTTGAATGTTCGAGCTGGTCGGCAAATTGCTGGAATTCTTCCGCGACGATGGTGTTGATAACGATGTTCGGCCCGGCGATCGAGAGGGTGGAACCCGGCATCCGGAACTCAAACTTGTTTCCGGTGAACGCGAACGGCGAGGTGCGGTTCCGGTCGGTATTGTCCTTTGAGAAGCGCGGAAGGGTATCCACCCCGATCGACATCTTCACCTTTTCCTTCTGTTCGTAGTCGCTTCCGCTCTCGATCGATTCGAGCACGGCGGTTAGTTCGTCGCCGAGGAACATCGAGACGATGGCGGGCGGGGCTTCGTTAGCGCCGAGCCGGTGGTCGTTTCCAGCGGTTGCGACCGAGACGCGGAGCATATCCTGGTATTCGTCGACTCCTTTGATCAGCGCCGCGAGGATCAGCAGAAACTGCGCGTTTTCACGCGGGGATTCGCCGGGCTCGAGGAGGTTGACGCCGGTGTTGGTGCAGAGCGACCAGTTGTTGTGCTTTCCGCTTCCGTTTACCCCGGCGAACGGCTTTTCGTGGAGGAGGCAGACGAGGTTGTGCCGGAGCGCGACCTTTTTCATCATCTCCATCATGAGCTGGTTGTGGTCGGTCGAAATGTTGGTGGTGGTAAAAAACGGCGCAAGCTCATGCTGCGCGGGGGCGACTTCATTGTGTTCGGTCTTCGCCAGGATGCCCAGTTTCCAGAGCTCCTCATCCAGTTCCGCCATAAACGCCTTAACCCGGGGTTTGATGGCGCCGAAATAGTGGTCGTCTAGTTCCTGGCCTTTCGGGGCCTTTGCGCCGAACAGGGTACGCCCGGTGTAGACGAGGTCTTTTCTCTGGGTGTACAGGTCTCGGTCGACCAGGAAATACTCCTGTTCTGCGCCGACCGTCGAACTCACGCGGGTAACGTTTTCGTTCCCAAACAAGCGCAGGATCCGCAGCGCCTGGACGTTGACCGCTTCCATCGAGCGCAGGAGCGGTGTTTTTTTGTCAAGCGCCTCGCCGCCATAGGAGCAGAACGCGGTCGGGATGCAGAGGGTGTTGTCTTTGATAAACGCCGGCGAAGTGGGATCCCATGCGGTGTAGCCGCGCGCTTCGAAGGTGGCTCTCAGCCCGCCCGACGGAAAACTCGACGCATCGGGTTCGCCCTTAATCAGCTCCTTGCCGGAAAACTCCATGATCACCTTGCCTCCCGCGATCGGGGAGATAAAGCTGTCGTGCTTTTCGGCGGTGATGCCGGTCATCGGCTGGAACCAGTGGGTGAAATGGGTCGCGCCTTTTTCGGTTGCCCAGTCTTTCATCGCGTTTGCGACTTCGTTCGCGACGTTGATATTGAACGGAGCGCCCTCGTGGATGGTTTTTTGAAGCGCCTTATACGCCTGTTTGGAGAGGCGCTGCTGCATAACGCTGTCACTAAAAACCAGGCTGCCAAATAGTTCTGGTACGGTGCTCATGATGAAACCCCCTGTTAGTCTTGAGAAATGGCGAAAGGCGCTGCGGATCCGGCCGGGTCCACAGCGCCTTTGCTGTTTACGGGTGTCAGTATACTCGCTTCCCCGCCCCATGTCAAGCGGGATTTGGTATTTCTGATCAAAAATGTCAGGATTACCAAATAGAGATAACAACAGGCAGATCGGATTGTAATTATGACTAAATAAAAAACGGATTTAGGGAAAATGGATATATTTATATCGTTTATCAGGTTATAAAGCGCAATAAAAAGATATAGTATTTAAAATTATAATTTTAATCAAATATTATATTTAGATATTGACATATTGAGAATCGAGGATTAAAATAAGCTGCATAAAGAATGGCGTTTGTGGGGATACAGGTGTATTTGTTGTGGGAGCGGAAACAACGGGGTTTTCGCTTTTCCCATTCCCACGGCGGACGGCGCGCCCCATTTGGGACGGCCGGCGGCCGGGGAAAACGGCAGACGCCGTTCTGAGAGAGAAGGGGTGGAAGCTGATGAAAAGAGAAGGCGAAGTCCGGATCCCTTCCGGCTGCGCGATTTCGGGCGTCTTTTCCAGGGACGGCGGGGCGATCGGCGGGGAAGTGATGATCCGGTCGATCGAGACGATGCACGGCCGCTCCAACGGCCTTGGCGGGGGATTTGCGGGCTACGGCATTTATCCGCAGTACCGGGAGTATTACGCATTCCATGTGTTTTTTGACGACGCAGCCGCGAAGGAGCCGTTCGAACGGTTTTTGGAACGGCATTTTGATGTGGTGAACCTTTCAAAAATCCCGACGCGGAAAATTCCAGAAATTGTAGGGGAACCGCTGATCTGGCGGTATTTCGTGCAGCCGCTTCCGACGCGCCTTTCGGCGAGCCAGCTCGACGAACGGGAATACGTCGTGCGGTGCGTCACGAGAATCAATACCGAAATGGAGGGCGCCTATGTCTTCTCGTGCGGAAAGAACATGGGGGTGTTCAAGGCGGTCGGTTATCCCGAAGACGTGGGACGGTTTTACCGGCTCGACGAATATGAGGGGACCTGCTGGACCGCGCACGGGAGGTATCCGACCAACACGCCCGGCTGGTGGGGCGGGGCGCATCCGTTTTCGATTCTCGACCTCTCTATCGTACATAACGGCGAGATTTCATCTTATGATGCGAACCGCCGCTTTATTGAGATGTTCGGATATAAATGCAGCCTTCTGACCGACACCGAAGTGATCGCCTATCTCTTCGACTACCTGGTCCGGCGGCAGGGGCTTTCGCTGGAAGAGACGGCAAACGTCATCGCCGCGCCGTTCTGGTCCACAATTGAAGCAAAGCCAAAGGAGGAGCGGGAGCGCCTGACCTACCTTCGGAATGTGTTCAGCGGCCTTCTGATCACCGGCCCGTTTTCAATTCTGGTTGGGTTTGAAGGCGGGATGATGGCGCTCAACGACCGGCTCAAGCTCCGTTCGATGGTGGTCGGGGAGACAGAAAGCCGGGTCTATATGGCGAGCGAGGAATGCGCGATCCGCGCGGTTGAGCCGAACCTTGACCGGGTCTGGTCTCCGCGCGGCGGAGAACCGGTGATCGTCCGCCGGAATGGGGGTGAGGAGCTGTGACGGAACTTGGAAAAAACGGGGCGAAGAAAAGCCCGCTCGACTTTATCGGGCAGGAGTTCGAGATCGACTGCCGGAAGGATCGCTGCATCGGCTGCGGAATCTGCGCAGAACAGTGTTCCAACGGGGTGTTCACCTATAATCGAAAAGAGAGGAGCATCGCGATTGACGATTCCCGCTGCGTCTGCTGCCACCGCTGCGCCGCGATGTGCCCGGCAAGGGCGCTCACAGTGGTCCGCAGCCGCCGCGCCTGGCGGGAAAACGCGGGTTGGCGCGGCTCCGATATCGACGAGATCACACGGCAGGCGGGGACCGGGGGCGTGCTGCTCGGCTCGATGGGAACGCCTAAGGAATATCCCATCTATTGGGATAAAATGCTGATCAACGCCTCCCAGGTGACCAACCCGTCGATCGACCCGCTCCGGGAGCCGATGGAAACGCGGATTTTCCTCGGGAAAAAGCCGGACCAGATCCGCAGGAAACCGGACGGCAGCATCGACACCGGCCTCCCCCCGCAGCTGTCGGCGGCGCTCCCCATCCTGTTTTCCGGGATGAGCTACGGCGCGATCAGCTATCCCGCGCATCTTGCGCTCGCGAAAGCCGCCGAACGGCTCGGGACCTTTTATAACACCGGGGAGGGCGGCCTGCATCAGGATTTTTACCGTTACGGCGCGCACACCATCGTGCAGGTGGCTTCCGGCCGCTTCGGCGTCCACCGCGACTACCTCGAGGCGGGCGCGGCGATTGAAATCAAGATCGGGCAGGGCGCGAAGCCGGGTATCGGCGGGCATCTGCCGGGGCTGAAAATCGTCGGCGACATCTCGAAAACCCGGATGATCCCTGAGGGGACCGACGCGATTTCGCCCGCGCCGCACCACGATATCTATTCGATTGAGGACCTTCGCCAGCTGGTCGATTCGCTCAAAGAGGCGACCAGTTACCAAAAACCGGTAATCATCAAGATCGCCGCCGTCCACAATGTTGCGGCGATTGCGAGCGGCGTCGCGAGAAGCGGCGCGGATATCATCGCGATCGACGGCTTCCGGGGCGGGACCGGCGCGGCGCCGGTGCGGATCCGCGACAACGTCGGCATCCCGATTGAACTCGCGCTTGCGAGCGTGGATGCGCGCCTTCGCGAAGAGGGGATCCGCAACCGGATCTCAATCCTCGCGGGCGGCAGCATCCGGAACAGCGCCGACGTGGTGAAGGCCATCGCCCTCGGCGCCGACGCCGTGACCATCGCGACCGGCGCGCTGATCGCCCTCGGATGCCATCTCTGCCGGAGCTGCCAGCAGGGCTCCTGCAACTGGGGAATCGCCACCCAGAAGCCGGAGCTGGCCAAGCGCCTCGACCCGGAAGAGGGGGCCGAGCGCCTTGTCCGGCTGGTGACGGCCTGGAACCACGAGATCAAGGAGATGATGGGCGGAATGGGGATCAATTCGATCGAAGCGCTCCGTGGGAACCGCGCGATGCTGCGCGGGATCGGCCTGTCCCGGAAGGAGCTTGATATCCTAGGAATCGCCCACGCGGGTGAGTGACCTGCGAAAGAATGCCACAGGCCGGAGCACTCCGGCGGGAAAGGAGCAGTTATGACCATTTCGATTGACGCGGCGGGGAAGGACTTTAAAACCCTCGGCGAGCTGGTCCGGGCCGCGGGCGGCGACGTGGAAATCAAAAATTGCCTTGGACAGCGGTATCTCGGCGCGGGAGCGCGCGGAAAAAAGATCACGATCCAGGGCGTTGCGGGAAACGCGCTCGGCGCGTATCTCGACGGGGCCGAGATTACGGTGTTCGGAAACGCGCAGGAGGCGGTCGGGGATACAATGAACCGCGGGCTGATCTGCATCCACGGTTCCTCCGGCGATGCGACCGGCTATGCGATGCGCGGAGGGGAAATCTATGTGCAGGGCGACGCGGGCTACCGCGCGGGCATCCACATGAAAGCCTACGGCGATCAGGTCCCGGTGCTGGTGATTGGCGGGAGCGCCGGCAGCTTCCTCGGCGAGTATCAGGCGGGCGGCGTGATCGTGGTGCTGGGGATCGGGTGCGAACGGCGCTATCCGTTCAACTATTTCTGCGGCGCGGGGATGCACGGCGGAAAGATCTATGTCCGGTGCCGGGAAGTACCCTCGGGGCTGCCGGAACAGGTTGCGGCTCGTCCGGCGGCGGAAGCTGATCTTGAGGAAATCCGCCCCTATGTCCGGCGCTACTGCGGGCTTTTTGGCGCGGACGAGGCGGGGCTGATGGCTCACCCGTTCTATGTTTTATCGCCAAATACGCAAAATCCGTATAAACAGCTTTATACCTCTCTTTAGATTTTATATAATATCTGCAGAGAATGGTCTTGCGGTTGGGCCGCCGCCTGCGGCGGCCTGCAAATGTGGAACTGAAGCAGAGATCGAATCGGCGCTGCCAATTTGGATGCCGGTTGGAGATGGTTCGGTTGATTGAGACGGGAGGGATCGGCTTGCCGGAACGCGCGCTGATTTTGACAGGGACGGAGAACGGGACGGCCGCGCTCATCGAGCTTCTGGGACAGGCGGGATACGCGCCGGTTGAAACGGCGTCCCGCGAAGCAGAGGCCCGGAAACGGCTGAGCGAAGATACGTTTTCGGCGGTCGTCATCTGTGTTCCGCCCGACGGAGAATCGGGCGTGGGGCTCGCGGGCGACATTGTCCGGACAACCGACATCGGGGTTCTCCTCATTTTGCGCGGCGAGATGCCGGGGCGGATCACCGCCGCGCTGGAAGAGGAAGGGGTGCTGATCCTTCAGCGGCCCGTTTCCCGCCCGCTGTTTCTCAAAGCGGTCCGGCTTGTCGGCGCGATGCGCAGGAGGATCCGGTCGCTGCGGCTTGAAAACGCCAAGCTCCAGAGTAAGATCGAGGAGATCCGGCTGGTGGACCGCGCCAAATGCGTTTTGATGCAGGTCCTGATCCTGACCGAACCGCAGGCGCACCGCTATATTGAAAAGCAGGCGATGGACCTGCGCTGTACCAAAAAACAGGTCGCCGAGGATATTCTAAAGACCTATGAGATGTGACCACGCAGGTCCGCAGGAAAGGGGAAACGAAATGGAACCGTATGTGTTTCCGGTGAGCCGGTTTCTTTTTCCCGTTCTACCAGCCGTTTCGATCGCCGAACAAGACGCCGGAGCCGCCGACAGAGCGCGGCGGCTCCGGCGCCTCTTTTTTTGAGAGGCGCCGGACGCCTCTCGTTTCGTAAAGTTTTTTCTTCGTTCTGCATAGTTTTTGGCAGAAGGGGGATGGCTTTATGTGGCTGATGCAACGGAAGAATCGGAAAGGGCAGGCAAGCGCGGACGCGCTCCCGTTTGTCAAGATGCACGGCTGTGGAAACGATTATCTTTATTTCGACTGCTTTTCGCGCGAGATACCGGCGTCGCGGGACTTTTGCGAGCGGCTCTGCGACCGGCACAAGGGGATCGGCGCGGACGGGATTGTGCTGGTCGGTCCGTCCGGCCGTGCGGACGCGGAAATGCGGATGTACAACCGGGACGGCAGCGAAGGGATGATGTGCGGGAACGCGATCCGCTGTGTGGGAAAGCTCCTTTACGACAGCGGGATGGTCCCGCGGGAGGTCGTCGCCATCGGGACGAAAAGCGGCGTGAAAACGCTGGAGCTTCTGGTTTCGGACGGCGAGGTTTCCGGCGCGGCGGTTGACATGGGCGCGCCGGAGTGGGCGCCAGCGCGGATTCCGGCAGCGTTTTCCGGGGAGCGGGCGGTGTCGGTCCCGTTTTCGGCGGCGGGGGCGGAGTGGAAGGTCACGCTGGTTTCGATGGGAAATCCGCACTGCGTCGTATTCTGCGGCGACCCGGACGCGGCGCCGCTCGAAATCATCGGACCGGCGTTTGAACGTCACGCGGCGTTCCCGGAGGGGATCAACGCCGAGTTTGTTCAGATCGCCGGTAAAAACGAAATCCGGATGCGGGTTTGGGAACGCGGCAGCGGCGAAACCCTCGCCTGCGGGACCGGAGCCTGCGCCGCCGCCGCGGCGGCGGTTGAAAACGGCTTCTGCCGGAAAAACGAGGAAATCCTGGTCCATCTGCGCGGCGGGGAGCTGTCCGTCCGCGTGACCGATCAGACGGTGAAAATGACAGGAAATGCAGTCAGGGTGTTTGAGGGAGTGATCGAAGGATGGCAAAATATATCTTTGTGACGGGCGGCGTCGTGTCGGGCCTCGGAAAAGGGATCACGGCGGCGGCGCTCGGTCGGCTGCTCAAGGAGCGGGGCCTCAAGGTGGCGGCGCAAAAGCTCGACCCCTATATTAATGTGGACCCCGGCACGATGAGCCCGTATCAGCACGGCGAGGTCTTTGTCACTGAGGACGGGGCGGAAACCGATCTTGACCTGGGCCATTACGAGCGCTTTATTGACGAGGACCTCAATCGGTTTTCAAACCTCACGACCGGAAAGGTCTACTGGAACGTGCTTGAGAAGGAGCGTAACGGCGAATATCTCGGCGAGACGGTGCAGGTGATCCCGCATATCACCGGTGAGATCAAAAGTTTTATCCATTCGGTCGCGGAAAAAACCGGAGCGGACGTTGTGATCACCGAAATCGGCGGAACGGTTGGCGACATTGAAAGCCAGCCGTTCCTCGAGGCGGCCCGGCAGGTGTCGCTTGAGGCGGGGCGCGGGAACTGCCTGTTTCTCCATGTCACCCTGGTGCCTTACCTCCATTCCTCCGGCGAGCACAAGTCGAAGCCGACCCAGCATTCGGTGCGGGAGCTCCGCTCAATGGGCATCATGCCGGATATCATCGTGACCCGGAGCGACATGCCGATTGAGGAGCATGTTAAGCAGAAGATTTCACTGTTCTGCAATGTGAAGCCGGATTGCGTGATCGAGAACCGGGACGTCCCGGTTCTCTATGAAGCGCCGGTTATGCTCGAGGAGGGGCGGCTTTCGGAGATCGTCTGCCGCGAGCTTGGGATCCAGGCGCCGCCCGCGGACCTCGGCGCCTGGCGGGAGATGCTCCGCCGGATTCACGGCCGCAAAGAGACAATCACCATCGCGCTGGTGGGGAAGTATGTGAAGCTCCACGACGCCTATCTCTCGGTGGCAGAAGCGCTTCGGCACGGCGGCTTTGAGAACGGGGCGATGGTAGACATCCGCTGGATTGATTCCGAGCAGGTCTCCGGCGGGACGGCGGACAAGCTGTTGGAAGGCGCCGACGGCATCCTGGTGCCGGGCGGTTTTGGAGGCCGGGGCATCGAGGGGATGATCGCCGCCGCGCGCTATGCCCGGGAGCGGGACGTCCCGTATTTCGGCATCTGTCTTGGAATGCAGGTCCTTGTGATCGAATTCGCGCGCCATGTCCTCGGCTGGGAGCGCGCGGACTCGGCGGAATTCCTCCCCGGCGGCCCCTATCCGGTGATCGATCTGATGCCCGACCAGAAGGGCGAGATCCCGCTGGGCGGGACGATGCGGCTCGGGGCCTATCCCTGCCGCCTCGCGCCGGACGGGGTCGTGCGCGCCGCCTACGGCCGGGAGCTGATTTCAGAGCGGCACCGCCACCGGTATGAATTTCAGAACCGGTTCCGGGAGGATTTTGAACGGGCGGGGCTGAAGGTGTCAGGCGCCTCGCCGGACGGACGGCTGGTGGAGGCGGTCGAGCTCCCGGGCCGGCGTTTTTACGCCGGCGTCCAGTATCACCCGGAATTCAAGAGCCGGCCAAACCGTGCTCATCCGCTCTTCCGCGCGTTTGTCGCCGCGGCGCTGGAACACAGGCGCGGGGAAGATGGCGGCAGATAAATTTCCGTCTGCGGTTGCCCCGATGTGGAGGAATATGGTATCATATCCACAGCAGCGGATATGATGCCGGGATGATAACCGGCGCCGCGCCGCCAGGGGCGGCGGCAGGCTTTGACGGACGATGATCCCATTTGCGCCCTGCGCGCATGGTATCATATCTGCATCATCGGCGCCCGGCCTTATGACAGGCGGCGCGGAATCAAAAGGATATGTCCGGGAGGCGCAGAAGAACATGAAGATCAATGAGAACTACAGGAACCTAAAAGAGAGCTATCTGTTCTCGACCATCAGCCGAAAGGTTTCGGAATATCAGAAGGAACACCCCGATGCGAAGCTGATCCGGCTTGGAATCGGCGACGTGACCATTCCGCTCTGCGGCGCGGCCGTCGAGGCGATGAAGGCGGCCTGCGACGAGATGGGCCGAAAGGACAGCTTCCACGGCTACGGCCCGGAGCAGGGTTATGACTTCCTCCGGGAGTCGGTTCAGGGGTATTACCGGCAAAAGGGCGTTTCGCTCGGCCTCGATGAGATTTTCATCAGCGACGGCGCGAAGAGCGACCTGGGCAACATCCTTGACCTGTTTGGGGCGGACAACCGGGTGTTGATCCCCGATCCGGTCTATCCCGTTTACGTCGACACCAATATCATGGCTGGCCGGGAGATCATTTACCTCGACGCAAACATGGAAAACGGATTTCTGCCGCTTCCGGACCCGGGCGTCCCGGCGGACATCATCTATCTCTGCTCCCCCAACAACCCCACCGGCGCGGTCTACAACCGGGAACAGCTCAGGGCCTGGGTCGATTACGCGACCGCGCAGAACGCGGTGATTCTCTTTGACGCGGCGTATGAGGCCTTTATTTCCGATCCTTCCCTGCCGGAGAGCATCATGGAGATCGAGGGCGCGGACCGCTGCGCAATCGAGTTTTGTTCGTTTTCGAAGACGGCGGGCTTTACCGGGACCCGCTGCGGCTACACGATTGTGCCGAAGAACCTGGTCTTCGACGGGATGAAGCTCAATTCCATGTGGCTCCGCCGCCAGACGACCAAGTTTAACGGCGTCCCCTATATCGTCCAGCGCGGCGCGGCCGCGGTCTTTACCCCGGAAGGCCTTAAACAGTGCAAAGAGGCGGTCGACTACTACCGCGAGAACGCGCGGATCATGTGCGAGGCGTTTCAGGAGGTCGGGATCGAGTACATCGGCGGGAAGAATTCGCCCTATGTCTGGATCAGGTGCCCGAATGGGATGGGTTCCTGGGAGTATTTCGACTACCTGCTCCATGAGCTGAACGTCGTCGGGACCCCCGGCGAGGGCTTTGGCAAAAACGGCGAGGGGTATCTGAGATTGACGGCATTCGGCGACCGGGACAACACCATCGAGGCGATGAACCGGATCAGGAACAGCATGAAAAAGTAATTTCATGAATAAGGCCCCGCGGCAAAGCCGGGGTGCCATAAGAAAGTAATTGTGTTTTAGAGGGAATGGCATGGCCTTTCGGGGTCATGCCGTTTCCTCTTTCATCAGTTCATTCAGCGGGATAAAGCCCACAAGGTCGTAGACGATGCGGATATTCTGCCGCCGCTTGCCGCTGCTCTTGTCCGGGGCCTCAATGTAGATGGCCTTCACCAACTCCCGCAACGCGTAGGGGGTCAGCTCCCGCTCACCGGCGTACTTGTGTACCCGCTGGATAAACTGCTCTAAATTTTCAAGCTGTCGTTCCTGTACTTCGATTTCCTTCTCTAAGGTCTGCGCCTCCGCTTGCAGGGCCGCCTGCTCGTCCTCATAGGCCGCGCTCATGGTGGCATACCGCTGGTCGCTCACCTTGCCGCTCACATTGTCCTCGTAAAGCCGCATGAACAGCCGGTCAAGCTCCGCCAGACGCTTCTCGTCCTGCGCCAGCTTCTTCCGCCGCACCCGGATGGCCTCGCCGGTGGTCAGCTTCAGGCGTTCCTCCATCACCGCCCGGAAGTGGGCCTCGTAGCGGCTCACATAGGAGATCACCGCCTCCATGTGCTGCCATACCAACTCCTCCAGTACCACCGCCCGGATGAAGTGAGCCGAACAGCTCCCGGTGTTGCTCCGGTAGTTGGCGCATACAAAGTGGTCTTGCCGCTTCTCAAAGTAATTCGTGGTGCAGTAGCGCATTTTTGCCCCGCAGTCGGCGCAGTAGACAAGGCCGGAGAATATACTGCTCTTGCCGGTTTTCGTCCGCCGGTGCCGCTGCTGGCGTATCTCCTGCACCTTGTCAAAGACTTCTGCCTCGATGATGGCCGGGTGGGTGTTGTAGAAGATGGCCTGCCTGTCCTCCGGGCTGTGCCGCTGCTTCTTGTCCCAGATAGAGTTGGTGTAGGTCTTGAAATTGACGGTGCAGCCCGTGTACTCCCGCCGCTCCAAAATGTGGACAACGGTGTTTGTATTCCAGTGGTACGGGTCGGCCCCCTCCTTGTTGGGGGTCTTGCGGCCCTGCCGCTGCTTGTAGGCCGTGGGGGTGAGTACCCTCGCTTCCGTCAGCGCCCTGGCGATCTGCATCGGCCCCCGCCCCTCCATGCAGAGGGTGAAGATACGCTTGACCACCTGTGCCGCTTCCTCGTCCACAAGCCAGCCCTTCGGGGTGTCGGGGTCTTTCTTGTAGCCGTAGGGGATATTCGTTGTCAGCGGCTCCCCGCGCTCCCCCTTGGCCTTGTTCACCGCCCGGATCTTCCGGCTGGTGTCCCGCGCGTAAAACTCGTTGAACCAGTTTTTGATTCCGGCAAAGTCGTTGTCCACGCTGTTAGGGTCGATGGTGTCGTAGTTGTCGTTGATGGCGATAAACCGCACGCCATACTTGGCAAAGGTGATGTTGGTGTACATCCCCGTCAGGGCGGAATTGCGGCCAAACCGGGACAGGTCTTTGACGATACACACGGCCACATGGCCGGCCTCGATCTCGTCCAGCATTTTCTGAAAGCCGGGCCGCTGGAAGCTCGTCCCGCTGTAACCGTCATC
>DVKH01000002.1 GCA_018716105.1 Candidatus Fimivivens faecavium | reverse complement strand
AAGCGCGCTGGCCCCGTGCTCGATCTTAAAGTTCATCTCGTCCTCATAGATTGGGAAGAGCTGGTAGAACCGTACCAGGCTTCCGTCCGGCATCTCGCAGGCGAGGCCCTCGCCGTCTACGGTGTAGGGGTCGACCAGCAGCATGCAGGAGAGCTTTGTGTTCTCCGCCAGCGGCCCGCCCGCCGGGACGGTGTGCCCCCAGCCGAGCCAGGTTTCCTGCTCGCCGGGAAGCCGCGCCATGATCTTGAGCCAGCGAAGCGGCCAGTAACAGACTTCCTCGCTGTTTTCGATCTCCCAGTCCGGCGGGAGGCAGACGACCATCTCGGCCCGGTCGAGCTGCCGGTCTGAAAGCTCCTCCGGCACCGCCATCCGGTGCGCGCCCATCCCCATCGTCACAAGGGTATAGAAATTCCGCTCCCCCGTGGGCGGGATTACGGCGATGTCGACATGGATATCGGGCGAAATCAGCTCGTGAAACACGCTCTCGAACTCGCCGAAATGCCGCCGGATATGCTCTTCGAGGGCGTCGATCTCCTCTTCTTCGTAGAGTTCGGGCGAAAAGCCCCCGTTGGTCTCGCCGATCGTCTCCTCCCACCGCTCGGGCGAAAGGGCCTTGAGGCGGTTCGAGGCTTCGAAAAAGCGGTCTTCGTCCTCCACGGCCCGCGAAGCGAGCGCCAGGAACATCCAGCTGTCCGGGTCCTCGGGATTGAGCGCAACGGCCCTTTCAAACTCGTTTTGGGCTTCTCCGTCGCGGTCGAGGTAGTAATAGGAGTACCCGAGGCGGTAATGCCAGAGCGGATCGTCCTCCCCCTCCTCCCGAACCGAGAGAAGGCATTGGGCCGCCCTGTCGTAGTCGTCGAGGTTATTGTATGCCCGCGCGAGGAGGCATACCGTTTGGTAATCCCGTTTTCCGGCTGGGATTTTTTCGAGCTCCGACACGATTTTTTCGTGCTCGTCGAGTTCGTGCCATGCGTCGATCTGTTCCAAAAGCGCGTTATCCATCAATCCGATCCTTTCCCGCGTCCGCATCCAGTCCAAAAAAGCGGACGGTGTTTTCCAATGTGACCGCGGCAAGTTCAGCGGGGTCCTGTCCCATCAGGGCGGCAATCCGCCTGAGGATATGCGGGAGGTATTTCGGCTCGTTCCGCCCGCCGCGCGGTTTTTCGGCGAGGTCGCGCGGCGTGAGGAACGGCGCGTCGGTTTCCACCATCAGCCGCTCGGGCGGGATGACCCGAACCGCGTCCCGAAGGCTTTGGGAGCGCCTCTCGTCGCAGATCCACCCCGTCACGCCGATCATGCACCCGATATCGAGATACCGCATGGCCTCATACGCCGTCCCGGTGAAGCAGTGCACCACCGACCGTTTCGCGGCCCCGCCGTGCCGGGAGAGAATCGCGAGAAAATCCCGGTGGGCGCTCCGCTCGTGCAGGAAGAGCGGGAGGCCGGCCTCCTCCGCAAGCAGAATCTGCTCCTCAAACCATTTTCTCTGCACGTCGGGCGGCGAAAAATTCCGGTCGTAATCGAGTCCGCACTCCCCGACCGCAACCACCTGCGGCTGACGAAGAAGGCGGCGAAGGCCCGGAATCGTCCGCTCGTCACAGCCCTTCGCGTCGTGGGGATGGACCCCGGCCGTCGAATAGAGTTTCCCGGAAAACCGCGCGGCATAGCGCGCCGCAGCCTCACTTGAGCGAAGGTCGGTCCCGGTGATGATCAGCGGGGACACGCCCCCGGCCTGGGCCGCCGAAAGCACCGCTTCCCGGTCGCCGGAATAGGATCGGTGCATCAGATTCACACCGATATCGATCAGTTTATGTTCCATTTTTGTTCCTTTCAGATTCAAACGATTTTTAGATAGCGCTTTGCATCGCCGCCTTGAAACGCTCTGCGGAGAGGGCCGCGCCTTCTGCCGGAACCGCCTCGGCGGCGAGCCGGTTCGCCCCACGGGCCGCCCTGTAAAGCGCAATGCCGGGCGCCGCGCCGCATGCGCGTCCCCGGCCCCGTTTGTACCGACGGCCCTGGCGCGGGAACCCGGGGCCTGCGCTCCCCTTCCGTCCACCGCTGTTTCCTCATTTGCGCGATGCAGATAAAACCCAGAATCCCGCTGCTTTCCCTGCGGTTATTATATCAAATCGGTCAAACAAATCAACAAAAATCGCCGTGACCGCTGCGGCAGGTTTTTTATTGCCAGACAGCAAAAAGGGGCTGTTTAAAAACAGCCCCTTGTCAATCTTGCAGCGTTCTGCAACTCTGTTTATGTAGCGCCCGGAGTGAAAGAAACCTTTCTTTCCGGACGCTGTTTCTGTTTAAAAATCAGTTGTTGGAAGTCTTGTTGGTGGAATTGCTGCTGGTGGAGTTGCTGTTGGTGGAGTTGCTGCTGGTAGAATTGGAATTGCAGTTATTGGTCTTATTGGTCGAGCTGTTCGCCTTGTTGGTCGAATTACCCGCCTTATTGGTCGAATTGCTGTTCTGGCTGTTGTTCATGTTCTTAGACATTTTTCTCACCTCACTTTACTCCTAGTATCTGCCCAAGTATCACAATTATTCGAGAGAGATTAGGATTTTATCGACAAAATTTAAGGAATATATTCCCTTAATTTTGTACAGTTACTGGATTGCCAGTAACATACCGCTATGGTATGATAATGACAGATCAAATAGCGAACCGAGTGCGGCGAGAGAATTTGAAATGGAGGAGACAGAATATGAAAAAGTTTGTATGTTCCGTTTGCGGTTACGTTTATGAAGGGGAATCCGCCCCCGCTTCCTGCCCGCAGTGCAAGGCCCCCGCTTCGAAATTTGTCGAGCAGGCGGCCGATAAAATGGCCTGGGCCGCCGAGCATGTGGTCGGCGTCGCCGCCGGCTGCGATCCCGAGATCCTTGAAGGCCTTAGAATGAACTTCACCGGCGAATGCACCGAAGTTGGCATGTATCTTGCGATGGCCCGCGTCGCCCACAGAGAGGGCTATCCCGAGATCGGCCTTTACTACGAAAAAGCCGCTTATGAAGAGGCGGAGCACGCAGCGAAATTCGCCGAACTTCTGGGCGAGGTCGTCACCCCTTCCACCAAGAAGAACCTTGAGCTTCGCGTCGCAGCGGAGAACGGCGCCACCGCCGGAAAGGCCGCCATCGCGAAGAAAGCGAAGGAACTTGGCCTTGATGCAATCCACGACACCGTGCATGAGATGGCGAGGGACGAGGCCCGCCACGGCAAGGCGTTTGAGGGCCTCCTCAGCCGGTATTTCAAGTAATTGGAATCTTCCTCCCACTGAAAAACTCCCGCGGGGACCCGCGGGAGTTTTTCATCATCTGGATAAAAACTTTTTTGATAAAACAGCCTCATTGCTCTGAGGAAGCTGGTTCAAAGGGCTGGAAACCCCGTCCGAGAATTTCGTTCGCCTCTGTGATGATAACAAACGCCTGGGGATCAACCGTGTGGATCAAATGTTTTAACTGGAAAAACTGCTGCTTTCGAACAACGCACATCAGGACGTTGGTCGGCTGGCCATTATATGCGCCCTTTGCGTCCAAAATCGTGACGCCGCGGTGAAGCTCTTTGATGATCCGGCGGGAAATCTCATCCGGATGATGGGTGACGATCATCGCATATTTCCCGGTGTTCGAACCATAGATGATCGCGTCGATCACCCGCCCGCTGGCGAAGGTCATGATCAGGCCATAGAGCGCCGACTCGATTTTTCCATAGACCAGCGCCGCCGCGATAATGACCGCGCCGTTCACCGTCATGGCGATCGCGCCAGTCGAAATATAAGGGTATTTCTTTAAAATCAGCTTGGTGACGATATCGGAGCCGCCGGTGGTTGAACCGCGCATAAACACAAGCCCCGACCCGATCCCGGAAAACGCGCCCGCAAACAGAGCCGCAAGCAACTGATCCCCCTGATAAGGCGGGATCAGATAGCGCCAGACCAGGTCCATCATAATCGTCGAGATCGCGACAGCCCGAAGCGTTCGAAGCGTAAAACGCCGGCCGAGGGCCTTGTAGGCCATAATCAGCAGCGGAAGGTTGATGAAAAACGAGACCGTACCGATCGGAAGGCCGAACAGATAGTTGATCAGCGTCGCGACGCCGTTCGCTCCTCCGGGCGCAATCTGATTCGGGGCGGAAAACGCCATAACGCCGATCGCGATAGACGATCCGCCTAGAATATCAAAGCCGATGTCGGTCAAAAGTTTCCTGGACTTCTCCCCGGCAAACGGGTTTTCCATAGCTTCGCTCCGTTCCGCCGCCCGCGCGCGGCTGTTTCAAGTCCCCGTGCCGGCGCGGTACTACTGGCCGGGGCGTTTTATTCCGAATGCTATCTGTAGATATATCATAGAATCCCTGAAAAAACAAGTTCCCATTCCAGATTACAAAAGAATTGCAGTAAAAGCGCCGCCCTTTCAAAGGACGGCGCTTTTGGGTTTATGGTTCATGGTCGATCGGCTTGAATCCCTGGCCGAGGATCTCCGCCGCTTCCGCCACAATGACAAAAGCCGACGGGTCGATGCTCCGGACCGCGCATTTGAGGCGGAACAGCTCCTGCGTCTCCACCACGCAGACCATCATGCGGGTGTCGGCGCCCGAATAAGCGCCCTCCGCCCGCAGAAGCGTCGCGCCGCGGGAGATCTCGCTGATGACCCGCTTTGCAATCTGCGGGCAGTCCTTTGAAATGACGAGGACGAGTTTTCGCAGGTCCGCCCCGCTGATGATGCGGTCGATCACCTGGGTCGAAACGAAGATCAGGACCACCGCGTAGAGGACGACCTCAACGTTCCGATAGACGAAAACCGCCGCGCTGACGATCACAAGGTCCAGCATCAGGATGACGTTACCGAACGAGAGGTGCGGGCGCTGCCGCTGGATCATCCGCACGATGATATCGACGCCGCCGGTGGAAGAGCCGCGCATCAGCACCAGCCCATATCCAAACCCGGCGAACGCCCCGCCGA
>DVKH01000043.1 GCA_018716105.1 Candidatus Fimivivens faecavium | reverse complement strand
CAGTTGCCGTCCTCACAGTTACAGCACTCCCGCCGTATCAAGGCATTGGCCTGTTTCCTTTGCGCTGGTGTCATGCGGTAGGGCGTGCCGTCTGGCCTGCGCTCTAACGGCGGCAGGCGTTTATATGGATTTTCTATCATGCGTCCCTCCATTTGTTCTCCGTTGCCGTTCTCCCCGAAAGGATTTCCGGCGTTGGCACGCTCCCCATAACTTCGGGACAACTTGTCCCGAAGCCACCTCTGTACAAAGTGTCCAGAAGTCGGCTCCCTGCGTGCTTCCCCCGCCGGATATTCCTTTTCGGACGGTCATTCTGTTTTCAAGGTGCTGTCCATCGATGAACTGATTTAAGTGTAGACCTTTTTGACCGCCTGTGCCGTATATCCGAAAGGTAGGAAATCAGCCTGAAAAACTCGTTATTTCCACGCTCTCGGAATTGTGGTAAAATGAAAAAAACAGTAAGCCGACAAGGAGGGTGAGCCATGAAAATGCCAACAGAGAAAATTGATACGGCTATGTTTGCCCCCTGCGGCATGAACTGTTTGGTTTGCTATAAACATTGTTATCATAAAAAGCCGTGTGCCGGTTGCTTAAACAGTGATATAGGAAAGCCGGAGCACTGCCGTAAATGCAGGATAAAAGATTGTATCAAGGGCAAAGGACTGTCCTATTGTTTTGAGTGTACCGACTACCCTTGCAAGCTGATAAAAAACCTTGAAAAAAGCTATAACAAAAGGTATCAGGCGAGCCTCATGGAGAATAGTGAGTTTGTTCGCCAGCACGGTTTGGAAAGGTTCATGGAACAGCAGAAAGGGAAATATACTTGTTCAAAATGTTGGGGTATCATTTCTATCCATGACAGAGAGTGTAGCGAGTGTCAAGAAAGCATGAAATAAGCATAAGGGGGTGTGCAAATTGGCGTTGACAATACAGGAGCGCTTAAAAGACCTGCGTGTGGAGTACGGCCTGACGTTGGAGCAGCTTGCGGAGCAGACGCACCTCTCCAAGTCTGCTTTAGGCAGTTATGAAGCGGATGATTTTAAGGACATCAGTCACTATGCCCTTATCAAGCTGGCGAAGTTTTATGGCGTGACCGCTGATTATCTGCTGGGATTGACCGAAACAAAAAATCACCCAAACGCCGATCTTGCAGACCTGCGTTTGAGTGATGATATGATTGAACTATTGAAAAGCGGACGGCTGGATAATTCCCTGTTGTGTGAGTTAGCAACACACTCGGATTTCCCCCGGCTCATGGCTGAACTTGAAATCTATGTAAACGGCGTAGCGGCAAAACAGGTACAGGGTGCCAATGCCATTGTAGACGCTATGAGCGCAACCATTATGAAACGGCACAATCCCGGTTTGACCGACCCGCAGTTAAGACAGTTAATCACCGCCCACATTGATGAGGACAGTTTTTGCCGCTATGTGGTACAGCAGGACATAAACAAAATAGCCCTTGACCTGCGGGAAACTCACAAGGACGATTTTTTCAGCGTCCCGGAGGACAATCCGCTGAAAGGATTTTTACAGGCCGCAGACGAAGCCGCCGACGGAGACGGCGACCCGGAGCAAGCGTCTTTGGCGTTTATCTGTAAACGGCTTAAATTGAATTTGAAGAAGCTGTCAGAGGACGAAAAGAAGTGGCTGAAAAAGATTGCGGAGAAATCGGACTTGCTGAAAAATCCAAACCCGCAAAGGGGGCGAAAATAAGAAAACATAAAATTGAAGTTGAGGTAAAGATAAAAATGGTTGAATTACATGGAAAAGCACCGTATAAGGCCGTTTTAATTCATGGCGGTCCTGGCGCAATAGGTTCTTTAAAAAACTGTGCAGAAGAATTAAGCATATTGACGGAAAGGGGGATTGTTGAAGCATTGCAATCCCAGTATTCCATAGCCGGATTGATTGAAGAATTATATTTACAGATTATGAAATATTGTCAAGAAAAACCGACTTTAATTGGTCACTCATGGGGCGCATGGTTAGCTGTTTTATTTGCAGGAAAATACCCAAAGATATGTAAAAACATTATCTTAGTTGGTTGCCCGCCGCTTGCAGATAAATATGTCAAAGAAATATCTTTACGAAGATTGCGAAATTTTTCGGACGAAGAAAGTAAAATCTTTCAGAGAATGATAGATAATGTGGCTACTGATGAAGATATAAAAAAGATACCTAGTATTTTAGAAAAATCGGATAATTATTACCTCGAAAGCAGCGGGAAACTCATAGTAGACAAAGCAGATAATGAAATGTATAACAGAATTTGGAATGAAGCCACTAAGTTGAGAACCAATGGAGAGTTGTTGACAGCATTTAAGAATATTCAGAGCAAACTATTTTTAATACAAGGAGAATATGACCCTCACCCGATAGAAGGAGTAATTAAACCGTTAGAAGAAAACGGTATTCCATGTGAAAACTATATTTTAGAAAAATGCGGTCATAGTCCATTCATGGAGAAATACGCAAAAGAAAAATTTTATGATATTCTTCAGGCTATTATATAATTTCCCATTTATCAGGGAGATAGTAAAGCCAACCGAGCCAGTCAACGGTCAAGATCAACGGCGCATTTCATGCGCCGCCGTTGACAGCCCCGCCCGTCTTTGCTAAAGGATAATCAAGGCGGGAAAGCCCTAAAATGGCTTCCCGCCCATTTCAATTTTGAGAAAAGATGCTCCAAAATCAGAAAAAGAGCGGCCAAGCACTTTGAAGGATTGGCCGCCTTGTCCACCCATTCAGCGGAACGGCGGGCGATGGTCAAGACCAGGTGTAAACCCGTTCATTTCAGCCTTGACGGTTGCCCGCTGTCCTGCTACTTTTCTGGGAATGTGGCCACACTTCGGGACACTTTGTTCACAAGTCGGAGCGTAGGACGGAGGACGTGGGCTTTCATATATCTGCCGCCGCTTTCTGAAAGCAGACCGATTTTTTGCTTATTGCCATTCGCAAAAATTCAGCCTGTTTTCCTGCCGGAGCAAACGGGGCGCAAAAAGCACCGCCCCCCGTTTTCCCCGTCAGTCGCACCAGCAGGTATAACACACTACACTTTGCAAGCAAAGTCGTGTGCCAAAGGGTGCCCCTTTGGGAACCCCGGACAACAAAACAGGCTGAATATCTCGCACTTCCCCGGTGCTTGATATTCAGCCTTTATTTGTTGTCAGCAGCCCCAGTTTCGTGGTCTGCGTGTAGTTCCTTGTAAACTGACCTAAACGATACCGTCTAACAAATCAATGTTTATAACGCCGGCGGAATTACGACGGACGGGATTGAAAATGCGCTTGATTCCGTTCACGCTGTTTCGAAAAAAAGTGGGACGGTCTTCCGTCCCACTTTTTTTGCATTCCTGATTTGCCGTTTTATTTGATCATTCCGGCGACTTCGCTCGCGAAATCGTCTTCTTTCTTTTCAATGCCCTCGCCCTTCTCATAGCGGACGTAGTCCACAACGGCGATCTTTCCACCGAGCGCCTTCGCGGTGTTCTCGGTGTACTGCTCGACGGTCAGGTTTCCGTCCTTAACGAACGGCTGCTCCATCAGGCAGTTTTCCTTGTAATATTTGCCGATCCGGCCCTCGACCATCTTTTCGATGACATTGGCGGGCTTGTTTTTGAGTTTGGGGTCGTTCTCGATCTGCGCGACGAGAATCTCTTTCTCTTTCGCCACGACCTCGGCGGGCACGCGCTCTTTGCAGAGGTAAGCCGGATTGATCGCGGCGATCTGCATCGCAATGTCCTTCGCATAATCCATAAAGCCGTCTTTGCCGGCAACGTCGGTATCAAATTTGACGAGGACGCCAATCCGCCCGCCGCCGTGCACATAGGCGACGAGATCGCCCTCATAGCGGGTGAAGCGCCGGACCTTCATGTTCTCGCCGATGGTCAGAACCTTATCGCGGAGCTGTTCCTCAATGGTCATGCCGGTCGAATCCTTGACGGCGAGCAGCGCGTCGACATCGGCGGGATTCTGGTCAATCACCGCGCGCGCACAGTTTTTGACAAAGCCCTGGAAAGAATCGTTCTTCGCGACGAAGTCGGTCTCCGCGTTGACCTCGATCACAACGCCAACTTTTTTGGCGGCGTCCACTTCGGCGAGGACGATGCCCTCGGCGGCCACGCGGCCCGCTTTCTTCGCGACAGCGGCGAGGCCCTTCTCACGGAGAAATTCGATCGCTTTATCCATGTTGCCGTCGGATTCGGTCAGCGCCTTTTTGCAGTCCATCATGCCGCAGCCGGTGGTTTCGCGGAGCGCGGCAACGTCTTTTGCTGTAAATGATGCCATTGTTGTTCCTCCATTTTCATTTATTAAAGGGCAGTTTCATCCATTTTGAAATGCTTCTTATCAGAAAGGATGCCCGAACAAACGCCCGGGCATCACGAATAAAATACTTTTTTGGATTACTCGGCCGCTACGTCCCCATCCTTGGACTCTTCCCCAGCGTTGTCCTGGCCCTGCCGTCCCTCGATCACGGCGCTCGCGATGGTCTGGGAGATCAGTTTGACCGCACGAATCGCATCGTCGTTGCCGGGGATGATATAATCGATTTCGTCCGGATCGCAGTTGGTGTCCACAATCGCAATGACCGGGATCCCGAGCTTCTTCGCTTCCGAAACCGCAATTTTCTCCTTGCGGGGATCGACGACAAACAGCGCGCCGGGCAGTTTTTTCATTTCTTTGATGCCGCCGAGGAATTTTTCAAGCTTTTCAATCTCGAGATTAAGCTTTACAACTTCCTTTTTGGGCAGACGGTCAAAGGTGCCGTCCTCTTCCATTTTCCGAAGCTGGGCAAGGCGCTCAATTCTCCGGCGGATGGTTTTGAAGTTGGTGAGCATGCCGCCCAGCCATCTGGCGTTTACATAGTGGATGCCGGCTCTCTCCGCTTCTTCGCGGATCGACTCGCCCGCCTGCTTCTTGGTGCCGACGAACAGAATCGTCTCGCCGTTCGCCGCGAGATCGCGCGCGAACATATAGGCCTCTTCCAGCATCCGGACCGTCTTCTGCAGGTCGATGATATAGATGCCGTTGCGCTCCGTAAAGATATACGGGGCCATTTTCGGGTTCCAGCGGCGGGTCTGGTGTCCAAAGTGGACGCCCGCTTCCAGGAGCTGCTTCATGGATACGACGCTCATGTTTTCTTTACCTCCTAAAGTTGTTTCCTCCGCCCTGCGCGCTTTATGAAAGGAACCCCGGAGGGCCACCTCTTTCACAATTGCAGAACGTGCGTTTTGCTGTACGATTATACCATTCCAGAAAATCAATTGCAAGGGCTTTTCCCAAAAAATCGCTCTTTTTTCCGCATTTCTCCGCAGAAAATGCGCCGGCAACAGATTTGCGGCGCCGTTTACCGGCGGTTCCGAGCGCTTCGCCTGGACCGGTCGGCCGGGGCGTCGAAGTTTACCAGAATGGTGTCCTCCCCAATGATCTGGATGTCGCTCCAGCGGATGACGCAGTCCTTTCCGCGCCCGAGAAGCCCGAACAGCCTCCATTTTCCATAAATGATCAGCGACACCACCTTCGCGCAGGACATGTCAATTTCAAAATCGCAGACACAGCCGAGCCTGCAGCCGTTTTTGACGTTTACAACATCCTTGCATCTCAAGTCGTTCGCCCGGCAGAACACAGCCAACACCCCCTATGAAACAGTATACGAAGACGGGGGATTGTCTTATTCTTTCTCTTTTGTCAGGCGTCATCCGGTTTTCTGCGGAAAATCAGGAATTTTGATAAGACGTAATTCATGACGATCACGATGATGTTGGACCCAATTTTAATCACCATATCGGGATAGGAAAGCCGAATCACGAACAGCCACATGATTCCCAGATCCACCGCGCCGGAAAACAGGCGGCAGAGCGCAAACGACGCCGCTTCCTTTAATATCACGCCTGGCGCAAAGCTCTTGCTCTCAAAGACAAAAAGCTTGTTTGTGAAATAGGCAAACGCAACCGAAATCGCCCACGCAGCCGCCGTCGCAGCCATTTCCTCCATCCGCCAAATCCGTGTCAAAGCGGCGTAACCGGCGATATTCACCGCCGTCGTCAACACGCCGAAAACGAGATACGCGAATATTTCGCGGTATTTTATATAAAAATCCAAAAGCTTTTTCAATTTAACGCTCTCCGTTTCCGCAGGGCGGCAGTTTTCCGCTCTGAAATTTTCCTGTCATGCTTTCTTTGGGGCGGCGCAAACTAATCCCGAGGTGATTCCGATGTCCTATAATTATTATCTCTGCAACCCGGATCTCAACGGCTATTTTCGGTCCCTGCCACCCTTTGTCCGTAATACGCTTTCTGAATCGGGCGTCGAAATTGCGACGCTTGGCGAACTCAAGCAGTGCGCCGAGCATATCATGCTCGAGCGTTCGATGGCCACAGAAGAAGGCCGCTGACCAGAAGAAGGCCGGCGGCCGTTCTTTTTTGTAATCTCCCGCTGCGGGGAGCAGCGGGACCCGGCCGCAGCCGGGCGGATGTGATGCAGCAAGCGCAGCGCGCGGCGTCCGCCGCGCAGGCCCCGCCACAGGCGGGGCGGATTGGGCCAAGGCCAATTCACTGCGGTTATTGCATCATATCAGCGGGCCGCAAAGCGGTTCGCCCGCTGCGGGGAGCGGCGGGACCCGGCCGCAGCCGGGCGGATGTGATGCAGTAAGCGCAGCGCGCGGCGTCCGCCGCGCAGGCCCCGCCACAGGCGGGGCGGAATGGCCAAGGCCAATTCACTGCGGTTATTATATCATAATTACGTTATAACCTTTCACAAATACAAAAAAATCCATTAATTCCTCTCAATTTTGTTGCAGAGCGGAAAACGAACTGATATACTAAAATACTGGAAACCGAACTGGACTCAAAAAAACGGAGGGCTTTACCTTGGAAAGATTAGTCGGAACCGTATCGAGAGGAATCCGTGCTCCCATTATCCGTGAAGGAGACGACATCGTGGGCATCGTCGTCGACAGTGTTATAGAGGCCTCAAAGAGCGCCGATGGATTTCGCCTAGGGGATCGAGACGTCGTCGCCGTGACCGAAGCGGTTGTCGCCCGCGCGCAGGGCAATTACGCGACAATCGAGCAGATCGCCTCCGACGTCAGGGCGAAATTCGGCGGCGGAACAATCGGCGTCCTGTTCCCGATTCTCAGCCGGAACCGGTTTGCCGTCTGCCTCAAGGGGATCGCGAAGGGCGCCAGAAAAATCGTTCTGATGCTCAGCTACCCTTCTGATGAAGTCGGGAACCATCTCGTCAGCCTCGACGCGCTCGATGAAAAGGGGATCAACCCAGGGACCGACGTTCTTACGGAAGAACGTTTCCGCGAGCTGTTCGGCTACGTCCGGCACCCGTTCACCGGCGTTGATTATATCGAATATTATAAGAACCTGATTCTGGAAGCCGGTTGTGAGGTGGAGATTATCCTCGCCAATGACTGCAGGAACATTCTTTCCTATACAGATCAGGTTCTTTGCTGCGATATCCACAGCCGGGAGCGCTCCCGACGGCTTCTCCTCGCGGCCGGCGCGAAGAAGGCCCTTTGCCTGAGCGATATCTTGACCGAATCGGTGGACGGCAGCGGTTACAACGAGAAATATGGGCTGCTCGGTTCCAACAAAGCGACCGAGGAAAAGGTCAAGCTCTTCCCACGCGACTGCGCCCCTGTCGTGGAAGCGATCCAGAAAAAACTGTTCGACCGCACCGGCGCCCGGGTGGAAGCGATGATCTACGGCGACGGCGCGTTCCGCGACCCGGTCGGAAAGATCTGGGAACTCGCCGACCCTGTCGTCTCCCCCGCTTACACTGCGGGCCTCGAAGGCCAGCCGAACGAGGTAAAGCTGAAATACCTCGCCGACAACGAGTTTAAAGATCTCAATGGCAAGGCGCTGAAGGACGCTATCTCAGACTACATCCGAAACAAAGAAAGCGACCTGACCGGAAAGATGGTCTCCCAGGGTACCACCCCCCGCCGTCTCACCGATCTGATCGGCTCTCTCTGCGATCTGACTTCCGGAAGCGGCGATAAGGGAACGCCGATCGTGTTGGTTCAGGGGTACTTCGACAACTACACCAAATAATAATGCGAAAGGGGCGCTTCTCTAGGCGTCCTTTTCTATTATGCCGTTTCTTTTTAGAGGGCCGCTTCCTCTGCCCGGATCGGAGGGAATCCAGTCCGGAAGGCGCCTTGCTCCCCGCCAAATATCGAGAACCGGAAGGGCGCGAAAGAAAAACGCCCGAACGGGATTTCGGCGCTGATTATGGAAAAGAATTTGTCTGATCAGAAAGAAACCGCCCCGATTTCGGGGCGGTTTTCTCATGCGGCTTACTTTTTAAAGGTCAGCGCTCCATCCGAAATCACATAGTAACCGGTTACATTGCTGTTGAAAGTAAGGGTTCCGTTCGAATATTTCGGGTAAGCGTAGTTCTGAATCAGGAATTGGTTCTTGGCTGCGTCGTAGGCATAAACTTTCAGGTTTGCGGTGTTGAATCCGGTGAGATCCGGTTTGCACTGCAAGCCGATGGTTTTACCGATGCTGCCGTACGAAGTGCCGTAATTGACCACGACAAACTTGTTGGTGAAGTAAGTGGAAACAAGATCCGAAACCTGCTGGCGGCCAGCCGCCGCATCGTCCGCTGCAGGCGGGGTCGGATTCGAGGCGCCGCTGCCGGAGGACGAAGAGGGATTGTCGATGGCGCCGGAAACCGAGCCGCTGAGCTTCTTGTCGGAGAGAATGTAGGTGCCAAGTCTGTCGACGTTGAAGACAAACGCGCCTTCCGAATCGTCATAGCTCTTCGTGTGGTCGATCAATTTCCCGTCGCGGTATTCGTACAAGAATTCGTCGGAATCCGCCTCAATGTACATTTTGCAGGTCCGCTTAAAGGAAGTCCCGTTGCCGTTGTAGAAGTCAAGATTCGCGTCCGGGAACTTCTCTGCGATGGCGCTGTTGTAATCGGTATCCATCGCGAGCAGGTACTTGGACTTAACGTTTCTCGAGTTGATGACGAGCATCCCATTGCCGTCCGGCAGGGTGAGCTCTATATCCTCTTCATCATCATAGATATAGAACCGCGGGATCTCTTCGAGATAACCGCCGCCCTCTTCATATTCAATGGTAGCGCTGACTTCGATCTCACCGACGTCGCCGCCGGCATCGATATATCCGGTCAAATCATAGCCGTCTTCAGGGTATGAGGTCGCTGAGACATCCCGGACGTCGAGCTTTGCAAAATACCAGTATTCGTCGCTCGATACCTTGCGGCGGGAGATGGAAAGGCTGCCGCCAAGGCTCAAATTCCTGTTATCGCTGATCGACTCAGCCTCAAGATGGTTCTTCGCAGAGCTTCTCAGATCGAGGTCCACATCGCGGTCATACGGGGCAATTGCTATGTAGTAGGTCTTTCCAGGCGTCAGGCTGGACACCACGTCGTCGTAGTACTCGTCGCCTCTTTCTACGATGTCGCCAGGCGAAAGACTGCTCGAAGCCGACGCCGAAAACGTCAGCGGCGACATCGATAGGATCATTGCCGCCCCCAAAAGAGCTGAAAGCAAGCGTTTCATAGATCTACCTCCTATTTCTACTTCATTTGATTGGTGTCGGAAACACATCGTTTTCCTGCATAGATGACCGGTTTTATGTCCGGAAAGCGTCTGTGCCGCCTTTGATTGGCCGTCCGGGTTTAGTATACCATAAGAAACAGCATACAAAAAGCAAAAACTGTCGCCCGGAACAAGAAAAGCGTACCAGCTTCAGGCTCCGCTCCGCTTTTCCCTATTACCCAAGCGCCATTATATCTTCTCCGCAGACGGGGGCGCGTCTCCATTGACCAGCAGTCAATTTGACGATCTATGGGCCGGTTATTGCAAGTCGACTGGAGATGCCGCCACGCCCCATCAGTGGCGGCATCTCTACGTAACGGTCCTCTACGACGCCGGGATTGACCCAAAAGACGCACAGGTGATGATGGGACACGCCCAACTCTCCACCACGATGGATATCTATACTCATGTGCGTGACCAAAGGATGCAAAAAGCTGCGAAAAAGCTTAACAATTTCGCGCAGGGGACGAAGATCGGTTGACGATCTATCTATGCTGATTCAGCTGTGTAGTTTCTGTGTAGTTTACCGTGTTTTTTAAAGCTGCTTCATGTCTTGGTGTGCAACCGTGATTTGACCCCAGAATTGGCTACACAAAGCCAGAATCGCATAAAAAAGGCACCGCATATGCGGTGCCTTTTTGGCGGAGATGGAGAGATTCGAACTCTCGAGACGCTTTTGACGCCTACACGATTTCCAGTCGTGCGCCCTCGACCAGCTAGGCGACATCTCCAAAATTTTATGCTTTACGCGGAACAGTTAGTATTATACTGTGAACCCAAACGTTTGTCAACCAATATTTTGGACAGGCCTTCCAGCCTCGGAAAATAACGGAAACCGCTCAGGCCGGCTTCTTATTTCAGCCCTTTCCCTGCGCTTTCGCCGGCCCGGTTGCCACAATCCCCGCAGGAGCCTTTTCCGCGCGCCGAACATCCTTCGCACCCGCCGCAGCATCCTTTTCGTCTGCGGGAAACAACCGCGGCGGCGGCAAAAGCCGCCGCGATTATTATGATCAGAACTACGTCCGCTATTCCCATGACGAACCTCCTAAAACCCCAAAAGCCTTCCAGCCTGGTAAACCACAAACGCACAGACCCATGCAACCGCCGTCTGGTAAAGCATCATTGCCGCCGCCTGCTTCGCGCTCCCCAGCTCGCGCCGCACGGCGGCCATCGCGGCGACGCAGGGCATGTACAGAAGCGTAAAGGTCAGGAACGAAAACGCAGTCAACGGCGTAAACATCTGCCCGAGCACGAGATTGAGCGAAGAAGCGTCGCCCGCGCCGGTCAGGATATTGAGCGTGCTGACCACCGCCTCTTTCGCAGTCAGGCCCGTGATCAGCGCCGTCGACGCGCGCCAGTCCCCGAAACCGAGCGGCGCAAAGACCGGGGCGATCGCTCGGCCGATCGCGGCCAGGATACTGTCCGCCGAGTCCGCTACCATATTAAAGCGGAAATCGAAGCTCTGCAAAAACCAGATGATCACCGTCGCCATGAAGATGATGGTGAACGCCTTGATGATGAAATCCTTCGCCTTCTGCCACATGTGGAGCGCCACCGTCTTCCCGGAAGGGAACCGGTAGGCCGGAAGCTCCATCACAAACGGGACGGGGTTTCCGCGGAATAGGAGGGCTTTGAATAAAAGCGCGTTGAGAATGCCGACGGCGATGCCCATCACATAGAGCGCAATCATCACCACCGGCTGATAGGATGTGAAGAAAGCGGCCGTAAATACGGCATAGATCGGAAGCTTTGCGCTGCAGGACATATACGGCGTCAAAAGAATGGTCATTTTCCGGTCCCGCTCGCTCGCGAGGGTCCGCGTCGCCATGATCGCCGGGACGCTGCACCCAAAGCCGATCAGCATCGGCACAAACGAGCGCCCCGAGAGTCCGATCTTCCGAAGCAGCTTATCCATCACAAACGCAACCCGCGCCATATATCCGCTGTCCTCCAAGAGGGACAGGAAGAAAAACAAAATCACAATCACCGGCAGGAAGGAGAGCACGCTTCCCACACCGGCAAAAACGCCGTCGATCAGCAGCGAATGAATCCACGGGCTGATCCCAAACGCAGTCAGCGCCGCGTCCGCCGCAGCCGTGACCGCGTCGATTCCCGCGGCCATCAGATCGCTGAAAAACGTCCCGAAAACCCCAAAGGTCATCCAGAACACCAGCATCATGATGCCGAGAAAGACCGGGATTGCATAATACCGGTGGGTCAGGATGTTGTCCAGCTTCACAGACCGCTGCTGCTCTTTCGTCTCCCCGGTTTTCACCACCGTCTTCGCGGTGAGCGTCTCTATGTACTCATACCGCATGTCGGCGAGGGCCGCCTCGCGGTCGGTTCCAAGCTCGCCCTCCATCTCGGCGACGATGTGCCCCAGCATCTCAACCTCGTTCTCTGAAAGTTGGAGGCGTTCCAGCATCAGCCCGTCGCCTTCCACCAGTTTGGCCGCCGCAAAACGGTCCGGCACCCCGGCGGCAGCCGCGTGGTCCTCCACAAGATGCGCAACCGCGTGAATCGCCCGGTGCACGGGGCCCTTGCAGAAATCCACCCGCGCGGGGACGATGTGATCCTTGGCGATTTTCATCGCGCGATCCACCAGTTCAGAAATCCCCTGGTTTTTTCCCGCAGAGATCGGGACGACCGGCGCCCCGAGTTCGGCCTCCATCGCCTTGATATCGATCGAGCCCCCGCTCGCCGAAACCTCGTCCATCATGTTGAGCGCGAGAATCACCGGGATGCCAAGCTCCAGCAGCTGAAGCGAGAGATAGAGGTTCCGCTCGATGTTCGTCGCGTCGAGAATATTGATGATCGCGTCCGGATGTTCCCCCAGAAGGAAATCCCGCGTCACAACCTCCTCCGCGGTATAGGGCGAGAGGGAGTAAATTCCCGGGAGGTCGACGACCGCCGCGCCGGGATAGCGCCTGATCTCCCCCTCCTTTTTTTCCACCGTCACGCCTGGAAAATTCCCGACATGCTGGTTCGAGCCGGTCAGCTGGTTAAACAGGGTGGTTTTTCCGCAGTTCTGATTCCCGGCGAGCGCAAAAACAAGCTTCATTCCTTTACCTCTTCGACCGAAATTTTCTCGGCGTCCTCCAACCGGAGGGTCAGTTCATACCCGCGGAGGTTCACCTCAATCGGGTCGCCGAGCGGCGCCCGCCGCCGGACCATGACCTTCGTCTTCGGCGTCAGCCCCATGTCGAGCAGCCTCCGCCGGAGAATGCCCTCGCCGCCCACGACGCGGATCACGCCGGTTTCACCGACCTTCAGCCGGTCAAGCGTCTCGAGCCGTTTCCCGGAAGAACGATTCTCACCATCCATGAAAACCCCTCCAATCACACCGTAACCGGTATCTGGAACACAAATTGTTAGCCAACGCTTACAGTCTACCGCCCCTTTGCCGTCTTGTCAAGAGAGACGGGAATTTTGTCAGCTCCGCCGCGATTCATATCAGAGAGATTTTCGCCAAAACTAATCAAAAACCCGGCAGCCGCCAATAAAAGCGCCTCATTCCCCTGTCAACTATAACGCGCCCGGATTCCGGGCGAAAGGACGTGTTGTTTTGTCTGGACCGTTTCTCACCGCATCCTTATCCCAAAACACCTCTGCGCTCGACCGGATGCTGCGCGTGGACGCGAGCTTTGACCTGATCTGCCGCGAAATCACCGTCTGCGGGCGCGGCGCCGCGCTCTACTTCATCGACGGATTTGCAAAGGACGACATCCTCGAAAAAATCATGAGCTTCCTGTTTGGGCTTTCCCCCGAAGACCTCGGCCCGTGCTCCAGCGCCGAAACCGTCGGCCAAAAGCTGATCCCCTATATCGAGGTCGCGCAGGAGCGGGATCTGGGCATTATCTGTACCCAGGTGCTCTCCGGACAGATCGCGGTCCTGTTCGACCAAATGAACGAGGCGGTCCTTGTCGACGCCAGAACCTATCCGGTACGCTCGGTGTCGGAGCCGGACGACGACCGGGTGCTCCGCGGCGCGCGGGACGGATTTGTGGAAACTTTGGTCAGCAATACCGCGCTGATCCGCCGCCGGATCCGGGACCCCGGCCTCACGATGGAATACCTCTCGGTCGGGAGCGTCTCGAAAACCGATCTCGTCCTCTGCTACCTCGACCAGAAGGTCGACCGGAAAGTTCTCTGCCGCGTCCGCGAGAAGATACAGGATGCAGACGTTGAAATGCTCGCCATGGGACAGGAGAGCCTTGCGGAGGCGCTTCTCCGCCGCCAGCTTTGGAACCCGTTTCCAAAGGTCCGGTATACCGAACGCCCCGACGCGGCGGCGGCTAGCATCGCGGAGGGCAAGGTGATCGTGATCGTGGACAATTCCCCGTCGGTTATGCTGCTCCCGGTTTCGTTCTTCGAGTTTTTCGAAGAGGTCAACGACTACTACTTTCCGCCGCTGGTCGGGAGCTATCTCCACCTCACACGTTATCTGATCTTCTTCCTGACCCTGTTTCTGACCCCAATCTGGTACCTGCTCATCAAAAACCCCGCGCTGCTCCCCGCCTCGCTTGCATTTTTGCAGATCAAGGAGCCGAACTCGGTCCCCGTCTTCGTCCAGCTGATGATCGTCGAACTGATCATCGACTGCCTCAAACAGGCCTCTTTGAACACGCCGTCGGTCCTGAGCACATCGTTCAGCGTGGTAGGCGCGATGATTCTCGGCGAATTTGCGGTCCGCGCGCGCTGGTTCGTCCCGGAGGTTCTCCTCTATATGGCATTTGTCGCGATCGCAAACTTCACCCAGCCGAGCTTTGAACTCGGCTATGCGTTCAAGCTCTGCCGGATGCTTCTGCTCATTCTCACGGCTTTGTTCAATCTCTGGGGCTTCGCGGCGGGCTGTCTGATCATCGTGTCCCTGATCGCCTCCACCAGGACCATCAGCGAAAAGAGCTATCTCTATCCGCTCGTCCCGTTCAACGGCCCGGTATTGCTCCGGATGCTGCTCCGGGTTCCGATCGGTCGCGGCAAACATTGAAACGCTCTCCCCGCGCCGTTTATATTGGCGCGGGGAGAGCGCACCTTTTGGGGATGGGAGAAACGGCGGCCGCAAACAGCGGATAATGCGAGGGAGATGGAAAGATCCTTAAAAATATTTCGAACCTTTGCAGTCAGAACACCGGCAAAACCTCCCCATGCCCGCCGGTTGGCGGCCGTCCTCTCTTCCGGTTGACAATTGACCGGTTCCGTCCCTATAATTAAAATATCATCGGATGCTGTTATTTTTTGATTTGACCGGCTTTCGGCCATGATCCATTTTGAAAGCTCTCAATCACCCGGTAAGGAGGCGAACGGCTTGTCAACCAAACTGCGCGTACTGGAAGCGCTTGAAGCGGCAAAGGGAGAAAGCGTCTCGGGGGAATCCCTCGCCAGGACGCTTCTGGTATCCCGCGCCGCAGTCTGGAAGGCGATCAACGAACTGCGCCGCGACGGCTACCGGATCTCCGCCGTCACAAACCGGGGCTACTGTCTCTCGAACGAGAGCGATCTTCTTTCCGCGGAAGGGATTCGCCCGCTTCTCTCAAAAGAATATCCCGGTGAACTCCTTTCATTTCACGCCGTCGTCGATTCCACCAATCAGGAGGCGAAGTGCCTTGCCGCCGCCGGCGCGCCGCATGGCGCCTGCGTAGTGGCAAACCGCCAGACCGCTGGAAAAGGGCGCCGCGGCCGGAGCTTTTGCTCCCCGCCCGACAGCGGGATCTATCTGAGCATGGTCCTCCGCCCCGCGCTGACTTCAGCGGAGGCGGTTCTGGTGACGGCCGCCGCCGCGGTGGAGGTTTCCCGCGCCATTTTGGAGATCTGCGGCGTCGAAGTCGGGATCAAGTGGATCAACGACCTCTTCCTCCGCGGGAAAAAAGTTGCCGGAATTCTCACCGAAGCTGTATCCGACCTCGAAACCGGCCTTGTGGAATTCATCGTTCTCGGCGTCGGAATTAACGTCTACCAAAATCCCGGCGAATTTCCGCTGGAACTCGGCGAGGTGGTCGGCGCCCTCTCCGATGGGAAAACCCGTATCTCCCGAAACGCCCTCGCCGCCGCGCTGGCCGACCGGCTCTATCGAATCGACAGCCTCCTTTCCACCCGCAGCTTTCTGGACGAATACCGCTCCCGTTCCATTGTGCTTGGACGGCCGGTCGTTCTCTGCGACACCGGAGAAGAGGCGCTGGCCGAATCCATCGACGACCAGGCGCGCCTTCACCTTCGGATGAAAGACGGCTCCGAACGGGTGCTGTGGAACGGTGAAATCAGCATCCGCCTCCTATAAATCGATTATTGTAAACTATAATTTATATTTATATTGACAATTTGCCAAAATCGCGTTATCTTTGTTGAAGTAAACAGGGAAATCCCAAATTCGATGGAGGTACCCCGATATGAGGCAGACCAAGATAAAAGCGATGACCCTCTGCGCGCTGTTCGCGGCGCTGACCGCTGTTTTGAGCCAGATTGCAATCCCGCTCGCGCCGGTTCCAGTCAATCTCGCAACCTTCGCCGTCTTTCTCGCGGGCGGCCTTCTTGGCGGGAAGCTCGGCGCGCTCAGCCAGGCCGTCTATGTCCTGCTCGGGGCGTTCGGCCTTCCGGTGTTTGCCGGCATGACCGGCGGCTTCAGCCGGATTGTGGGGCCGACCGGCGGTTATATCGCGGGTTACGTCGCGGCCGCATATCTCACCGGCCTTCTCGTTGAACGTCTCCCGCGCGGTTTTTGGAGCGGCGTTTTCGCGATGATCTGCGGCCTCGCCGCGTGTTACGCGCTCGGAACGCTCTGGTTCCTGTATCTGACCGGCAGCGATCTCGTCTCTGCGCTCGGAGTCTGCGTCGTTCCATTCCTTCCCGGCGATGCAATCAAAATTGCAGCGGCGTCTCTCATCGCACATCGTCTAAAAAAGAGCGTTACCCAGTTGATCTGAATGGTACCTCTCACTGACAAAGGCACATGGCGCATTGACAGCCATGTGCTTTTTCCTTCGCAAACTGTTTAATTTTACCGAAATTTTTCAATAAATAATGATGGACAAATATGAAAAAAGCTATTAAAATAAAGTACGGCAGCGTTAGGAATAACCCTGCAATCCCTGGCGTCCGTCATCTATTCACACTACAATAAATTCAAGGTAATATGCAATAAGTTTCATTGCTGCCTGCACTAATGATACAGGAACCCTCTGAATTGGAGAAAGGTGCTGTAAACAAATGGAATTTTTCCGAGCCAAACACCTGATTTCCTCCGCGGCTCTTGCGATGCTGCTTCTCATCTCCCGGGGGCAAGATACCGCATTCGCCCTTGGCGCGCCTGGATTGGACGCCGGGTCCGAGTCCGATTCCCCGCTCACCTGCGCTTTTGCGGTGGACGTCCTGTCTGAGCCAGTCCAGGCCGGCGGCGCGGACTGCATCCCAGACGGGCTTCCCGATCCGACGCCGATGGGCGGCGCCCCGTCTTCGCCGCAGACGGAGGCCGGCGGCAGCTCCGCTCCATCCGCGCAGTCGCCGCAGGATTCTGAACAAGGCGGCGCCGTTCCTTCCGCGCCCGCCCCTTCCCAGGACGAAGAAAAAGGCTCCGCTCCGTCTCAGGCGCCCGCCCCCGCGGAAAAGCCGGCCGAGAAACCGGCCGCATCCTCTGCGGCTGATCAGCCCGCAAAGGAAACGGAAAATAAATCGGAAATCTCCGACAAGAGGCCCCGCCCCTATACTCCGCTTTACTACGGTGAAGAACCGGTACGCGAGATTTACAGCTTCAATTACAATGACCGCTCTTATCATAGGATCACCTATTACGAAGATATGGTCAATGTGCTCGATCTGCTCGAAGGGTTTGAGCAGCTTCCGGTAGACACCCCGGAATGCGTCGGCTTTCTGATCGTGACCGAACGCGGCAAATACCCGATCTATCTCAGCGGCGTCCGGCCGTCCGACAACAGCCGGACCGACCGGTTGATTGAAACCGCGATCAACTACAACGAATCCTATACCGGCACGGTCCAGTGGGTCGCCTATATGGATGTGAGCAAGATTACCAACATCTCGTTCAACGGTCTCGGCGGCTTTGGCTACAGCCTTTACACCTATCCAACCGACATCGTCTTTCAGATTTCGCTCGATACCAACAATCCAGCCACCATCAATACCATTGGCACCTTCCTGAAGAATCTTGAGGTAACGCCTTCCCCCAAAATCTATGGCAAAACGGTCGAAAACGCCGCTCCGGATAGCTATTATACCCTCGACATCGAATTTGTCAGCGGCGTTGTTTACCACCTGTTCGGCTACGATTCGGGAATTTTTTTCAGCGCAAGCGATTCGGAGGGGACTGTCGTCTATGACTGCACCCAGAATCAGATCAAAGCCATGCGCGACATGATGACGGAACTGCGGGGCGTCAGCCTCACCGACGCATAACGGACATGCCCCAAAAAGCCAAAGGCGCTGAGAGAATTCCCTCAGCGCCTTTCTCACGCATTTTTCAGCTTATCGGCCGCGCGCCGCTCAAATTTATCCTTTCCGACAATCACACGGACCTGAGTGCCGGTTCCAACGACGCCGCAGTCGTCTTCCGCCCTCATCTCAAAGGTCAGCCTCTTCCCCTCAACCGCTGTGAGAACGGCGGTGGCAGTTACCCTCATGCCGGGCGGCGTCGCCGCCGTATGCTCCACCGAAACCGACGCGCCGACGGTCGTCTCCCCTTCGTCCAGCCCTGCTTTTGCGAGCTTCTGCGCCGCCTCTTCCATCAGCGCTGCCATCCGCGGCGTCGCAAGCACCGCAACATCCCCGCTCCCGATCGTCCTCGCAAGATCCTGTTCCCCGACGACGATGGAAACGCTCAACGAATCTCCGATTTTCATTTCGACGTCACCTCGCATATCAAATACGGCCGGCGCATTTCCCGCGCCAGCCGTATCATCATATCACAGAACCATGCTCGTTGCAATTCGGCTATTCCTGCTGTCTCCGCAATAAAAACAATATATCTCCATAGCAGGGGACGCGCCGCATATCCGAAATGCAGCCGCGGCTGATTTTATTCCGCCGTTCGCCGCACAACGAGACGTTCGCCGACCATATCGCATTGGATGCGGTCCCCCTCGGCGATGTGCCGGCTGAGGAGTTCCTCTGCAAGCAGGTCTTCCACCTTCTGCTGAATCGCCCGGCGAAGCGGCCGCGCGCCATAGTCGGGGTCGTACCCCTGACGCGAAATCTCCCGCACCGCCTCGGCGGAAAAGTCCGCCGTGATCCCAAGCGCGGAAAGCCGGTCCCTCACCCCGGCAAGGAGGTTCTCCGCGATCTTCTCAACGTTTTCGCGGGTCAGCCGGTGGAACACCACAATCTCATCGACACGGTTGAGCAACTCCGGTTTGAAAATCTGCTTGAGTTCCGACATCACCGATTTTTTGATGGCCTTGTCGTCTTCGTCGGCGCCGGGCGCCGCTGTGAAGCCAAAGGGTTTCCGGTCGGTGATGTGCCGCGCGCCGATGTTTGAGGTCATGATGATGACCGCATTGCGGAAGCTGACGGTTCTTCCCTGCGCGTCGGTGAGCTGGCCGTCCTCCAGAATCTGAAGGAGGATGTGGAAGACGTCCGGATGCGCCTTCTCCACCTCGTCGAACAGCAGCACCGCGTAGGGTTTGCGCCGGATTTTCTCGGTAAGCTGTCCGCCGTCCTCATATCCGACATAGCCGGGCGGGGAACCGATCAGCTTCGAAACCGCCTGCTTTTCCATATATTCCGACATATCGAGACGGATCATCGACGACGGCGAACCGAACAGCGCCTTCGCAAGCGCCCGGCTCAGCTCCGTCTTTCCGACGCCGGTCGGCCCAAGGAAAATAAACGATCCAACAGGCCGCTGCGGGTCCTTAAGCCCCACCCTGCCGCGCCGAATCGCCCGGCAGACGGCGCTGACCGCCTCCTCCTGGCCGATGACCTGTTTTCCGATCTTCTCTTCCAGATTCAAAAGCTGCTCCGATTCCTCCCCGGTCAGGGCCGTGATCTCAATTCCGGTCGACTGGCTGATCACCTCTGCGATGTCCTCGGCCCCAACCGCATCCTGGCAGGTCTCGTGCTTCCATTCCTTGCGCTTATCCTCGAGTTCCGCGGAGAGCGCCTGTTCCTTGTCGCGCAGCCGCGCCGCAAGCTCAAAATCCTGCTTGTCGATTGCGGATTCCTTTGCGCGGCTTGCGTCGCGGATTCTCTCTTCCAGCTCGCCGAGCTCGCCCGGCGACGCGAGGGTGCGGAGCTTTACGCGCGAAGCCGCTTCGTCGAGCAGGTCGATCGCCTTATCCGGCAGGAACCGGTTGTTGACATACCGCACCGAAAGGGTAACCGCAGCCTCAATCGCCTCGTCGGTGATCCGAAGGCCGTGGTGCTGTTCATACCGGTCCCGAAGGCCCTTGAGGATGGCAACCGCGTCCTCTTCGCTCGGCTCGCCGACGACCACGCTCTGGAACCGGCGTTCCAGCGCCGAATCCTTCTCGATGTGCTTTCGGTATTCGTCAAAGGTCGTCGCCCCCACCACCTGGAGCTCCCCCCTGGCAAGCTGCGGCTTTAAGATGTTCGCCGCGTCGATGGCGCCTTCCGCAGCGCCGATTCCCATAATGTTGTGGATTTCGTCGATAAACAGAATGATGTTTCCCGCCGCCACAACCTCGTTTAGGATATTTTTGATCCGCTCTTCAAAGTCGCCGCGGTATTTCGTTCCCGCAAGGACCGACGTCAGGTCAAGCGAAACCACCCGCTTGTCGAGGAGCGCCCTCGGCGCGTTGCCGTCGGCGATGCGCTTGGCAAGCCCCTCAACCACAGCGGTTTTGCCGACGCCCGCCTCGCCGATCAGGCAGGGGTTGTTTTTGGTCCGCCTGGAGAGGATCTGAATCACCCGTTCGATCTCGGTTTCCCGCCCAATCACCGGGTCAAAGCGGTTCGCACGCGCATATTCGGTCAGATCCTTCGAGAATTTGTCGAGAAGCTGCGTCTTGGTCCCGGAAGAGCGCGGCTTCGGCGGCGTCTTGACCGCTTTTGTATCCGCATTCTTATGAAAGTCGTTCGTGATCATCTCAGTCAGGTTTTTGTAAATCTGAAGCGGCTCCGCCCCAAGCTGGCGGATGTAGCCGACCGCATAGCTTTCCGGCTCCCTGAGCGCCGCGAGCAGCAGATGTTCGGTGCCGACGGTTGGAGAGCCGAGTTCCCGCGCCTCCTGGACCGCATTTTCAAAAATCCGTTTGCAGCAGGGCGTCAGGTCGTTCGGCGTGAGCACCGATTGGATCCCTCTCCCCACCGTTTTTACCAGGAGCTCGCTCACATCCTCGGTCGTAATCCCCTTCGCGCGAAGCGCCGTATAGGCGGTTCCGCTGCCCACGCTCAAAAGGCCCAGTAGAAGATGTTCACTGCCGATATATGTGTGGCCAAGCGCTGATGCTTGGGCGATTGACAAATTGATCGCGTCGTTCGCAACCTGCGTAAATCCATTAAACCGAAACATTTCATTCACCCCACAGTTATTTTATGCCGGTTCTGCCGTTATCAATCATCTTCTCTAAATTATTGAACATTTCGGCATTTTTGCAGGCCGCGTGCGCTGTAACACCGCCCTCTGGGACGACATAGTATGTGGTGAAATCAAAAAAAGGAGGTTTCCCTCATGTGTGGTAATGGATGCGGCGGCTGTGGCTGCCTTTGGATCATCGTGATCATCATCGTTATCTGCTGCTGCTGCTGTGGCGGCGGCTGGGGCGGCAACAGCTGCGGTTGTGGCGGCTGCGGCGGCTGCGGATGCTGCTAATCTGTGCATAGAGAATGGGCGGCTTTGCCGCCCATTCGAAAAGAAAGGCCCGCGAAAGCGGGCCTTTCTTTGTTTCATTCCATCAGATGGAGATATCGCCAGCGATGCGGTAGAGGTCCATGTCGATGGTCTTTGACATCGAAAGCGCCTCCTCGATCGGCAAATCCGTCACCCTTCCGTCCCGCTGGACCACAACGCGGCCGCTTTTGCCCTCGGCGATTAATTCCACAGCGTGATGGCCCATCGCGCTCGCGACGACGCGCTCAAGCGCTGTTGGCGAGCCGCCCCGCTGGACATGGCCGAGAACCACCGGCTGGGTTTCGATCCCGGTAAGCGACTCGATCTTTTCTGCGATGTCAACCGCGCTCCCGACCCCTTCGGCGAGCATGACGATAAAATGCTGTTTTCCGGTCCGAAGGGTAGCCACCATCTTGGTGATCACATCCCGCTCAAGGTTGAACGGGATTTCGGGCACCAGAATTGCGAGAGCGCCGCAGGCGATGCCCGCATAGAGCGCAATATGGCCCGAATGCCGTCCCATCACCTCAATCACCGAACAGCGGTCGTGCGACTGCGAGGTATCCCGCACCCGGTCCACCATCTGGACCACTGTATTGATCGCCGTATCGAAGCCGACCGTGTATTGCGAAGCCGCAATGTCGTTGTCGATGGTGCCCGGTACCCCGATGCATGGGAGCCCGCGCCGGGTCAGTTCCAAGGCGCCCCGAAAGGTCCCGTCCCCTCCGATGGTGACCAGCGCCTCGATCCCGGCCCCTTCGCAGATTTCCTTTGCGCGGGCGATGTTCCACTCTTCCTTGAATTCCGGGCAGCGCGCCGAATACAGAACCGTCCCGCCGCGCTGAAGGATATCGCTTACGCTTCGAAGATGCATGTCGCGCATCTCGTTCTCCAAAAGGCCGGCGTAGCCGCGCTCAATCCCGATCACATGGAACCCGGATTTGATCCCCATCCGGACCACCGCCCGGACCGCGGCGTTCATCCCCGGCGCGTCTCCGCCGCTGGTCAGCACGCCGATCGTCCTTTGTTTCGTCTCCGTGGCCGTTCCCCCCGTTCTGTTTCTGCCGTCTGCAAATTGCGGGCAAGCCCCGGCATTCCCGCCGCGCGTCGCGGCGCTATGGTTTTGCCCGGGGCAGTTTTTCGGTTTCTGCAAGGATATTATTCCACAACCGCTACGTTTTTCTCACCGAGATGCTCCTTAAGTTCCACTACAAGGACGCCGCAGACGTCGCACCAGAGATCCCTCGGCGCGACCATCAGCTTTTTCTCGTCCTCAAAATACATATATACCGGCGTATGCCCTTCGAACACTGCGAGCAAGCGGCGGGTCCGCTTCATCTTCGGATGCTCCCTGGACGGTAGTTTGAGGTAGAGCCCGGGCCGCTTCGCGTTTTTTTTGCCGGACGGAGAGGCCGCCGCCTGATTTTTCGGCGAACCCGCCTCAGACAGCGGAACGACGTTTTCACAGATCAGGGTCGGCTCCTCATCCTCCCGAAACGAGACCTTCGCCGTCAGATAAACCATCTGTTCTGGAACAAGAATCTGCGCATACTGGGATAGGATCCGCGGGAACACCAGCGCCACGAGCCCGCCGGTCAGGTCTTCGACGTCGCAGAAGGCCATCGTCTCGTCTTTTTTGGTGGTTCGGAGACGCTTTCCGGTCACGACGCAGGCGACATTCACCACTGAGCCGTCCCGAATCCCGCCGTCCGGCTGTCCCGGCGCCTCGAGGATCGAAGCGATCGGCGTGGAGGGAAGCGCGTCGATCAGCTCCCGCATCTGGGAGAGCGGGTGTCCCGAGACATAAAGCCCGATCGTCTCCTTCTCCATCTTGAGCTTCACATTTTGTTCCAGGTCGGGCATCGGCGGGATCTGGACATGCCTTCCGCCCGCCTGCGCCGCCTCCGGCTGGTCGAACAGGTTGATCTGCCCCGCAACGTTTTCGCGCCTTGTCTGCTCGATGTCGGCGAGCACCGCCTCATAGCTCGAGAGAAGCTGACGGCGGTTGTAGCCGAATTGATCGAGCGCGCCGCATTTGATCAGGCTCTCGAGCGTCCGCTTATTGAGTTCCTTGTCATACATCCGCTCACAGAAATCCTGAAAGCTCTCGAACTTCCCCTTCTCCCGCTCGGCGAGCAGGAGCCTGACGAAATTCCGGCCGATGTTCTTGACCGCGAGAAGGCCAAACCGGATCCCCTCGCCGACGGCGGTGAATTCCTCCTGGCTCTCGAACACGTCGGGCGGAAGAACGCGCAGGTGAATCCGTTCGCATTCGTTGATGTAGGAAACCATTTTTGGCGTGTAGTCGAGAACGCTTGTCAAAAGCGCCGCCATATATTCTTTCGGATAGTGGCATTTGAGATACGCCGTCTGATAGCATACATGCGCATAGGCCGCCGCATGGGATTTATTGAACGCATAGGAGGCAAAGGCGTCCATCTCGTCGAAAATTGCGCTCGCGATATCCTCTGGAATGCCGTTTGCAACACAGCCCGGGCACTCCACCGTCCCATCCTCGTTTTTCAGGCCGTAGATGAAGTTCTGCCGCTCCTTTTCCATGATGCTCTTTTTCTTTTTGCTCATCGCGCGCCGGACAAGGTCCGCCCGCCCATAGGAAAACCCCGCGAGTTCGCGGCAGATCTGCATGACCTGCTCCTGGTAGACGATGCACCCATAGGTCACGTCGAGGATGTGCGCGAGTGTGGGATGCCGGTAGGTCACCATCTCCGGATTGTGCCGGTTTTGGATATACCGCGGGATCGAATCCATCGGCCCTGGGCGGTAGAGCGAAATGACCGCGATCAGATCTTCCATATGCTCCGGCCTCAAGCGGACAAGCACCTGCTTCATCCCCGCCGATTCGAACTGGAATACCCCCTCGGTCAGGCCCTTTGAGATCATCTGATAGACCTTCTGATCATCCAGCGGAACGCGCTCCATTGAAAAATCCGGAACGCGCTTTCGGATCATCTTCTCCGCATCGTTGATCACCGTCAGGTTCCGAAGGCCGAGAAAGTCCATCTTCAGAAGCCCGAGCTCTTCGAGGGTTCCCATCGGGAACTGGGTGACAATCGCCTCGTCGCTCTTCTGTAAAGGGACATAGCTTTCCACCGGATGATCGGTGATCACGACGCCCGCCGCGTGGGTTGAGGCATGCCGGGGCATCCCCTCGAGGCTCCGCGCGGTGTCGATGAGGTCTTTCACCTTTTCGTCGCCCTGATAGGCGTCGGAAAGCTCCTTCGAGACCTTCAGCGCCCGGTCAAGCGTCATCCCAAGCGTCCCCGGGACCAGCTTTGCGATGCTGTCCACCATCTGATACGGAAGGCCGAGCGCACGCCCGGTGTCGCGGATCGCCGCCTTCGCAGCCATAGTCCCGAAGGTTATGATCTGCGCGACATGGTCAGAGCCGTACCGCTCAACCACATAGTCGATGACCTCCTGCCGACGCACATAGCAGAAATCCACGTCAAAATCGGGCATGCTGATCCGCTCGGGGTTGAGGAAACGCTCGAAGATCAGGTGGAACCGCATCGGGTCGATGCCGGTGATGCCGATGCAGTAAGCCGCAAGGCTCCCCGCGCCCGAACCTCTCCCCGGGCCGACCGGAATCCCCTTGCTTTTTGCATAGGCGATGAAGTCGTAGACGATCAGGTAATAGTCGACATAACCCATCGACTCAATCACGCCCAGTTCGTAAGAAAGGCGCTCTTTATACTCCTCCGGCGCCTGACTGCCGTAATGGGTTTCAAACCCTTCCCAGCATTTGCGCCGGAAATAGGCCGTGTTGTCCTCCCCGTCCGGCGCGTGAAACACCGGCAGGCGGAGTTTTCCGAACTCGAATTCTACATTGCAGCGTTCGGCAATCTTCACCGTATTGTCCATCGCATCTTCGAGGTTCGGCAGCGCCTGTTCCATCTCCCCGCGGGATTTGATATAGAATTCCTGGGTCGGAAATTCCATCTCCCCGCCCTCGTCGATGGTCTGGTTGAGCTGGATGCAGGTCAGCACCCGCTGCATCCTGGAATCCTCTTTTTTTATGTAATGGGCGTCGTTGGTCGCGACAAGCCCGACGCCGAGTTCCTTCGAAAGCCGAATGAGCTGCGGCAGGATCCGCTCCTGGTCGGGGATGCCGTGGTTTTGCAGTTCGATAAAGAAGTTGTCTTTCCCAAAGATTTCGAGATACCGCCTGGCGGTTTCCCGCGCGCCTTCGTAGTCGTTTTTGACGAGAAGCCGCGGAATATTCCCGGAAAGGCAGGCCGAAAGCGCAATCAGCCCCTCCGATTTTTTTGCGAGCAGGCCGAGGTCCACCCGCGGACGGTTGTAAAACCCGTCGATGCACCCGCGCGAAACCAGCGAGATTAAATTTTGATACCCAGTCTGGTTTTCACAGAGCAGCACAAGATGATGCGGCGAAGAGTCGAGCCGGTAAACCCGGTCCTCCATGCTGCGGGGCGCAACGTAAACCTCGCACCCGATGATCGGCTTGACGCCGAGCGCCTTCGCCTTCTTATAAAAATCGACGACGCCGTACATCACACCGTGGTCGGTGATCGCGACGGCGCTCTGTCCAAGCTCCTTCACCCGGTCGATCAGCCGGTCGATCCGGCAGGCTCCATCCAGAAGGCTGTATTCGGTATGCACATGGAGATGGGCAAAATCTTTCATAACCGCGTTCCTTTCTGTCCAGCCTCCGCAGATCCCAGCAGTTCTCTGATTTCCCCGGCAATGGCCGCGATCCGCCGGAGCCGGTGGTTGACGCCCGAGCGGGAGATCGAAAGCATCTCGGCCAGATCGCTGAGCGACGCCTCCGGGTTTTTCAGCCGCACCTCGCAGAGGGTCAGAAGCTCTGGGGACAGCTTTTTCCCCGCTTTGTGTTCCAGCACGAGACGGATGTCGTCAACCTGCTGCCGGGCCGCCCGCACCTGTTTGTCGATATTTGCGGTTTCACAGTTGGTCGCCCGGTTCGCGCGGTTTCTAAGGTCTTTATAGACCTTTGTCTCCATCAGCGCAAGCGAAGAATTGACCGCCCCGATCATGGTCAAAATGTCCTCGATCGGCTCGCTCTCTTTATAATAGAGGACCGTCTGCTTTCTCCGCACCGTGGATTTCGGCGGGTATCCCGCGGTGGAGAGAAGCTCAAACAACAGGTCGCAGAGGCCGTCCCCCGGCGGCAGAAACTCCATATGATAGCCTTTCGCCGGTTCGCTGACCGTCCCGCAGGCCATGAACACGCCCGAGAGAAACGCATGCAGCTCCGCCTGCGAAAAATCCCCTTCGGAAAGCTGCTCCGCTTCCGGGCTCAGCTCCTCCGTCACCTTTTTGCAGGCCGCTGCGCCGCGGAGCGAAAGGGTGTAAACAGTCTCCCCGCGCGCCGCGGGAAAGATCGAAAGCTCCGGCCTCGTCCCTGCCAGGTCGCGCACCGCAAAACTGTACAGTTTGGAGACCGCCGCATGCTCTGTCGCGCAGAAGAATTCCTCCGGGGAATATTGCTTTGAAAACAGCAGCAGCCCGAGCGAAAACCACCGCCGCCCAACGCCGCGAAGCGGTTTTTGATCAAAAATCTCTTCCTTCACCTGTTTTGCGTAGGACAACTTCCATCCCTCATTTTGGCCGGAAAATTCAATTCTTTGTGTGATCTGGCAGCCGCTTTATTTCTTATAATCCCGGTGGTTAACGCTGGTCTCCCGCCCCGCTTGAAGAAGATCAGCATAAAGCCGCTGTGCAAACGCGACCGAGCGGTGCTGGCCGCCGGTGCAGCCGAACGCGATCACCAGATGGGTCTTCCCTTCCTTCTCATAAAGCGGATAGGAATAATCGATGTAATCCCTGATCTTCTGATAAAGCCGGTCCGACTCCTCGAAGCCGAACACATAGCCGCTCACTGCGGGGTCCGTGCCGTTTAGCGGCCTCAACTCGCTAACATAAAACGGGTTGGGGAGGCACCTCACGTCGAACACAAGGTCTGCATCCGCCGGAATGCCGTATTTATACCCGAACGACATCACCGCCGAGGTCATCCCCTGGTTCCGGCCGTCCTTTTCAAAGAGCGAAAGGATCCGCTCCCGGAGCTGCGCGGCCGAAAGCAGCGTCGTATCGCAGACAATGTCCGCGCTCTGCCGCACCGGGGCCAGGATCCGCCGCTCCTTGGCGACGGCCTCGGCGAAACTCTTTATCCCGTCCGCCATCAGCGGGTGGCGGCGGCGCGTCTCCTTATAACGCCGGATAATCGCCGCGTCGTCCGCGTCGAGGAACAAAAGCCGGATGTTCCCGTCCGCGCTGCGCATCGCGGCGAGATCCTTCGAAAGATCCCCGAAGATCGACTGGCTGCGGATGTCGATAACCGCCGCGTAGCGGCCGTTCGGATCGGTCTTTCGGCAGAGTTCAAAGAACTTTCCTATCAGCTCGGGCGGGATATTGTCGATGCAGAAAAAGCCGATGTCTTCCAGCACATGAATCGCCTGCGATTTTCCCGACCCGGAAAGGCCGGTCACCAGCAAAAATTCCATTCTTCGCCCTCTCTCCGCCGTTCAGATCCGGCGGACCTCCATCTCAAGTACATAGCCCGTCTCGCGCAGAACTGTTTCCCGAACCGTTTCCACAAGGCGCAGAACGTCTTCGGCGGTCGCGCCGCCCGCGTTAACCAGAAACCCCGCGTGCTTCTCGCTCACCATTGCGCCCCCAACCCTGCGGCCCTTGAGCCCGCACCGGTCGATCAGCGCCGCGGCATAGGCCCCTTCGGGCCGCTTAAAGGTGCTCCCCGCGCTCGGAAGCTCCAGCGGCTGCTTCGCTTTGCGCTTGGCCATCGTCTCTTCCATGACCGCGCGGATCTGTTCGGGATCGCCCCGTGACAGCGAAAAACGCGCCCCGACAATAACCCCTCCGTTTTCGTGAAACAAGCTGTGCCGGTAAGAAAAGCCCGCCTGATCCGCCGGAATGGCCCGAAGCGCGAAATCCGCTTCCGGGTCGAGGTACGAAACCTCGCTCACAACGTCTTTCATCTCCCCGCCGTAGGCCCCGGCGTTCATAAACACCGCGCCGCCCACCGACGCCGGAATTCCATAGGAAAACTCAAGCCCGGTCAGCGACTCCTTCCGCGCCCGGTGCGCAAGAAGGTTCAAAGGCGCCCCCGCCCCGGCGGCCAGCTCCGTCCCCTCACAGGAAATCCCGCCCAGATACCGGGTTGTTGCAATCACCGCGCCCCGGAATCCCCCGTCTGAAACCAGAAGGTTGGAACCGTTCCCCAACAGAACATACTGGAGTCCCTCCCCGCGGCAGAACCGAAGCGCGCGGGCGAGTTCCTCAACGTCCTTCGGCAAAAAAAACAGGTCGGCCGGCCCGCCGATCCGGAACGAGGTGTGCAGGCTCATCGCCTCGTCAAACCGCACCTCGATCCCAAGCGCGGCCGCGCGCGCAATAAGCGCAGATCGTGTTTTCCCCATTGAAGACAAAGCCCTCCCATCGGCCGTTTCCTTGTCAGAAATCCCAATAGTCGTTTGTGATGATCTTTTCGATCGGCGGCAGGTCTTCCGCAGCCATCCCAAGGCCCTTCATCAACTCCCGCGCCGGATTATAGCCCATCTTTTTCTGACGCTGGTTCATTGTCGCGGTCTCGACGATCACGGCGAGGTTCCGGCCGGGCTTGACCGGAATGGTCAGCGCCGGGATTTTCAGCCCCAGGATATCCATATATTCGTTCTCCGTACCGAGGCGGTCATAGACCTTATCGTCGTTCCACTGTTCAAGCTGGATGATCAGGTCGATCTTGCTGGTCATCTTGACCGCCTTCATGCCGAACAGCCTTCTCGCATTGATGACGCCGATTCCGCGCAGTTCCATGAAATGGCGGATATTGTCCGGCGAGGAACCGACGAGGAGCTTTGAGGAAATCCTTCGGATTTCCACCGCGTCGTCCGCGATCAAGCGGTGGCCGCGCACGATCAGTTCAACCGCCGTCTCGCTCTTGCCGATGCCGCTGTGGCCGAGGAGCAGGACCCCTTCGCCGAAGATCTCCAAAAGCACCCCGTGCCGCGTGATCCTCGGCGCGAGATCCACCGACAATTCCAGAATCAGCGAAGACATAAAGCTCGAGGTCTGATCTTTGGTGGAGAGCAGCGGAACCCCGTGCCTTCTCGCCGCGTCAACCATGCCGGGAGGGGCCTCAAATCCGCGCGAGATGATGACAGCGGGCGGTTTGAGCTCAAAAAGCGAATCGATCCGCTCCTGCGCCTTCGCCGGGTCGAGGTTCTGAAGGTAGGTCAGTTCGCTTTTTCCGATGATCTGGGTCCGGTGCTCGTCGAACACGTCAAAAAAACCGGCGAACTGCAGTCCCGGACGGTTGACGTCCGAAGAACGGATGTACAATTCCGCCGGATCGGCCGGCAGATAAAGGGGGGTGAGAGAAAAACTTTCGATCAGTTTAGCAATCGAAATTTTATACTTGTAAACCATATTTCAGCTCCATTCTGTACCGCCGGAAAATCCGGCTGTCCCGCAGTTCCTCCCGCTTTTTGTTCCCTGTATTCTTGATATCATATTATACCTGATATACACGGCCATTTCAAACCGAATTTCCCCTCCCTTAAAATTTCGCCGGACGATTGCCCTTTGGGCCGTTTGATGATATACTATCAGCGGACTTTTAGCCGGCGGACGGCAAAAACAGACAAACCGCCTTGTCCCGCGGCATCCGCTTTGCTGAAAAAACGGAGGAATCCACCCGATGAAAATTGCGATCTTCACCGAAACCTATCTGCCTTACATCAACGGCGTTGTCACCCATATCAAAATTCTGAAAGAAGGGCTGGAAGCGCTTGGCCACGAAGTTTTGATCGTGACCACCGACGTCCATGTGACAGAGCATAAGATCGAAAACGGCGTGCTTCGCTGCCCCGCGCTCGAACTCAAAAAAATCTACAATTACGGCGTCTCCTCCCCGTTCAGCGGAACCCGTAAAAAACTGGTCGAGGAGTTTCGCCCAGATATCATCCACATCCAAAACGAGTTTTCGATGGGCATTGCCGGGATCCGGGCCTCCCGCGCCATGAACATCCCGCTCGTCTACACGCTCCACACCATGTACGACGATTACATCTATTATATCGCGCCGGGGCCTCTTACCGACATTGTCAAGCGCATTTCCCACCAGTACATCCGATTTCTCTCCCGCCGGGCCGACATCATCACCGGCCCATCCAAAAAATGCGAGGATTACATACACGGCGCGGGGGTCAACCGGAAAATCTACATCATCCCCAACTCGGTTGAACTCGAATCCTACGCCGAAGACGCGACGACGCAGCAAGAACGCGACGCCGTGCGCGAGCGATACGGCATCCCAAAGGGCGCGTTCGTCGCCTGCTTTGTCGGGCGCATCGGGAAAGAAAAGGGCATCGACCGCCTGATGGAAATGCTCAGCAAGAATACGGCGGCTGAAGACAACATCTACCTTCTGGTCATCGGCGGCGGCCCGTTTCTCGACGAGTTCCGCGGCTATGCCGAGCGCCTCGGCCTCGGCGGCCGCGCCGTCTTCACCGGCGCGATCCCGCACGAACAGCTCCCCCCCTATTATGCGGCCTGCAACTGCTACGCAACCGCCTCGACCAGCGAGATGTATTCGATTTCAATGCTCGAGGGGATGGCCTCGGGCCTGCCCGTCCTCCAGATTCTCGATCCTGACAACCGCGACCAGATTCAGGTTGGGGTCAACGGCTGGATCTACGAAACCGGCGAAGAGATGGCCGGCTATCTCCGCATGCTCCGCGATCTCCCCCCCGGCGAAAAAAACGCGCTCAAAGCCTCGGTCCGCGCTTCGGTCGCCGATAAGAGCAGCGTGCGGATCGCGAAATTCATGCTGGAACTCTATCAGAAAGCGATTGACAAACACTAACCCGTAAAAACGCAAAGAAATCAAAACGCCCGCAGGCACTGCCTGCGGGCGTTCCTTTGTTGATCCATCTATTATGCGGCCAGACCGTCAGAGGAATCTGTCTCGGCCTGTTCTTCCTCCGTTTCGCCAAGCACCAGGTCCGCGGCGCAGCGCTGAAGCGCCTGTGCCGTCTCCGGTTCAAGTTCCGCGGTGTACTCCAATCCGACGGGCGATTCATTGTACAGCGTCGCATACAGCGTGCACGCCGCGAGATAGCTGCCCGCAGCCGTCGGATGCATCCCGTCTTCCGGATCCCAGAGTTCCACTTCCGGATGCTCCTTTGCAAACCGGATAAAGGCCGCTCCCGCGGGCGAGAGCAGCGCGTCAAGCTCCCTGGCGATCGTATCATAGGCCATGAAAAGCTCGGCCTGCATTTCCTCCCGGGTGGTCTTTTTGCGGATACCGTACCCGGTCAGGTCATCCCCGTCCCGATAAGCCCAGGTCATCAAAAACACCGTCTGGCCGTCCGCATTTTGAATCAATGCGTCGAGCGTCCGGGCGGCGGGATACATCATCGTCTCCGCCTCGATGGTGGGCACCCGGCTCTGTTCCTGGAGAATCACATAATCCCAGTCGTATTGGGTCAGCCCTTCATAGACCTTTGCGCCGAGTTCATCCTCAGGATCGGCGAAATATTCGAGACGGTAACTCCCGTCGGTCAATTCATAGACGTCCGCGCGAAATCCCCCGCTCCAGGAAAGGGCTTCGAACATCGCCGGAAGGTCGTTGGCAAACGTATAGCTGTTTCCGAGAAATAGGATATTGGGCGCTGACGGGATCGGCCTTTTCGGCTTTTTGAAGGAGAATTCGCCTTCGAAAAGGTCGACCGCCTCAAGCGCGGAAGGCTCCTGCGCTTGCGGCGCGGATTCTCCCTGCGGCCCTGAAACCGGATCGCCGCCAAAACCGCTCTCCGCTTCCAAAGAGGAAACGCTCTCCGGCAGAGAGGAAGGCTCGTCCGTTTGGACGCAGCCGGACAGAATCAGCGATAACGACATGACCGCGCAGCATACGCGCATGGCAAATAAAGATCTTTTTTTCATCGTCAATCCCTCTGCGACAGCACAACCGGCGGCCCTTGTCAAGCCGTCGGCCCACTACCCGGCAGGGCGGTACACCGCCCGCCGGCGTTTCTGCCTTAATTTTTTCAGTCGTCCGTTTTTCCAAGCGTCCCGAGGCTCGCCGCCTTCAGATACGCATTGATGAAGCCGTCAAGGCCGCCATCCATCACCGCGTTGACGTTTCCCGTTTCAAAGCCGGTTCGGTGGTCTTTAACCATCGTATACGGCATGAAGACATAGGAACGAATCTGCGAACCCCAGGCAATTTCCTTCTGGACGCCCTTGATGTCCTCGATCCGGTCGAGATGTTCGCGTTCCTTGATCTCCATCAGCTTGGAGCGGAGCATCTTCATCGCCATCTCGCGGTTCTGATGCTGGCTGCGCTCGTTCTGGCAGGCCACGATCACCCCGGTCGGGATGTGGGTCAGCCGGACCGCCGAAGAGGTCTTGTTGACGTGCTGGCCGCCTGCTCCGCTCGCGCGGTAGACGTCCATCTTGATGTCCTCGGGACGGATCTCGATCTCAACATCGTCCGAAATCTCCGGCATCACCTCAAGCGACGCAAACGAGGTATGCCTCCGCCCGGAGGCGTCGAACGGCGAAACCCGCACCAGCCTGTGAACGCCGTTTTCCGATTTGAGATAGCCATAGGCGTTGTGTCCTTCGATCATGATTGAAGCGGACTTGAGGCCCGCTTCGTCCCCTTCCAGATAGTCCATCAATTGGTAGGAAAAGCCGTGCCGCTCGGCCCAGTGGGTGTACATGCGGTAGAGCATCTGCGCCCAGTCCTGCGCCTCGGTCCCGCCCGCCCCCGCATGGAAGGTGAGGATCGCGTTCGCTGAGTCGTGCTCGCCGGAAAGAAGGGTGGCAAGTTTCATCTCATCGAGCTTCGCCGCGATGTGATCAAACCCCTCTTTCGCCTCGTCATAAAGGCTTTCGTCCTTCTCCTCCAAAGCGATTTCAATCAGCGTCATCACATCGTCATAGGAGGACAAAAGCGAATCATAGTCCTCGATCACGTCTTTTTTCTGTTTGGTTTCGGTCAGGACCCTCTGAGACAGCTCCACATTATCCCAAAATCCCGGCGCAGTCGTCTTTTCCTCGAGCTCTGCGACCTGTTCTTTGAGTTTTTCGTATCCAAGCGCCTCGCTCAGTTCTTTGAGCTGGGGCTCAAGTCCCTGAAGCGCAAGGCGCAGTTCTTCGAATTGCAGTATGTTGATCATTCCTTTCTCGTCGGCTCTCGCATCCGGCAAACGCCCGCGCCGTATCGGCGGCCGAGCGGCCGGCAGGTTTGATTCTCTCCAAAACGGGGCATAACTAGGGAAATTATAATTCACAATCAAACGATTGTAAAGCGGGCGCTTTTCTTTTTCCCCGGCCGGCTCGAAAAGCCCCCTGCCCTGTCGGGCCGGCAGGGCAACAGCCATCCGCATGTTTACAAATTTGTGATTGGATTTGTCCCGATCATCCGCTATAATGAGAAATCAAGGAGCGTGAATGATTTGAAACTATATAACGGCGTTCCCTGCACCCACTGCAGGAAATTATTTAACGACAGCGATGATATCGTAGTATGCCCGGATTGCGGGGCCCCGTATCACCGCGCCTGCTACCAGGAGGCCGGCCGCTGTGAACTGGAGGAAAAACACGCGCCCGACTTCTCCTGGAAGCCGCCGGTCGCGCAAAAGGTCGCCGCGGGCGAAACGGTGACCTGCCCGAACTGCAATACCGTCAACCCCAAGGCGTCGAGCTTCTGCCAGATGTGCGGCTCCCGTCTCGGCGACGCCCCTCTGGGCGAGCGGGAACTGTTCGGCGGCCGGGTGAAGCTCCCCGGCGGCAGCGCCGGCGAGACGGCCCAGCGCCGGGTGGAAGCCGTCGATCAATGGGAGATCAACGGCGTCTCCGCGCACGAGCTTTCGGCGTTTGTCGGTTCGGGCGCTTACTATTTTCTGCGGCAGTTCCAGCTCCTCCTGAATGCCCCTGGAAAAATCAGCTGGAACTGGTGCGCGTTTTTCTTCGGCCCGTTCTACTTTTTCTACCGCAAAATGTATGGCTACGGCGCGGCGATCCTTTCGTTCTATCTGTTCTCCACCGCCTATTCGATTCCGGCCGCCATCCCGCAGCTTCGGGAAATGGCGCCCCAGCTCTTCGCCGATTTCCCGCCGGAGATGCTCGCCAGCTCCATCGTCATCTCGCTGATCTTCGGAAATCTCGTGAACATCCTCACAGCGGCGGTCTGCGCGCTGTTCGCCAACAAACTCTACCTCCGGAAAGCTATCCTGACGGTCGGACAGATGCGCGCCTCCTTTGCCGAGCGGGTCGGAAGCCGGGACTATTACTCCGCGCTCTACTATAAAGGCAACGTCAACATCCTTGCGGTCGTCCTGGCGCTGATGATCACCTCTTTCGCGATTTCGGGCCTCGGCTATTTTGCCGCAACCCTGATTTAACAGATAGAACGAGGAGAAAAAAAGCGATATGAAAATCACCAAAGCCGTCATTCCCGCCGCAGGCCTCGGAACCCGCGTGCTTCCCGCCACCAAGTCGATCCCCAAAGAAATGCTCCCAATCGTCGACAAACCCGCGATCCAGTATATCGTCGAGGAGGCCGCCGCCGCAGGAATCACCGATATCCTGATCATCACCGGCCGCGGAAAGTCGGCGATGGAGGATCACTTCGACCGCGCCCCCGAACTCGAGGAGCGGCTTCTCAGGAGCGGCAAGCAGGCCCTTTGCGATGAAGTAGCCGGGATCTCCCGCATCGCAAACATCCAGTACGTCCGCCAGAAGGAAACCAAGGGCCTCGGCCATGCGGTTCTCTGCGCGAAATCCTTCGCCGGGGACGATCCGTTCGCCGTCCTCTACGGCGACGATGTGGTCATCGGGGAAAAATCCGCGACCGGCGAACTCTGCGAAGCCTTCGAGCGGTATGGTAAAGGCGTATTGGGCCTTAAGAAAATCCCGCTCGACAAAATCGGCAAATACTCTTCCGTCCGCTATGAAACCGGACCCGACGGGGAAAAACAGGTCGGCGACATGATCGAAAAGCCCTCGCCCGACCAGGTCATGAGTCCATATGCGATCATCGGGCGGGTGGTGCTCCCTCCTTCCATCTTCGAAATCCTCGAGCGGACCGCCCCAGGTGCAGGCGGCGAAATTCAGCTTACCGACGCAATGCGGGAACTCGCCGTGCGCGAGGGGATGATCGGCGTCGAATATTCCGGGACCCGCTTCGACATGGGGAGCAAAGCCGGTATCATCGAGGCAATCCTCACCGTCGGCGTTTCCCACCCTGAAATCGGCCCGGAAGTGCGGGAATTGATCCGCCGGATGGCCGCTTCCCTCTAAATCCGTCGCATTATCATAAAATCAGTACAAAAGTTTACCTGATTTCTTGACAAGCCCTTCGAACCCTGCTATATTTTATCTGTTACGCTTTCCTTTTGAAAGCGTCATCCTTGCTCTGCGCAGCCCGTGCAGGGCCTTATGTCCAGAAGGAGGTGTTTTGACAATGGCAAAGACCAGTGCAAACTATGAGACCGTCGCAATTTTCAACACCAAGCTCGGCGAGGAAGGCATTCCCGAGATCGTTGAAAAATTCAAGAGCCTCATCAGCGCAAACGGTACGATCACCAACGTCGAAGAATGGGGCAAGCGCAGACTCGCTTACCCGATCGAAGACGAGACCGAAGGTCACTACCTGTTTGTAGAGTTTTCCAGCGCGCCCGAGTTCCCGGCTGAGCTCGACCGAATCTACAAGATCACCGACGGTGTGCTCCGCTCTCTGATCGTCGTCAAGAACGACGACTAAGGAGGAAGCAGGATGTACAACAAGGCGATTTTGATCGGCAGGCTTGTCGCCGACCCCGAAATGCGCACGACGCCGCAGGGCGTCCCCGTCTCGACCTTCCGGATCGCGATCGACCGCCCATTTATGAACGGCGGCGAACGCAAGGCGGATTTTTTGACCATCGTTTGCTGGAGAAAGCAGGCGGAATTTGTCTGCAAATATTTCCAAAAGGGCCGCGCAATCGGCGTAGACGGATCAATTCAGACCCGCGACTACACCGATAAGGACGGCAACAAACGCACCGCGTTTGAGATCGTTGCCGACCGCGTGTTCTTCGTCGAATCCAGGGCGGCGGCCGGCGGCGGCGCCGGTTCCTATCATCCTGCGAACGACAGTTATTCCGCGCCCTCTCCCGCCCAGAACGGCGGCGTTTCCTACGCCAGCGGCTCCGCGGGGGATTTTGAAGTGGTGGAAGACGATGACGACCTTCCGTTCTAACGCTCTACAAACTGTGTAAGGAGGAGAGTAACCGTGGAAAGAACCGAAAGAGAACCCAGAGAAAACCGTCGCGGCGGCCGCAAGGGCAGAAAAAAGGTCTGCGCTTTCTGTGTCGATAAAATCCACGACATCGATTATAAGGACGTTCCCCGCCTGAGGAGATATCTTTCAGACAGAGGAAAGATCGTCCCCCGCCGCGTGACCGGCACCTGCGCCCGGCATCAGCGCCAGCTGACCACCGCGATCAAGCGCGCCCGCCACCTGGCCTTCCTGCCCTACGTCAGCGACTGAGTTTTCCGCTGGCCAAAGCGAACTTAAAAAAGCCCGGACCAAATGGCCCGGGCTTTTTTGGCTCTATAAGCGCTCATTCCATCAGCTTTGTCACCGTCAACGTCACCTTGTCCCTGGTCCGGTAGAGAACGGTTCCCGGCTCTACGCTCGATTCCACCACCGTGTTTGGCATGGTCGTGTCGTCCACCAGCGTCTCAACCTCATAGCTGATCCCAAGGCTGCCCAGGATCTGGCCCGCACGTTCAAGATCGACGCCCACCACCGTCGGCATCGAAATCATCTCGGTTCCCTTGCTGACCAACACGGTGATCACCCCGCCGCTCCCCGGCTTTTCGCCGGATTTCGGGTCCTGCGCCATCACCTCGCCCACCGGCCTCGTCTCGGAATAATCCCACTGAACTTCGAAGGTAAACAGATTTTCGTAAAGCGGATTGTCACGCACCGTGTCGATATGCGTCCCAACCAGATTCGGCACCACGATCTCTGGCGGTTCCGGTTCCGGTTCGGACGAGGATTCCCCTGCCCCCTCCGGCGGAAGGCTGTTTTCCCCTCCCGGCGCCGGTTCCGAAGCGGAAGAGGACAGCGGGAGCAGGACGTCCCGGTACACAATCCGGATCGCCGCCGCGGAACAGATGATCACCATCGCGCAGACCGCGAGAAGCCAGAGCGCTGTTTCGACCCTGCTCCCCTTCCGTGGGCGAGTCCGGTCGATCGGCGGGAGAATTGGCCTCGCATAGACCGCCGTCCCATCCCCCGGTCCGGAGAGAAGGCCGCACCAGAACTCCTCTACCGTTTTATAGCGGGTTCTGAGGTTGACCGACAGCGCGGTCACCAGCGCATTGGAAACCTGATCCGGAACCGAGGGAGAAAGCTCGGCCGGCGGGATCAAAACCCGCCCCTCCCCGCGCTGTCTCCACTCGACCGGCGTGGTGCCAGTCAGCGCGCGGTAGCAGAGCGCCGCAAGCGAATAAACGTCGCTCCACGCCCCCTGCCAGCTGTTCGAAGCATATTGTTCCGGCGCGCTGTAGCCGAAATACAGCGTCGCGTCGATCTCGCTGCCGGCGGTCCGTGCGGCCGGAATTGAAAACCCGGAAAGCCAGAACTTTCCGTCGGGATCGACCAAAACGGTGTCCGGCGAAATGCCCCGGTGATAAACGCCGTCCGCATGCATACGCCCGAGGGTCGCAACCAGCGGCGCAATCGCCTTTTTGAGCCGCAGCCAGCTCATCGGCTGGCCCAGCCGCGCGAGATAATCGTCGAACGATTCGGCTTCAAACGGCTCCGCCACGGCGTAGATGGTCCCGTTTTCCCGGAACACCTCGGTTACGGGGACGACCCTTCCCTCGCGTTTTTCCGATTGACCGATCTCCTTGAGATAGAGATAGAGCTCTTCAAAATCGGAGGAAAGCGATTTCATCATCACCTCGCAACCGGGTTTCGCGGCGATTTTTCCGGTTTTCGGGTCGCGGCTGAGGATTTTGGGCGGGAAAAACTCATAAACCGTCACCCGCGCGCCGGTCTTCTGGTCGTCCGCGAGATAGATCTCGGCCTCGCCGCAGCGCGCAACCTCGTGCCGGAGCCGATACTGCCCGCCGAGCAAAAGCCCGACTGCGGTCCTCTGCGGCCTGCCCCCCGTTTTCATGGGCTCCACCTCCCCCGTTTTTTCCATCATACCTTTTTTCACAAATCCTTGCAACCTCGCCCCGCCGGGAAACGGAAAGAGCCCCCGAACCAGCGGGAGCTCTTCGTCTTAAAACGAACAAAACCGTTTGGACAAATGATTACAAACCTTCTCGGCGACATACACAGAACGCTATGTATGCGATCTATGACTGTCGCCATGTGCGCCCAGCCCAAAACTGATGCTGAGGCCCCGGTCGATTTCCATCATCGCGCTTTCATTTAAACGTCCCATTTTTTCTTTCAGTCTGCGTTTGTCGATTGTCCTGATCTGCTCAAGCAGCACCACCGAATCGCGGGAGAGTCCGCATTCGCGGGAGTCGAGCTCGATATGGGTCGGAAGTTTGGTTTTATCTCTCTGGCTGGTGATCGCCGCTGCGATTACAGTCGGGCTGAACTTATTTCCCACATCGTTTTGTACGATCAATACAGGCCGTACACCTCCCTGTTCCGAGCCGACAACCGGACTCAGATCCGCATAGAAGATGTCTCCTCTCCTGACCGTCATATTTTACCACGCTCCGTCCGATGTTGAAATCGCGGCGAAAAAGGGAGTGCGCAATTCACCGCAGTAATAGCATTGCCGCCGTAAAAGAGTTTTAATCATGGCGTCATATCGGACCGGCAAGACCTTTTATCAAAGCCTTATCTCAAAATTCCTGTTTGGGCCGCGCCAAAATACGGCGCGGCGGCATGGCGGCGCAGCTACCCTTCTTTATCTTATTTTTTCGGAGCGCGTTTTGTCCGTCGGATGGGTCAAACGAGAGGATCGAAAATGCAAATCTTCAGGAATAGGCAAACGACTGAAATTCAAACGAGCCGCCGCGCAGTTCCACACGGCAAAAACCATAATTTTCGGCGTCAAGCATCATTAAATGGCTCTGGCCTTCGTTTTCCAGAAAAATCTTGCCGTCCTCCTCCTTCGGCTCCGCCAGCGAGAGCGCGGCGAGCGCATCCCGGAGCGCGATTGCCGCGCAGCCGGCCGGGGCGTTGTCCTCCCGGACGGTGAGCGCGTGTTCCCCCTGGCGGATGGTCAGGGCGCCGCCGGAAAGCTGGTATTCGACCGGGGCGGAAAGCCCGGCCGAGCGGAGCGACAGCAAAAGCCCCCCCTGCGCGTTCCGGCTGCACTCGGCTTCATATTCCGCGTCCTCCCAAAGGACCCGGGCCGTCGCGGCGAACGGCGCCTGGGCGACAATTCCTGCAAGCTCGCCCCATCGGTCCGGGCCGGACGCCTTCCCGCACCCGGCCAGAACAGCGAACGCAAACAGAAAACCAATCAGTTTTGTCTTCATCAACATCCCTCCACCCTCTATTTCTATTCGCCCCGCCGGAAAAATAGCTTTCCGGGGTGCATTTTCACTGGGACTGCGTCATAATTCCAAAAAAATCGGTCCAACCTAGTTGAAACCGCACAGAAATTGTGATATCTTATATAGCAAATCAATCAACCAAACGCTTTGACGGAGAGAGTAACCGGCCATCCCCCTCGCAGAGAGACCGTTTCACCGGCTGAAAAAACGGTCAGGATCCGGGTGGCGGCGAAGTTCACTCCCGAGCGGCCCCGCTGAACCTCCATGTGGAAAGCAGTAGGCGGGGACGGCGCGCCCCGTTACGGCAGACATGAGCGTCCGCCCGTTTCCAGGGCGGGAACATGGGTGGTACCGCGGAACGGGCAAAGGTCCTTTCGTCCCAGTGTGGATTTGGAAATCCATATGGGACGAAAGGTTTTTTATTGCCCTGCCGCCAGCCGGCGGAAGGGCGAAACCCCGAATGATCGGCCCCGGAAGGTGAACCGGGTTGTTGTTTTCACCGACAGAAAGGAGCGAATCAAACGATGAAAGAAGCACTCAGCCGCATCGCCCTTACCGCGAAGGCGGATATCGCGGCCGCGGGGAATCCCGCGGCGCTCGAGGCGGCCCGGGTGAAATACCTGGGGAAAAAGGGCGAGCTCACCGCCATTTTAAAGGGCATGGGCGCCCTCTCGCCGGACGGGCGGAGGGAAATCGGCCAGATTGCGAATGAAACCCGCGCCGCAATCGAAGCGGAACTCGGCAGCCGCCTTCAGGAGCTCAAATCCAAAGAACTCGACGCGCGCCTCCTCGCCGAGCGGCTCGACGTAACCATGCCCGGAACCCATCATCCGATGGGCGGACGGCATCCGATCCAGCTTGTTCTCGACGAACTCAAGGAGATTTTCCTCGGCATGGGGTTCGACGTTGTGGAGGGGCCGGAAGTTGAAACCGATTACTACAACTTCGAAGCGCTCAACATCCCGAAGGATCACCCCGCGCGCGATACGCAGGACACCTTTTATATTTCAGACAACGTCATCCTGCGGACCCAGACCTCCCCGGTCCAGATCCGCACGATGGAACAGCGCAAACCCCCGATCCGGGTCATCGCGCCCGGAAGGGTCTACCGTTCCGACGCGGTCGACGCAACCCATTCCCCGCTCTTCCACCAGGTCGAGGGGCTGGTCGTCGACAAAGGGATCACCATGTCCGACCTCAAAGGAACGCTCGACACCTTCGCAAAGCGCCTCTACGGCCCCGAGACGGTCACGCGCTTTCGCCCGCATCATTTCCCGTTCACCGAGCCTTCTGCCGAGCTGGACGTGATGTGTTTCTCCTGCCACGGCGAGGGCTGCCGCCTCTGCAAAGGAGAGGGCTGGATTGAAATCCTCGGCTGCGGCATGGTCCACCCGAAGGTTCTCTCCATCTGCGGAATCGACCCCGAGGAATACTCCGGCTTCGCGTTCGGACTCGGCCTCGACCGGATCGTGATGCGCCGTTACAACATCGACGATCTGCGGCTGCTGTTCGAAAACGACCTGAGATTCCTCACACAGTTTTAGGAGGTGGCAAAGAAATGGATTTATCGATGAAATGGCTCGCAGAGTCTGTCAAAGTGGACGTGCCGCCGCGGAAGTTTGCCGAGGCCATGACCATGTCCGGCTCCAAAGTGGAGGGCTGGGCGAAAGAAGGAAACGAAATCAAGGGCGTCGTCGTCGGACGGGTCCTCTCGATTAAAAAGCATCCCGACGCGGACACCCTCGTGGTCTGTTCGGTCGACGTCGGAGGGGCCGCCCCGCTCCAGATCGTCACCGGCGCGACGAATCTCGCCGCCGGCGACCTCGTCCCGGCCGCGCTCGACGGCGCTTCGCTCCCGGGCGGCAAACAGATTCACAGTGCAGATTTCCGCGGCGTCGAAAGCCAGGGCATGCTCTGCTCGCCTGGCGAACTCGGCCTGACCGAGCACGACTTCCCCTACGCCGACGCAAACGGCATCTTCGTCCTGCAGGAGGACTGCAAGCCCGGCGACGATATCCATGCGGCGATCGGCCTCGACGACACCGTCGTGGAATTTGAAATCACCCCGAACCGCCCGGACTGCCTCTCGGTGCTTGGCCTCGCGCGGGAAGCCTCGGCCACCTTCGGCGTCCCGTTCGAGAAGCACGAGCCGAGGGTGAAACGCGCCCTGGGCGACATTTCGGAGCTGCTTTCGGTCACGGTCGAGAATCCGCGCCTCTGCCCGCGCTATGTCGCAAGGGTCGCGAAGAACGTCAAAATCGCCCCCTCCCCGCGCTGGATGCGGGAGCGGCTGCGCGCTTCGGGCGTGAGGCCGATCAACAACATCGTCGACATCACGAACTATGTGATGCTGGAATACGGCCAGCCGATGCATGCCTTCGACATCAGCTACGTGAAGGGCGGCAAAATCATCGTCCGCAACGCCCGCCCCGGCGAAACCCTCACCACCCTCGACGGGGTGAACCGGACCCTCTCGCCCGAAATGCTGGTCATCTGCGACGAGGAAAAGCCCTCGGCGGTCGCCGGCGTGATGGGGGGCGAGTACAGCGGCATCAACGACAGCACCAACACAATCGTCTTTGAATCCGCGAACTTCCTCGGCGCATCGGTCCGCACCACCTCCCGGAAGCTCGGCCTTCGGACCGAAAGCTCCTCCCGGTTTGAGAAGGGCCTCGATCCGATGCTCTGCATCCCCGCCGTGGAGCGCGCCTGCGAGCTGGTCGAGCTGCTCGGCGCGGGCGAGATCGTCGGCGGAATCATCGACGTCGACCACGCGGACCACGCGCCGGCCGTCCTCACCCTCGAGCCGGACTGGATCAACCGCTTCCTCGGAATCGATGTCGACGCCGAAGAGATGCGCCGCATCCTCCGCTCGCTTGAGTTCACCGTCGAAGGTGACAAGATCACCGTCCCGAGCTGGCGCGCCGACGTCGAGCACAAGGCGGACATCGCCGAAGAGATCGCCCGGTTCTATGGATACAACAAGATCCCCGTCACCTCCATCCGCGGCTCGGCACAGGGGATGCTCACCGAAAAGCAGAAGTTCGAGCGCCGGATGGTCGGCGTCCTGATCGCGCAGGGCCTCTATGAGATTACGACCTATACCTTTGTCTCCCCGAAGACCTACGACAAGCTCCGCCTTCCCGCCGACAGCCCGCTGCGCCGTTCGGTCGAGATCCTCAACCCCCTCGGCGAGGATACGAGCGTGATGCGCACCACCGCGCTCGGCTCGATGCTTGATATCCTCTCGAAAAACTACAACAACCGCAATCCAAAGGCCGCGCTCTTCGAACTTGCAAAGGAATTCATCCCGGGCGAAAACGCCGACGTGCTCCCAACCGAGCTTGAGGCGATCACCGCCGGCCTTTACGGCGAGGGCTTTGATTACTATTCGATCAAAGGCGTCGCGGAGGCGCTGCTCGAAGAGGCCGGCATCCGCAATTTCGACGTCACCCCTGTTGGAGACAACCCCGTCTTCCATCCCGGCCGCTGCGCCTCGATCTCGGTCAACGGCGAGACGCTCGGTATCCTCGGAGAGGTGCACCCGCTGGTCGCGCAGAACTATGAGATCGACGCCCGCTGCTATCTGATGCGGCTCTCGCTCCCGTCGCTGCTCAAGAACGCCGCGCCGGCCGGCGTCTATCATCCGCTGCCGCGGTATCCCGCCTCGGCGCGCGATCTCGCGCTCCTCTGCTCCGATGAGCTGCCGGTCCAGGCCATTGAAAAAGCGATCCGCGCGGCCGTTCCGGACATCCTTGAATCGGCCGAGCTGTTCGACGTCTACCGCGGCTCCCAGATTCCGGAGGGCAAAAAGAGCCTTGCGTTTAACCTCGTGCTGCGGGCGGCTGACCGGACCCTCACCGACGCGGAAGTCTCCGCCGCGATGGACCGCGCGCTCGACGCGGTGAAGGCCCTTGGCGCGGAACTCCGTTCCTAAGCCGGCCTTTCGCAGAATGGACAGGAAACCTTTCCAAAATGTTTACTTGTAATTTTGATGGAATTGTACTAAACTAAGGATAAGGGGTGATGATATGCAGGAGCCGACCCGTTCCTTTTCGATTTACGAGGACAAAGAAAGTGAAGTCCGCACGATCCTGACGGCCGTCTACGACGCGCTCAAGCAAAAGGGCTACAACCCGATCAACCAGATTGTCGGATACATTCTTTCGGAGGATCCGACCTATATCACGACCTTTAACAACGCGCGAAGCCTCATCCGGCGCATCGACCGGGATGAACTTCTCCAGATCCTTGTGAAATCCTATCTGGACGATTGAATCAGAGAGCGCCCCGCTTAGAACGCCGGGGCGCTTTTCTTTGGAATTTAATGGATATCTTTACAGCAAGCAAAAATTGGTGTATACTGATTTTATATCAAAGACAAAAGGGGAAAACAAAATGCCCCCAAAATTTTTGGAATGGAGGTAATGAAAATGGCAGGAACCAAAGAGGCCGCCCTTCCGATGTATAAGGGAAAGCCGCTGGTCCGAAGCGGGAATGTCATCTACTACGGAAACCCGGCCGATCCTTTTATCGCAATGCTTCAGGTGCTTTCGAATAAATCGTTTGAGGATCTTGAGCTTTCCGACAAGGTTTCGGTGCAGATTCTTTCCACCGATGAGACGCTTCACACAAGCCAGCGGGTGATTAAGCGCACCGAAAAGGCCGGGCTTTATCCCGCGCTTCAGATCGCTTCCATCTGGCTCGAGCGCCAGCTTCAACATAGCAAGGCTTAAAGGCCGCTTCTAATCAAAACGCCCCGTCGCTGACGGGGCGTTTTGATTGCCTGCCGCTCCCTGAAGGCCGGCCCAGCAGATCCAGATTCGATATAACCAAAAAAGGCCCGCAGCCGCGGGGGCTTCAATAGAACATATATAATTGGCACTTGATCATGCCGTTATAAAGCTTTCTCCTCCGGCTCGCCGCGCGGCCGAACAGCTTTTCAAAATGTTCATGCGGCGAGATGATGTAATAGCTTCTCCCCTCGCTCGGCTGGAAGACCCTCCCCATCTCCCGGTAGAGTTCCTCCGCCTCCTTGAGTTCGAGCATCCGCTCGCCATAGGGAGGATTACAGATCAGCACAAACGGTTCGTCCGGGGGAGTGAAATCGCGGATATCCGCAGCCACGGCCGAAATCTTTCCGCCAACCCCGGCCGCATCCGCGTTGCGTCTGGCCAGCGCCGCCGCCTCCGGCGAAAGATCGCTTCCCAGCGCCGAAAACGCGCCGTTGCGAATCACAGCGTCAAAGCCTTCGCGCCGCACCTCGGCCCAGCTCTCCTTGTCCAGAAGCCCCCAGCTCTCGGAAGCAAAACGCCTTCTCAGCCCTGGCGGGATCTTCAGCGCCTTCATCGCGGACTCGATCAATATCGTGCCGCTCCCGCAGAACGGATCGATCAGAAGCGTATTTTCCTTCACCCGCGCGAGATCGGCGATCCCTGCCGCAAGCGTCTCCTTGATTGGGGCGGCGTTCGCCGTCGGGCGGTAGCCCCGTTTATGAAGCCCCGTTCCGGTGGTATCGAGCATAATGGTCGCAATATCCCTGAGGATGGTAAACTGAATTTGATGAACCGCGCCGGTTTCCGCAAGCCATTGCTGATGATAGACGCCGCCGAGGCGCTTTGCAACCGCCTTCTTGATGATCGATTGACAGTCCGGGATGCTGTGAAGCTTGGAATTGATCGACCATCCCTTCACCGGAAATGCGTCTCGGCTTCCAATATAGTCTTCGAACCGGAGCGAGCTGACGCCGTCGAACAGGTCCGAAAAACTCTCGGCGCGAAAGCTCCCGGCCACAATCATCACCCGTTCAGCCGTCCGGAGGAAGATGTTCGCCTTTGCGATCATCTTCTCCCCGCCCTTGAAGACCACACGTCCGTCGGAAACTTCCACATCCTGGCCGCCCAAGCGCTTGATTTCTCCCGAAAGCACGCTCTCGAGTCCGAACAGGCAGGGGCAGGCGATTGTATACAGTGACATCGGCTTATCCTTTCAAAAAAGGCCGCGGCGCTTGGCCGCGGCCACACAAGGTCCGGTACGGCTGGGTCAGCGGCTCGGCTCAATCAACCCGTAATCCCCGCCCTTGCGGCGGTAAACAATATTGAGTTCGCCGCTGTCCGGGTTTTCGAACAGGAAGAACGAATGGCCAAGCATGTTCATTTGCAGAATCGCCTCGTCCACTTCCATAGCCCTGACCATAAACTTTTTCCGTTTGACAAGCTCATACGCTTCGTCTTCTTCCGAAGCCATGTCATCTGGCATAAGGTCCTCAAACGCTTTGGCGCGCACCCGGCTTTCAAGCTTGGACTTGTTCTTTACAATCTGCTTAAACAGGACGTCCACAACGCCGTCGAGCGCATCGAGCCGGTCGTCGGCAGTTTTTTCGGCGCGGAAGATCATCCCGTTCGAGTGAATCGTCACTTCAACCGTTTCGCGATCCCGCTCATTGGTGACCGTCACGACGGCGGAAGCCTCGTCGTCAAAAAAGCGGTCAAACTTTGCAAGCTTTTTTGCGGTCCTCTCTTTAAAAGAATCCTTGACCGTTGTTTTGCGCGCGGTAATCGAGATATTCATAACTTCAGCCCCTTTTCTTTATTCAAAACAGCCGATACGGCTGTTTCTATTTGACGTCCCGCCCTTCGGCGGCTCTTCGTTTTCCTGTTATCGGCCATTGCAGCAAAAATGAAACTTGGCGCCAGTAGTATCATATCAGCGGGCCGCAAAGCGGTTCGCCCGCTGCGGGGAGCAGCGGGACCCGGCCGCAGCCGGGCGGATGTGATGCAGCAAGCGCAGCGCGCGGCGTCCACCGCGCAGGCCCCGCCTCTGGCGGGGCGGATTGGGCCGAGGGCCAATTCACTGCGGTTATTGTATCATATCAGCGGGCCGCAAAGCGGTTCGCCCGCTGCGGGAGCAGCGGGGCCCGGCCGCAGCCGGGCGGAAGTGATGCAACAAGCGCAGCGCGCGGCGTCCGCCGCGCAGGCCCCGCCTCTGGCGGGGTGGATTGGGCCGAGGGGCAATTCACTGCGGTTATTACATCATATCAGCGGG
>DVKH01000042.1 GCA_018716105.1 Candidatus Fimivivens faecavium | reverse complement strand
AAAGCTGCGGCTTTCGCGGGGACCCCGTACCTCTTGATTTCAAATCGCCTCCGGCGATGACGGTGGAGGCAGCGAGTTCGTGTTTGTGCAAAACAAAACCGCTTCCCTTGCGGGAAGCGGTTTTGCTTGTTTGGAGCGGGTTACGAGGCTCGAACTCGCTACCGTCACCCCGCGAAAGCTGCGGCTTTCGCGGGGACCCCGTACCTCTTGATTTCAAATCGCCTCCGGCGATGACGGTGGAGGCAGCGAGTTCGTGTTTGTGCAAAACGAAACCGCTTCCCTTGAGGGAAGCGGCTTTGCTTGTTTGGAGCGGGTTACGAGGCTCGAACTCGCTACCTCCACCTTGGCAAGGTGGCGCTCTACCAGATGAGCTAAACCCGCTTATGGTGCCTTCGGTCGGAATCGAACCAACGACACGAGGATTTTCAGTCCTCTGCTCTACCGACTGAGCTACAAAGGCATATTGGCGACCCGGATGGGGCTCGAACCCACGACCTCTAGCGTGACAGGCTAGCGTTCTAACCAACTGAACTACCGGGCCATATCTGGTGGGAACAACAGGGCTCGAACCTGTGACCCTCTGCTTGTAAGGCAGATGCTCTCCCAGCTGAGCTATGCTCCCCAACTGACGCCCTTTCAGACGACAGTGTTTATTTTACAGGATCTTGTCCAAAATGTCAAGACCTTATTTCTTGTTTTTTGATAAAATCAGTTTGTCCATTTCTGTTTCAGAAAACCGGTATTTTGCGCCGCAAAAATGGCAATTTACTTCAATCTGTCCCTGCTCGGCCAAAATTTCGCGCACTTCGTCCTCATGAAGGCTGATCAGCGCGCGCTCCACCCGCTCGAGCGAACAATCGCAGCGGTAAAACACGTCCTTTTCGTCGAGCAGTTCGAGTTCAAAACCCGCCATCGCGCGCTTTGCAATTTCAGCCGGCGTTTCCCCGTCGCGGAACATTGAAGAAACCGGCGGGAGCGCCGCAATGTTCCGTTCCACCTGGTCGATCACGGAATCATCCGCCCCGGGCAGCAACTGAATCAGATATCCCCCTGCAGAACAGACCGTGAGGTCTGGGTTAACCAGCACGCCGAGCGCGCAGACCGTCGGAATCTGTTCGCTTTTCGCGTAATAATAGGTAATGTCGTCCCCGATTTCTCCTGTAACCAACGGTGAATAACCGGTCTGCGGCTCCGAATGGCTGAGATCCCGCGCCACCGACAGAAAGCCGTCCCGGCCGACCGCTCCGCCCACGTCGAGCTTTCCGTTTTTGTTGAGCGGAATCTCAACCACCGGGTTAGCGACATCCGCCTTCACCTCGCCCCGTCCGTTTGCAACCGCGATCAGCGTCCCCGCCGGGCCGCCGCCCGCCGCGCGGAGGGTAAGCGAATCCCCTTCGTTTTTGAGCATCCCCGCCATCAGCGCCGCGCCCGCAGCAAGCCGCCCAAGCGCCGCCGTCACCACGGCTGAAGTTTCGTGGATGCGTTCGATTTCCGAGACGATTCGGGTCGCGTCAAGGACCTCGCAGACCGCTGCTCCGTCGGTTGTGATATATCGCATCATGTTTCCCATGCTGTTTCCTCCAAATGCCCGTCGAAAAACCGCGGTCCGGTTTTATCTTAACCAAAACTTCATTAAAAATCATTCGCCGAAGACCGATTCCCTTTCCAAGAATCAAAACGCCCGGTTCCGCGCGCTTTCGTTATCGGACGCCCGGTTCCGGCTTCTCCGCTTTTTGCGCGACGATCACCCAACGTTGGGCGGTATCGCACGGCGGCTCCTCGCTGTCGTCCCCAAAGGCCCCCAGCAGCCGAAGCTTCGCCGCTTCCAGAGCCGCTTTTACCTCGTCCATAGTGTAGGCCCTCTCTGCGAACTGTTCCGACTCCCGCAGGTACAGCCCGCCCTTCTGCCTTGTGAAAAAATCGAGCGAAATTTCGGTCAAAAGCGTTCCCGAGGTCCGGTTCCGCCACACAAGGACGGTATCATCCTCCTCAAAGACAAAACAGTTGTCCCCGAGAACCTCCCGGTGTTTATAGGGGGTATTGAGATCAAACACAAAGACGCCGCCCGGTTCCAGAAACAGCGCCGCCCTGGAAACTGCGCGCGAGAACTGCTCCAGGCTGGTCAGATGGTTGAGGCTGTCGAGCGCACAGACCGCCGCCCGCACCGTTCCATAGAGGTCGAGCTCCTCCATCCGCTGGCAGAGGAACAGGATGCTCTCCCCCGCCGAGATCGCCTTGTTCTGCGCAAGCGCGAGCATCGCGGGGGAAGCGTCGGCGCCGATTACTTCGTAGCCGAGGCGCGAGAGTTCGACCGACAGCGACCCGGTCCCGCAGGCGAGGTCGAGCAAAAGCCCCTTTTGCCCGCCGCCGAACCGTTTGATCAGCAGGTCGAAATACGCCGCGCGCAGGGAATAATCCACGTCGCCCAGAAACCGGTCGTAATAAACGGAAAAAACGTCATAGGACGCCATTTTTCTCAAGCCTTTCAAAGACCACCTTATACCCGTCGCAGCCGTAGTTAAGCGAACGGTTGACCCTGCTGATGGTCGCGGTGCTCGCGCCGGTCTTTGCGACGATGTCGCTGTAGACAATGTGCTTCGAAAGCATCTGCGCAACCTGGAGCCTCTGTGAAAGGGCTTTAAGCTCCTGCACCGTGCAGAGGTCGTCAAAAAAATCGTAGCACTCATCCATGTTTTCCAGGCTCAAAATAGCCTGAAACAGCAGTTCGACGTTCATTTCCCTGAGCTTTGAATTCATCAGCAAAGCCTCCCGTATGGGTGATGGGGCCGCCCGTTGCGCCCCCTTTCATTATGTTCAATCTTATTTTACCATTTTAGCGCATAAAAGCAAGTGCTTTTCCGTTATCCTAATGGATTTTGCTGCCCCGCATAAAATCCAGCCCTATTGCCGAAGCCCATCGCTGGGGCCGTACGGCTAAAAGAGCCGTGCAGCGGCTGTTTTCAGCCGTATTCCTCTTGCTCCCCGGCAGGTTCTTCAGCAAGATCGTCGATGATTGCGTGGATCACCTCAACCCCTTCGCCGGTTTCGGACGAAAACGGGATCAGCGTCAGTTGGTCCGCGCACGGAAGCTCCTGCTGGAAGCCCTGCATCCGCGCCTCCCGCCGGGTTTTCGAGAGCTTGTCCGCCTTGGTCAGCACCACGACAAACGGAAGCTCAGCGTCGATCAGCGATTCGAGCATGGTCAGATCGTCGTTCGACGGCGGATGCCGCATGTCGATCAACAGGAACACCAGGCCGATCTCCCGCTCCTGCGAAAAGTATCCGCCGATCAGTTCGTTCCAACGCTTTTTCTCCCCCTTCGCGACTTTGGCATAGCCATAGCCGGGGAGATCGACAAACCGCAGGTTCTCAACCTTATAAAAGTTTATGGTCGCCGTCTTGCCGGGCACGGCGCTCACCCGTGCAAGGCTCTTGCGATTAAAAATCTTGTTGAGCAGCGAGCTCTTTCCGACGTTTGACCGGCCTGCAAAAACCAGCTCCATCCGGTCAGACGGAAAGAGCTGGTTTGCGCGGCCAAACGAAGTTTCAAACTCGACCTTATTAAAATTGATCAAGTTTCTGTCCTCCCGTTTGGCGTCTTTAATTGGGCATGGCAGGCGAGGGGTGCATCGCCGCCGCCGCGACCGTTTCGGCCATCGCCTCCGGGCGGAGTTCCCTCGGCTTTTGAATCAACGCCGTTTCCAGCACGGCTTCGATCCGCTTGACCGGCAAAAACTCGACCGCCTTTTTAACGGCTTCGTCCACCTCTTCGAGATCCGGTTCGTTGTCCTTCGGGATGATCACCGTCTTGACTCCCGCCCGGTAGGCCGCCATTGTCTTTTCCTTGAGGCCGCCGATCGGAAGCACCCGCCCCCTGAGCGTAATCTCACCGGTCATCGCGAGATCCCTTCGCACCGGAAAGCCGGAAAGCGCCGAAACCAGCGCGGTGCAGATCGTGATGCCCGCCGAAGGGCCGTCCTTCGGGACCGCGCCCTCCGGCACATGGATGTGGATGTCCTTATTCTTATAAAAGTTCCCGTCAATGCCGTAAAGCTCATGGCAGGACCGGATAAAACTCACCGCCGCATGGGCCGATTCCTTCATCACGTCGCCGAGTTTTCCGGTCAGCTCGAGCTTGCCGCTCCCCTCCAGGACCGCGACCTCAACCTGCAGCAGCTCGCCTCCCACGCTGGTCCAGGCGAGGCCGTTGACGACGCCCACCTCGTCGCTTTCAAAAATCGTCTCCGGCTGATACCGCTTCGGGCCGAGGTAATCGCCGATGTTGCCGGCGTTGACCGCCACCCGCTTCGCGTCCCCAGACACCAGCTTCTTCGCGCTCTTGCGCAGGACCGAGGCGATCTCCCGTTCGAGCGAGCGCACGCCCGCCTCCCGGGTGTAGAAATCGATCAGCGAATAGACCGCGTCGTCCGCGACCCGGACGGTGTTCCCGTTGACGCCGTGCCGCGCCATCTGCTTGGGCAGGAGGTGATCCTTCGCGATGTGGAACTTTTCCTCCCGGGTGTAGGAGGTCAGCTCAATCACCTCCATCCGGTCGAGCAGCGGGGCCGGAATGGTTGAAGTGGTATTTGCGGTCGCGATGAACAGAACGTCGGAGAGATCGAACGGAATCTCGATGAAGTGGTCGCGGAACGCGCTGTTCTGTTCGCTGTCGAGCACCTCAAGCAACGCCGCGGACGGATCGCCCTTGAAGTCGTTCCCGAGTTTATCCACCTCGTCGAGCAGCATCAACGGGTTTTTGCTCCCCGCGAGCTTCATCGCGTTCATAATCCGGCCCGGCATCGAGCCGATATAGGTTTTGCGGTGGCCGCGGATATCCGACTCGTCCCGAACCCCGCCGAGCGATACCCGGACGTAGTTTCGGCCGACCGCCCTGGCAATCGATTTGGCGACCGAGGTTTTGCCGACGCCGGGCGGGCCGACGAGGCAGAGGATCTGTCCCCGGATGTCGGGCGCGAGCTTCCTCACCGCGATGGTCTCCAGAATCCGCTCCTTCACCTTTTTGAGGCCGTAGTGGTCGCGGTCGAGGATCCTCGCCGCCTCCTTCACGTCCGCCTTGTCCTTGGTGACGGTGTTCCACGGGAGTTCGAGGCAGACGTCGAGATAGCCCCGGATGACGCCCGCCTCATGGGAATTCGACGGCATCTTGTAAAGCCGTTCAGCTTCTTTGGCCAGTTTTTCGCTCGCTTCCTCAGGGAGGTTCAGCGCCTTGATCTTTTCGAGGTATTCCTCCACCTCGTCCTGGGTCGGGTCGTCCTCCCCAAGTTCATTCGAGATCACCCGCATCTGCTCCCGCAGATAGTATTCGCGCTGGTTTTTGTCGATCTGTCCCTTGACTTTTTCGTAGATGTCGCGCTCGAGGTTCAGAACGCTGTTCTCGTTTTCAAGGATCTCCGCGAGCGCCTCGAGCCTTTTTGCGATGTTCGACTGCTCGAGCACTTCCTGTTTCTCCTCAATCGGGAGCGGAAGATTGCTCGCAAGGAATTCTGACAAATACTCCGGGTCGTCCGCCGTCATGACGCTGCCAATGAATTCACGCGGCATCCGAGGCGAAAGCAGGCTGTAATCCTCGAACAAGCCCTTCACCGTGCGCATCAGCGCGTCGATCAGGTCAAAGCTCCGGCTGGTCACCGGGCGGGTCGGGAATTCGCGCACCTCCGCGACGAAATGCGGGTCCTCCTGTTCGACCGAAACCGTCTTTGCGCGGTAGATGCCTTCGACCATGACGCGAAGGCCCTCCCCCTGCACTTTGACAACCTGTTTGATCTCGGCGACAACGCCGACCGTATAAAGGCCGTCCGCATTTGGGTCGTCCTCTTTCACATCCTTCTGCGCAACCAGATAGATCTGCCGGTCGCCCCCGACCGCCTGGTTGAGCGCGCTCACCGAGCGCACCCGCCCTATATCAAAATGGAGCACCATTTTGGGGAACAGAACCAGACCGCGCAGGGCGATCATCGGAATCTTCTTGGTAGGCGCTGCGGTTTTCGGTTCCCTCATCTGGGACACCTCCTTGTTTCATAAAAATTTATAACAGCCACGCTGTCATAAGCAATTTCTCTAAGGCGGATCCGTGCTGTCTTAACTCCCCGCCCCATGTGGAATAACAACCGTTTTGCGATTGCTCCGCAGCAAGAAACATTTGATCTCTATGGCCGCGGCCCGAGGGCGGGCCGCAGGGCCAAAATCAGACGCGCGGCGGTTGTTTTTTATTATACTAAAACACTCCTCTTGTTGCAAGTGACATTCTATGGAGAGAATGCGTCGGGATCATGAAGGGCTAACGCCAAAAAGAGGGGGCGTAAACCCCCTCTCAAGAAACGTGCCCAGTTCTTGAATCAGGATGCCGTATCCCGCCTTGCCCGCGCGCGGCGCGGCGCCGGCGGCGCAATCCGATGCGGCGTTTTCTGCGGATCCCGCGTGATCTGTGGACCGGCCGTCCCAGTGACGTAGTCCTTCGTGATTACGATTTTTTCAATCGTGTGGTCCGAAGGGGCCGCGTACATCATCGGCCCAAGCAGCTCCTCGAGGATTCCCCGAAGGCCCCTCGCGCCGGTCTTGCGCTCAATCGCCCGCCGCGCAATCTCGTTAAGCGCGTCCCGTTCGAACACCAGCTCGATGGTGTCGAGTTCGAACAGGCGCTGATACTGCTTGATCACCGAGTTTCTCGGCTCGAGCAGAATCCGCACCAGCGCCTTCTCATCGAGCGCCGAAAGGGTCGTCACGACCGGAAGCCGGCCGATCAGTTCCGGAATCAGCCCGAAGCGCACCAGATCCTGCGGGATAAGCTGCTGCATCAGCTCGTCTGAAACGTCGTTCTTGCTCCGCACCTTTGCGCCGAAGCCCATAGTGTTCGACGAAACCCGCTTTTCAATGATCTTGTCGATCCCTTCAAACGCGCCCCCGCAGATGAAGAGGATGTTGCTCGTGTCGATCTGGATGAACTCCTGCTGCGGATGCTTTCTGCCGCCCTGCGGCGGAACGTTTGCAATGGTCCCCTCCAGGATTTTGAGAAGCGCCTGCTGCACGCCTTCGCCGCTTACATCGCGGGTTATCGAGGGGTTTTCGCTCTTTCTCGAAATTTTATCGAGCTCGTCGATGTAGATGATGCCGCGCTGCGCCTTGTTGACGTCGAAATCCGCGGCTTGAATCAGCCGGAGCAGGATGTTCTCCACGTCCTCGCCGACATAGCCCGCCTCGGTCAGCGTCGTCGCATCGGCAATCGCGAACGGGACTCCAAGCATCTTTGCCAGTGTCTGCGCAAGCAGCGTCTTCCCGACGCCGGTCGGGCCAAGCAGCAGAATGTTGCTCTTTGCGATTTCCACGTCGCCGGGCGAGGAGAAGTAGATCCGTTTATAATGGTTGTAAACCGCAACGGACAGCGCAACCTTCGCCGCGTCCTGCCCAATCACATACTCGTCCAATCCCGCCTTGATCTCCTCAGGGGTCGGGACGACCGTACGTTCTTCGTCCCGGGCCGGACGGCGGCGCTTCGGAACGTCGTTTTCGTCGTCCAGCACACTCTGACAGAGCTCGATACACTCGTTGCAGATGCAGACGCCGGGGCCGGCAATCATCCGGCTGACCAACTCCTGCGGCTTTCCGCAGAACGAACAACGAAGCTGCTTTCCCTCTTCATTTTTTGCCAAACTCGTCACCTCCAACTTCCAATCTTGAAGAATGCGCCCGCCGCGAAGGCGCGCGCATTCCCTCTATCAGTGTCCCGTCAGGACTCTCTTTTTGCAATCACCTTGTCGATCAGGCCGTAATTTTTCGCTTCGTCCGCCGACATAAAGTTGTCGCGCTCGGTGTCGCGCTCAATGGTCTCAAGCGGCTGTCCGGTCTGCTCGGCCATGATCCGGTTGAGGCGGGACTTAATCTTCAAAATCCACTCGGCGTGAATCTTGATATCGGTCGCCTGACCTTTCGCGCCGCCCATCGGCTGGTGGATCATGATCTCACTGTTTGGAAGCGCAATGCGCTTTCCCTTCGCGCCGCAGGAGAGCAGAAACGCCCCCATCGAGGCGGCCATACCGATACAGATGGTCGAAACATCGCACTTGATGTAGTTCATCGTGTCGTAGATCGCCATCCCTGCGGTCACCGAACCGCCCGGGGAGTTGATATAAAGATGGATATCCTTGTCGGGGTCCTGCCCCTCCAAAAACAGCATCTGCGCTACCACAAGACTCGCGGTCGTGTCGTTGACCTCGTCGCAAAGCATAATAATTCTGTCGTTGAGCAGCCGGGAATAGATGTCATAGGACCTCTCCCCCCTGCTCGTCTGTTCAATCACGACTGGAACCAAAGCCATCTGAAACACCTCCATCATATATGTAGCGCGGAGGACGAGGGGCTTTATTTCGGCTCCACCGCGTTCTCCTTCAGGAACTCAAGCGCCTTTTTGCAGGCGAGGTTCAGGATCAAGTTCTCCTTGGGGAACATGTTCTGAATCTTGTCGGCTTCCATCCGGTAAAGTCCGGCCAGCCGCTCATACTCTGCGCTGATGTCCGCCTCGGACACCTCAAGCTTTTCCGCAACCGCAACCGATTCGAGCGCGATCCGGCTCTTCACCTGGCGCTCGGCCTGCGGGTAAAAGGATGCCTTAAACTTCTCGACCGTCTCGCCGGTATATTTTACGAAATCATCCATGTTCAGGCCCTGCGCCCGGAGACGGTATTCGAAATCGCGCACCAGCTCCTGGGCGCGGTCCTCGATCATCACTTGGGGCACTTCACACTTCATGTCGGCCACAACGGCGTCGAGGATCTTGTTCTCAAATTCCACCTCGGCCTTTTCCCGGTTCTCGGCCTCCAGCTTTTCGCGAATATCGGCTTTGTAAGCCTCCAACGTGTCGAACTCGCTGACGTCCTTGGCAAACTCGTCGTCCAGCTCGGGGAGCTGCTTTTCCTTAATCTCCTTGAGTTTGCACTTAAAAAGCGCGGGCTTTCCATTGAGGGTTTCCACGCCATAGTTTTCCGGGAACGAAACGTTCACGTCGAACTCGTCGCCGATCTCATGCCCGACGACCTGCTCCTCAAAGCCCGGGATAAATTGTCCGGAGCCGAGGTTAAGCGGGAAATCTTCGCCCTTACCGCCTTCAAACGAAACCCCATCGAGGAACCCATCAAAATCGAGCGCCACAAGGTCGCCGTTTTTTGCAGCGCGGCCGGTCACGGTTTCAACGCGGGCGCATTTTTCCTGCGCCTGGCGCACCCTGGCGTCGACTTCTTCTTCAGTCACCTCGGCGATTTCCCGTTTCGCTTCAATTCCCTTATATTTGCCGAGCTCCGCCTCGGGCTTGACTGTGACGGCAACCTTAAAAGTCGCGCCCTCGTCGTTCACCTCGGTCACTTCCGCGTCGGGATGATCGACCGGCTCGATGCCGGACTCCTCGACGGCCTCGCGGTAAAGCCCGGGAAACAGCGCTTTGATCGCATCATCATAGAACATGCCCTTGCCATAGGTCTTTTCAATCAGGGCGCGCGGGGCCTTCCCCTTCCGGAAACCGGGAAGCGTGATCTTCGCCGCGTTTTTCTTATAAGCTGCATCAACCGCTTTCCGGAACGGCTCGCCTTTGACTTCGATCACCAGCTCCACTTTATTGGTATCCACTTTATTCTGTGATACAAGCGCCATTTGAACATCCTCCACTTTCATGCATTTACGTCAAATCATTATAGCACAGCGCGGCTTAAATAGCCACTAAAAATTTTTCAGATTTGTAAATTTATGTGATTTTTTTAAGCGAAAACCCGAGATGATCGGCCGAAATCAGCGAAAAACAGATTCCAAGGTACTCCCCTTCAAACGCCGTCCTGCAGGAAACCCCGTGCAGGTGGCCGTAGTAACAGCGTTTGATCCGGTATTCAAGCATCAGATCAATCATGTCCCCCGACAGGCTTTCCCTGTAGAGCGGCGGGTAATGGAGAAAAACAACCCGCTCCCCCTCCCTGCCCTCGGCGTCCCTAAGCGAAGCCGAAAGCCTTCCGGCTTCCCTCGCGGAGACTTTTTTGTCGCTGGGCGCCCCATCCTCGAGCATCCAGCCCCTGGTCCCACAGAGAAGCAAACCGTCGGCCGCAATGCAGTTATTATGGAGAATCTCAAACGAATCTAATCCGTTTTCGAGAAAAAAGGCGTCCATTTTACGCTTTGTGCTCCACCAGTAATCGTGGTTCCCTTTGACGAGGATCTTCCTTCCGGGAAGCGCCTGCAGAAACTCAAAATCCGCCCGCGCCTCCTCGAGGCTCATCCCCCAGCAGGTGTCCCCGTCGAGAACGACCGTGTCGCCCTCCCGCACCTGTTCGCGCCAGCTCTGCTCGATCCGCCGGGCATATCCTTCCCATCCCGGGAAGACGTCCATCGGCTTATCCCCGCCAAGCGAGAGATGCAGATCTCCAATCGCAAAAACAGCCACCGGCATTCCCCCTTTCTGATCACAGTTTTTATCTTTTGTTTATAACGCTATGCCGCCGGCCCGATTTTGAAAACGGCCTGCGTTTCGGGCATTCGTCAGCCAAGACGGCCGTTTTATCGCCTCAGGGTCGCGCAAAGAAAACTTTTATACAAATTATACACGCTTGTTGGAAAAATAAAAAGGGCCTGATTTCTTCGGCCGGCCAGTTTGTATTTCGCCGGACGAACGCCGGAACACGTCTTATCACGGTTTGCACGCCGGCGGGGAACGCCGCCTTTCCAAACGGAATTTCCGGCGGTCCCGGCGTCAGCTCAAATAAATTTCCAGTGTAACCGCCGCCCAGTTCGGAAATTCTATTAAAAGCCGCGGCGCAATCGCGCCCAGCGGCAAGCCGTTTGTTCCGGACAAGCGAAGGAACCCATTGTTTTTCCCAATCAAGCGGATAAAACAAGGTTTATGGAAAGGAAGGTGCGACCATGACTCAAATGGACGCCCATGCCAACCACGGCATCAAGTGCAGCGTCGAAAACTGCAAGTACAACGCACAGGATCATTACTGCCATGCGAAACAGATCGAGGTCGGACCCCAGTTCGCCTCCTGCAGCGCGGAGACCATCTGCGCAACCTTTCAGCCGAACAGCAAATGATCCAAAAGCAGCTTTAAAAACAGATGGACCGCCGCAAACCGCGGCGGTCCATCTGTTTTATGCAAGTCCCTTAGCAAAATCAAGAACCGCTCCCGCCATCTCCTCGCGGGAGAGGGTCCGGTCAAACCGGACCGCGGCGTTTTTCAGACGCAGAAGGCTTTCGGGGGGAACCGTTCCGGTCTTTTTGGAAAGCCGTTCCACCGTCAGAAATTCGTCCGCCGGAACCTCGGCGCCCAGCGCGGAGAGAACGCTCGCGGAGAATTTATACGGGCTCGCGGTTGAAACAATCACCGTCTTCGCCCCGTCCCCCGTCTCCGCCCGATAGCGGTCATACGCGCCGAACGCCACCGCAGTGTGCGGGTCGATCAGATAGCCGAGCGAGTCAAAGGTCCTTCGAATCTCCGCCTTCGTCTCTTCGTCGTCCAGCGACGCCCCAAAGAAGTCGCGGGAAAGCGCCTCCTTCATCGCCGCCGGGATCTCATATTTCCCCTCTGTCCCCAGCTTTTGCATCATCGCGGCGATCTCATCGGAATTCCCGCCCGAAAGGCAGAACAGCAGCCGCTCCAGGTTCGAGGAGATCAGGATGTCCATCGACGGGGAGAGCGTGGTATAGAACGACCGGTTCGCATCGTAGACGCCGGTGCGGATAAAATCGGTGAGGATGTTGTTGCGGTTCGACGCGCAGATGAACTTCCCAACCGGGAGGCCCATCTCCTTTGCGAACCACCCCGCGAGGATGTTCCCAAAGTTCCCGGTCGGCACGACGAAATTGATCTTTTCCCCTTTTTGGATGCGCCCATCCTTCAAAAGGTCCGCCCAGGCGGAGAAGTAGTAGACGATCTGCGGGACCAGCCGGCCCCAGTTGATCGAATTCGCGCTCGAAAGGACCGTCCCCGCCTCCAGCAGCCGGGCCTTGACCGCCTCGTCGGTAAAAATCCGCTTCACTTCGGCCTGCGCATTGTCAAAGTTGCCGCGCAGCGCATACACCGCGACGTTGTTCCCCTCCTGCGTCGCCATCTGCCGCTTCTGCATCGGGCTGACGCCGGTCTCGGGGTAAAACACCGCGATTTTGATCCCATCGATATCGCGAAATCCCTCCAGCGCCGCTTTCCCGGTGTCGCCGGAGGTCGCGACCAGAATCAGAATCCGTTTTCCCCCGAGCGCCCGCTTCGCCGCCGGGACAAGCAGCCGTGGCGTGAGCTGAAGCGCCATGTCCTTAAACGCGCAGGTCGGCCCATGCCAGAGTTCGAGCGCAAACCGCCCGTCCGACAGATCGGACAGCGGTGCGGGCTCATCGTCCTCGAACACCCCGCCGGTGTAGGCGCCCTCGACGGCGGTGCGGAGCTCCTCCCCGCTGTAATCGTCGAGGAAAAGCGAGAGAACCGTCCGCGCCCGCCCCGGATAGTCCATCTCTGCGAGCGCCGAGAGCCACTCCTCCCCAACCTTCGGAAATTCCTTCGGGACAAACAGCCCCCCCTCTTGGGAAAGCCCGCTCGCAATCGCATGCGAGGCGTTGCAGGAAAGGTTGTTGTTTCTTGTGCTGGTGTAATTCATATGGAAAATCATTCCTTTCGTAAAAGGTGTCCTTTTTTTATCAACTTCTATCCGTTTTACGGCAACATCCTGACAAAATACCGGAACGCATTCCGGAAAAAGAGGTCTTCCAAAAGCGGCTGGGAAAGCCCGCGCCTGGCAAGGTAATCCCAGATCGCCGGAATTTTCTCTACCCGGTCAAACCCCGCCGGAATTTCCGCGCCGTCGAAGTCCGATCCAATCGCAACCGCCTTCTCCGCGCCGAGCGCCAGGAAATGCGAAAGATGCCGGTACAGGTCGTCGAGTCCCGCCTCCCCGTCCCTGCGGAGAAATCTGCGGTAGAAATTCAGCCCGATCAGCCCGCCCCGCCGCACGATCTCACAGATCTGCCCGTCCAGAAGGTTCCTCGGGTGGGCGCAGACCGCCCGCGCGTTCGAGTGCGAGGCGATGAACGGCCGCGCGCTCACCGCGCAGAGGTCTTCGAATCCCCGGTCGTTGAGATGGGAGCAGTCCACAATGATCCCCGCTTCCTCCAGCCGGCGGACCGCCGCCTTTCCAAACGCCGTGAGTCCTTTTTGGGTGCTGTTTCCGGAACCAAGCTCGTTTTCGCCGTTCCAGACCAGGGTCAGCATCCGCACCCCGCGCCGCTTCAGATACTCCACCCTGCCAAGGTCGCCGCAGAGCGCCGCGCCTCCTTCGACCGTGAGGATCGCCGCGTGCCGCCCGCCCTCAAACGCCGCAGAAATCCCCGCCGCGCTGGCGCACGGGACGACGAGCTCCCGGTCATACGCCATCTGCCGGTCGAACGAGTCGGCGTAATAGTCGAAATAGTCGGCGGCTGCCCGTCCCCTGAGGGCGTCGGGGATATAAATCGCGCAGCACTGCGCCCACCGGATTCCCGCCGGAACCCGCGCAAACGAAAACGCAAGCCCCGGGTCGGTGAGGCTTTTCGCCCCTTTTTGCCGTTCCCCGTGCCGCGCGGTCAGGGTGTCGCAGTGCAGGTCAATGATACCAGTCGGTTTCACTCAAGTCAAACGCCCCTTCTATGATGTCGTGGGAAAGCGCCTCAAAGCCCCCATCCCTGGCGAGGATCACCTCGAAGACGTCAAACCGCGGCTGAAGCTCTTCGTGCCTGTGCTCCTGCAAATAGAAAAGAGCGGTCATGATCAGCTTTTGACGTTTCGCCTTCGTGACCGCTTCGCCCGGCGTCCTAAGGAACCGGCCGGAACGTGCCTTGACTTCGACAAAGGCGAGAACGCCGTCTTTCACCGCGACAAGATCCAGTTCCCCATATCTTGTATGAAAGTTCCGCGCCTCGATATGCCAGCCCGCCCGCTCCAGCACCGCCGCGGCGTAATCCTCCGCGCGCTTTCCCCGGTCAGACATGGCTCAGGTGCCGCCCGAGGGTCCTGAGAAAGCTCTTCCTATGTACCGGCAGAACCCCGAGTTTTTCAATCGCCGCATAGTGTTCTTTCGTCGGATAGCCCTTGTGCTTTGCAAAACCATAGCCCGGATACCGGGCGTCAAGCTCAACCATCATCCGGTCCCTCGTCACCTTCGCGAGGATCGAGGCCGCCGCGATGCAGGCCGCCTTCCCATCCCCCCCCACGATCAGGGAGGTCGGGATTTCAAGCCCCGGGTCCCGGTTCCCGTCGACCAGCGCGAGCTGGGGAATCGCCCGAAGGCCGAACACCGCCCTTCTCATCGCGAGAAAAGCCGCATTTAGGATATTCACCTCGTCGATTTCGGCCTCGTCCGCAAAACCGACCGAAGCGGTTTCGGCCTTTTGCATAATCTGCCCGAACAGAAGCTCCCGCTTTTTTGCCGTGAGCTTTTTCGAGTCGTCAAGCCCTTCCAGCTCAAGCCCCGGCGGCAGGATCACCGCCGCCGCGACCACCGGCCCGGCGAGCGGGCCGCGCCCGGCTTCGTCGACGCCGCAGATGCAGCCGACGCCTTTTTCATGGAGTTCCCGTTCGAGTTCATAGAGTTCGTTTGAGGCCATTGGCTGTCCCTTCGTTTCTTGTCTCGGTCGTTGATCCAATCTGGGAAAACGGGACAGGCCCGCTCCCCGGGGGGATACTTCCTCCCGTCCAAACCCGGCTTCACGCCTTAGGCGGTTTCGCCTCGCTTCCCTCGCGCGGCGTCTCGAGCGAAATCCGCCCGATCTTTCCGCCCCGGAATTCGTCGAGCAGCATCACCGCCGCCCGCTCGGCGTCCACTTCGCCGCCCGCTGCCAGCATCCCGCGCCGTCTGCCGATCTGTTCCAGAAGCGCCCAGCCGTCGCGGGCCTGAACCTCCTCCGGCGAAAGCTTATACCGCGCGGCGAGCAGCTTTGGATACCGCTCGGCCAGGAGCTTTGCGAGCCCCGCCGCGAGCTCCTGCACATCCATGACCGCATCCCTGACCGCGCCGGTGTAGGCGAGCTTCCGTCCAACCGCCTGATCCTCGAACTTCGGCCAGAGGACGCCCGGCATATCGAGCAGCTCCATCCCGCTCCCGAGCTTCACCCACTGCCTTGCGCGGGTCACGCCGGGCCGGTCTTCGACCTTCGCGCGCTTTGCGCCCGCCAGCCGGTTGATCAGCGAAGACTTTCCGACGTTCGGAATCCCCGCGACCATCAGCCGGACCGGCCGCCCGGACATCCCCTTCTGTTCGAGCTTCGCGCGGCGCTCCGCGAGAATTTCATCGACCGCCGCCGCGATTTTTCCGACGCCCTTGCCGCTCCTGCAGTCGACGGCGACGGCTTTGATCCCCTTCGCCGCGAAAAACGAGAGCCAGGCGCTGGTCGCCGCTTCGTCGGCCTGGTCGCTTTTATTTAAAAGGAGCAGCCGCGGCTTTCGTCCCACGATCTTGTCAATCTCCGGGTTCCGGCTGCTCTGCGGGATCCTCGCATCCACCAGCTCGATCACCAGGTCGACCAGCGAAAGGCTCTCCCGCATCAGCCGCCGGGTTTTCGCCATGTGGCCTGGAAACCACTGAATCGCCCTTTCGTTCTGTTCCATCTTCCGCACCGCCTCTCCGGGGCGGCAGAAGGCCGTCCCCAAGGATGTTATTCCACTTTTCCCATCTGCTCAAACGGAAACACGCGGTAAACGACCTTTCCAAAAATATACCGCTCGTCCACCGTCCCGATTTCGCTGCTCCGGCTGTCCTGCGAGGCGTTGCGGTTGTCCCCGAGCAGGAAAAGCTCGCCCTCGGGCACGACGATCGGGAATTCGATGTCATAGCTTCGGTTTGTTTTGGAGTTGACATAGTGCTCCTCCAGCTCCACCCCGTCGACATAGACCGTCCCTTCGGTGAAGTCGATATTGACCTCCTGCCCGCCAAGCGCGATCACCCGCTTGACAATCGGCTCGTTGTTCCGAAACGGCATGGTCGCCACCACGATATCCCCTTGTTTCGGGGTATAGAACAGCCTGCTCGTGATCAGCATGTCTCCCTCATGCAGCGTCGGCACCATCGACGATCCCGACACCATCGAAGTTCGGGCCACAAAGGTGAAGATCAGCAGCACCAAGATGATCCCATGTACCGAGCATTCCAACCATTCATATAGTTCAATAAAGGTGCTTCGTTTCGGCTTTAGCGTTTCCTGTCCGGGCGCGCCGTCCCCTTCGGCTTCCGGCGTTTCCCCTCGTTCCAATTCTTCGTTCATCTTTCAAACGCCCTTTTTCTGCGGTTTCTGCCGTCTCACCTGAAACGGCCCGAAACCCGTGGTAAATACAAAAGGGACAGATTCCCTGCCCCATTGGACAAGCGTCCGTCCCTTTTGACACAACCGAATTACCGGCCGGCTTCCTTGACCTTCGCGGCCTTGCCGACTCTGTTTCTGAGATAATAGAGCTTGCCGCGGCGGACTTTGCCCTTGCGGACCACTTCAACCGTCTCGACAACCGGCGAATGCACCGGGAAGACCCTCTCCACGCCGACGCCGTGCGAAAGGCGGCGGACAGTGAAGGTCTCGGCGATGCCGCCGTGCTTCTTCGCGATGACTGTTCCCTCGAAAGCCTGAACTCTCGATTTTTCGCCTTCTTTGATTCTGACGCCGACACGCACGGTGTCGCCGACATTGAACTGAGGAACCTCTTTCTTGAGGCACCCTTCTGACATCATTTTCAGAGCATCCATCTTTTTTCCTCCTCATATTCAGATATTCATACCCGCCGCGGCTGGCGGCGGCAGAGGACTATCCGCTTTAATACCCGGCTCTTCGCCGCGCATTAACCCCCATCCGCCCAAATGGGCAGACGGATCTACATGCTTTAATAGCATAGCATAATTCATAGAGCAGCGCAAGCGTTTTCAGATAAATTCCTCAAAATTTGTATTTAAGATTGCGGTTCGAACCACTTTTTTCTGAAGAATTGAGCATCCCTCGTCCCGCGCGAAAGCTTCGAGCAGAAGCGCCGGGTTGAGATTGACCGCAGTCCCCGCCCGCGCCCGGAGCGAAAAACGGGTCAAAAGCCCTTCGCCCGCGACCTCCGACGCGGAAAAAAGCGGCTTGAGATCAATGGCCTGCACGCCCTTCTTCGATTTCTTCTCCGCCAGGATCCCGTCCCGCCCAAGAAAGCGCAGAAACGCCTCCCGCGGCTGCGCCGCGTCGGATACGAACGAGATCTCATAATCCGCCCACATGATGTCCGTCGGCTCCATGACCGGTTCCGCCGCCGAGAGGGCGCGGATGCCGTCCGGCGCGGCTTCGGTGATCCGCCGTGCGGCCTCGTCGAACGGCATGTCCTCCAGAAGCCTGAAGTCCATCGGCTCGCGCCTTCCCTCGTACCCGAGGGAGAGCGGGAGCGCAAAGGTCAGATAGATATGCGGGTTAAACCCCTGCGTATACCAGACCGGGAGTCCGGCCCTTCTGAGGGTCCGCTGCATCACCCGCATCAGGTCGAGGTGGGAGATATAGACGGCCCTCCCCGTCTTTTCAAACAGGATCCGGACGGTTTTCAAAGGCAAGCACCTCCCGTCAGCCGCTTGGCGCCGCAGCCGGAGCACGAAATCCGGCAGTGCGGCGTCGTCTCGTTTTGGAGCGCCTTTTTGTGTTCCTCGATGAAAAACCGCTTGGTGACTCCATAATCGAGGTGGTCCCACGGAAGGACCTCGTCATAGCCCCGTTTCCGGTTCGCGTAGAACGCGGGGTCGATCCCGTTTTCCCGGAACGCCTCTTCCCAGGCGTCCGCCTTAAAATACTCGCTCCAGCTATCGAGACGGCTCCCCTTTTCCCATGCGGCGCGGATCACGGGGCCCAGCCTCCGGTCGCCCCTGGCGAGCGCCGCTTCGAGCACGCTGGTTGAGGCGTCGTGGTAGTTCACCTTGATCTTCTTCGAACGCACCGATTTTAAAAGGTGCTTCTGCTTTTCTTCAAGGCTCGCCATCGTGTCCTGCGGCTCAAACTGGAACGGCGTAAAGGGTTTGGGAACAAAACAGGCGGCGCTGATCGTCACCGAAACCGCCTTCCCCTTCGGCTTTTCGGGCATTGAATAATAGAGGTCGACCACCTTCTGCGCAAGAAGCGCAATCCCCTCGATGTCCTCCATTGTCTCGGTCGGAAGCCCCATCATGAAATAGAGCTTTACCGCCGTGTGTCCGCCCGCGAACGCCATCCGGCAGGTATCCAAAACCTCCCGCTCGGTGACGTTCTTGTTGATCACGTCCCTCAGGCGCTGGGTCCCCGCCTCGGGCGCGAAGGTGAGGCCGGATTTCCGCACCCGCCCCACCTTTTCGAGCAGCTCGGGCGAGAAGTTGTCCACCCGCAGCGACGGGAGCGAGAGGTTGATGTGCCGCTCCCCGGCCCAGTCCAAAAGCCCGTCAAGAAGCCCGTCGAGCCCGGTGTAGTCGCTCGTCGAGAGCGAGGTGAGGCTCACCTCGTCATAACCGGTCGACTCCAGCAGGCATTTTGCGTTATTGACAAGCGTCTCCGCCTTTTTCTCGCGGATGGGCCGGTAGAGGAAACCCGCCTGACAGAACCGGCAGCCGCGGATGCACCCGCGGAACAGCTCCACCATCGCCCGGTCGTGCACCGTCGGCAGAAGCGGCACGACAAATTCGTCCGGGAAGAAGACCTTGTCCAGGTCTGCAATCACCCGCTTTTGCACCACCGCGGGCGCGCCGTCCTTCGGCGTCACCGCGGCGATGGTCCCGTCAGCGTTGTAGGAAACGCCGTAGAGCGACGGGACATAATATCCCCCGGTCTTCGCGATTTCCGCGAGCAGCGCCGCCTTGTCCCAGCCCTCCCGCCGCGCCCGCTGGCAGAGGTCGAACAGCTCGTCGCTCATCTCCTCCCCCTCGCCGAGGGCGAATACGTCGATAAAGTCGCAGAGCGGCTCCGGGTTGGACGCGCAAGGCCCACCCGCCACCACCAGCGGGAATGCGGCCTTCCGCTCCCTGGCGAGCACCGGAAGCCCCGCGAGGTCAAGCATGTTGAGGATGGTCGTATAACACATCTCATACTGAAGCGTAAACCCAATCAGATGGAATTCGCCCAGCGGGTCAAAGCTCTCAAGGCCGTAAAGCGGAACCCCGGCCGAGCGCATCGCGTTTTCCATGTCGTCGTCAGGCGCGAACACCCGCTCGCACCAGACGTCGCCTCGCCGGTTTGCGTGGGAATAGAGGATTTTCATCCCGAGGTGCGACATCCCCACCTCATAGATGTCCGGAAAACAGAACGCATACCGGAGCAGTTCGGGCGTTTTTTCCTTGACGACCGAACCCGGCTCCCCAGCGGTATATCGGGCGGGTTTCTGCACCTGTCCCAAAAGCGCGTCAAGCGTTTCTAGCGTCATAAAGTCGTTCCTTTCTGAAATTGCGCGAACGGACGGGCCTGTCCCTTATCGCCGTAAAAGCCGTATCCGGCGCGCAGTCGTCAGGTTATTATACACCAAAATGCCCAGCGGCACAACACCGCCGGGCAAACCCCGCTTTTCCGAACCCGGCGCCCCGGCCGGAGGATTCCCACTTCCCGGTCAGCCGGGCTGCTGCTGAAGCCCGGGCCGCACAATTGCGTCTTCGCGTGAAACCGCAAAGGCCGCGCTGCCCGGGGACAAAAGCTGCTGCGCCGGGCCGGGAACAGCGGAGCCGATCCCGGTATCCGAGGCTGCCGCTGTGTCCGCAGGCGCTGCACACCGCGCGCCGACCCTGCCGCTCCGGGATCCCAGCTCGGCTTCGATTTCGCGCTTCGATGTGAAGGGGCCGAAGGTGTAACCGGCCTTATATTCGAATGGGAGCGGAGCGTCGGACGGAACCGAATCCCCTCAACCGCCAGCGCCGCCTGCCGCAGCCTGTGAATGTTCCAGATAACAAGCGGATCCCAAAGAACGTCAGCCGCCGGAAGGCGCGCCCCAGCCGCAGCCGCCGCTTTCCAAACGCACTTTCGCTTCGTGCCGTATTCCAATTCCATTTTACGGAGCGCCCTGCCTTTGAGTTTACCAGGCAGAGACGGAGCCGGAAAGCCAAACTGGCGCCGCTTCAACCCGCAAGCAGCGAAAGGGTCAGCAGATACGCCCCAACGAACAACAAAAGCGGCTGCGGGTCCGACTGGAATAAAAGGGAAAACCCCGCCGCAATCAGTAAAAGAAGCGCCGCGCGCGACAGAAAAAGGAAAAGCCGGTCCCCCCGGTCGCCGAACGCCGCGACCAGAACGGTCCGCGCCGCGCTTCCGCCGTCGAGCCCGCTCACCGGCAGGAGGTTGAAAATCGACAGCAGAAGGCTGATCTGCGAAAGCGCCTGCGCCCCCAGCCGATGCGCGGCCCACGCGAGCCAAAGCCCCGCCGCCGGCCCCGACAGAAAAACCGCGAGATCCCGTGCCGCGCTTCCCACCCGCGGAAACGAGGTTTCGACGTGGAATCCAAACGGCATCACCGACACATCTCTGAGGCTCCCGCCCCAGAGGAACACCGCGGCCAGATGCCCCATCTCATGTACCAGCGCCGCCGCCATCACCAATACGATGTCGGTTCCGAGAAAGTAGACCGACACCGCCACCAGCGCGAAAAACCAGAAACTGACCGCAAACCGGCACGATCCGATCCGGAACCGCATCAAACCCGATTCTCCTCCTCTTATTCGTTCCGAATCAAAGCCGAACGGCTCTGTCCTGCCGCCGCGCTTCTTTGTTTTGTTTCTCTCCGCATGACGTCCGTTTCGCGCCGCCCCGGCCGCTCTTTGCCCGATCGGCGCGCCGCCGCTATGGCCGTTATCCCCGGTTCCAAAACATCCGTTCTGGAAATCGCGCCGTCCATCATGGCGCGCAAGGGCGAAGCTTCAAGAAGCAAACGGATTTTAACCGTTTGTTTCCTCTGACCAGCTACAGTTGGCCGCGTCCATCGGATCAACCGCCACCCCGTTGACCCTCAGCTCCAGATGGAGGTGCGGCCCGGTGGAAACGCCGGTGCTCCCCGCGAGCGCAATCCGGTCCCCCTGCCGGAGAACCTGTCCCTCGGAAGCAAGAATCGTTTCACAGTGGTTATAGGTCGTCTCTACCCCGTTTCCGTGGTCGAGCACGATATAGTTCCCGTAGATGCGCGACTCGCCCACCTCGGACACAACGCCGGGATAAACCGCGTGGACCGCCGTTCCCGCCGGAACCGCGAGGTCAACGCCGGTGTGCCTGTCTTCTTCCCCGGTAATCGGGTGGATCCGGTCCCCGAACGGACAGGAGATCCAGAACCCGTCGAGCGGTTTTGCCATCGGCGCAGAAAGGAGCACCCGCCGGAACTGTATTCCTTTTTCCCCGGTGCGGACCGGATTGTATCCCCCCTGCCCGCCGGCCTCTTGGCTGTCCACCGCAAAGCTCAGCGCAGCCTCGGCCTTTTCACGGAGCGAATCGAGCGCATCTCCCGTCCGGATCCGCTCCCCAACCTGGGCCAGGACCTCAACCACCCTGCTCTCCTCGGTCATCCAGGCGGTGAGCGTCTCTTTCGTCCCCGTCTCCTCGAGGAGGTTTCCAAACGCAAACGCAACCAGGATCACCGCGGCGCAGACCATTGTCTGGGTGATGGTCACCAGCAAAAACCGCTCTTCGCCGGCGCCCTTCCGGCGTTCCGCGCCTCCCCTGCGGCCGCTTCGGTGGATCGACCGGATCTGCCCTGAACCGCCCTGCCTTCTCATGCTCCGCCCCTTTTCCGCCGGATTCCGGCATTCTTTTCGGCCGCGGAGGCCGCCGCTCCCCCGCAATACCTCTTCCCTCTGATTCTATGACCGTCTTCCCTGGTTCAGCACTTCTTTTTGCCGTCCAAAAACCAATCGGCCGGCCGGGCCGGAAGGCGAAAAAAGGCGCGAAACCGTTTTTATCAACGGCTTCGCACCCTGTCAATCATACATCCAGTTTCGCCCAGGCCCGAACCGGCCGCCGGGTTTTAATCCCCTGCCGGCTCCGCATCGTGACCGGCCGCTACCTTTGGCTTTCTTTTATCTCTCGGCCCATCGAGGTAATTATAGATCGTGAACTTCGAGATATCGTAGAATCTTGCGACAATGCTTCCGGCGTTTTTCACTTTGAACGCGCCTTTCTTCTGCAAAAAGCGGACGCCCTCCGCTTTCTGGAGGCGGTTCATCTGCGCGACCGGGACGCCAACCCGGTGGATCGATTCGTTGATCAGCAGCGAAAGCGTCTCGTCGATGTCAGGCGTTTCGCGCTGCGGAGGATTGTCCCCGCCGCCCTCCGGGAAAAGATATTCTCTGAAAGCGCGTTCAATCGCAACCATCTCGGTCACATCGGAGACCAGCGAAAGCTCGCCGACCGCCGTTGCGCTGTCGTCGTATAACAGAATCGTGCTGCAGCGCAGGTATTTTCCGTCCTCCACTTTGAGGATGGAACCAAAGGTCCCTTTTCGGTTCTTCTGTCCCGGATGCACCACGATGCCGGAAACCTCTCCAGGGCTGCCGATTTTCCTTCCGCTGACCTCCCCGTGAACAATTTTGAGAATAGACGTTCTCGTGTTTTTGACGATCCCGCAGAGAGAAAACTCACATTTCGCTCCGTAGTGTTCCCCAAGCCCGTCGAGAATCCTGCAAAGCATCTCATAAATCTGTTCCGGCATTGCCAATCACCGTCCTCTCAACTGTCCTGCCGCGTTTCCCTGCTTCCTACCGAGAAACGGCGCATGTCTTATTTTGATTATCGGGTCAAAAGGCCCGGCAACTGGGGCCGGTCCCGACGCGCACCGATCATCAATAATTTTTGATTTATTTAAAGTCATTGTAACATAATTTTACTATTTATACAATAGTTTTTCTTTTTTTTGAAAAAATTTACGCTTTTTGCATTATTTTAATCCTAATTTTAGTTATTTTTCCAAATTCTGTTTGATGATATTGGGCTGACAAAGCGTTTAACCCCGCTTTGTTTTCAATTATGTCAAAAATCTGCTTGTTCTTTGTGCTTTTTTGTCAAATAAAAACCTTATATTTTCTTGAATAATATTTATAAGTTTATTTAGACTTATTGATATTAGTTCAAATTGTCAGAATGATCAATGATCACCCGTCGGATACCACAGTACCTTCCTGCGCCCTTCCCCTAGCCCTACAGTTTACGTCTCCACCGCGTTGAGCGCATGGAAAAACGCAAGAAGAGCTGTCTTGAAAAAAAGCCGGGCGCAGGAAGCTTCTTCCCGCGCCCGGCTTTTTCCGGACGTCAAATGCCGCCCCAAACGGAAGCCGCATTTCAACATTCACAATATAGCAAATTGTCCAGATAGGTCAAGCCCTTTTGTCCCAGCTTTTCGGCCCCGGCCCGCTCACGCCGGACGTGCAGCTTCGCCGCTGGACCGCTGCCGGCCAGCCGCCGCGACCAGGTGGCATTCCGCCATGAACTCGTCGGTCCCCAGCACAAGCCCGATCTGTTTTTTGTTCAGCTTCTGCTGGAGCCGGAGCAGCACCGCCGCGCGCTCTTCCAGCGGCATCGCCAGAAGCGTCCGCATCAGCTCGGTCGGCTGCGGGGTCCTGCTCGCGTTCGCCCGCAGTTCCAGCGCCACGCACGCCTGATACGCATATGCAAGCATATTAACCAGGAACCTCTGTGGATCGAACACTTCAAGCAGCGAGTCGAACCCCTCCTGAAACGCCCGTTCAACCGCTTCCTTTGCGCAGCTTTCGCTGCAAAGGCAGAGATAGGCAAACCGATAAAGGCTCGGCGCGGCCGCTTGATAGCGCACGGCATATTGTTTTTTCAGTGTCGCGCTCATGTCACCCTTCATCGTTTTCCCTCGCCTTCTTCAATACTGTCCTATATTAACTATAACAGTTGGCACACTTGGATTTGTGACGAAATTAGCCCTCATTTATGAATTTTATATGACTTGCAAGCTTTATAATCTCTTCCTCGCCCACATCCGCAACCAGACAGAAGCTCATGCCGTCCTTTGTCCAGAGCAGGAAGCTCGGATACCCCTCGGTGTTCGAAACGAACAGGTGCGCCGCGTCCCCTTCAAACTCGATCTCGTGGTGGTCCGAATGCTCGTTGTCGATGCTGATCGTATACCCGCTGGAAAGCGGCGCATACATCAGGCTGATCCGCCCGCCCCCGGCGTTTTGATATTCGACATGCGACATCATCTGCATGTCCATTCGCTCCTCCAGCCGATACCCCTCCGGCAGATACCCGAGTTCAAAAGGGCCGGCCTGAGTGAGTTCCGCTTCGGATTCCTCTTCTTCAAAATGGAAGCTCGCATGGTCCGGGAACCACGACATGATCATCTGCTGCATCGAAGCCCGGACCGTCGGCACAGACACCGAGAAAACCGTCGCCGAGGCGAGAATAACCGCAGCGCACGCCGCAATCCGCCCAAGCTTTCCCAGCCGCCGCGGCTTTTTACCGGAGGCCGCCCGGCCGATTGCGACGCGCATCTCCCGTTCAAACCGCTCTGAAAACACATGGCGTTCGCCGGGTTCCGGGAGGTTCGCCAAAATCCGCTCCTCAGCCTTAGAGGCATGCACGCGGAGCAGTTCTTCGAATCGAAGCTCATCGTCCAACGTCATGCACCCCCTGTTCTGCCAGCATTTCAGACAGCCGTTTTTTCGCGCGAGTGATCCGCTTGCGAACATTTTCCAGCGTGAGATTCAGGATCTGCGCGATCTCCCGGTCTGAACACCCGTGGCTGTATTTGAGAAGCAGCGGCGAAGAGTAGGTCTCCGGAAGCTTCATAATCGCCTCGGTCAAGCCGAAACCCTCTTCGGGTTCCGCCGCCCCGCCCAGCGCCTCCCCGATCTCATCAAACGAAAGCTCGTTCTGCCGCTTTCTCTTTCGGTAAAGATCGATTGCGGCCCGTCTAACTATAATAACGACGAAGCCCTTCGTTTTTGGACAACAAATCTCAGGAATATGATCAATATTTTCAAAAAGCTTTAGAAACGCCTGCTGAACGGCGTCCTCGGCAAGGGCTTCGTCGCGGAGGACTCCGTTCGCGACCGCGAACATAAGCTGCCGGTATTCATAATAAAGCGCTTCGAACCGTTCATCCCGCCGGTTCGGGGCGATCGCCGAGAACAGCAACAGCCTGTCCACCTCCCTGACGGCAAATCTTAATAAAGTAGTATACCATACTCCTGTCCATAGGGAAAGCACATTTGTTACACCACTCAAAAGGCGGAGCGGCGGAACGCCTCAGCCGCGCGCCCGCCGTTTTCCGCCTATCTCTTTTCCGCCCCCCGAATCACCGTCCGCTTCCCGTCAAACCCCGCCCAGGCGTTCGGGAACGTTTCGCGCGCCCGCCGCTGGGCCTCCTCCGGCTCGGTGAACGCCGGGCTGTAGTGGGTGGTCCAAAGCTCCATCGCCCCCGCCTCCAGCGCGATCCGCGCTGCGTCCCCAGCCAGCATATGTCCCTTTTCATGCGCCTTTTCCCTCATTGCGTCGTCGGCGTACATCGCTTCCAGAATCAAAAGGTCCGCTCCCCTGGCAAACTGAGCGATCGGCGGAGCCGGCCTCGTATCGGTGCAGTAGACCACCTTCAGAGGCGGCCGCTCCGCCCCCAGGACCTCCTCGGGCCGGACGGTCCTGCCGTCAAACGTCACTTCGTTTCCGGCGTGGAGTTCCCGGTAAAGCGCCTTCGGCACCAAGAGCGCTTCTGCCTTTTCCGGCAGGAAAACCGGCTTTCGCCGAAGTTCCAGCGCGTAACCCAGACATGCCGTCCGGTGGTCGAGCGGGAGCGATTGGACCGTCAGTCCGCCCGCGGAAAACGCCGCGCCCTCGCCAGCCGGCAGCTCCCCGCAGCGAAGCTCAAACGCAAGCCCAGGCGCAATCGCCAGTAGATGCGAAAGAAGCTCGCGAACGCCCTGCGGCCCATAGACCGTCACCGGTTCCCGCCTTCCATTGTTCCCCAGCGTCAGCAGAAGCCCCGGAAGCCCCGCCACATGGTCGGCATGGAAATGGGTCAGCAGAATCGTCCCCAGCCGCGTCGGATGAAGCCCCGCCTCCCTCAGCGCGACCTGCGTCCCCTCGCCGCAGTCGATCAGAACGGCTTCGCCGTCGTGTTCCACCCAAAGGCAGGTCAGCCACCGCTCGGGCGTCGGCAGCATCCCCCCGCATCCCGCAAGACAGACCTCCAGCACATCTTCCCCTCCATCCATCGCGAAACCCGCGTTTGTTGTCTTAACCTGGACTAGTATATCACAGCAGCTTTCCAAATTCCATCGAAGAACGTTAAAGCCGCTAAAACCAAATTTTCGGCCGAGTTTTGAAAAGCGCCCCTATATCAGTCCGAATTTATGGTATAATAACCGCAGTTAAATTGGGCTTCGGCCCAATTTGCCCCGCCTGCGGCAGGACGGGCGCGGCCCTGGCCGCGCCCTGCGCTTGTTACGCCAGAACACCAATCGGCTTTGCCGATTTGTTCGCCGCCCCGGCGGCGTACAGGCCCGATTGGGCCTGCCGTTTTGGTATAATAACCGCAGTTAAACTGGGCTTCGGCCCAATTTGCCCCGCCTGCGGCGGGACGGGCGCGGCCGGGGCCGCGCCCTGCGCTTGTGGTTTCCCTTTTAGAGAAAGATTCCCAGCAATCAACCGCGTTTTATAAGAAAGAGGTGTAATTGATGCCCAAAATCATCCGCGTACACGCAAGGGAAATCCTCGACTCCCGCGGAAACCCCACCGTCGAGGCCGAAGTGGAAACCGATCTCGGCGCTTTCGGCCGCGCCATCGTCCCAAGCGGCGCGTCAACCGGCGACAAAGAGGCGGTCGAGCTTCGCGACGGCGATCCCGCCCGCTACGGCGGGAAGGGCGTGCTCAACGCCGTGAACAACGTGAACAAAACCCTCGCCCCCGCCGTCCTCGGCATGGAGGTCAGCGATCAGGCCGGTCTCGACCGCGTGCTCTGCGAAGCCGACGGCACCGAAAACAAGGGGAAGCTCGGCGCGAACGCGATTCTCGCCGTCTCGCTCGCCGCCGCCCATGCGGCCGCAGCCTGCCATAGCCTGCCGCTCTACCGCTATCTCGGCGGCGCGGGCGCGAAAGTCCTCCCCGTCCCGATGATGAATGTCCTCAACGGCGGCGCGCACGCCGATTCCTCGGTGGACGTCCAGGAATTCATGATCGTCCCGTTCGCCGCGGGTTCGTTTCACGAGGCGGTCCGAACCGGAAGCGAGGTCTTTCACGCGCTCAAAGCGGTCTTAAAGGATCGCGGTCAGGTCACAGCCGTCGGCGACGAAGGCGGCTTTGCCCCGAACCTCCCAAGCAACGAGGCCGCGCTCGAGGCGCTGACCGCCGCTATCGAGAAGGCGGGCTACCGCCCTGGCGAGGAGATCGGCTTTGCCCTCGACGTCGCCGCGTCAGAGCTTTACGACCGCGCCGCCGGCGTCTACCGCTTTGGCAAGTCCGGCATGGCCGGCAAGACGACCGAGGAGATGATCCGCTGGTACGAGGCCCTCGCCCGCGACTACCCGATCCTCTCGATTGAGGACGGCCTCTCGGAATACGACTGGGACGGCTGGCATGCGCTCACCGCGCGGCTCGGCGGCTGCATTCAGCTCGTCGGCGACGACCTCTTCGCAACCAACCCCGCCCTCATCGCAAAGGGCATTGAACAGCGCGCGGCAAACGCCCTTCTCGTCAAGTTCAACCAGATCGGCACCCTCTCGGAAGCCCTTTCAGCGATCGAACTCGCTAAGAGCGCGGGCTACCGCTCGGTGGTTTCCCACCGCTCGGGCGAAACCGAGGACACCACCCTCGCCGATCTCGCCGTCGCCGTCAACGCCGGGCAGATCAAAACCGGATCGCTCTCCCGCACCGACCGGATCGCAAAGTACAACCGCCTCCTTCGGATCGAGGAAGCCCTCGGCGCCTGTGCGGTCTACCCCGGAAAAGCCGCCCTCTCCCGCTGATTCAGCAACCTATTCAAATGGAAAGATCCCGGCCGCCCCGTGCGCTTTTTGTCCGCCGCGGGGCGGCTTTTCAGCGCCCGGTCCCGTGCCGGGAACCCGCTCCCCCGCCCGCGTTCCGCGTCCGGTTGACATTCGGTCCACTCTTCTTTACACTGAAATAAACGCCGGATTTGATCACCCATCCGGCCGCTGTTTCTTGATCAGAGAAATTAAACGGAAGGCGGCGCGACTATAAAGGTTCAAACTGGGCTACGCGCAAGGAAGACGTTCAAACGTTCCTCTCCCTGCTGTAAACGGCCCTAGCGGTACCGTCTGAGGATCTGTTCCAGCCCCTCGGGCGCGGCCTTCGGGAAGTGCTTCCCATCGATCCAGAGATTCGGCGCCGTCCCGCATTGTTTCCGGCAGCCGACGGCGGAAAGCGAAAACCGGCCGTCCTTTCCGGTTTCGCCCGGGGAAAGCCCGGTCAGGCGCCCGAGTTCTTTCAAAAGCGCCGCGCCGTCCGCCGGGGACGCGCCGGAACACCGCGGCCCGCCGCAGACCTCGATCAGATGGCGGCTCGCCGCCTCCCGAAGGCCCGGAATCCGCCGCACCAGCGCCGCGACAAGCGGAAGCCGGAGGTGCAGTTCTTCTGCAATCCGCTTCTGCGACGCGGGCGAAACGCAGCCAAACCGCCCCTGCACCTCTCGCAGAAGCACAATCAGCGTCTGTTGTTCGATTTCGCTCCCGTGGCGCCGGTATCCCTCGATCAGCTCTTCCAGGTCTTTGTACTGCTCTTCCATTCCAGCATTCTCCTCAGTCCGGTTTCCTTCATCTTTCCCGGCCGCGCCGCCGGTCATACGTCCCCGGCGGGGTTCCAAACGGTTCCCGCGCCGCTGCAATGATCCAAAAACCGATGGGAGGTATTTCTTATGAAAATCAGCGCAAACGTCAAAAGCTGTCTTTCACGCGCAGTCTGGATCGCGCTCGGCGTGACGCTGGGCGGGATGATCCTCCCGCGCATCCTCCAGCCGGCCACCCATCCCCCGCTGACCGCGGGCGCCGTTCTGTTCTCCTTTATCGTCGTCTATCTCGTCTCGGTCCTGGCTTATCTCCTGATCGGCTGGATCAGGAAGAAGCCCTGGCGTGCCTCCCCCTGCGAGCAGCGTGGATTGAAACCAGATGGCCGATGTTGCAAGCCTCGGCGCCGTCCCTGCGGACGGCGTGGATCGAAATCAAACGATGAGCGCGCCCCCGCCTCTGCCGTCATGCGCCGCTTCGCACGAACCCCTCAAAAAAACGGGCCGCTATCGGCAACCTTTTCGAATCTCAAAACGCCCGGCGGTTTCCACCGCCGGGCGTTTCCTGTTGTATTTTTCAGTTGGTCTGCGGCTGTTTCTTCCGGAGATAGGCGTCAATCGATTCCGCCGCCGTCTTCGCGGCCTTCACCGCCGCCACAACGGTAAGCGCGCCGGTCACCAGATCGCCCGCCGCCCAGACGCCCTCGCGGGAGGTGCGCATCTCCTCGTCCACCACCAGGCTGTTCCACCGGTCGGCTTCAACCCCCGGCGTCGTGTCCCTGATCAGCGGATGCGGCGAGGTCCCGATCGACATCACAACCGTATCTGCCTCAATCCGGAAGTTTGATCCCTTCTTTTCGACCGGCCTGCGCCGTCCGGAGGCGTCTGGCTCGCCAAGCTCCATCTCGACGCATTCGATCCCCGAGACCTCCCCGGCTTCGTTTCCGAGGATGCGGACCGGGTTGGTGAGGAACCGGAACACAACCCCCTCCGCCGCCGCCTCGTCGGCCTCCGCCTTGTTTGAAGGCATCTCGGCCGCGCTGCGGCGGTAGATGATTGAAACCTCCTGCGCTCCCAGCCGAAGTGCGGAGCGCGCCGCATCCATCGCGACGTTACCGCCGCCGACAACCGCTACCTTCTTCCCGCGCCGGACCGGCGTGTCATACCGCTCGTCGAACGCCCGCATCAGGCTGAGCCTGGCGAGATATTCGTTCGCCGCATAGACGCCAATCAGCGATTCGCCCGGGATGTTCATGAACCCCGGCATGTTCGCCCCGGTCCCGAGGAACACCGCCTCATAACCCATCCCGAACAGCTCGTCGACCGTAAAGCTCCGCCCGATCAGCGCGTCGAGCGTGAACTTCACGCCCTCCCTTTCGAGCGCGTCGATTTCACGCTGGACCAGCGCGTTCGGAAGCCGGAATTCCGGGATCCCGTATCGGAGGATGCCGCCCGCCTCGTGGAGCGCCTCGAACACCGTCACGCCGTACCCGCGCCGCCGCAGCTCCCCCGCGCAAGTGAGGCCCGCCGGCCCCGACCCGACCACCGCAACCATCCGGCCGTTCTCCGGTTCCATCCCGACGGTGCGGGGAACGCCATGCTCCATCGCCCAGTCCGCGAGGAACCGTTCGATCCGTCCGATGCCAAGCGCCTCGCCCTTGATCCCGCGGACGCAGCGCTGCTCGCACTGGGTCTCCTGTGAGCAGACCCGACCCGTGATCGCGGGCAGACAGCTCTTCTCCCGCACCACCCGGTAGGCCTCCTCAAATTTTCCCTCGGCGGTCAGCGCCATGAACTCTGGAATCCGGTTTCCAATCGGGCAGCCCGCCGTACACGGCCGGTTTTTGCAGTGGAGGCAGCGCGCCGCCTCCTCCATCGCCTGCTCCGGCGTATAGCCTTTGGCAACCTCGTCAAAGTTATGGATCCGCTCCTGCGGCTCCTGCTCGGGCATCGGCACCCGGAGCTGTTTTTCATTCGCCACCGTTCAATCCCTCCCGATTCCAAGCCTGCAGAGATGCGCGTCCTGTTCCTCTTCCTGCCGGCGGTAAAACCCGCCCCGGCCGATCAGCTCGTCAAAGTCCACCGCATGCCCGTCGAACTGCGGCCCGTCGATGCAGGCATAGCGGTACTTTCCATTGACCCGCACACGGCATCCGCCGCACATCCCGGTCCCGTCGATCACCAGCGGCCGAAGCCCCGCGATCATCCTGACGCCCGTCTCACGGGTCGCGTCGGCAACCGCTTTGACCATCTGGGCCGGCCCGAACGCGAGAACGAGATCCACCCCGCCGAGCTTTTCCAGAACCGCCCCGCAGACCGGCCGGTAGGTCCCGTCCCCCGCGGCCGTTTCCACCGGCGCGAGGTCCTTCATCTCTTCGAGGAGCACCGGCGCGTCGTTTTCCTCTTCGCTCACGACCACTGCAGCCTGTGCCCCGCCGGCCAAAAGCGCCTTCAGATGCGCATGCGCTGCGGTGCAGCCCATCCCGGATGCCGCGATCAGCACCCGCTTCGCGTCCCCGGCGTCGGTCGGCATCCCAAGCGGCCCCATCACATGGGGGAGCGTTTCCCCGGCCTTTTTTGCCGCGAGGCGCCTTGTCGAAGCGCCTTCTACCCGGAAAAGAACCGTCACGACTCCCGCCTTGCCATCCCAGTCCGCAATAGTCAGCGGAACCCGTTCCGACGTTTCCCCGGCCATCAGGATCAAATACTGACCCGCCTTCGCCCGCTTTGCGATTTCCGGCGCCGCAAGGCGCATCAAGAACACCCCGCCGCCGAGGGCTTTCATTTCGCAGATATCGATCATGCTTTCACGCTCACTTTCATATTCATCCGCGGATTCCTAAATCAGTATACCGAAAACCGCGCGAAAGCGCAACAAATCCTCATACAGAATTCAGCCCACGATTTGTTCTGCCGGTCAATCAGCCCGACCCGCGCGGGAAAAAGGGATGAAATCCCCGGCTGTCCCTGGACTTCCAGGCATGGAACGGACCGCCGCAGGCGAGGGGTGAAACGTCAGGCCAAACCCGTTTATTTTAATTTCAAAGAAACACGTTTGAAAAGTTTCACGATTTCCACTTGGACGATCGAAAGGAAAGATAACCCGATCACGATTTTCCATTGCGCAGCATTCAATAAAGTAAGCTGAAACGCGCTCCGCAAAGAAGGAACAAACAAAATACAAGCTATTAGCAACGCCGAGGCAAGAAAGGAGATTATTAACCACGGGTTTATCCCTTCCGCCCGCACCCATATGGGTTCTGTATTTGAACGCTGATTGAAGGCGCGCAGCATTTGAGAAAAGGCCAGCACGCAAAAGGCCATCGTTTGGCCTTCGTTATGATTTCCCATCGCCGTTCCAATCCAATAAGCGCATGTCGTCATGGCCGCCACAAAAACGCCTTGTGTGAGCACGCGGCGTACCAGATCTTTTTCAAATAATGTCCCCGACTGAACAGGCTGGTGCTTCATAATATTTTTGCTGGCAGGGTCAACGCCCAACGCCAGCGCGGGAAGCGTAGCCGTAGCGAGATTAACCCAAAGGATATGAACGGCCAGCAGCGGCGCGTCCCAGTTAAACAATGTCGCAACCGACAAAGTCAAGATTTCCGCAATATTTCCCACTAATAAAAATTGGATTACCTTTTGAATATTCCGATAGACACGGCGGCCCTCTTTAATTGCGTATGCGATCGTGGTAAAACGGTCGTCCAGTAAAATCATATCAGAAGCGTCTTTCGCCACATCCGTCCCCGTAATGCCCATAGCAACGCCAATATCCGCCGCTTTTAAGGCTGGGGAGTCATTGACCCCATCCCCGGTCATAGCGGCAACTTCGCCTGTCCGTTTCAAGCTTTGGATGATTCTCAGCTTATCGGCAGGGGATACACGGGCAAAAACGGTCGTCGTCTTAACCACGGCGTCAAGTTCGGGATCCGTCATAACTTCCAGTTCATCGCCGGAGATCACCGTGTCGCCGGCGCGGTAAATATCCAGTTCTTTTGCAATTGCAAGAGCCGTTATCTTATGGTCGCCGGTAATCATAATGGTGCGGATGCCGGCCTGGCGGCAAGTCCGTACGGAAGCGGCCACTTCTTTTCGCGGCGGGTCTATCATTCCGGTTACACCGATAAAGGTCAAGTTAAACTCTATATCCTCGTCATCGTCCACCGGCAGAACGGATAAAGAACGCATTGCAAATCCCAGCACGCGCAGGGCGTTTTCCGACATGGACAGGCATAAGCTTGCGATATTCTTTTTGTCCGATTCTGTGATCGGGCGCACGCCTTTGGAAGTCAGAATGTGGGTGCAAAGCGGCAGCATTTCATCTACAGCGCCCTTTGTATAAGCAATCCAACGGCCGTCAACCCGATGGACCGTCGTCATGCGCTTTCTGTCGGAGTCAAAGGGTTGTTCAAAAACCCGCGGGTATTCGTCTTCCAGGTTTTCATGGTCAATGCCAAACGCCTGCGCCATGTAAATCAGCGCGCCCTCCGTGGGGTCGCCAATGATCTCTCCCGGCCGGTCGGGATCAAGGCTCGCGTCGTTGCAGAGAGCGGCGGCATAAACCAGTTCCCGATATACTTCCGGGTGCTCACGCGCGGCGTTTTCCACCGGCGTGGTTGCGCTATTTTCAAAATCGCCGTTTACTGCGATCTGCGTCACAGTCATTTTGTTCAAGGTGAGGGTGCCGGTTTTGTCGGAGCAAATCACCGTGGCGCTCCCCAAAGTCTCAACCGCGGGCAATTTGCGAATCAGCGCGTTTTTCTTCGCCATGCGCTGAACGCCCAACGCCATTACAATCGTAGCCGTCGCAGGCAGCCCTTCCGGAATAATCGAGATTGCCAGAGAGATTGCAACAAGGAATTGAGGGATCAGGGGCCGCTGATACAATGCGCCAATCGTAAAAATCAAAACGCAAACAATGAGGCCAACGATGGTAAGCGTTTTTCCAACCGCGTTGAGTTTCCGCTTGAGCGGAGTATCTATATCATCTTGGCTATCCAGCATGCCGGCAATATTGCCTACTTCTGTGTTCATGCCGGTTGCGGCTACTACGCCGGTCGCGCGTCCATAGGTCACAATCGCAGATGCGTATGCCATGTTGCTGCGGTCGCCAAGAGGGCAATCTTCCGGCAGCACGTCTTCCGCTTCCTTTTCTGAGGGGACGGATTCGCCCGTCAGCGAAGCCTCTTGCACCTTCAAATTAGCGGAGTCAATCAACCGCAGGTCGGCCGGGACCATATCTCCGTCGCTGAGCATTACAATATCGCCCGGAACCAATTCGCTGGCGGGAATGATGCTCTCCTCGCCTTGCCGCAAGACGCGCGCTGTGGGTGCGCTCATATTGCGCAGGGCCTCCAGTGACGATTGCGCTTTTTTCTCCTGCACGATACCGATAATCGCGTTGACAATTACGATGGTGAAGATCACCGCCGCCTCTGTCCATTCCCGCAAAACAGCGGAAAATGCCGCCGCGCCTATCAGGATAAGAACCATTGGGTCGATGACCTGCGCTTTCAGCATTTGCAAGACGGTCTTGGGTGGTTTTGAACGCAATTCATTGCGCCCATATTTTCTGAGCCTTTCGGCAGCCTCGACGTCGCTTAATCCTTCCTCAGAGGTATGTAGCGTACGGTAAACCTCCGTCAGTTGTTGAGCGTGCCAAGGCATGCGTTTGTGATTATCCATAACGGACAAACCACTCCTTTCTTAATAAAAAAATATATTTCTGACCGCCTTTGAGCGGAGGCCAGCAGAAAAAGAAACACAAAAAGGCATAGCCTGCCGTTTCACCACGAAACGCAGGATATGCCTAATAGACGAAACAGATTCAGTTTACGGTCGGTGTTACTTCGGTCCCCGTCGCTACTGCCGGCGTCGTCCATAATTTCTCGTTCAAGTCCTCTCTGAAGTGTATTTAAGTTGAATTATACGGGATCATCGCCTTCTTGTCAATGGGTTATTGCATTTTCGCCCTTTGCAAACGCAGTTACGTCAAAATGATGAAATTGGGGGCCGGCAGCGTGATCTGGGTTACCATCCGGATTGGAAAATGAAAGCGCCCCCCAAAACAAGATATGCCGCCGCGAGAACCCAGCAGGCTTTCCGGTGTTTCCGAACGTTTTCGCGCAGATCTTCCATGCTTTCTTTCCCTCTTATCCCTCGGCAGGCGTGCGCGAAAGCCGAAACATCCGTGATGGGAAAGGCCCATGCGGCCCTTCCCATCCTGTTTGCGTCTGTTTACCGCCGGTTTCGTGCATTTTGCAATTGCCGCGCAGTCCTCCGCCGTGCCGGGCTTACATTTGGATACCGCCGCCCGAACAGGACAGAGCGCCGGCTGCGCAATCAAAATTATCCACGGCCGCACTCCGGCCAGGAGGCTGTTTTTATTGGCGCACACCCCGGCCCGGCGCAAGCGCGCGCACCGCCCTGCGGGCGGTTGACGCGCCGGCAGCCGCTATGCTAATCCTTCACCACGATTTCACAGGCCGCCGATACGCCAGGTTGCCCCTTGACCGACGCAGTAAACCTCGCCCGGCCAAGATTGACCGCCGTGATGGTTACGTCGGCCCCGTCGACCGACGCAACCGCAACGTCCTCCCCTTCGGTGGTTTCAATTTTCCATTCGATTTCAACCGGACCCTCGCCGCTGTAGGTGATCTGCGTCGCCGCCGATTCCTCGGGCGAAAGGGTTATTTTCGCGGGGCTGAGGGCCAGCGGGCCGGAACCCTGCCCATCAGAAGGCTCCTCCCCGCCGGAGGAAGCGCCCCCTCCCGAACCCGAAACGGTCACGGCGCAGGAGGCCTTGAGGCCGCTTTCACGGTCCTCGGCGGTGACGGAGGCGGTGCCCGGTCCCACGGCCGTCACAACGCCGTCCTCATCCACTGTCACCACTTTCGTATCGCTCGAAGTCCATTCCACGTCGTCCAAAGACGGGACAAGCGCCTCCGACTCGCCGGTCTTAAGCGTCAGGTTCTTCCGGTCGAGCGACAGCCCGGCGTTCCCCACGCCGCCGGAGGCTGCATCCGGCGACATGTCCCCCGAGGACTGACTGCCGGTGATATAGGTTCCCACCTGGCACATCGACTCGAAATAGGCCTCCGCCGCGTTCGCAATCGCGCTGGCAATCTCAGCCTGATAGCCGTCGTCGATCAGCTTGCGGTACTCCGTCTCGTTCGAGACAAAGCCGGTTTCGACGAGGATGGAGGCGAACTGCGTGTTCCTGGTCACCAGGTACTCTCCAAACTTCCCGCCCCGGTTGGCCGTCCCGAGCGCGCCCGCAACCGTCTGCGCCGCATATCGCGCCATCAGATAGGAATAGGGCGTAAAGTAATAGGCTTCGGTTCCGCTCGCGGCCGAGCTGACGCTCGACGAGTTCGCATGCACCGCGATATAGAGGTGGGGATTGTAGGACGCCGCAATCCGCACCCGGTCGATCAGCTCGATGTTGTTGTTCTGCGTGTCGAGCTTGATCACCTTCGCGCCGCGGGCAGAAAGCTCGTCCGCGAGGTACGACCCGATCGCATAGTTGATCACCTTTTCCGGATAGGCCGCGAGGAAGCCGATCGCGCCCGGATCGTTCCCGCCATGTCCCGGGTCGATCACAATCGTCGCGTCCGAGAGGCTCGCCGGCAGATTATTGAACCGGAGCACCAGCTGGCCGTCGTCGTTGAAATACCCGTGGTAACCCATAAAGCAGTTTTTGTTAAGAAGCGTCAGCGTCAGCGTATCCCCAGACCAGGCCGCGTTGGAAAACAGCGGGTTTTGATCGAGCGGCATCGACTTCGGCACGCTGTTGGTGTAGTGGAACTGCACGGTAAAGGTCGAACCGTTGTATTTCGCAGTATAGCTCACCTTCTGAGCCGTGTTGATCGTGACCTCGGTAAACCGCTCGTTCGCATCCACCGAGTAGCCGGAGATCCGGTTGTTCGCCGGGGCTTCCGAAGCGCTCACCACGCTGATATCGTCGGACAGCACGCGCAGCCCGGACTGAAGGTTGTAATACCGATAGGTCTTGCTGCCGTTGTTATAGACGATCTCGTTCCCGATTGCATAATCGAGCGCCCCGTTCGGAAGCGGCAGGCAGCCCGGCTCGGAATACTGCGCAATACGGTCGGTCGGATAGGTCACCGCCCATTCCGCGACCACTTTCACCGGGGTTCCGTCGCTCGGCAGGGCCCTGGCGTTTACCTTGAGGAGCGCACCGGTCTTCTGCCCGGTGAACTGTCCCCAGGAGCCGTAAACCGTGACGTTCCCGAGGTTCTGTTCCGAAGTCGTCGCGTTCGGCGCAGTGTAAACGCCTACATATTTTTTATAGGCGCCATGCAGGCTGACGTCGTCGCCCTCCGCCTCGGATGGGCTCATCGCGACCTTCGTCCCGCCGACCATCGCGAAGACGGCCGAGTTTTCGTAGGCGATCGCCGTGATGGTGATCTTGGTTCCGCCATCGACGTTCATGTTGCCGCCCGGCGAGATCTCCTGAAGCACCTCGACCTGCCGGGTGATGTTGTAGGTGTAGACCTTTCCCTTGTGCCTGATCACAAAGGTATTGAGCCCCGGTTCCAGATCGACCGACATCGAGAAAAATCCGTTTTCGTCGATCGTGATCTTCTGGTCGTTGATGGTCGCGTCGGTGTTCGGGTCGGTCGCCCCGGCGAAGATCACGTTCGGGTCAAAGGTGGTATAGGTCATCTGCGAGGGCTTTGTGAGGGTCAGGTCGGTCATGATGTGCTCGGGCTTGATCTCGTCGTTATAATACTGGACGAGCTTCCCCGCGCAGTCCTTGGGGTTTTCCTGAAGGCGCTTCATCGAGTTGAAGATACTCCCTGCGAAATTCTGGAGCTTTCTCGCCTCGATCACCTGGCGCGCAAGCTGGTCGTATTCCCCCCAGCCCTCCGCCTCGGTTACAGCGCGGTCGGCCGCGTGCACAATCACAAGCGGGGTTCCCGTCCCGCCCAGGGCTTCGGACCACCACCCGGCGACCGCTTCAAACGGCATGGAAGAATCGGTCGTCGCCCCAAAGGCCTTGACCGCCGCGAAACCCGCAAGGCCGTCTGTAAGATATTCCGTCGCGTCGCTGTTCCCGCCGTAGCGCGTGGTAAACGGAGCCGAAGTCTGGCTTCCCCGTTCGTCGTATGAGGCGTTGGCCCAGACCGCCTCGGTCAGGAGCCCCACGTCGATCCCGGGCTTTGCGCGCCGCGCCGACGTGGACGCGGCGGCGACCGCCGCGCGCGACAAGCCGAGCATGTAATTCTCATACCCCTCGCCGCCCCCGTTTTTGAGGTAGTCGGCATAGCTTCTGTCAGAGTCCATGTTGTAGTAGCCGTCGAGCAGCACGCCATCCGGCTGATAGGTTCTCACAAATGCCTCGACCTCGCTTTCCAGCGCGTCGAGGCGGTCCATCGTCACCGCGCCGACCGGCTGTACCCCGCCCGAAAGGGTCGCGCCCAGCGTTTCAAGCGTCGCATAGACATAAAAGCCCTCCGCCCTTGCGCGCTCAGCGAGATATCCCACCGCGTCAAAGGTCTGCTCCGCCTGCGGGAGCGATCCCGACGAAAAGAGCACCTCTCCGTCCGCCGTCACCGTGTCGATGACGATGGTGTTCATCGTCATCTCCTTCGCGTCGGCGAGCGCCTGGTCGATCAGCGCCTTGTTCTCCGCTTCATCTCCCGCCGCGTCGTAGTCGACGCCGGCCTTCAGGGTTACGGCGCGAAACTCACTTGGGCGGTTGGCTTCGGCCGTCTGTTCCGCGCCGGTTTCCGCTGATTCCCCGCCGGATTCCCCTTCATCCTCTCCAATGACGGGAAGGATCTCCTCGCCGGGAGAAAGCGAAGCAGCCCCGCCGTCCGATTCGGACGGCGAAGCTGAAGAAAACGGATTGGAGATGGGTGGAAAATCCCCCATCGTGAGATAGGCCGCGATCCCGGCCGCCGCGGTTAGAATTGCAAGCGAAAGGCATGCTGCCGCCGCGGAGACCGTTCGTTTTTTTGGTTTACGTCCTGCCACCTTTGTTCCCCTTCAGGCATACGGCTAATCAAGAATAGCCTTTAAGTTTTCGCGTTCTTCGGCAATGATCCCAGAAACCGCCGCTTCCGGACGGAACAGCGAATCATACCGGTAAAGCACGAAACCGCCGTAGGAGGATTGTTCCCGGCTCTCCGCCACCATTCTCGCCATCATGTCGGTGGAATTGAGCCATTCGTTCTTACCGCTTCCGGCGTAATTGTCCACCGTTCCGCATTTGTAGGCTGCGAGGCCGACATAGAGCGCCGCGCCCGAACCCTCGGCCATCCGGTTCCACTCGGCAAGGGTGCCCGAAAACGGCGCCGCCTGGTTTTCAAATCCAAAATAAATCTGCGGACAGATATAGTCGACATAGCCCGGTTCGCTCAGCCATTTTTGAACGTCCGCATACTGCGTGTTGTAGTTGACGTCGACCCGCGCCTGCGGGCTGATGCCGAACAGGACGTTCGGGTTCGCCTGCTTCACTGCGGCATAGACGCCGCGGACGAGGGCGTTGACGTTTTCGCGGCGCCAGTCGGAGAGCGAGAGCGTTCCGCCCGCATTTAAATAAGCGTTGTAATACGCCTTGTCAAAAGCCGTGTCGGTCGTCGGATAGAAATAATCGTCAAAGTGGATGCCGTCGACGTCATAGTTTTCAACAATCTCGACCACGCCGTCAATGATCAGCTGCTGCGCGGTCTTGCTCGCCGGATTATAGGAAATGCCGCCCGCGTATTCGATCACCGCGCCGCTCCCGGAGTTCATGTACGAAACCGCGGGATTATCGCTTGACATTTCCCAGTTCGAACCGGCATACTTGATGCGATAGGGATTGACCCACGCCTCGATCCGGAGGCCCTGCTTTTTGGCCTCCTGCACCATGATCGCGAGCGGATCATACCCCGGGTCAACCCCTTCGGTCCCGGTCAGAACGTTCGACCACGGGAAGATCTGCGACTCATACATCGCGTCGCCAAACGGCCGTACCTGCACGAAAACGGTGTTGAGCCCGAAATCCCTGCTCTTTTGAAACACCTCGGCGATGTTCGCGGTAAACTCGGCTTCGCTCTTGTTCCTCGCGATCGTGTAGAAATCGAGGTAGGAGATCCAGATCGCTCTCACCTCTTCCGGAACCGGGTCAGGCGCCGGCTGGGCGGCTGGCGCTTCGGAGGAAGACGGATCCTCGACAAAGGTGTTCCCCACGCTGACTGGCACTTTCGAAAAACCGGTCGAAGCCGATATGCCCGCGCCTTCGGGGAGCTTCTCCATCGAAGAGGGCATCTCCGCCGGATAAACGGCCTCGGGGGCCGCGGCAGGCGCGGAGGAAACCGCCGGTGAAACGGACGGGACAGGCCCCGCCGGGGCCTTCTGGCATCCAGCGGAGACGAACAGAATTATTGCAGCGGCAAACAGGGACAGCGTTTTTTTCATGGTTCCACCTCTCGGGTCCTCTAAATTCCATATTTCAAATCACGCAGTCCAAACGGAACTGCGGCCTGAAACCGTTTTGAATCTCTTTCACAGATATTAGGTGTTCCCCGTCCGGCAAATTATTGCCGGGGAGAACGATGTTCCTTTATGTCAGATGAAATCCGTCGCGCGGCGGTTTTGTCGCAATTCGCCGTCACACAGAATATATTATACTGGAAATGGAGAGGAGATGCCATATGTTTTTGATTGGAATTTTTGGAACCGGTTCCAAAGCCGTTCCCGCCGGCGAAACAGGGGAAACGGCCTGCCCCGTCTGCGGCAGCCGGGTTCGCTTCCATGTCACCCAAAAATACGGCTACGCCCACGTCTTTTTCATCCCGCTCCTCAAATACGGCGCGGTCTGGTTTGCAACCTGCCCCAGCTGCGCAAGCATGTTCGAAGTTTCCGCTGAATATGCAAAGCGTTTGGACGCTGACCCTTCCCTCGCCCCGCCGGCGGGTTCGCTGCGCCTTCTGCGGGACAACCTCGGGCTTCGCTGCCCCTCCTGCGGGGCCGGGGCCGGCCCGGAGGATCAATTCTGCCGCCGCTGCGGCCGCTCCCTCAAGGGCCGCGGCTGAAAACATAAAACCCAAACGCCCGGCAACAGCCTTGCGCGCGCTGCCGGGCGTTTCTATCCGTTTCTGCGTCCCGCTACAGGCGGCTCAGAAGGTCGCCGCCCCCGATCCTGCGCCGCGGCTTTTTCGGCGGCCTGGCGGGTTTCGGCGGCTTCGGCGGCTTTGGCGAACGCCCGCCGGGACCCGCCATCACCGGCACCAGCGAGGTGTTCGCCGGGATGATTCTCCTCGCATGGCGCGAAAGTGTCAGCGAAACCGAGGAAAAAATCGGCACCATCATGCTGCACAGAATGATAATCAGAACCTGCGCCCGGGAAAGCGGCGCGGTCAGGAAGAGCGCCGACACCGCCGGCACATACAGCGCCCCGAGCATCACCGAAATCGAGATCAGCACAGACGCAAACAGAAGCGGATTGGAAAACGGATTGAGTTCGAGGATACCCCGCTTTTCCGACCGGCACTCAAACACATGGAACAGTTGCGTCATGATGAGGGTCATCAGCGCCCCGGTCCGCGCCACGGTGAGGTCGCCATAGGCGGACGCGAAGAACGAGAACACCCCCAGCGTTGTCAGGCCGATCAGGATCCCGCGCGTGACGATCTTCCCCATCAGTCCGTCGGAGAAGATCGAAGCTTCGGCGTCCCTGGGCTTCTCCTTCATCACATCCCGGTCCGCCTTTTCGAGCCCGAGCGCGATCGCCGGCAATCCGTCGGTGACCAGGTTCACCAGAAGGAGCTGGATCGGCGTGAGCACCACCGGCATCCCCATCAGCATCCCGAAGAACATGGTGATCACCTCGCCGGTGTTGCAGGAGAGGAGATACCGAAGGAACCTTCGAATGTTCTTGAAGATCACCCGCCCCTCCTCGATCGCCGCGACCAGCGTCGCAAAGTTGTCGTCGAGCAGGATGACCGAGGCCGCCTCTTTGGTCACGTCGGTTCCGCCGATCCCCATCGCCACGCCGATGTTCGCCTCCTTGAGGGCGGGCGCGTCGTTGACCCCGTCGCCGGTCATCGCGACGATCTCTCCCCGGCGTTTGAGCGCCCTGACGATCCGGAGCTTATGCCCCGGCGTCACCCGCGCGTAGACCGAGCATTTTTCACAGGCCTGCGAAAGCTCCTCGTCGCTCATCCGGTCGAGCATTTCGCCGGTCAGAAGGACGTCCCCTTCCCGGAAGATGTCGAGCTGTGAGGCGATCGCCTTCGCCGTGATGCTGTGGTCGCCGGTGATCATCACCGGGCGGATCTTCGCCGTCCGGCACGCCGCGACCGCATCGAAGGCCTCCTTCCTCGGCGGATCCATCAACCCCGCGAGCCCGACGAAGACAAGCCCGTTCTCCGCCCGGTCAAACGGCGTTCCGGCCGGATACTCCCGGTACGCAAAGCCGAGCACCCGCAGCGCGTCGGAGGCCATCCTCTCCTGCGCGCGGCTGATCCGGTCGCGGTGAAGCGCCGTCATCTTCTGCACGCCCCCATCGGTCAGGACCGAAACGCACCGCGGCAGCAAAAGGTCGGGCGCCCCCTTGACGAAGAGAACCTGCTTCCCCTTCGAATCGGTCCCGTAGACGCTCATCCGTTTTCTCGCCGAATCAAACGGGAGTTCGTCAGTCCGGTAAAAATCGCTTTGCGAAACGCCGAATTCGCTCGCCAGCCGCAGAAGCGCCGCTTCGGTCGGTTCCCCCTCGGCAACCTGCTTCGCCTGCCCCAGAAAGCCGCGCTTCTGGCGGGCCATCGAGGCGTTGTTGCAGAAGGCCGCCGTCTCGAACAGCTTTTTCGCCGAGGCGGAGCGCTCCGCCTTTTCCCGGTCCTCCGGCCGGTCGAGGTCCATCTCCTGGGAAAGGGTAAACACCCGCTTTGCCGTCATCCGGTTTTCGGTCAGCGTCCCGGTCTTGTCGGAACAGACCACCGTCGCGCAGCCAAGAGTCTCCACAGCGTGCAGTTTTTTGATCAGCGCGTTGCGCTTTAAAATTCTCCTAACCGCAAGCGCGAGCGAGATGGTCACAATCGCCGGGAGCCCCTCCGGCACCGCCGCCACGGCGAGCGAGATCCCCGTGATCAGCATATCGAGCGGACTCTCTCCCCGCAGGATCCCAGTCCCTGCGACAATTGCACAGATCAGAAGGCACCCGTATCCGATCACCCTGCCAACCTGGTCCAGTTTCTTCTGAAGCGGCGTCGGGTCCTCCTCGATTTCATCGAGCATCCCGGCGATCGCGCCCATCTCGGTCGACATGCCGGTGGCGGTCACCCGGACGGTTCCCCGGCCCTTGACCACCGTCGTCCCCATAAACACCATCGATTCTTTCGCCGACTGTTTGTCCGGCATGTCCCCTGTTGCGGGGCGCTTCTCGCATGCGTCGCTCTCGCCGGTCAGCATCGACTCGTCGCAGGCGAGCGCCGCCGCCGATAAGACGACGCCGTCCGCCGCGATCCGGTCGCCGGCTTTGATCAGGAGGATATCGTCCGGAACCACAAGCGCGGCGTCGATGGTCTGTTTCGTCCCGTCGCGGAGCACCTCGCACTCCGGGGCGGAGAGTTTTTTCAGCGCGTCGAGCGTTTTCTCGGTCCGGTATTCCTGGAAAAAGCCCAGGAGCGCGTTGATCAGCACAATCACAACGATGGTCAGCGCTTCCCCGGCCTCGCCGAGCGCTGCCGACACCGCCGTCGCCGCCAGCAGGATCAGAACCATCAGGTCCCTGAACTGCCCCGCGAAAATCTTCATGGCGGAAATACGCTTTTTCGAGGCCAGCGCGTTCGCGCCGTACTGCTCGAGCCTCTGCGCCGCCTCTCGCCAGGTGAGGCCGCCGGCTTCCTCTTCTCTTCTCATCGCACCGTCCATTCCTTTCCGTGTTCCAATCCGGCCCGCATGGGGCGCTTGTCCCGGCCGCTGCGGGCCGGGCGGGCGTTTCTTCTCCTTTGCTTCACATTTTGTCCTCCTTTAAACTGCCTTCCGTTACCTCCATTCTATTCGGCGGCGCGGACAAATAGTACGGGCTGTCCTTCAGCGGAGCAGCGGGCTTGTTCCAAAACCGCCGCGTTCTTTTCGACAACGCCAAAAGCCTGATCAGGGTTTTGTAATAAGGCGGAGCGGGTCCGACTGGTTCTGCTTTCGATTCCGCTTGACGCAAATGCGATATCTCATTGGCTGATCCCCCTGCGCATGGGGGACAAAGCCCGGGGAACCGTCCCCCATTTTGCCGGAGGGGCAAATGAGAAAAGCCGGCCCCTTCAGGGCCGGCTTTTCTCATCGTTCCTATAACAAGCCGAAACAACATTTTAACTGATTTTCGCCGCGAAGCCAAAAACGCATCAGCAGGCTTTTCAGCGTCTTTGCCAATGCACTGATAAAACCGCTTCCCGGGCGGCCGCCGCGATTCCGGCGGGCCGTCCCGATCCCCTCCGCCAGCAGAGCGCCGCGCCGGGAACATGCAATTGCCTGCCGCCGGCAAAAGCGGCCGCTTCACCCGGGAAATCGCCGAAAGCAGCGGCCCGGCCGTCTTATGGGATCCCCTCCCCAGTATAAAACAAACGGCGCCGTCCGCCTTTTACATCAATTTTCCTCGTCGCCAAGCCCGCCGTCGGGGAGAACCTCCCCGGTCAGAACGGCCACAATCTGCCGGTAAATTACTGTGGGATCCTTTAGAAACCGCTCCCTGATCTCATCCCCATAGTCTTTCGTCGGGACGAAAAGCGAAAGGTTTAACAGATCGGTCCCTACGTCGGCGATCGAAAATGAAACCTGATATCCGTCGCTCGTCTTTTCAACCTTGACGCTGTTTTGTTTTTCCAGCCGCTCCCGCAGGAGCTTCTTGCGCACGGAGCGGAGCGCTTTTTCCCGCACGCTCAGCGGGATCGACTTCTCGAAGGTCGCCGCCGCCCGGGAACCGAGTTCGGTAATCGAGAGCATCCGCACCCCGTCCCCGGTTTCGCTCTCGTCGATGTGGGCGGAGGCCGCCAGCCTCGAAACCGCAAGCGCCAGCTCAAAATAGTTGACCAATCCCTCGCTCTGGAGCGCGTCGTTGATCTGTTCAAAGGAAAGCGGCTTTTTTACAGCGTCGAGCAGATAACAGACCAGCATCCGGATTTCCACGCCGCTCGTGAGGCCGCCTGGTTCAATCCCGGCGGTAAAAGCATCCCGCATCATCGCTTCGTTCAAAGCCTCCTCATAATTTTGAAACATCGCCGCCTTTTGTTTTAAGGCGGCTTGTGCTATACTCTCTTTCAAAAGAAAGGATTGTCATGAACAGCAAAAAGCTTTTTAAAATGATTGCCGTCCTGGTCTCGGCCGGGGCGGTCATCGCAGCCGCCGCGGCTCTCTGGGCCTGCCTGCCCTGGCTCTGGCGCTTTTTCTTCGACCCCGCGGCGCAGCAGCAGCTCTCCGGCTGGCTCGCATCGTTCGGCCCGTGGACGTTTTTTGTCATCGTCGCGCTCCAGGTCGTCCAGATTGTTTTCGTGGTGCTGCCCGGAAAGCCCCTTGAGGTCGCCGCCGGCCTTCTCTACGGCGCGCTCGGCGGGATCGCCGTCACTTATGCCGGCGTGCTGGCCGGCACCGTCCTGGTCTATTATCTCTCCAAGCGGTTCGGCCGGCCGCTGGTCCGCCGCTTTATTTCGGAGGAAACCCTCGACCGCTACACCGCGCTCACCCATTCCCCAAAATTTGAGCCGCTGGTGTTCCTCCTGTTCCTCATCCCCGGCACGCCAAAGGATGTTCTAACCTATCTCGCGGGCCTGACAGACGTAAAGCCCGTCCGCTATTTTCTCTATTCCTCGCTCGCCCGCGTCCCGACAATCCTGTTTTCGACTGCGGCGGGCGGCCTGATCGCGGACGGCAACTTCGGCCTCTCGGTCGCTCTGATTCTCGTTGTGGGCGCGCTCGGCGCCGCCGGCCTCGTGTTTCACGACAAAATCCTCAGCCGGTTCGGCGGGAACGAAAACGAGCCGAAAAAAAGGCCTTAAGCTTTTCCGGCGTTCTTCGCCCCGGGTTTGTCCCGCCTTTCGCCAGGCGTCAAAACAAGCAGGTAAACGCAGACGGCAGACACAATCACGTCGAGGACGTTCCCGGTCAGCGCAGTCACCCAATACCCGATTTTCAGAGGATAGTAGGTTCGGATCAGGAGAAGGTTCGCCGCGTCAACCGCCGCTTCCGCCGCAAAATATCCGGTCAGCATCCAGCCCGGCAGTTTATGCCGGTGCGGGGCCGACACCCAGACGCCGCAGAGAAGCAGAACGCCGGACAAGATGAGAACCGCCGGCGGCAGATCCCGCACCTGCATCATCAGCAGCGCGATCAATCCGCCGACCCGCACAAGCGTCCTTGCCAGCACCAGGAAACGGCAGCCGTTCCTCAGCATTCCAACGCCTCCTCTCCACACAGAACAAATGTATTTTATCATGTTTTGCCCGGCGCCGCAAGGCGGGCCGGATGAACAAAAGCGATGGGACAAAAACTGCCCATCGCTTTTTTATTCCTGGAAACGGCTTTTTATTCCCCTCGATACCCCGCCTTTCGAATCCGCTCCTCACACGCAGAGAGAAACGCGGGAAACGCCTGTTCTCCTGCGCGGATCACCGCCGGGTTTCCCTGCGCTTCACAGAGCTTGGCGAAGGTTTCCCCAACCGCCCGCGGATTCTCCTTTCCGGTGCGGTGCAGGTAGAGGTAAAGCGAAAACGCCGCGCCGCCGCTGATCGATTCAAACAGCGCCGGTTCCGCTTCTTCAAGCACCTCGTAGAAATTGCTCAGCGCCACATGGGAGAGGATCGAGTTCGGCGACCGGTCCTCGATCGCGCGGTTGACCGCGTAGGCGAACAGCAGCTTTGTCTGCAGCTCAAACAGCTCCCCGCCGATCCCTTCCGGCGGCCGGCCGCGGACGCAGTCCAGGAGGTCGGCCGCAAGCGCGGCCCCCGCTTTTCTGGCGCGCTCAATGTTTCCGAGGCTTTTCTGCCGGATAAAGAGGTCAATCCCGTCGTCGGGAGTCTGCCGTTCCTCTTCAAAAAGCTTTGTGATGTCATCGGGCGCAATTTTGATGTCCTCATCATGATCCGTCTGCGGCATGATCCGTTCCCCCTTCCATCCTCAAGTCCGCGTGTTATTTTATGCCGTCCGCTTTTTGAGTTCCAGCGCCTCTTCCAGCGCCTTCGAGAGCTGGTCCGGACAGGAAGTCGGCTTTCCCCCGCAGGTCGTCCCCTTCAAAAGCGCGATGATCTCGCCCGCTTTTTTCCCTTTCACAAGCCTAGATATCCCGGAAAGGTTTCCGGCGCATCCGTTTAGAAACTCAACCGATTGGATCACGTCCGCGTCGTCGAGTTCAATCCGGATCGCGGTCGAACAAGTCCCCCTCGTTTTGTAACAATATTCCATCCTTCGTTTCCTTCCTTTCCGCACTGAGCGCCAAAATGCGTCCAACCGTCTCCTCCCCCGCCCGGCAGGAACCGATCGGATGCGGGCGCGGCGTGTAATAGCCGTGAAAATCAGTCCCAGCCGTCCGGATGAGGCCGTATTTCTCCGCGATGCGCGTCAGCTCCGGGATTTCCTCATCCTTCCGGCGCGGATAATCAAACTCCAGCCCGTCGATCCAGCCCTCCCGCGCGAGCCGCTCGGTGAGCGCAATCGACCGGTACACCCCCGGATGCGCCGCCACGAGGACGCCGCCCGTCCGCCTTGCCGCAGGGAGCGCTTCTTCGAGGCTGCTGTACCTCGGCGGCACAAGGCAGCCGCCCCCGCGCGAAAACAGCTCGTGGTAAAGCTCCCCAAAGATCGAGGGCGTATATCCCAGCTCCATCGCCGCCTGCATGAGATGCTGCCGGAACCAGATCCCGCTCTCCGCCCCGATGCGCGAAACCTGTTCCCTCGTGATCGGAATCCGCTGCGAAACCCGCCGGAACATCTCTTCGCCGCATTCCCTGCGGCTTTCCCGCATCCGCTCGAGAAGCGGTTCCAACGGCGAAAGGTCCGCCGGCGCGTAGACGAGCAGGTGGAATTTCCGCCCGCTGTCCGGATCGATTGTCGAAACCTCGACCCCTGGGACCACCTCGACCCCAAGCTGTTTCCCCGCCCGCCCGGCGCGCCCGATTCCAGCCGTCGTGTCGTGGTCGGTCAGCGCGATGCCGGAAAGCCCCGCCCGCGCCGCCTGCCGGACGACCTCTTCCGGCTCACAGGAGCCGTCGGACATTCTGCTGTGACAATGAAGATCAAATTCCATTTCCATCGGTTCGACGCTTCCTTTGCATGTCCATTATTATAACCGGAATTCCCCGCCTTGACAACGGGCTTTTTCTCTGTTCCCGGGAGTGTCCATTTTGTAACGTATATGTTATAATCAATTATCGCATAGGCAGCTGTTTTTGGTTTTACTCAGCTCCCGGTTAGGAGGCTTTTCCGTGCAGTATCAGTTCGTCCCTTCCCTCTGGAACAGCGGCGTTTTCGCCGTTCCCGCCGAAATCGTCGACCGACACATCCGGCTCTGCGGCGGCGCGAGCCTCAAAATCCTTCTGGTGATGCTCCGCCGCGGCGGCGTTCCCGCCGACGCCGCTTCGCTCGCGGCGGCGGTCGGCCTTTCCCTGGCCGACGCGGCCGACGCGCTCAACTACTGGACCGAGGCCGGCGTCCTCACCTGCGCAGAGAATCCCGGCCCCCCCGCCCCTGACGCGCCCCCGGCCGCTTCTGCACACGCCCTGCCGGCCTCTCCGGTCTCTGCCGCGGGCGGCGCCGCGCCTCCCGCCCCTGCCGCGCCGTCCCCCGCGCCGGCGACCGCCGCGCGCCCGCGCTACCCGCGGGAGGAGCTGACGCAGATCGTCGACGGCGACCGGGTTTTAAAGGGCCTCGTCCACGAAACCCAGGCGATCCTCGGGAAGGTTCTCACCTCGGTGGACATGGATGTTCTGGTCGGGCTTTATTCCTATTATAACCTCCCCGCCCACTTTATTGTCACGCTCATCCAATACTGCGTCTCAATCGACAAACGGAGCATGGCCTACATCGAGAAGACCGCGGCCGCCTGGATGGAGCAGGGGGTCGATGCGAACACCGTTGACGCCCATGTCGAGCGGTTGGTGAGGCAGCGCACCGCGGAGGCGAAAATCGCCTCCGCCTTCGGCATCACCGGCAGAAAGCTCGTCCCGAAGGAAAAGGAGATGATCGGCCGCTGGACCGGCGAATACGGCTTTACGCTGGAGCTGATCGCCTTTGCTTATGAGATCTCGGTCGAGCGCACCGGAAAGCTCGTCTTCAAATACATCGACAGCATCCTCCAGAGCTGGCATAAAAAAGGGATTCACACCCTCGAAGCCGCAAAGGAGGACGCGCGCCCGGCCCAAAACGCAAAGAACGGGAAAAATACCCGCGACTACGACCTCGACCGCATGAACCGCATGATTTTGGATAAATTGATGAAGGAGTAACCGTCAAATGGGCTATCCGAAGGAGATCGTCACCCAGGCGCACCGGGCGCTCGCCCGCCGCCGGGAAGAGGCCGAACGCGACCGGGAAGAGCGGCGGCAAAGGGTTCTGAACGCTCTGCCCGAAATCGCCGAACTGGAAAGCGAACTTTCAACCACTTCGCTCCGGCTCGCCCGCGCGGTCCTGTCGGGGACCGACGTGGAGCGCAAGGTCGCCGAAATCCGCGCGTTCAACGAAGGCATTCAGGCGAAGATCGCCCGGCTGCTTACCTCGCACGGCTTTTCGGCGGACGAGCTGAAGGCGCGGCGCCACTGCCCCGTCTGTTCCGACGCGGGGTATGTGGGCGGGAAGCCATGCGCCTGCCTGGAAAGGGAACTCAAAAACCGGATGTACGAGCGGCTCGGCGCGGTCTCGGAGCTGAAAAACGCCGGTTTTGACGCCTTCTCGCTCGCCCTCTACCCGACTGAGGCGAAAAGCGGCCCTTCCCCCGCCCGCGTGATGGAGCGCACCTTCGCCGAATGCAAAAAATACGCGGCTGAGTTTTCCGCCGCATCCCCGAGCCTTCTGCTCACCGGCGGAACCGGCCTGGGCAAAACCCATCTCTCGCTCGCAATTGCCTCGGCGGCGGTGGAAAAAGGCGCGGACGTCGTCTATGTCCCGTTCCACGTCCTGATCGGGCGGCTTGAAACCGCGCGCTTCTCCAAGGGCGGCGGCGAATACCGGGACCTGCTCGACGCGGCGCTCGGCTGCGGCCTTCTGATCCTCGACGACGTCGGGAGCGAATTTGGCACCGCATTTTCCTCGGCCGTGCTCTACGACCTTGTGAACACAAGGCATTTTTCCTCTCTCCCGACCATCATCAGCACCAACCTCGATTTGAGGGAGCTTCAGCAGCGGTATACCGAACGGGTCGCCTCCCGGCTTGTCGGCTGGTACAAGATACTCCCGTTTGTCGGCGAGGACATCCGCCTAAAACTCTCCTACCCCGAACCGTGAATTGAGAGGGCCTTTGCGCCCGAAGGAGGTCATCATCCATGAATCTCACGCCAAGCGACGTTCTCTCCCGCGTGGACCATACCCTGCTCGCCCCGGCGGCGTCTGAAGCCGACATCCGGACGCTCTGTGAGGAGGCGCTCGCCTTCCGCACCGCCTCGGTCTGCATCAACCCGAAATACGTCTCGTTCGCCTACGGCATTTTAAAGGGCTGCATCCCGGTCTGCACCGTCGTCGGATTCCCGCTCGGCGCCTCCACCGCGAGGATCAAAGCGCTCGAAGCCGCCGAAGCCGTCGGGAACGGCGCGGCGGAGGCCGATATGGTCATCAGCATCGGCGACGTCAAGGACGGCCGCTTCGACCGGATTGAGGACGAAATCCGTGAGGTGAAAAAGGCGGTCGGCCCAAAAATCCTCAAAGTGATCGTCGAAACCTGCCTCTTGACCGAAGAAGAGAAGCGCCGCCTCTGCCACGCCGTCCTCGACGCGGGCGCCGACTTCATCAAAACCTCAACCGGTTTCTCCACAGGCGGAGCGACCCTTGAGGACATCAAGCTCTTTTTTGAAGAGATCGGAGGACGGCTCTCGATCAAGGCCGCGGGCGGAATCAAAACCTACGAAGATATGGTCCGCCTGATCGAAGCGGGCGCCGACCGGCTCGGCAGCAGCAGCGCGGTACGGATCATCCAAAAGCTGCCGGCTGACGGACAGTATTAGGAAAAATTCGGAAAAAAAGCGGGGCGGGAGCGTTTGCTCCCGCCCCGCTTTTGTATAAACATGCCAAATATCGTTTCAAACTAAGAATTATACTAGAAATATTCACCTCAATACTGATTTTAATTACAATTTTATAAAGTGTTTTGTACATATTCCAATAAACCCCAAAGCTGGATTTTGGAGCAACCGTAGAAAAACCGCGTTGTCGCATTTCGTTCATATTTCCTTGCATTTCTTTTCGATCATATGTGGTAAAATGAGCATATTTTCGGCGGGAAATTATGCAATACTTGGAACTTGGGTTTTTTCCAGCTTCCAAGTCTTGAGGAGGTTCCAAATGTTTTTCTTTATACAGGATTTTAACAAGTTTATCTTCTGGTTTCTGACCATCGCCTACGGATATCAGCTCTTTTACCTCGCATACGCCCTTTTCTCCAAAAACAAATGCCTGCCGACGCCCGCAAAGCGGCTTCACCGCTACGGCGTGGTGGTCGCCGCGCGAAATGAAAGCTCGGTCATCGGGGAACTCATCCAAAACATCAAACATCAGAAATACCCTTCGAAACTGGTGGACGTCTTTGTGGTGGCGGACAACTGCACCGACGACACCGCCGAGGTCGCCCGCCGCGCCGGGGCGATTGTCTATGAGCGCTTCGACCGCCAGCTTGTCGGAAAGGGATATGCGCTCGACTATCTCTTCAAACGCATCCTGGAGGATCACCGCTCCGCCGGGTATGAGGCTTTTTTCATCTTCGACGCGGACAACCTGATTGATCCCAGCTTTATCAGCGAGATGAATAAGGTCTTTGACCGCGGTTATCGGGTCATCACCTCCTACCGGAACTCCAAAAACTTCGCCACCAACTGGATCACAGCGGGCTATTCGCTGTGGTTCCTGCGCGAGGCGCGCTTTCTCAACCACCCGCGGATGTGCTTTAAAACAAGCTGCGCCGTCTCCGGCACCGGCTTTTTGATCTCGGCCGACATCATCCAGCGGAACAACGGCTGGAACTACCATCTCCTCACCGAGGACATCGAATTCTCGGTTGACTGCGCCCTGCGGCACGAGACCATCGGCTATTGCCCAACCGCGGTGATCTACGACGAGCAGCCCGAAACCTTCCAGCAGTCTTGGATTCAGCGGCTTCGCTGGTCGAAGGGCTTCTACCAGGTCACGAGGAATTACGGCGGTTCGCTGATCCGCGGCGTATTCCAGAAGAACCGCTTCGCCCTCTCCTGCTACGACATGCTGTTGACAATCGCCCCCGCGACCCTTCTGACCCTTTTCTGCGTCTGTGTCAACGCGATGATCCTGTTCGTCTGTTTTGTGGAACCGCCGCTCTTTGTGGGAAGGATCGTCCGGATTGCGGCCAATTCACTTCTGTTCACCGTTGTCAACTTCTATCTGATCATCTTCCTGTTCGGCGCGGTCACAACCGTCACCGAATGGCGGCAGATCGCCGCCCCGGCGCATAAAAAGCTGCTCTATCTGTTCACCTTTCCGGTTTTCATCTTCACCTACATTCCGATCTCCATCTGCGCCCTTTTGCAGAAAGTCGAATGGAAGCCCATTTCCCATTCGGTGGTCAAAACCCTCAACGAAGTCCAATAGCGCAGCACCGGGAAAACAGAAAACCCGCCGGACGAAGCAGTTTGCCCCGTCCGGCGGGTTTTTCAGTCCTGTCCACAGGCAGCGCGAAGGCGGCAGTCAAAAAGCGGAAAGCGGCGGAAACCTTTGGGCCGCCCGCCGTCACGCATCGGGATTTAACATCTCGTTTTTCAGGTTCCATAGCGATTCCGAGAGGTCGACATAGTACCGGTGGGGGTTTTCAAACCGCTTGACCTCTTCCCAGAGCTTCCCGACCTCCTCTCTGCAGAACGCCTGAATCTCCGGGAGCGCCGGGGACCGGTAAACCCGTTTTCCCCGCTCATAAATCGGCTCCAAAAGCCGCACCGCCTTAAAACCGGTCAGGGTTTTCCGCTTCCAGGTCGCGTCGGGATCGAAGATGGTCAGCGGTTTTGTGTCGTCGACCGTCTCTCCCCGCAGAGTGATATAATCCGCTTCGGCTTTGCCGCTCCCGCGGTCGTAGAGCCGGTACAGGTCCTTAAAGCCCGGCGTGGTCACCTTGTCGGCGCTCTCGCTGATCTTAATCTTCGGGATCAGCTTACCGTCCCGCTCGACCGCCGCGAGCTTGTACACCCCGCCGAAGACCGGCTCCGACCGGCTGGTGATCAGGTTTTCTCCGACTCCAAACTGGTCGACCATAGCCCCCTGCAAAATCAAGTCCCGAATCAGATATTCGTCCAGCGAGTTTGAAGCGATAATCGATACGTCCTCAAATCCGGCCTCGTCGAGCATCGCCCTGGCCCGTTTCGAGAGATAGGCGATGTCGCCGCTGTCGATGCGGATGCCCTTGGGCCGGAAGCCTGCGGGAAGGACCACTTCGTTAAACACGCGGATCGCGTTCGGAACGCCCGAGCGGAGCACGTCATAAGTGTCGACCAAAAGCGTACAGTTGTCAGGATAAATCTCCGCGTAGGCCCTGAACGCATCGTATTCACTGTCGAACACCTGCACCCAGCTGTGCGCCATCGTCCCGACCGCCGGGATACGGTAATACTGGTCCGCGATCACGCAGGCGGTTGCGCCGCAGCCGCCGATATAGGCCGCCCTGGCCCCGAGCATCGCTGCATCATAGCTCTGCGCCCGGCGGGAGCCGAATTCCATAATGCCCCGCCCGGCCGCCGCGCGGTTGATGCGCACCGACTTGGTCGCCACCAGCGACTGAAAGTTCATCGTCAGGAGGATCATCGTCTCGATAAGCTGCGCCTGGATTGCCGGACCCTTCACCACGACGATCGGTTCTCGCGGGAAGATCGGCGTCCCCTCCTTGACTGCCCAGATATCGCAGCAGAACTGAAAGTGGAGCAAGTAGTCGAGAAATTCCTCAGAAAACGTCTTTTTGGTCCGGAGAAACGCCACATCCTCCTCAGAAAACCGGAGGTTGTCGAGGTACTCCATCATCTGCGCAAGGCCCGCGAAGACGGCGTATCCGCCCCCGTCCGGGATTCTCCGGAAGAACATGTCGAACACCACTTCGGTATCGCCCATCTTTTTCTGGAGATAGCCGTTCGCCATCGTAAGTTCATAAAAATCCGTCAGCATTGTCAGGTTCCGCTCATCCTTGAGTCCAAACATCCCGGCGCCCCCTGTCCTTATGTTATTATCAATATATAATCCGCCGCACCACGCGGATGCCGTTTTCCAATAGGCTCGACCCAAAGACGAGGTTATAGTAAAAGGCCGGATGTCCCGGCGCGTCGTAGCTGTCAATCAGCTCCATCGGGACGATCACCTCCGCGTCCGGAATGTTGTGCTCATTGAGCCACGCCCGAAGCGTCAACGCATACTGGTAGATACAGATCTCGGTCAGGCACCCAGTCACCACAAAAAACCGCTTTCCCGCATCTTCCGCAGGATTCCCGCCCTCTGCGAGGACGCCGTTGGTCGAATTTTTATAGACAACCCGGCCGGCATGCTCCAAAAGGCTCCCCGCCAGCTCCCATTCCGCAGTCCCCTCCATGCAGTGGGGCGGGAACGCGCGCAGCTCGGGCGATGCATCGGTGTGCCGGTCGCTGTAGCAAAGCGTTTGATAACCCCTCGCGCGGCATTCCCGGAGGAACGCCGCCGTCGGCTCCACCAGCGCCCCGGCTTCTTTTGAAGCGAGCGCGCCCTCAACCGCAAAGCCGCGGTTGAGATCGATGCTTACGATAAGCGTCTCCCCGGGCGGGAGCTCCGAAAGCCGCATGCCCGGGAGCGCCTCAAGGGCCCTCGCCTTTTCCCGGAGCAGCTCTGCCATTTCGGGAAGCCTCTGCTCCAATTCCTTTTCCGTCACATTCACTGCCGTTCCTCCTTCCGATAAACCCCCGCGTCCCCATCGTGATCGAACGGTTCGCGGCACAGAAGCCGAAATTCGCCTCCGTCCCGCTGCGACCGGCACAGCGCCGTCACATCCCCCGCCGACTGTTCCGCGGCCCGGCGATAAAGGTCCATAAAGCTGTCGTTGAGGGTTTCCCCGTTGACCGCGCCGCGCCGCCACGGCTCATGCCCGAGGTTTAACACGTCATAGCCCACCTGCTTTTTGACGACATGCGCCGAAAGCGGGCTCTTGTTCGAAAACCGGTCGACAGCGCCGGTCAGCGTCTCCATCACCCACCCGGTCGGGTCGAGCAGGAGGCATTCAATCCGAAGCGCGTCCGAAAAACACTTTGCTATCTCCTGTGGCGGAACCGAAATCCCATAGACCCCCGCCAGAACCGCTTCATAGAGCCGCCCCACGCCGAGCGCCGCCCCGGAATCGAGGGAGAGCCGGCCGCGGAGCTTCACCGCCGCCGGCGAAAGCCCGGTCAGATAGCGGAACACCGCCGTGTCGAGGTCGGCCTCAATCCGGTGGTGGGCGCCGCCCCGCCGCCGGTCCAAGGTCATGCCGTCCTGCCTGCGCTGGAGGCTGTAGACAAACGGATGCGCGATGCTGTCAAGGCGGTAGTGGCACACAAACCCACAGCAGTAGGCGAGCAGCGCCGGATATTCCGGATATCCCCTGCGGGATGAAAGAAAATCGAACATTGCACGGAAAAGCTCCTGCACGCGGCTGCGGTGCATGGTGCTCCCGTAGAGCGGGAGCGGGCTTCTCCCCGTCATGACATTGCGAAAAAACAAAAGGTCCGGTCCAATCAGCCCCCACGAATACGCCGCGTACTTTGGGAACAACATGGCCTTGACGTCGTCAGGCAGCGAGGAAAACACCTCGTCCCCGAGGATGGTGTGCGTCATAAATGCGGGCATTTCGAGCTCCTTACGACGGGATTCTCTCGCCGACTTGCAGTGTAATCGCCGTCTCCAGCGTGCCGAGATTTTCCATCGTTTCTGGGTCGATTGCCGTGAAGCAGGCGACCGCCTGATAGATCCCCTTTTCCAGCGTTTTGGAAAGCGGCGCGTCGGTGATGCACTGGTTTGGTTTGAGCGTCCCGCTCTGATAGACGAGCGTTACCCCGTCCTCCAGCCAGATCTCAACCGCCATCAAATAATTGTTCTGCGGCGGGTTTCCGATCATCAGAGAACCTTTGGACTCCGGCGTCTCAAAGTAGGGCGTGCGGTTGATCGAAAAATCAAACTTGCCCTCCTCGTTTTTCTCAGGCCACTCCTCCTCCGGAACGAGGCCGTCCTGCGCAAGCGGATCCGGTTTGAGGTCGAGGATGATCCCCGCCGCCTCAGACGAAGAAGATTCTTCTTCCAGCTGCGGGACGCTGCTCCCGCTCTCCGGAAGCGGGACGTTGTCCCCGTCGCGGTCCGGCCAAAGAAGATAGGCGATCGCAGCGATGATCGCAGCGATCAGCAGGATCAAAATCACAATCACAGCCGTAGCCGCGCCGGAAGGTCGCTGTCTGTCATTCGATTTCATATAACCACCATAATCCTTATCTCAAAATTTTGTTTTGTTTACAATCCGCTCAAACCTCCGCCGCGAGGCGTTCTTCCCCGCTTTGTTGCCGGAAGAAGCGGCGGTTTCATAAAACGCCAGACGGGCATTTTTATTATTATACACGAAGGGATCGGGCCTTACAACCCAAACCGCCTAAAACGCTTTCCCGTCTGCTTAAAGTATGGTACCATGAAGTGAAAACCAAACGAAGGACAGGTGCTTTGTTTTGAAGATTCTCCTCACCTCCCTAAACGCCCGCTACAGCCACACCGCCCTTGCCGCACGCCTGATCCGGGAAGCGCTCGCGCGGGAGGGGGTCGCCGCCGAGCTGCTGGAGGCCACCATCAACACCCCGTCCTCGTTCGTGGCGGAGTCGATTTACCTCGCATCCCCGGACCTGCTCGCCTTCTCGGTCTATATCTGGAACGCTGACGCGGTCCTTCGCCTCATCCGGCGGCTCAGGCCGGTTCTCCCCCACGCCCTCTTTGTTCTCGGCGGGCCGGAGGCGGAGGACCGCGCCGAAGAACTGCTCCGCTCCGGCGCGGCCGATCTCGTGCTCGCCGGCGAGGGGGAGGCAAACTTCCCCGCCCTGGTCCGCGCGGTGCAGGGCGGGCTTTCCTTTGAAACGATTCCCGGCGCGTTTTTCCTTCATAACGGCGGCGTTGTCCAAACGCCCCGCGCCCCGTTCTGCGATCTCGGCCTGCTCCCGCTCCCCTACCGCCCGGACGAAGCGCTCGAACACCGGATCGTCTATTATGAAGCGAGCCGCGGCTGCCCCTACCGCTGTTCCTACTGCCGCTCGGCGAACGATCCGCCGCTCCGGCTCCGCCCGCTCCTCATGGTCTTCGAAGACCTCTCCGCACTCCTCGCGCGCCGCCCGATGCAGGTCAAATTTGTCGACCGGACGTTTAACGCCGACCGGGAACGCGCCCTCGCGATCTGGCGGCATCTCGCCGAATCGGACAACGGAACCACCGGCTTTCAGTTCGAGATCACAGCGGAGCTGCTCGACGAGGAACAGCTCCAATACCTCTCCTCTGTGCGCCCAGGCCTCTTTCAGTTCGAGATCGGCGTCCAGTCGTCTTTTCCCCCCGCGCTCGCGGCGGTCCGGCGGCCCTGCCGTCTCGATTCTCTCTCCCATGCGGTGCGCCGGCTCGGGGAAGCGGGCAATATCCACCGCCATCTCGATCTGATCGCCGGGCTTCCGCTCGAGGGCTTTTCGGACTTCCGGCGGTCCTTTGAATTCGTCTTTTCGCTCCGTCCGGAGCAGCTTCAGCTCGGCTTTTTAAAGGTCCTTGCGGGCGCGCCGATCGCCGCCGAAGCAAAACGGTACGGCATCCTCTTCGCCCCCGATCCGCCTTACGAAGTCCTCGCGACCGGCGCGCTCTCCCACGGGGAGCTGCTGCGGATCAAACGGGTCGAAGCCGCGGTTGAACTCTACTATAACTCCGGCCGGTTCGACGCGATGCTCCAGTTCGCGCTGCCGCTCTTTCCCACGGCATTTTCGCTGTTTGAGGCGCTTGGGGACCAGCTCGCAGACGGCGAAAGGCACGACAGCGGCTGGTACCATACCGCCTTCCTCCGCGCGGTCAGCCAGCGCCTTGGCTTTGACTGCTCCGCGCTTCTCGCCCCGCGCTGCCGCTTCGACCTCGCCGCGGTTTCAAAGCCGAACACGGTTCCAGGCTGGGCGCGCGTCCCTTACCCGAAGGAGCGGATCGCCGCCCTCTGTCCAAACGACCGCCCTTCGGCGGATCATTTCCTCGGCGTCTTTCCGGGCGGGCTGTGCGGGCGTCCGGAGCCGGAAGTCCTCGTCCGCTTCGACTACGCCCGCCGGGATCTGCGCGGCCGCGCGGCGGCCCATGTGCTCGGTCCTTTTGCGCCGTAGCAGCTTGAAAACCCCTGGGTAAGCCAAAAGCCGGACCGCTGGGGTCCGGCTTTTCTGCAGTGGGGGTCAGTACTGGAGTTCGCCGATCTTGGAGTAGTCGTCGAGCGACCAGGCCGTCAGCTTCGCGCTCGAAACCGTGTACAGCGTGTCGCCGATATAAAGGCCCCGCTCAATCACGGTGTCGTAGTCGAAGCGTTCAAAGCCGTCCTCGCTGGTTTCGTCTCCCGGGAGAGAACCCGCGACGGCAAATCTGCCGTCCTCCACCTTTACCACCAGATAGCCGCTGAAGGTCAGCTCCCGCTCGCCCGACCACGGGTCGGCGGAGCTCGCGCCCTTGGTCGTGTAGATGGTCGCCGGGAAGCCGATCAGCTTCTTTTCCGGGTAGTAGAGGAAGGCCTTGTGGGTATCAAGCGCCGGAGAGGTGCTTCCCATGTTCCCGAGCAGCAGATTGCTGGTTTCCTTCGGGTTTTGGGGGTCGGAGACGTCAAACAGCGAGAGCTTGAGTCCGTCCTGGACCACGCCGCCATCCCGGGTCGCCACGGTATTCGCCCCGAAACCGATCAGCGTCTTCTCGTCGATCGGATGCAGGTATTCCGAAAATCCCGGAATTTTAAGCTGCCCGACCGCTTTCGGCTCCTTCGGGTTTGAAAGGTCGATCACAAACAGCGGGTCGGTCTCCCGGAAGGTGACGACATATCCCGTGTCGCCGAGATACCGGACCGAATAGATCCGCTCGCCCGGCGCAAGGTTTTCCAGCGCCCCGACCGTCTGGAGCGCCCCGTCAAGGACGTAGACGTTGTTCTGGGTTGCGCCGTTTTTTCTCGAGGTCGTGGCTACCCGGAGATAGCCCTCGTGTTCGTCGAGTGCAAACTGCCCGTCGATTGTTCCGTCGAGCAGCGCGCTCGCCTCATAGCCGACGGCGGTCCCCTTGACCGAGAAGCGGACGACGCCGGTCTTCGGCGTGCCGGAGGAATACTGATTCGACGTCAAATAGAGGTTTTCGGCCGACATCATCACTTCATCGACCATTCCAAGCACCGCTTTGGTCGTGGAGGTCTGGTTCTTGAGGTCCATCGCCGTCACAACCGCATAATCCGGGCGGGTCGTATAGGGCGGGATCAGGATATCGCCCGCCGCGAGGAGCTTCGCCTCGCCCGATTCCGCGACCATCGGGACCATCTGGTTCACCTTCGCGTCCGGCGCGGTCAAATCGCTGTAGACGCCCTTATTGGTGACAAGATACAGCACATCCTCATAGAGCCGGGACGAGACATATTGCCCATCCTGGGTCAGCCGCCGGACCTCTTTCGGGTTCGCGTGGTCGCTGACATCGTAGATCACCGCCTCGGTCATGGGATAAAATACCGCCGGCGCGTAGTCTGGTTCAATGATCTCGTCCGGCACGGCCCTCTCCACATTCGAGGAGGATTGATGCTCGGATTTCCGGGTTATATAGTTTTCGATCGGCTCGCCGAGCTGACCTGCCAGCGCCTCGGCGGAAGCGTTCGCCGCCTCCTGCACCAGAACGAGCTGGTTTCCGTTGAGGTAGAGCTCCGCCGACGTGTACTCCGCGAGCGGGATCGAAGAGAGCTTCTTGAGGTTGGTCGCCCCGACGATGGCGATTTCCGCGCCGCCCGTCTCGCTGTCAAAACGGTACTGGTAGAGATAGGTCCCGTCGGTCTTCACGATGTCGCTTTCGTCGATGCCGGCGATCTGCGCGTTGGTCTGGTAGACGCCGTATCCGCCCGAAGCGCCGGCATTCGCCTGAGGGGCCGCCGGGGCCGCCATTTCCATGTCCGCGCTACCGCCGGTCAGCGCTGCGTTTACCTTCGGACCGGATTCCTTGCTCACCGCTCCGTCCAAGCGGAAGACGATGCCGTTCGCTTCCTGGAGTTCTACAATCGAATCGTAAAGCGCCGTGTAGTCATCCGCCGCCGCGTTTTCTGCGTCCTGCGCCTGCGCGGCCGCGGCCATCATCGGCGCCGGAGCGCCGGCGACCATCGAAATATCCTGGGCCGCGGAGCTTTGCCGATCGGTAATATTCGCCCCGGTTACCGCCCTCGTCACCGCCCAGTAGCCAAGAAACATTATCCCAAAGCAGGCGGCGCACACCGCAAAGTTCAGATAAATGCTCCTCCGGCTCGCCGGTTTTGGCGCAGGCGCGGAGACAAGATCCTCCGGGGCCAGCGGTTCCCCCATTTTTTCGAACAGCGATTTTGCTGTGAGGGAGCCCGGAAGCGTAATCTCATCCGATTCCCGTTCGATCTGCTCCCTGAGATACTCCAGGTTTTTACTGAGTTCTTTTTCGCGAAGCTGGTTCATGCGCCCACCTCCTTTCTTTCCGGACTTACTCGAGAATTGCTTTCATCTTTTTCAGGCTCCTGTGCAGTTTCGAGCTGACGGTCCCATGTGGAAGCCCAAGCATTTCCGCCACCTCCCGGGTGGTATATCCCTGAATGGTCGCGAGCACGACGATCACGCGCTCCTGCTCGTTAAGCTTTGCGAGCGCGTCCATCACGGAAACCCGGTCGGAAGCCGCGTCGCTTTTATCGGGGGAGGGCAGGTCGATCATCTCGTCGATGTCGACGTTCTTCCTCTCCTTTATGTATCCGCCGATGCGGCGTTTGCATCTGGCTGAAAGGATGGTCAGCATCCACCGTTTAAAACTCGCCTCGTCCCGGAGATTTTTGATCCCCTTGAACGCTTCGACAAAGGTTTCGCTCACCGCATCCTCGGCGTCATACGAATTCCCCAGGGTATAGAGCGCGACCCTGTAAAGCTCGGGCGCGATTGCATCGTACGCTTTTGCAAAACTCTCGCGGTCCCCAAGCTTCGCCGCCCTGATGATGTCGACATCAATCATCCGTATTCCACCACCGTTTCTCGAAGCGGTTCAAACAAATAGTGTTTGCTTGCCCCGCTTTTGTTGCACTGCAAAAGGGCCGATTTTCATCTTCTTCCAGAAAAACGGGGTTCCGCCCGTTTTCGCCGCAATCCGAACATTTCAGCCGTTTTTGGACTTCCCTTCCCGATAGTCGTCATAGATCATCCGAAGGCCGTCGATGGTGATGGTCTTGTCCACCACGTCGAACACGCCTGGAAACTCTGCGAAAAGGCTCGAAAGCCCGCCGGTGGCGATCACCCTCGCCTCCCGGCCAAGTACGGTCCGCATCTGCTGCGAGATGTTCCCAACCGCGCCGACATAGCCGTAGACCGCGCCCGCCTGCATGCTGGCGGCGGTGTTGGTCCCGATCGCGACGCCGGGGTTGACCAGCTCGATCCTCGGAAGCTTCGCGGTCTGTTTGACCAGGGCCTCCATCGAAATCTTGATGCCCGGGTAGATCGCGCCGCCGAGATAGGCGCCGTTTTTGTCCACCGCGTCAAAGGTTGTTGCCGTCCCGAAGTCGATGATGATCAGCGGCCCGCCGTACTTTTCAAAGCCCGCTCTGGCGTTGACCAGCCGATCCATGCCGACTTCCTTCGGGTTGTCGTAGAGATTCGGGACTTTAACTTCGATGGTCTCGCCCGCAACAAGCGGAACGAGGCCGATGTATTTTTTCACCGCGTTGAGAAGCGAATACATGATTTGCGGCACCACGCTTGCGATGACGACGTCCTCTATGTCGCCTCGTTCCAAGCCGTTAAACTCGAGAAAATGCGCGAGCATAAACCCGATTTCGTCCGAGGTCGTCTCAGGGTTTGTCCCCATCCGGAAGCTCCCGCTCAGTTTTGTCCCTTCAAACAGGCCGAATTCCAGATTGGTATTGCCGACATCAATCACAAGAAGCATCGGTAGACTCCCTTTCGAAAGCAAAGATTTCGTTTTATTCTACCGCGGATCCCTGATTCCGTCAATATACTTCGTTTTCCAGCGCGGCGGGAGCAGCGTTTCGGCCATGATGCACAGATCTTCCAAAGGGCTCAACATCTCGATATACCGCAGGTTCAGCGCCGCTTTCCTCGGGAGAATCAGCTCGGTGTAGATCCGCTCCGGCGAACTGCCGGCCAGGAACCGGTCTTCGTTTCGGAAGCGGAGCGACGCGGGCGAGGTGATCCCCTGCGGCACCAGAAGGGTCGCGAGCGCCGCGTCGTCGTACTGCCGCACATAGCGGAGAAGCTCCGGCCGCGGGCCGACAAAGCTCATGTCCCCCAAAAGGACGTTAATAAGCTGGGGCAGCTCGTCCAGCCGGGTTTTCCTCAAGAAACCGCCGATTCTTGTCACCCTCCCGTCCCCTGGAAGGGTGACGCCGGAACCGCGTTCCGCGCCCGGGCGCATGGTGCGGAATTTATAGATCACAAAGGGCCTTCCGAACTGCGCGACCCGCTCCTGACGGAAGACGGCGCCGCCCTCGCTGTCGAGGATGACCGCAAGGGCGACCACGGCCATCACCGGCGAGAGCAGCGCCAGCAGAAGGGCGGACAGGGCAAGATCGAACAGCCGTTTCGCCCGCAGCGCGCCCTGTTTTTTAAGGAGAAGGTTGTAATAGAACTCAACGCTTGGATTTTGCATTCTTTGCGGCAGATCTGAGAATTTGGTCAGCGACATGCTTGATATCTCCCCTGTTCATCCCTGGATAGAGCGGCATGCTGTCCCCGCCCTGCCTCAGACGTAGTACAGGCTCGCCGCCCCTTGCGCCAAAGCCGAAGCCGGAAAACAGGCCCCGCCGGAAAAGCTGCCTATGGGTGAGAACCGCCGAGGCTTCACCCCGTTTTTTTCGTTTCATTGAATAGACCCTCCATTGCTGATTGAAATTGGGCGGAGATGATTCGATAGCTGTGATGCGCGCAGGCATATTCCCTCCCGCGGGAGCCGAGCAAGGCGCGTTCCCCCGGCGAAAGCGCCATCAGCCGCCGGATTGCGTCGGCGGCGGCCGCGGGATTCCCCGCAGGAACCGTCGCGCCGCAGCCCGAATCTGCGACGGGGTTCGACGGCTGATTGCAGGCGAAGACGACCGGCCGCGCGGCCAGCAGATAGTCGAAGAGCTTGTTCATCGCGACGCCGTAGCGGTAGATGCCGTTGGCCTTTGCCGAGAGGAACAGGCAGTCCGCCTCGGCGAGCAGGGATGCAACCGATGCGTAGGGCACCGGCGGGAGAACGAAGAAGTTTTTGATTTGCGCCGCCCGCCCGCGGAGCCAGTCCGCGCCAGGCCCGTTGCCGGCAGCCGCGACCGCCGCCCCAGGAAGCGCCAGCGCGAGCTCCGGGAGATCGGAGACGGCGTTTGCCTCCGAAAAACCGCCGGCGTAAAGAACAAGGAACGGAAAGTCCTTCCGGATTTGGGCGATGGCCGCCCTGTGTTCTTCCGGCAAAACCTCCCCGTGTTGTTGTTCGTCAATTCCATTTGGAATATGCAGCGCCCGGACCGAACCAAGGCCTTTTTCCTGGAGGAATTTTTGACAGAACGGGAGAATTGAAACGACGAGGTCGGACTGGGTAAAAGCTTCGCGTTCCCGCCGCCAGATCAGCCGCATGAGCGGATGGTTTTCGGAAAAGCCGTAAAGCTCAATCGGCGAAAGCGGCCAGAGATCGTGAAGCTCGAAGACGAGCTTTGCCCCAAACCGCCGCGCAATCCGCCGGCTCTGGCGGAACGCGAACGGATGGGTGGAGGAATCGATCACCACGTCCGGGCAAAAACCGCCCAGAAGGCCCGGCGCGGAAAGGCCCGCGGCAAACGAAAAAACGTTCGCCGCGCGCGCCGCGCCGTTCCCGCGGTATTTTGGCGTCCTCAAAAAACGGAAGCGGACGCCTTCTTCCAGATAAAAACCGGGGGCAGGGTTCTCCCTTCTGAGATGGGACCAGCACCCGGCGAGGATCAAAACCCGGTGCCCGGCTTTGGCCCAGTATTTCGAGAGGAAAAACGGCCGGTATTCCATCCCAAGCGCCGGCGAGCCGGCATATTGATCAATCAGCAGAATGTTCATGGCGCCCCAATCTCCGCCCGTGCGGCAAGGGACTCATAGAGCGCGAGAAGCCTGTCCCGTTCCCGGTCAAACGACAGCTTTTCGGAAAGCGCGGCCGCCCCCTCCCGCGCCCGGCGTTTCCAGTCCGGATTGGAAAGCACCTCGTCGAGCGCGGCGGCGGCCGCAGAGACGTTCCCCGCCGGGACAAAGCGCGCGGCGCCGCCCTCCGAAAGCGCGCGCCAGAGCGGGAAATCGGTGGCGACGACCGGGAGCCCGGCCATCAGGTATTCAAACAGCTTGATCGGAAGCGACTGCCGGTAAGCCGGCGTGTCGTCGAGCAGCAGAAACGCCGCCGACGCCTCGGCGTACATCCTGGCGACGCCGGGCCGGTCGAGGCGGCCGAGGTATTCGACATGCTCCGCCCAGCCCGGCGACCGTTCCGCCCGCGCCCGGAGCGCCTCTGATTCAAACTCCCCCGCGAGCAGGAGCGCCGCGTTTGAAAGGCGGCAGGCCTCGATCATCCGAAACAGGCCGCGCTGTTCGGAGAGCGCCCCGGCATAACAGACCGCGCGCCGCCGGCACGGCGACGACCTCGCGGCGGCGGCAAACCTTCCCGCATCCTCGCCGTCCGGGAGATTGCGCACGGCGAGAGACCGCGGAAAGCGCGCGGCGATCGTTTCGGTCGCGCCGATCACCGCGTCGGCCCGCGCGGCAAAATGGTCTTCCGCACGCTCCGCGAGCGCCGAAACGGCCTTCCGAAACGGCCGCCAGATCCATCGCTTGGCGAGAATCTGCCGCGGCAGGTCCTCATGCGCGTCGTAGACGACGCGCATTCCCGCGCGGCGCAGTTCCGGCACCGCGAAAAGCAGTTCCGGGTCGTGCAGGTGGCAGCAGCCGGCGCCGAGTTCCTTCGCGGCTCTCGCGGCCGCGCGCCAGCCGAAAAGAATCCTTCCGGCGCGGCGTTTCGGCGCCGGGATTTTGACGAAGCGGATCCCGTTCTCATCCTCCCCGTCGTACTCCGGGTTGACGACGTAAACCGTATGCCCCGCCGCGGCGAGTGTCCGGGCCTCCTTTTGATAGATCCTGATGTCATCGTGCCGGTGAACGGTGGTCAGCATGGCGATTTTCATAAGCGGTCGTCCCCTCCTCCCCGCTCTGCGCGGCGCGCGCAGCGCAGAGCGCGGCAAAGATGATAAAATACCGGTCGTACAGAAGGCCGTAGCGGTTGGAAACCATGCTCCCGACGACCGAAAGCCCGAGGATCATCCCATACGCAAGGCCCATCGGGGGATTTCGGAACAGAAACGGCGCCAGCGTCATCAAAAGCGCCGCAAGCAGGACGAATTCGGCGGACAGCTTGAGAATCCCGCCGTCGAGAAGGTCGGCGAGCATCATATTGTGCGCGGAAAGGGTTCCCCGCCGCGCGTCCCGGTCGGGATAATAGGGGTCCAGCTCTTCTCCGACATCGTCGTAGAGGACGATCTGATATCCTCCGCCGCGCCCAGCGAGCAGCTCCGCGGAGCGGTAGGTTTTCAGCTCGTTAAGCGCGATTTTCCAGATGGCGAAGCGCTTGGTAAACATCGAGCCGCTCGAGACGGTTTCATACCGCTCCTCGGGCCTCGTCTCGGCCGCCCCGCCGCCAAGAATGCTCCCGGAAACGCCGGCCGGGCCTTCGGCCGCGTACAGGCTGTGCATCCGGGCCTGGAACGACGCGGCGAGGGCACCCGAGAAAACCCCGGCCAGGATCATCGCAGACGCGACGACGGCAGTCCCTTTCCAGAGCCCTTCTGCCGAGAGTTCGCGCCAGGCCCAAACCGCAAGGAACACGAAGATTGTGATGGGCAGGAGGATATAGATCCTGCGGGAGCCGCTCAGGAAAATCATCGGAAGCGAGAACGACGCGAAGAACAGCACCCCCGCCGCCCGGCGCAGCGGGGTCTTCCATTCGGTGACCGACAAAAAAATCCCCAGGACCGACGCGGTGTAAAGCGCGGTCGCATACATGTTATAGTCCCGCCGGAGCGAGAGCCGAAGGGTGTAAAACATCGGGTAAACGCGGATGATATAGTAGTTGAGCAGGGTCGCAAGGGCGATCAGCGGCGCAGACCACGCGAGCGCCCATTCGGTCCGGCGCAGGAGCCGCGCGTCCCCGCGCACAAAGCTGACCGCCGCCGCGACGACAAGAAGCGCCGCGACGACGCGGTATTTTTCCCACATCAGCCGGAGCGCCGGCGAATAAAGAACGCTCAGAAGATCGGCGGCGAGATAAAAAAGCGCCGCAAAGCAAAGCGGCGCGCCCCCGGTTCCGGCCATCGAGAGAAAGCGCGCGATCGGAACGGGGCGAAAGCCGAACTGTCCCCAAACCGAGAGCAGAAGCGAAACGCTAAGTCCCGCAACCGAAAGCTCCAGCAGGCCGAACGAGCTTCCAGAGGCGAGTTCAAAACTGAACAGCAGCGCCGATGCCGGCAGAAAAAAGGCGAGCGCGCGCCGGGGACGAAAACTAGGAAGCTCCATTTTTTCTTTTCTCCTTTAACAAGAGGTAGCAGTAGAGATAAAAAATAAGGTATCCGGCCGTCAAGAGAGCGGTCAGCAGCGAAAGATAACCCAAAACCGGCAGCGGGCGGAACAGGTGCACCGCCGCCGGCAGGGCCGACAGCGCCAGAAGCGACACCTGCCAGAGCATGGTGGCGCGCTGCCGGCCGGCCACAATCGCGCAGGACGAGACGGAGTTGACCACAAACCGGACCGCAAACAGCGGCAGCATCACCCGGAGCATCGAAACGGCGGGCCGCCATGCCCCGCCGAAGATCAGAGGGATCATCGGATCGGCGAGAGCGCCCGCGAGCGCAAAGCCCGCCGCGGAAACCGCCGCCAGCAGGCAGGAGATCTGACAGAACAGCGAAAAACCGTCCCCTCCGCCCCGCGCCGACAGCCGCCGAACAAACACCTGCCCGAACGAAGCGGAAACGACGCTGATCGGCGTTGCGAGAATCCGCTGGATCAGCGAATACTGTCCGAGGACCGCAGGCGAATAAAAGGCCGAAATCAGGAAATTCCCGGCGTGATAGACCAGGGCGTTCGCCAGAGAGCCCGGCGTGGTGTAGGCCGGGTAGGACCGGTGCGCGAGCGCGATCCGTGAGAGTTCCGCGGCGCTAAACCGAAGATTGGACAACTCCTTGCGGCAGCCGGCCAAAAGCGCCCAGCTCCCTGCGATGTAAGAGGCCGTTGTCGCGGCGCAAAGCGCCGTCCCGCCCAGCGGCAGCGGCGAAAGCAGAAGCTGGAGCGCGGCGAGAACCCCGGCCCGGAACACCGCCGCGCGGGTGATTTCGTGGTAGCGCTCCATCCGAACCTGGTGGCCGGTGAGCGCCGCATAGGTTCCCGCAAAAAAAACGGACGGCGGTATAAAGTAGATCCAGCCGGTATCCCCGGCCCGGAGCAGCCGGGCGATGGCCGGCGCGGCGGGGAGCAGAAGGGAGAGCAGACCCGCGGCCGCTCCACTCGACAAAAGGCATAGAAAAAACAACCCCGCTGCGTCGCGGCCGTCTGGTACGATCGAGACGGCCATGTCGTATTTGAGGCAGACAATTTGGCTAAACACGCCGAGAGAGGCGGTGAACAGCGCATAAGCGCCGAACTGGGCGTCGGTGTAAGCGCGGGTCAGCAGCGGCGAAACCAGTACGGGGATCAGTTGGGCGGCAAAAGCCCCGCAGGAGAGCGTTACAGCCCCGGTTAGGAAACTGCCGTTCTGCCGAAGAAACAGCATCGCCCGCCGCATCCGCCGCACCCCTTTCCGTTTTTTGCGTTTCTTTTAGTATGGGGCGGCGAAAAAAAGTTATTCCAGCCGCGTGAAGTCTTGACGAATTGCGCGGAACCGGATATAATAATTTAGCGTCGGCAGAGCGGCGGCCTGTTCGCCGGGGCCATAAGCCCAAGGCCGGCATAGGGAGCCTCGTTGATCCCACGCAGAGCACGCTAGTGTAGCACAGTCGGTAGTGCAGCTGATTCGTAATCAGCAGGTCGTGTGTTCGAGTCACATCACTAGCTCCAAAAAAACGCGCAGATTGCCTTGAGCAATCTGCGCGTTTTTTATATGAACCGTCCCGTCGATGTTCATCTCCGCAAAAGCCGAATCGTAAACCGTATTTCCGCCTAAAAAGAAAGCGGCAGACAATGTATTATCTGCCACTGTTGACAATGTCATTTGTTTCCTTTGTCGTTACTGCTTTTCGATTTTAATTCCGACTGCTCTTTTTTTAAAGCTTCCAGTCCTAACCGAATTAATTCAATTGTTGCCTGATTCCTGGTTTGATAGCGATGTTCAAACCGGAAGTCTTCTATTTCCCTGAACATATCATCATCCAAAGTTATTGAGTATCTGGGCTTATCAGTCGCCATAATTACACCTCCGATAATATTGTACCATCAGTGAACCACAAGCGCAAGAGATTATAATAATTCTGTCTGCTCATTGACAAGTGAACCACAAAACCACTATAATAGTAACCAGAGAACCACCAAACCACTAAAAGGAGGATAAAAATGCCTACACAAAACAAGCGTTTTATGTTATCTGTTCCAAGCGATATCGAGACAGACGCTGCCGAAGTGAAAAGGCGTTTGTTCTACGACAAACCTTATTCCGAAATGTATCGATACTTAATTCGCAAAGGGCTTGACGCGATTAAAACGGAGCCTTCCCACAGCAATCCATCTAAGGATCGTCCAGCATAGTACATAAACATCCACTGGTCTTCGGAACATTTAAAGTACTGATATTCTGACAAATGTGTTGTAAAAAGGGCACAGCTTACGAATCAAACTGCAACTGAAGGCATGAAGCTATGATGGGTATGCTCGGAGATTTGCCTTCACCTGCTGTAAACACAAATCAGCGTGAGAACAGCCCAATCCCCACGCTGATTCGCATTTATCCGTGATACATCCTGTTGTAATAGTCCTGATAAGCCCCGGAGGTGACATGCTCCATCCACTGAGGATTGGCCAGATACCAGTCGATGGTTTTCGCCATTCCACCCTCAAAGGTATAGCTAGGCGACCAGCCCAATTCCGCGGTTATTTTGGTGTTATCTATGGCATAGCGGCGGTCATGCCCCGGGCGGTCTTTCACATGGGTGATCAGGCTTTTGTTTTTTCCCATTCGCGATAGGATGAAACGCACTATTTCGATATTGGCCTTTTCGTTATTTCCGCCAATGTTGTAAATTTCGCCCAGCCGCCCCTTCTCCAGCACCGAGGCAATGGCGCTACAATGATCTTCCACATAGAGCCAATCCCGGATCTGCAGTCCGTCTCCATAAATGGGCAGGGGCTTGTCCTCAAGACAATTATGAATCATCAGGGGGATCAGTTTTTCAGGAAACTGATATGGTCCATAGTTGTTCGAGCAACGGGTAATATTTACCGGCAAGCCAAAGGTCTCATGATACGCTCTAACAAACAGATCGGCACCGGCTTTAGACGCAGAGTAGGGGCTGTTAGGAGAAAGCGGCGTGGTTTCGGTGAACATACCCGTCTTTCCCAGCGCACCATACACTTCGTCTGTGGAAACCTGAAGGAATCTGACCTCTGGCCGATACTCCCGGCAATGCTTATCCTCCGGACGGACGCTCCAATACCGCCTGGCCGCAAACAGAAGGTTCTGGGTCCCCATGATATTGGTCTGAACAAAGATATCGGGATCGGTGATGCTCCGGTCCACATGTGATTCTGCCGCAAAATTTACTACGGTATCAACGTCATATTTCTCAAAAAGGTTGTGAACGAGATCCCGGTCACAAATGTCTCCGCGAACAAAGACGTAACGGGAATCAGCCTCCACCTCCCGTAGATTTTCCAGGTTTCCCGCATAGGTCAGCGCGTCCAGATTGACAATGCTGCATCCAGTGTGGGAAAGCATATACTTAACAAAATTAGAACCGATAAATCCGGCTCCGCCGGTAACCAATATGTTCTTCATACCATATCCTCTCCGGCAACCACTTTCAGATATTGTCCATACTCTGTTTTCATCAGCGGTTCGGCCAGTTTCAGCAATTGTTCCTTATCAATAAAACCCTTTCGATATGCTATTTCTTCGATGCAGGAAACATACAGTCCCTGCCGCTTCTGAATAATATTCACAAATTGAGACGCTTCCTGAAGACCCTCATACGTTCCGGTATCCAGCCAGGCCATACCGCGGAAAAATCTCACCACCCGAAGCTTACCGCGGCGCAGATACTCATTATTGACAGCTGTAATTTCCAACTCGCCTCTATCGGAAGGTTTTATATTTTTGGCGATCTCTACAACGCTGTTGTCATAGAAATAAAGGCCCGGAACTGCAAATTTTGATTTTGGCGATTTTGGCTTTTCCTCCAGGGACAATACTTTTCCATTCTCATCAAACTCCACAACGCCAAAGCTGGAAGGGTTGTTGACCGGGTAACCGAATATAACCGCTCCTTCTTTAACCGTAGCCGCTTCCTGCAACGTCAGGGAAAAGCCCGCGCCATAAAATATGTTGTCGCCAAGAACTAACGCCACTCGGTCGGTTCCAATAAACTCCTCGCCGATGATAAACGCCTCGGCGAGTCCATTGGGAGCTTCCTGAACTGCGTAGCAGAATTTCATTCCCAACTGCTTTCCGTTTCCAAGAATATCCTGAAACACCGAAATATCTTTCGGTGTCGAAATGATCAATACCTCTCGTATTCCGGACAGCATTAACGTTGAAAGAGGATAATAAATCATCGGCTTGTCATAAACAGCAAGCGCCTGCTTGGAAACCCCCTTTGTGATGGGATATAGCCTTGTGCCGGATCCTCCGGCTAAGATAATTCCCTTCATTCAGATTCCACCTTTTTATTTTTGAAGATCAGCAGCTTGCTTAAAATGTAATTAAGCGCAATAATGATAAAATTAACTATACATTTCGCCGCCAAATCATTCCAATTCCAGTTCAGCATCAAATACATTCCACCATTGTCAATAAACAATGTCCCAATTCGCATCGCCATAAATTCAGAAAAGTTCTTCCAGGTATAGCCTGTCCGAAAAACAAATAAACTGTTTCCAAAATAAGCATATAAAACCGCAATGAAAAACGCAATAGTATTGGCCGTCAAGGGTTCCATCCAACAAGACAGCAAGTGATATGCCACGACATTCACCGCTACCGTGGTTGCACCGCAAATCAAATAACGAATCGTTTCATGAAATGTTTGGTTTAAAACGTATTTATTCATGAATCTTCGTGCTCCAAATAAGATTTTATATTTTCAAAATACTGTAAAGCATGTTCAATACAGATATCCATGTTATAATATTTAAATTCGGCAAGACGGCCGCAAAGGAATAAACTTTTAAACTTTTCCGCCTCAGTCAAATACATCCGATAGACGGCATCACTTTCCTCTGTATTCACAGGATAATAAGGTGTATTTCCAACTGTTGAATTTGGATTATATTCCAAGGGATACTCTGTAGCGACCACAGAGCCGTGTGCGCCGCTGTCATCCAGCATCAACTTGCGATACTCTGTACTGCGGGTATAACCAGGCGCCTGGGGATAAGAAATGATTTCACTCGGCAGGACATGATTCAGGTTTTCATAATATTCATATCGAATGTCCAAAGAGCGATAAGGCAGTGCGCCATATTTTTTCTGAAATAGTTCGTCAATAGCTCCAGTATAAACAAGGCAATCAACTGGCCGCCCTTCAAAGTAAATTGTCCCCGTGGACTCCTCCAGATCTAAAAGCTTCAAAGCATCTGTGCTCAGTCGAACTTTTATATTGGGATGATTCAACATATTTTCAAAAAGTCTTGTAAAGCCTTGTGTCGGAAGATATTGAAAGTCTTTGTTTAAATACCGTTCATCATAATTCATTGCCATTGGGACTCGTTCCAGTACATATTTATCGATCTGTTCCGGTTGAATCCCCCACATTTTAGAAGTGTATGTGCGGTATGCTTTTTCAAAAAGCAACGTGCCGTAGGCGCTGATATCAGAATCTGTATGATCCACCAGTTCTAAAATTGGGACACGATCTCGCCCCTTAAAGTTACGACGGAGTTTTTTGAGTAAAATTTCAGAATTTTCAGCTCCTACCAACTGCTGAACAGTCAAAAAATTGAATGGGAGACGGACATACTGACCGTCGATATAACTCAATAGTTTTGTGAAGTGAGGAAACAAATTGGTGTATTGTTCTAAAAACCTAATAATAGCATAGTTATTAGTATTTAAAAAATGAGGGCCGTACCGTTGTATTAATATACCATGCTCATCGAGTTCATCAAACATGTTTCCGCCGATATGAGATCTTTTTTCCAAAATCACAACCTGACGATTTAAATCTTCCGCTAATTTCCTTCCTAAAATACTGCCGGAAAATCCACATCCAACAACGATTATTTCTTTCATCATAGGATTCCTTTCTTTAAAATACTGCGACTCTGAATCCATTTTTTTATAGACATATGATAGGTGCATTGTATCAAAGACTCTAATTTATTTGAATTAAACGCTGTGCTTCCTGTTTCAATTTTATGATCCATTTTTGGCCACGTCAATTCAACAATTTTAGAATTAGTAGCACTTGCTATCCATTTTGCTACCTGCCGAATTGACTGTGATTCTCCGCCAACATTATAGATATCATTTACGCATTTTTCATTTAGTCCCATTTCCCACAAAATAGTACAAAGATCTTCTATATAGGTAAAGGTTCGTTTTTGATTTCCGTCACCATAAATACTAATTTCTTTTTTCTCATTTGCCTGTTTTATGAAAAATTCTATCGTCCCATGAGAAGTTACCGGTGATACCAACGATCCATAAGGAACACATATTCTCGCAATACAGTAACGAATTCCATAAAGATTACTATACATTTTCAAGTACTCTTCACAAGCATATTTTTGAATAGCGTACGGTGTTAAAAATTGTTTTTCAGATTCTTCTGAAAGTAATTCATTTTGACCTTTATATACTAGTCTTGTAGAAGGAAATACAATTTTTGCTTTAGAATTTTCACTTTTACATGCCCCTAGTAGCGTTAATAATGCTTTTTCATTTAAATCTAAATATTCCTGAAAATGATCGAACCCCTGAAGCGTCCCTGTCCTGCCAGTGAAAAAATAAATAATATCAAATTGTGAAACAATTTTTCGCATCGCAGACTCGTCAAATACATCGACCCGTTCATACGGATTCAATCCGTCACGATGGTCTTCTTCATAACCATACAGCCGCATTTCTGCATAGTTATTCATCAAATTTAACTGCGCCATATTTCGCGCCAAATATCCGTTCGCGCCAATAATCGCTGCTTTTATCATCACCATGCACCATTATTTTCAATTATTTTCTGAACTAATTCCGCTTGTTTTAAAATTCGGTTGGGTGCTACCCTGCCGCTCAAAAAAGCTATAATGGAATGAAGGAACTGATCATCCTCCGCCTGATGAAGCAAAATCTCATCGCCGGATGTTTTCAAAATAAGCGGCGGCGCAACGTCCGCCCCGGCCGTAAAAATCCTGGGAGCAATGAGGGTTGTTTTGCTGCCCCACACCTCCAGCTGGCATTGGTAAGCATTATCCATCCCAAACGAAATCTGAGCGGTCATTCCGTCCGCATTTTCGAGAACAGCGTTGCCATAAAGGTCCACCTCATACCCTGCCGGTTGTACGAGGCTTGACTGGGTAACTTTTGCCGAATCACCCAGCAGTTCCAATGCGAGCCGTACCGGATAGCCTCCGCAGTCGAGCAATGCGCCTCCTCCCAATGCCTTATTATAGCGGAAGTCGTTTCCCGCCCGCTTCGGAAAGCCAAAAGCCATGCGATAAAGCCTGATCTCCCCCAATTCCCCGGAAGATATCATTTTTTGAATTTCCGCCAACTGCCTATGGAACAAAAACATGTAATTTTCATGCACGGTCAATCCACGCTCTTGCGCTAATTGAAGGAGCTCTCTGGTTTGTTCCAAATTAGTGGTAAACGGCTTTTCCATAAAAAGGTGCTTTCCTGCCAAAAGCGCCTTTTTCCCCCACTCAAAGTGAAGTGCCGGGGGAAGAGGGACATACACCGCATCCACGTCCTTGTCCTCCAGCAGAGCGTCGTAGCATGGATACGCTCTGCCTCCGAACGCCGCTACAAAACGCGCCGCTTTTTCCGGCGTTCGGGAAGCAATACCGGCATAGGTCAGCTCAGAACATTGAGCCAGTGCCGGCAGGAAGCGGCGAAACGCAATATCTGCGGTTCCCAGAATACCAATTTTCATGTTTTATGCCTCCAAAAGAGATAGGAGATTTCGAAGCTGAATATTTAAAATATTGTTGATCTGTACGAGTTCATTGAGAGTTTTGTAATCCAATAAAAAGTACCCCTCCGGTAATGGAGGCAGCTCGCTTAACTCCACACGCAGCAGAATATTTCGGTTCTGTTCATGATAAAACCGGCCGCCCTCCTCAGATAGCAAATGGTCAAAGACCACGCCGTCGCCGCTGGCGACACGAGACTCAAAGAAGCGGGTGACGACATCCTCTTGAAAATCGGACAGGGGCACCTCTTCTTTCTGAAACGTCGGACCCAGTTCGATGCCGTCAAAGCATCCCGCTTCCGGAACCGCTTTTACCACAAACCGAAGAATCCCATCATCCTCGCAGCAGATCAAGCCGAAGGTAGCGATGCCCATTGCTTCAAACAGCGGCTGTGTCCACCGCTTTACCTCCCGGCCTTCAATCGCAATGTCGCAAAACACCACTTTAAATGGGTAAGGTTTTTTGCATACGATTTCCCAATCCTCCATGACCCAGTCAGCCAAAGCATGCAGGGGCATCAGTTCAGCATAAGAATCGGAGAACATTTTGTAGTTGTTGATACACTGGTACACCTGAGGCAGCAAACGTTCCCCGGAGCCGACAAACGCAGATAGAAACAGCGCTTTATCATGAAATGAATCGGATAGCTTTAGCAGTTCCGCTGGCTGCAGCCGAAGATTTGCATAAGGAATACAGGAAAGCACCGTCCGAGTGTCCATATTAACGAGGTTGTCCACCCGCATCAGGTCTTTAATCTGCCCCAAAGTCATCCAGCGGTGCGAGGGCAATACGGGTATATCCTCTTCAACATAAATGATAATGTTCCGATTCCGCTTTTTATAAAAACGTGAGGATTGCTCCGATTGAATTTGATCCACAACAATTTCATACCTGGAAGCATTTTCAAAATACTCTAAATAGGGAGGTCTGGCTCCGCCGTGCTTTTGGGTAAAGTTGCTTTTGGTGGCTTGGATGGTGGGTGAAAGCTGAATCTTATTCACGTTGCCCGGTTCAATCTTGGCCTGCATCAAGAAATGCATGATGCCTTCGAATTCACGGCAAATCATGCCAAGATAACCGATCTCCGGCTGGAGCAGCATCGGCTGAGACAGCATTTTTCCGTCTTCCATCTGTTTTCGGTAGCCTACGATCGAAAAAAAGCTGTGGTTACGATTGTGAATACAGCCCTCTTCCCTGTCATAAAACCAAAAGTCGCTTTCAGAAAGTCTATTTTTGTGAATATCTACTTCTACCTGCTTATTGCGCTGGGCCACCCACTCCAATATATCGGCGGTTGGAAACTGTTCGCTTTCCGACTGTCCCCAGCTTTTCGCAATGGAGTAAAGTACTTTATTCATTTTTTGATCTGTCTTCATCGAAGTTCAGCCTTTCACCGACCACCACCAAAGGCCGCCGCATGGAACGTGTGTTAATACTGAGCACATACTCACCCAAAATTCCCATAAAAAACAGCTGTACAGCGCCAATAAAAAAGACGCCGATTATAATAGTAGCAGTACCATAGGGATAGGAATACCAATTCAAAAGCTTACTGGCCAAGATAAACAAAGCGAATAAGAAGCTGAGAATACCCAGTCCTGCACCTAGAAACGTTGCGATACGCATCAAGATCTTCGTATACGAAGTGATTCCCAGCATTGCTAAATCATAATTTTTCAGAAAATTAGAGCCTGACTTTCCGCGAAGGCTAGCCGCCTGTTCATAAGGAACTATGCTCTGCCCAATGGCCAGCTCAGAAACAATACCTTTTAGGTAGGGAGCAGGATCATCCAATTGACGTAATACATCGATAAACATCTTATCATAAAGACCGAAACCGTTAAAATGCTGAATTTGATCTGTGCCGCCCAACAGCTTTATGAGCTTATAATATAGACTTCGCATTGCGTACATGATCTTCGATTCATTGCCTTTCGTACGCTGGCCAATCACCACCTTGCAGCCGGATTCCCAACGCTTGACCATTTCCGGCAACAGTTCCGGGGGATCCTGCAAGTCGCCGAACAGCATAAATGTGGCGTCTCCTGAACCATAAAGAAGTGAAGCAAACACATTTCGGCTGAACCCAAAATTTCGGGCGTTGAACACGCCTTTTACATGCTTATCCTCTTCGCAGAGCTTTCTGATCTCCCCCTGAGTATTGTCCGGAGAACAATCGTCGACAAAGATGATTTCGTAATTGTATCGCGGCAGCTGTTCCCGAAATACTTTTGTCAGCCGCTCGTACATCTGCCGAACGCTTTTTTCCTCCGCCCAGCAGGGAATCGTAACACTGATTGTTTTCATCTGATTACCTTCAATTACTTTCATTTTAAATCAATCGTTGAAACCAACAATTTAATTTATCATTACCATCAAAAATTTCTTTGATATAAAGCCAAATCGTAACTTTCATTCATAATATGATATGACTCATCTAAAATTGGTTTTAAAAAGCTCCAATCCCTTTTTGTATTGACCACAATCCATTTAGCGGAAAGCGAATTATAAAAATTTGAATCTTCTTGAGTAATATGATCATAAACGCCATTTCGTATATATTGAAAATTAAAATGCCTGTAACATGGTATAATATTATTCAAAAGATACCAATCTGCTTTCGCGTTAAAAGCAATGACCGAATCTTTTTCACTTGACGGGATTAAAGATCCCTGCTTTTTTACAGCCATAGTATATGCATTATCGTAACCGATTTTCTGTAGCTCTGCTATCACCTGTCTTTTTGAGAGCGCCGAATTATTAATTTGAGAAACAACATTAATCGTTATCATTAAAACCAAAGCAGAATATGATATTTTATATAAATATGAAACCGATTCTTTCAAATCCGGCATTTCTGTTAAAAACGAAACTGCTATTGGCACAAAAGGTAAAATGACAACATAATAATGAGGAAACAATGAAATTCTGCCAAACCAGATTAACATACCTATAGTTGTAAGAATCATACTGCCTTTTATAAGAGGATGTTTCTTATAAGATAATAATGCAGATAAAATTACTGGAAAGAGATAAATAATGATTTTTTCCCAATCTTCTTGGGAATGTTGAACAACATCCGATGCGTATTGAAAATTAAATAATAGTGTTCCATATATTAAGTCATATAAAGCTCCATGTGCTGCAAAATATAAAATAAATGGCAATATAAACGCACAAAATCCAAGACTAAATGCGACTGCATTTTGAATAATATTATTAAACTCTCGTTTTATTAATAGAAAAAGAACAATTGATAATATAAAAAAACAAACAGCGATACAGTTTGTCAAGCGAAGACACAACGCAGAGGCCACCGTGATTCCATGAACAAAAGCAAATCGAGGCGGGTGTTTTACATCAACATTGAGCTGATTGAAATAACGAACAATCAAATAGGTGCTAATCATTAGAAATGGAAGATTAAATTCTTCAACTAAAGCGCCTTCATCAATTATCATTGAAAAAAAGAACAACATAATAATAGATGAAACTATCCCTTTAGATATACCTCCGAGCGTTTTACCGATTAAATAGCCCCCCAAAAGGGATATCGATAAAAAGAGACATTGTACAAGAAATAATCCCCATGTTTCGCTGATTAAATTTCCGGTTAAAAAAATGAGAAATGTTAATGGTCCTTTGTGTTCAAATAAATCTCGGTAAGGAAGATAACCATTGGCCCATCCCTTGCCTATTAATGAAAACACGGCCCCATCGTAACCCCAAAAATCCGTAATGAAAGGGTTGCTAGACAGCGAAAATGTAATTAAAAACAGAAAACTGGCTGGTACTAAAGCAAATAGATAAATTTTTTCGACCCTTTTCCAGTTGATTTTACTATGATAGCTAGAATAACATACCAACAAAGCAAATCCGATGAGAAAGAATATAGCCCCTATAGCGAATGTACATGCTCGTTTTTGACTCTCTGATGTATCAGCTTCTTCAAAAGGAATAGCACGTCCATGTGCAGTATCTTCGGTAGAATATAAATTCACTGTTTTTGTATTTTCCCCAACCTGCAGCATCACAGATCCTTGTTGAGGGCCAGCATTAAAAATGAAATTTAAATTTGACAAAAGCGGAACATGTAGCACTAACGGAGTCTGATCATTGGCACTGAATGTTTCCTCTTGTTGATTATACGTCCAATTTCCCGAATGATAAAGTAAGAACGATTTGTACCATTTGCCATCTGCCATAATACCACGAAATGTAACATTCGTTTGAGCACCGTCAGACGGTTCTTCCATGGTAATTGTCACAGTTTTATATACAATATTATTCGTTCCAATAACTGTATTTGCAAAAGCAATTGCGCATGCAAGCAACGCAATACAGGCAATTGGATTTGTTCGTTTTATAATCCCAAGAATTCTTTTAAATAAATGCATTAAATCACCTTAAATCGCCTTTTATTATAAATTAAATGTTATTTCTATCATTATAACTTATTATGCACCTTCATAACTTAATTAAAGATAATTGGGTAAACTTATTAATTTATACTAAAATAATTTTTTCAAAAATGGGGTTTGTTTTCCACTCCAGCAAACCAAATTAGATAAAATGTAATATATAATTACACTGATAAACATTTGGATTAAAGTTCCGGTATTGACATAAAGAGGCAGAGCTGGATAAATTCCATTGTTTAAATATGTTAGGAAAATTTCGTGAATAAAATAAACGCCTGAAGATAAGGCACCCAATTTAAGTATCAACAATTTCATTTTATCCGGAAGCCGAACAAGCCAACTTTCCAGCGAAAGCGCCAGGCAAAATACTGATGCTGACATAATGATACGGCCTGTACTTCCCATATGGAAAAAATATTTATCAGCAGAACCATTTTTAAAGGCAAGATACGATGTCATGAGAACCGTTAGGCCAAGCCCAGCCATCCAACAACACAAATAGAATGCCGGATGTTTTTTCTGCACCTTATCATGTAATTTCCAAAGAATTGCTCCAAAGAAGAACAGCCCCAGATCCGGCCAGAACATAGCAAAATGTAAAGACGGAAGGTTTAGTTCGAATAAGACATTGATATCATACCAAAGCCCTGGAATGAATAAAAGGAGTAATAACAAATAAAACATCATATTGTCAGAGAGAGATAAAAACATTTTTGAAAGCAGCGGCAGAAGCAAATAAATTGCCGCCAAAGAATATATAAACCACAAATGCTCTTTTTGTGGCTGGTAGAACATTTCCATAAATTTTGACGCTTCGAGTTTACCACTAAGAAGAATATAAACAGCACTCCAACATAAAAGTGGAACATAAATTTTCGGCAAACTGCGGGTCAACATCTTTCGAACACTCTGTTCTTTACGCAGAAGATAAGCTCCGGATACCATAAAAAAGCACGAGGACGGTAAAGCGGTAAATGAATTCAAAATAATCGTATCAAGCTGTCCATCATAAGCAAATCTGCTGATCGTATTACTGGTACAATGATTCAGAATAAGGGTAAAACAACAGAAAGCTCGAAATAGATCTGCCCAAATTTCCCTGCCAACTGTCTGCGGGGGGGGGCATGTGTCTTTCTTTTGTGTACACAACAACACTACAAGGACTGCTGCCGCAATTCCAACAGCAAAGGGGATCCCCCATGCGATCTTTGTATTTTGATTTTGGGGATCTGGCAATGTATAGGTCCGCCCCCATGGTTTTGTCTCTTCACAGGAAAGCTCGTATGTTACGGTTTCGCCATGCACGATAACTCTGGCTTTACCCTGATCCGGATTGGCATCGAACGTCAACAGCCGTTCGGGCTGTGCCGGCAGCCTGACAGTAAGCGGAGATGACTGATTGGTGGCGGTATAGGTGTCTTCCTCCTTATCAAATATCCAGCCGTCGCTTTCGACAACTGTATTGGAAGGACTATACCATGATTCGCCAACAAATGCCCCACGGTAGGTCACGCCGCCCTTGATTTCGTCTGCGTATATTGTAATGTTCTCTTGCATGTTTTTCAGGATTTGATTTACCGCTGTAAAGGTCAAAAAAGCCGAAAATAGTCCTAAAACTATAGCAGACGCCAATTTCCGAAGTCTTGGCTTTGATTCAATTAGGTACATCTATTTATCTCCTCTTATTGTGCGCGGTGTTGATCTATATGTGCCTACATTTGGGCGGGACAATCACCTTGAAGGAATTTTTCATAACGATCACAAATTGCCTTCGAATCCCCAAACGTAACCTGTCGCCCATGATCCAGCCAAAGCACCTTATTGCAAAGCTCTCGGATTTGCGTCAGGGAGTGTGAAACCAAAATCGTGGTCGCACCTTGTGAAATAATCTCCCTCATCTTTTTTGCGCTTTTTTCCTGGAAAGCGCCGTCTCCCACCGACAAGACTTCATCTAAAATCAGGATATCGGGTTTTACCAGCGAAGCGATCGAAAAAGCCAACCGGGATTTCATACCCGATGACAGCTGCTTAAAGGGTCGATCTTCAAACCCCTGCAGTTCTGCAAATTCGATAATTTGATTATAAGTCTGATCCATGAATGCTTTTGTATAGCCCAGCATGGCACCGCGAAGATAGGCGTTTTCCCGAACGGTTAAATCCCCGTCAAACCCACTTCCAAGCTCAAGCAACGCAGCAATTTCTCCATTGGCGGTGATCTTTCCCCGAGTAGGTTCCATAATTCCTGCCACAGCCTTAAGCAGGGTGGACTTTCCAGCGCCATTGCCGCCGATGATACCCAGCATATCACCGCTTTCCAGCTCAAACGACACGCCGTCTACTGCCATGAAATCTTGGACATGGTAGTTATGGGTTAATTTTCTGACCACATATTCCTTAATGCCGATATCCTTAAAATCACCGGTGATATATCGGATCGCTACATTTTCCGCCTTTAACGCGACTCCCATTCCATTACCTCACACATAATAAAGAAAACTGTGATTTTTCTTTTTGTAGATCAAACAGCCAATTCCAAAAGCCAATAGCGCATAGGCGGCGGCCAACACATGGAATTCGACTGACGGAATCGTGCCTTCAATCACGATCTTTCTGAAGTACCGGATATAGAGATAGACCGGATTAAGCAGAAACAAATAACGCCCAAACTCCGGAAAGGAGTCGATACTGTAGAAGATCGCGGACATATACATAAGCAGCATGGTAAAGATGCTGTACAAATACTGGATATCCCGAAAGAACACGAATATTGCGGAAAGAATCAAACCCATGCCCAAGTTAAATATCACCAGACATGTGATTGGATAAATTAACAGGAGAAATTTCCATGTAATTGGAAGTCCGTCCGCTAGTACAAAAAGGAAATAGATCGCCAGCGTAATTCCAAAGTTAATAAATGAAGATATATTTTTAGAAAATAAGAACAAATATTTCGGCACATTCACCTTTGTAAAAATATCTGCATTGTTCAACAGTGAGGCCATTCCCTCATTGGTAGAGTCGCTGAAAAAAGTAAACACTAGCTGCCCCGAAAAGAGGTAAATGGTGTAGTGTTCGATTTCTGACCCTAATAAGGACGTAAAAACAATACGCATAACCAAAAGTGACAGCAATGGAGATAGCATGCTCCAAGCGATGCCCAATACGGTTCTCTTATATTTTTTCGTAAAATCGCGATGCACCAGCTGCTGAAATAGAAAGTGATACTTTTGAATTCTGCTATTAACAATAAACCGCTTTATCAAAAGATACGCGATTGAAAGACATAGCAAAAGTGCGATATACAAAACCAAATAGCATGTGGTCTGTCTTGCAATATCTTTTAATTGGAAAACACTATCCGACAGAACCACATCGACGGTTGTCCCCTCCAGACTGCTATAAGTATCAACAATAAATGAAGTGCCGTTGTGCTCCACCAACACCTTTCCACAGTACGGCGCTGCAAAAAAACGTACTTTTCGATCCGAGCCTGTGGGAATTTGTAATACCACACGGTTAGTCAGATCGGGCGTCCAGGCTTCATGGGAGGCGTTAACCCAGCCATATCGCTCATGATATAGGTCAATCCAATTTCCTTCAACAGCCCACGAAAAACGACTGCTACTTCCGTTTTTTTCAGTTATATCCAGCACAAACACCTGTGAATCCCATGCCGCTTCGTTTTTTTGCCCCAAAGCGGTAAGAGTAAACTGCTCTGTTTGGGGAAGGGTCATTTTTGAAAAATCCCATACAGCCGCCCCGAGAATTAAAATCACCAGAACCAGGGACAGCCTTATTTTCATGGAAAACTTTTTTCTCAAAAAAAACATCGCTGTTCCCGCAAAAAGCACTGCGATCACGATGCCTATGAGATAATGTTCTATTAGCATAGGTCGATCTCCAATTTTGATTCCTAATTACTAGTATATATGCGTAGGAACCATTTTTATTTGTTCGATTTTTTCTGTACGACAATGTGGAACGTCTTTTCTGTATCTATTACCGAACTAGGAGTCTCATAACAATGTGGAGGGTTATATCCTCCCCGGGCAAGGTCAATGGGCTGTAGTAGTTCTGAACAAACGACAAACCCAGCTTGCTCAAACTGCTCTTTCCACCACTGGTAGGGGTATACAGTTACATGCCAGTTTACCCCGCTGACTGGATCAATATCATTCCAGTTTGCAATGGAAGCGATAAAATAACCATTATCCGCAAGATGATTTTTAATATTCAGAAACAGTGTCGGCAAATCTTCTTTCGCAATATGCTCCAATACTTCCCAGGCGGTAATTATATGGAATAATTGCAGCGATCCGTTTTTCATTTCAAGACGGAACGGTTTTGTGATGTCGCATGTTTGGAGTCTGTCGCCCAGAAGGCGCCACTCAGCTCGTTGTTCCTTTAAGGAACAATCGCTGCCCTCCAACCCTATAGAGATATGGCCGCGTAATGCGGCTTCCAGCACCATGCCTCCGCCGGAACACCCCAAGTCCAAAAAAGCCAACGGTCCATCTTTCCCCAATAATTCCTCGCATTTTTCCACAAAGCGCGGATACCTCGTATTATCCCGTATAGTTCCGTGAGGATAAAGATGATCCAAACTTTCATAAGCAATCGGTGTATCGGTTACAAGCCGGACGGGATTTTCCGGTAAAAACTTCCCTACTTTTTCTAAAACCACCATTATGTCCCGATAGGTAAAGTCAATATGGCGGTGAATTTCATCCACAAACGTTAAATCGAAACGCGGCAGGATCCGTTCCTCAGCCTTCCAAATCCGCGCATCAATAGTCTGGCTCAGGTCGCCGACGAGCCTTGCAGTATTCTCTTCACTCTTCCAAATGCGTTCATCCGTGGTTTTACCGAGAGCCTTGATGCGCTCGGCAGTTGCTTCTTCTGCCTTCCAGATCCTCGCGTCGACAGTCTGGCTCAGGTCGCCAACGAGCCTTGCAGTATTCTCTTCATTCTTCCAAATGCGTTCATCCGTAGTTTTACCGAGAGCCTTGATGCGCTCGGTAATTGCTTCCTCGGTCTTCCAAATCCGTGCATCAATAGTCTGGCTCAGGTCTCTTATGAGCTGATTTTGATTTTCAATCACTTGCTGAAGAAGTTCAGTCTGCTTACGCTGTTCCGCAAGTGCATTTAGCAGTTCCTGCTTACTTGGGCCTCTGTGAAAGAGTTTCATGTGCTTGCAAAGCCCCCCTCCTAGTGACAAGCGTCCTATAATATTCAATTGTTTTAGCAATTCCGTCGATAAAAGAAACCTGAGGAGAGAATCCTGTATCCTTCTGTAAATCACGAATATCAAGCACTGAGTGATCAGGACATTTCCCATTTTTATAGGGAAGCTTTCCAATTTCCATTGTGAGAGATGGGTCTATTAAATCACGTATGGTCTTTACATACCAATATAATGGACGCGCTTCTCCGAAACCTATTGGATATGTTTTTCCCGAAACACCCCTTACACCTACCAAATATAATGCTTGCAATAGATCCTGGATATAAAGATAATCCCATTTTTGCTCCAACTTTGTGAAAACAGGAACATCGCCTGAAAGGAGGCTTTTGATTGTATATGATATTAAATTTCCGTCTTCCCGGCCTGGGCCGTATACACTGCCCACTATGAGCCAATTTAAAGAAAGTTCATTTTGTACAGCATATTGCTGGCACAAGATATGTGCAGCAGCTTTCGCTGCTGCGTAAAAGTCGCCAGGGGCTGCTACATTATATCCTGTAATTATTTCGCCACAGTAAGCATACTCCGCCGCAGAACCCGGAACGACGATTCGCTCACACTTGATCTCTTTCGCAAGCTGCATGGCCGACAAACATAAATCGATATTTTTGCACTGAACGAACTCTGAATTTTTTTCGTCAGACTTTACTCCACACCACGCCAAATGATACAAAACATCTGCATGATTTTGAGAAAGTTGTTTTTGAAAATTTAAAAATGAGGGTTCGGGATTGATATAGACGGTAACGCCCTTTAATTTCTCAAGATCTAAATTTCGATCCATTGTTATCGCCGAGACTTTAACGCCCTGCTCCGAAAGATACTGGCAAAGCCGGTAACCGATGTATCCTCCGGCTCCGGTTACAATAGCTGTTTTCATAAGTTATCATCCAAATATTTTTGAATTTCCTGATCCATCTCGTCTGTGACGCTGCCGCCATTGAGCCAGATTTTGCTCCAGGCGCAGGTCAGTGCAACCGCATCCCGAATACTCCAGCGGGGCTTCCATGAAAAAACTGCCCTGAGCTTCGAACTGTCAAGTCGCAGAAAACTTGCTTCATGAGGAGCATCAGTTTCATATTCTGTAATCCAAGACGCACCCTCGCCCCAATATTGGCAAAACATGTCCGCTAATTGTCCAGTTGAAACGCAGTCCCTTTCCTCTGGCCCAACATTATACCAACCCGCAAGCCGTCTGTCTTCAAACTGCCTTTGAGTAATCATAAGATATGCCATCAGAGGCTCCAACACATGCTGATAAGGCCGAACGGAGTGAGGATTACGAAGCACAATCGTCTGTTTTTGCTTTTGCGCTCGCACGCAGTCCGGAATAATGCGGTCCGGGGCAAAATCTCCGCCTCCGATTACATTGCCGGCGCGTGCAGTAGAAACTGCAATGTTTTGTTGACCGAAAAAACTATTTGCATAGCTATGCGTAACCAGTTCACTGCAGCTTTTAGAATTCGAGTAGGGGTCAAATCCATCCAGCATTTCATTTTCTCTATATCCCCACGGCCATTCCCGATTCAAATAGACTTTATCTGTCGTGACATTAAGCACACTTTTGACGCTGCTACTTTGACGGACGCACTCCATAAGATTAACTGTGCCCATTACATTAGTCTCATAAGTCTCGCGAGGGCATCTGTATCCTTCACGCACAATGGGCTGCGCCGCCATATGAATCACAATCTCAGGCTGGGCTTCATCAAAGATATGCTTGAGTTTGCCAAAATCCCGCACGTCTCCGATTACACTATTCATTCGTGTTTTGACATCTGCAAGAGAAAACAGATTTGGCTCTGTCGGTGGAGCAAGACTATAGCCTGTAAGCACAGCTCCATAATTCTCCAATATACGGCACATCCAACTGCCCTTAAAACCGGTATGTCCTGTAAGGAATACTCGTTTACCCTTAAAAAACGTCAAATCCATCATCAATCTTCCCATACTTTCCACAAAGCCCGCCCGCTGGACCAAAGGTCTTCGAGCTTTTCTTTTTCACGAAGAGTATCCATACATTGCCAGTATCCATCATGGCGATATGACATCAGTTCCCCAGCAGCTGCAGCTCTCTCCAGAGGCTCCTTCTCGAGTACTGAATTATCGCCGTCAATCAAATCAAATATTCCCGGGTTACAAACCATATATCCGATGTTTATGAGGCCGCCATCGCCTTTGGCCTTTTCGCGGAATGCCCGGACCTCTCCCGTTTGATCGATGTCCAACACGCCAAATCTTTGTTCCATATTATAGGCGGAGATTGTTATCATTTTGCCATGATTCTTATGATACTCTGCCAACTTTGCAATATTCACATTCGCGACACCGTCTCCATAGGTAAGCATAAAGGGTTCATCCCCAACATAGGGCTGAATCTGCTTTACACGACCTCCTGTCATGGTATTAAGGCCTGTGTCTACAATTGTAACACGCCAAGGTTCCGAAATATTATCGTGAATAGTCATTTTTCCGCCAGCTGAAAAATCGAATGTAATATTGCTGCGGTGCAGATAAAAATTCGCAAAATACTCTTTAATAACATGTTGTTTATACCCCGCGCAGATTATAAAATCTTGATACCCGTATGAAGCATAAGTCTTCATAATATGCCAGAGAATAGGCTTTCCGCCAATTTCAATCATGGGTTTGGGTTTTAAGTGGCTTTCTTCTGATATTCTCGTGCCAAAACCACCTGCTAAGATAACGGTTTTCATATATGTTTAAAACCTCCCATCAATGTCGATAAAAGAAGTTTTTAATCCCGCGCAGAATTTTATACCCGCTTTTCGCAACAGTGTACATTACGGGATGGCCATTTAATTTTTCCTTTACCTTTTGTTTCAGGGTTTCGTGATCATAAAGCGTCCACACAATCACTCGCTTCCAACGCTTTCCATAGAGAATATTTTTAGATAACGAGTCAAATGTAGTTACAAGGGTGGCGTCTGGCATTTTTTGTATTTGAGTTGATTCAGGATTTTTAATTTTTTGAATAATTGCATCGTAGTATTCCGTCTCCGCCGCGTATTTCCAAAAGTATCGCGCCATAGGCATGTTAGGACTCTGCCACGGTTTTACCGGCCCTATATAGTGCACAACATAGGGGTTTGCAACTGCGTGTCGATATTCTTCCGCTAAGATTGCATTTGCTTGGCCGCTGTTTACATTCGTGGCATTTGTATTCCACTTCATATCAAAGTACTGAATCTTTCCCTTACAATGGAAATTCAACGCGTCCTGATCCATATTGTCAAAGTCCGATCTAGCCGCTGTGTTTAAAAGCTCTGCACTAGTCAGTTGTGCGCGGAATTGTTTGCAGTTCATCACAAGAACGCCCGTATTAACATAATCGTTGCGGTGCATCCTGAGTAATTTGAACATTTCCTCACTGCCGTCACCGCCCGCCATTCCAATATCGTGCGCTGCAGCAATCAGATGATCTCCTAGATCCATATAATACAACTCAGCAATATCATGGTTTGATACAGTATCTACATCAATCCAGACAACCTTTTCATAAGTTTCAAATATTTCTGGAATCAAGAGCCTGGAACATGTGACACTTGGAATATGTTCCTTTTCGTGAAATGTATACTGATCCAAAAGATCATTGACATAACAGAAACGAATTGAAACATTTTTTCGCCCTATCGCCTCTTTCTCAATCAGTTCTTTGGTTTCACCCGACATATTTTGTGTCAAAACTACAATATCGTAGTTTTCTTCGTCGCTTGAATTTATAAGCAACGAATGAATCATAACCGCACAATATAAACCATACTGTTCACTGGAGCAGGTGACAATTGGTATATTATTATGAGGAAATGCAGGTAATACTTTAGGAATCATGGTTTTATTTGCGGTAAACCCTTTGTCCGAAGTTCTGCTTTCCAGTATTTGAAAAAGGGCATCAATTTTTGGTTGAATATCTTCAGTGTAATCTCCGGAAGGCAGCAGCCAACTTAATATATCACGTCGGATGGACTGTACAGCAGCCTGCCCCGGCGTGGCATTTGCCTGAGATGCGCTTTCGGGATGCAGACGATAGCGCAGCAACATTTCCTGGATTCCATAAAATTTCGTGTACCGGAGCGCTCGTGCCCAAAGCTCCTGGTCCTCTGCCGTTTTATATGCTTCATTGTAGCGCAACCCATAACGCGCAAAGAGCTCCCGGCGAAACATGACTGTAGGGTGGCAAACCACAGTGTCATAAAGCTGATCTAACAAACCCATATGTTCCAGATGCTTGGTACCGAAAAGCTGATAGTCCCCATCCTTCGTAAACATCATGGCAAGTGTGCCACAGAGGCCAATCTCAGGGTGAATATCCAAAAACCTCACCTGTTTTGCAAATCGCTGGGGCATGGAAATATCGTCTGCGTCCATTCTGGCAATATATTCTCCTTTAGCATGATCCAGCCCGAGATTTAACGCAGCAGCGATTCCCCGGCACGGGCCGTCGAGAATCTTGATCCTCGGATCTTGGTAGGAGTTCAGAATCGAACGGGTTTTGTCCTTGGATGCATCGTCGATTACAATCAACTCAAAGTCTGAAAAGGTTTGATTTAAAATGCTATTGACGGCCTCTTTGAGATATTTCTCCGCGTTATACGTCGGCATTAAAACGGATACTTTGCACATGCTTAAGTCCCTCATTCTCAGTTTGTTGGCGATGGTTGGGTCTGAAGGTTGTGTTATATTAAAATTTGTGTGTGCATCCACTTACCGCGGACTTCACTGCTTTTGTAGCGTAAAGACATCCTCCAAGTCGTGCACATCATATTTCATCCACAAGCTATTATTATAGTTTGCCCAGCCCCATTTAACTGCAAACACATTGAGCAGACTTTGGGGGTTATAAAAGCCCACCCGCTCGTTGGCCTTCCAAATCTCCCGAAGCAACCGCTCAAATCTTTTGAGCCGCTCTTTCTTCTCCTTGGCGCTCGAAGCGTCAAAATACAGATTGGCCCAACTATTAAAATAACACATATCCTCTGAGGCAATGTGCATGCCCAACGTACGCCAAAGGGTTTCCGCTACGATTCTCCCGCTTTCCTTATCGATTTTCTGGAACTTTGCAATCGTAATATTGTCTTCGCCATGCCGATACTTTCCAAGAACCTCCGGTAGATTGACAATATCCGTAACGTCGATTGCCCGCGTCCAAAGCTGATAATCTTCAGAAGCATAGTGGTCATCGTAGAACAAATTATTCATAATAAATACACTTTTGCGCAACATCAGAGTTGAATGGCAGAGATCACAAAAAAACAGTAAATTTGCACGATTCTGATCAGGGGTTTCCCCCGGTTTGTGAATCCAGTTCTGTTCCCCAAAGTGCTCTTGCCAAGATCCGCAGATCCCGACGTTGGGATGTGCGTCCATATACGATACCTGCTTTTCAAAACGCTGCGGCAATGCAATATCATCCGCATCGATTCGTGCGATATATTCCCCTTGAGCAATCTGAATCCCCAGATTCAAAGCTTTTGATAGTCCTTGACAGGGGCCGTCGACCAGCTTGATACGCGGATCATCATATTCTGCAAGAATAATGCGCGTCCAATCCTTGGAAGCATCATCAATTACAAGAAGCTCAAAATCCCCATAAGTCTGATTTAAGACGCTGTCCACGGCCTCTTTCAAATACTGCTCCGCATTGAATGTAGGCATTAGAACTGATATCTTCATAAATGTTCCCCCATTAAGGCAAGATTTTTCGATACACAGTTCGGTTTACACTCTACTTCAAATGTTCTTTTCCGCAAAGATATTTATAGAACATACTCATCATCAGGTGATCGAAGATCATATGGATATCCTCCGTCACCTGCATGCTCTGCACCGGCGCATGCAGGGAGATATCCGCCAGCTCTTTGAGCTTTCCGCCGGAGTACCCGGTCAGGCCGATGACCTTGTTTCCCAGGGATTTTGCATAGTCCACGGCATTGAGCACATTTTTGGAGTTACCGCTTCCGGAAATGGCCACCAGCAGATCATTGGGCTCAAGGTTGCCCCGAAGCTGGAAGCGGAACACCTCTTCATATCCGATGTCGTTGGCGATGGCCATGATGGTCGCCATATTATCGTTGAGGCAGTGGAAACGGAACGGAACTTCAATATATTCGGAAACGCCTTTGTTGAAGTCGTTCTGAAAGTGCGAGGCGGTCGCCGCGCTGCCGCCGTTGCCGCAGATGTAGATGCGGCCCTTTTTAAGCCGGGTTTCGTCCAGAAGGTTCAAGGCCGCATTGAGCTGTCCCACGTCCAGCTGCTTTAAAACTTCGATTTCAAGAGCGATATAATCCTGAATGTCCTTCGTATAATCCATCTTTTTTCCCTCACGATATTTTTATAATTTCCCTCACCGCTTCCGCCAGATCGGCACAGATGAGGTCCGGTTTTACGTCATATTTATGGTCTTTTCCGGCGTCGCCGGTGAGGACCAACGCCGTCTTCGTTCCCGCGTTTCTCCCGGTCTGGATATCTATCGTCGTATCTCCGATCATCCAGGACGCCGACAGATCGATATTGTAGCGCGCGGCGCAGTACTCCAGCATCCCGATATCCGGTTTGCGGCAATGGCAGGGGATTTTATAAGCGGGATTTTCTTCCGGATAGCCCTTGTCGGGATGGTGGGGGCAAAAACGGATATCGTCCAGATAGACCCCTTCCCTTCCCAGCAGCGTTTCCATCTTTCGATGGATCCGTTCGACATCCTTGACTTCGCAGAGGCCCCGGGCCACGACAGGCTGGTTGGTTGCCACAATCGCCAGATAACCGGAGTCGTTGATTGCACGGATGGCCTTCACCGCGCAGTTCTCCAATGCAAACTGTTCTTCCTGGAAGACAAGCCCGTTTTTCCGATTTACAGTGCCGTCCCGATCCAGAAAGATCGCCCGCTGACGTTTCGCCAGGCTGCGCCTCGCAATAAAGCCGCTTGTGAGTTCCTCTTCCGCGCGGCGGATGCGATCCACCGTCCCCACGTCTTTGATATATTCCGGGGAACGGTAGCCGTAAACAGCACCGCCCTCCTCAATCAAACGGGAAAGGACTTCCTTTTCCAGGTCTGTTTTCTGATTCGGAGGCACCCTGTCGCAGACGGAGCGCTCCAACAGGTAAAATCCTGCATTAACGCAGTTGTTGTACCAGTAATCCCGGACATTCTGCTTGGAATCAAACCGCAGCACCCGGTCTTCTTGATCGCAGACAACCAGATCCGAGTCGAAGGGATGCGTATTCGGATGGACGAACAGTGTGGCGGCAGACCGTTTCTCCTGATGGAAGCGCCGCATCCGCTCCAAATCGATGTCGAACAGGACGTCGCCGAATATCAGATAAAAACAATCTTGTGTGAGCAGCGGCGGCAACAGCGACAACGCCCCCGCCGTGCCCAGGGGCGTCGTTTCTTCAAGATAGGACAGCCGCAAGCCAAATGCTGTGCCATCCCCAAAATACTCCCGGATTTTGTGGCCCAGATGTCCGATGATCAGCACAACATCCGTAATCCCCTGGCGGCGCAGGCATTCCATCTGCCATTCCAAAATCGGTTTCCCGGCAATTGGCGCCATAGGCTTTGGAATTTCATCGTTGGTGATTGCCCGCAGACGGGTTCCCTTGCCGCCCGCCATAATCACCGCCTGCATCCGAGCACCTTCTCCACGGTTTGAGCTACAGCCTCGTCGCTGGTCATATTGGCATGCCAGCCGGCGATGTGAATCTTGTCCAGGTTATAAGCAAATACGGGCACGTCGCCCTTCCAGCCGCCCCGGCCCCCGGTGTATTCAAAGGGAATGCCGGACAAGCCCATTTTTTCGCAGACGATTTCCGCAATACGGGTCACGGAGGTCTGGGTCTCCACGCCCACATTATAAAGGGTGACGCCCTTCGGCACATCTTTAAAACGCATGATCGCGTCTACCAGATCCAAAACATAGAGATACGGCTTGCTCTGGGTACCGTCGCCCAGAATCCGCAGATGCGAGGGGTCTTCCTTCAGACGCCTGACAAAATCGAAAATCACTCCGTGGGTCAGGCGCGGACCGATCACGTTGGGGAAGCGAAACACCAGCACGCTCAGGTCGTTCATAAAGGCAAACGAAGATATAATAGCTTCGGACCCCAGCTTTGCGCCGCCATAGTAGGAAATTGGATGCAGCGCCACCGCCTCTTCGCTGACCTGTGCTCCCATTTGTTCGCCATATACCGCGGAAGTAGAGGCAAAAAACAGCTTCTTGACGCCCGTGCGGCGCATGCACTCCAAAAGTACAAAGGTGGTGGAATAGGTGTTTTGATACTCGATCAGGGGATCGTTGGCGCTGGCCTGAATATCCGAATTGGCGGCCATATGGAAGACATAATCCACCTGCTCCTCCTCGAAAATCTTGAGCACGGCGTCAAATTCCGTCAGATCCTGCTCATAGAATTTGAAACGAGGATTGTCCGCCAGATGCCCGATATTTTCACGGGTGCCGATAAAGAAATTGTCCACGCACACCACTTCCCAATTTTCCGCCAGAAGAGCGTCAATCAAATGGCTGCCGATAAAACCGGCGCCGCCTGCCACCAATGCTTTCATAAATTTACCCTTTCTTTAATCCCAGTATTTATCGCCGATGTAAATCACGGATGCTCCGTCTTTTTCAAACGAAAACGGGAACTGCCGCAGACGGAGGGCCACTCTCAGTTTCTCCTGATTTTCCGGCTCGCAGTAGAATAACAGAAATCCGCCCCCGCCCGCTCCCAGCAGCTTTCCGCCCAAGGCCCCGTTCGCCATCGCGGTCTGATAAGCTTCATCGATCACCGGGTTGGAGATGCCGCTAGCCAGAGTTCGCTTGAGCTTCCACCCCTCGTTGAGCAGACTGCCAAAAGAATCCAGCTCGTTGCGTTCCAGCGCAACCCTCATATCCTCTGCCAGAGCGCACATTTTCTTGAGGTTCTCCGCCTTATCCTGCGCGCTTATGTTTTTTTTCTGTTCCGATAAAATAGAGTTGGCGGAGCGGGTGTCGCCGGTATAGAACATCATCAGATTTCTCTGCAGCCGATGATATATCTCCGGCATCATCACGATAGGGGATACCGACACCTCGCCGTCTTGATGGAAACGAATGAAGTTCAGGCCCCCGAAGGCCGCCGCATACTGGTCCTGTTTACCAATAGGGCTACGCAGTTTCTGGATTTCCACCTCGCAGGCCTTTTCCGCCAGCTTGCCTTTGGACATATATTTGCCCTGATAGCAGTTAAGCGCGTTAAGAAGGCCGACGGTAAAGGTGCTGGAGGAACCGAGTCCCGTCCCCCCGGGGATATCCGCCGTGGAGGTGATTTCGACGCCGTGAATCCCTCGCTCGTTCAAAATACAGTTGAAAATGCGGTGTTTGATGTCAGATAAATTCCTGACCAATTCATTTTCCGAGTATTTGAGCAACGTGTAGTTTTCATCAAAATAAGGGTGGATTGAAATATAGCAGTAGCGGTTGATCGACGTACTCAACACGCACCCCCCATATTTTTCATAAAAGTCTGCCAAGTCGCTGCCGCCGCCGGCAAAGCTCACCCGGAAAGGCGTTTTAGTAATGATCATTGTCAGAGCCTCTTTTCTCTTATTCAGTCATTCGTAGCAAATCCTCATCCGAACAGCATTTTACAAATCTTAATGTATTTACGCCGGAAACCCCGATAGTTCCGACAGAAACTGCGAAATTTCCGGCAAAGGACCGCGCAGCGGCTTCTCTTGCGGAACAGGTCCTGCGGAGATACGGCCCGCATAGACAAAGAGAACGGAGCATTATACCGCAGTACATTCCATTGGGCGTCCAAGGTCCGCAGCAGAGCGGCTTCCTGATAATAACCAACCTGCTGGTTGCGTTCATAGATTTTCCAAAGTATATCTTTTAAATCTTTCCATGCCGCTTCCCGGCTTTCTCTTACGATTCCATTCTTTCTTTTATAAAACGGGTTTTCCCAGCCGCCAAAATAGGATTGCTGATCTTCCGTAAGCCGTATCTGCAGATTGCGTTTGAGGGTCTGTGCCACGATCTGCCCGTTCTGCTGGATTAGCCGCTCCCGCTTTTGGCTGGTGATGCTTCGCCCGTCTTCCCGGTAATACCCAAGGACTTCCGGGAGATTCGCGATCTCGCCAAAGTCTAACACCCGCGTCCACAATTCAAAGTCTTCAGCCGCATAACCGCTGTTATAAAAGAGTTGGTTTTGTAAGAAGACATCTTTGCGGAGCATCAGGGTTGAATGACACAGATCACATCGAAACAGCAAATTCGCCCTGCACTGCTCGGGAGATACCGGCGGCGCATGGAGGAAAGTGCTCTGCCCAAAATACTGCTGCCAGCTGCCGCACACCGCCGCCTTCTGATTGACATCCATAAAGGCAACCTGCTTTTCAAGACGCCGCGGCGTCATCAGATCATCGGCGTCGATTCTCGCGATGTATTCTCCCCCGGCCTGCCGCAACCCCAGATTCAGCGCCTCAGCCAAACCCTTCCCAGGGCCGGCCAGCACACGGATTCGGCCGTCACGGAAGGAAGCGAGGATTTCAAGCGTGCGGTCTGTGGACGCATCATCCACTACCAGCAGTTCAAAGTCTGAAAATGTCTGTGTTAAAACACTCTGCACAGTTTCACATAAATAAAGTTCGGATTGGCGCGTAGGCAGCAATACGGTTATTTTCGGCATGATATTCCCCTGTTGATCATAGCGTTCTGTGCTCGCGTTTTCGTTTGACAGCTTTGGCCAGGAGCAAAAGACGGGATGCTATCCCGGTCCCTGCAATCTGCAGAAACCTTCGGACGGCGGCGACGGCCAGGTCCTCCGTAGGGGAAAGAATCCGGCGGTAATCGCCGAACAGACGAAGCGCCGCTTCGCGCTCCTGCGGCGGGACCTCCTGCGCCAAAGCCATGCTCAGGATATATTCAAACTGAAATCTGCTCATGATCACTTTGCTCCAGCCGGACTCACAGCTTCGCAGCCTCCAGACCGCTTCGCTGAGCGCCGAGACGGTATCCGCAACCCGGGAATATCGGACGGAGTTCATCAGGGATCCCTCGCGGCCAAAACGATAGTAGTAATAGGGAGCATTCACAAACAGAATGTCCGGTTCTGATAGAAATAATCGGGTGGTAAAATCAACATCCTCCGCGTGCGCACTTTCCCGAAAATACAGTTGATGCTTTTCTAAAAATGCTTTCCGGTAAACGCTTCGCCATACATTCCAAAAACTCTGCCTCTTTGCAGCTATCAGAGGCAAGGAATCCAATCCAACCAGCTCTCTGCTGCCGATCTGACTGGTCAATTGGGATTTTCCCGTCGTTTCGTAATATCGATAAAAATCGGTCATCACAACATCCGCCCGATAAACTCCGCCGCGGATTTTTCCCAGTAAGCTTTTCAGGGTTTCGGTATCCACAAAATCGTCGCTGTCCACAAACAAGACGAAATCCCCTTTTGCCTGCCGCAACGCGCAGTTCCTCGCGTTGGACAGCCCCGTTCCATCTTGAACCGTCAGCTTGACGCCGGGGTATTCCTCCGCATATCGTCTGGCGCTCTCCCCGCTCCTGTCTGTCGATTTTCCAAGGGACAGAATGATCTCATCTGCATCTTCCAAAACCGGAATGACACTTTCCATACAGGCCGGCAGATAGGGTTCCACATTATAAACCGGGATGATAATACTAAATGCTAACCGCATGTCCTGCCCCCCTGGTTTCCTTATCAGACGGCATCAATCTGCTTATTACAGACATTCATCAGATAGCAAGATATAAAAGGCACTTACCAAACAGAACTGCTCCGCTAACGATCGGTATGCCCATCACAGCCAAGCGTCTTGTCTTATTTTGCTGGGAATAAAAGGTATTCGAGATAATATTATGCCACAATTTATCTTTTCCTGAAATATATAAACATTTTCAATTTAACATAATTTTTCCATAAAATCAAGGAATATGCCGACAGGGAGGAAAACATTCAAACACAAAAACGGGAATGAAACTATTGCTGTGACAGGAACTGATTGAGCTTCTATTCCAAATAGTCAACAGTTTCATTCCCAAGTCACGATCTGCGCTGCCGCTTTCATTAACAAGGCCGGACAATGCTGATCCCACCGGGGGTAAGCTCGCTGGCCCCCTCCCCGCCGCGCAGAATACGCAGCGCGCCGAGCAAAGGCGATTCCAGCTCGTTTTCGCCCGGGTAGACCATTGCCGGCGCGGGAAATCCAGCATACTGCCGGATAAGCCCGACCAGATGTTCGGAGTAAGCCATGCCGACGGTCAGCAGAATCGCGTCGACGGTCTTCCCCTTCTCATGGGCGCTGATTGAGATTCCGCCGCCGAGGTAGGCGACGAGAAAATTCATCTCCCGACCGCTTTTTCAAAGGCACATCCATCCGCCTTCCACCCAATCATCGAATATTAAGAATCCACAGCAAAGCCTGCACGGTCTCAGCGGTATTCCGCCGCGAGCTTCCGGAACGCTGGAAGCGCCCGTTCAATCTGTTCGGTCGAAACGCAGTAGCTGATCCGCACATGGCCCGGGCAGCCGAACGCATCGCCCGGAACAATCAGCAGGTCGTATTTCTTCGCGCGCTCGCAGAACCCGTTCGCATCCGCTTCGAGCGCGCGCGGGAACAGATAAAACGCGCCCTCGGGTTTGACGCAGGAAAAACCAGCGTCAACCAGGCCGTGATAGAGAAGGTCGCGGTTGCGGCGGTAGATCGAAAGGTCGCTGGTCGCGCCGTCGCAATCGGCGATCACATACTGGAAGAGGCTCGGCGCGCAGACATAGCCGAGATAACGCCCGGCCCCGCAGACCGCGTGGTAGAGGTCCTTCGAATCCGCCGCGCCGTCCGGGACGAGAACATAGCCGATTCGTTCTCCCGGAAGCGAGAGGGATTTGCTGTAGGAATAGCAGACGACGGTATCGGAATAATAGCTGGTCCAGAACGGCGTCTCTGCCCCGTAAACGATTTCGCGATAGGGTTCGTCCGATATGAGGTAGATCGGATGGCCGTAATGGGCGCTGCGCTCTTTGAGCAACGCCGCAAGCTTCTCCGCCGTTTCCTTCGAATAGACCACGCCCGAGGGGTTGTTCGGGGAGTTGATCAGCACGGCCCTGGTCTTCGGCGTGACATGAGCGGCTAGGACGTCAAAGTCGATCTGGAAATCCTCGCACCTCGGCGGCACCTCCACCAGTTTCGCGCCCGCGGCGGAGACGAATACGCTGTATTCCGGAAAATAGGGCGCGAACACAACGACCTCGTCCCCCGCCTCGCAGATGGCGTGGAGCGCAATGCTCAGCGAAGCCGCCGCGCCCACGGTCAGATAGAGATTCTCCGCGCGAAATTCCTGATGGAAGCGGCGGTTCAGGGACTCGGCGAGCGCCTTGCGTACGCCGTAGTCGCCCTGCGCGCTGGTGTAGCCGTGCAGGGCGGCCGGGTCGCGCCCCAGGTGGCGGTAAATGCTTTCGGTCACGCATTCCGGCGCGGGCACGTTTGGGTTCCCGATCGAAAAGTCGTAGACGTTTTCCGGCCCGACCACTGCGGCCCTCTGCTTCCCATACTCGAACAGTTCCCGTATTGTGGAACGTCTTGACCCGAGATCGACCATTTCCTGCGGCAGCATCTTCAATTCCTCCCATCGATGTCTCATGTTTTTCCGCGGTAAACGCACGCGGCGGTTTTCCTGCAGTGCACTTCCACGGCGAATGATGTGCATGATGCATACTTTTTTTCAGTTTAACGGAGCCCCGCCTCCCTGTCAAGGACGGCTGCGGACGGGAGGGAGAACAAAAGGCGATGGCAAAACCCGAAAATCGAGCATAAAACGCGAGGCCCACGATATCATCAAGGAAAAGATCATGGGCCGGCAGCTCCATCCCGGGAAAATCAACCTCGTGAGTTCGCCGAGGAGCTTGGCGTCAGCAACACGCCGATCCGAAAGGCGGTCTCTTTGCGCTGGCAGCGGAAGGGCTGCCGCCGCCAGCCTCAACGCCAGAGTGCAGGCGGTCGGCTTTACCGAGGAAAGCAGCGCCCAGCTCAACGCAACCTTCGAGCTGCTGGCTGAGGGCGCTTGCCGGCTCTGCGCAGAAAACAGGTCGAAGAGGGACTTCGCGGTGGAATGGCTTTTGAGCCCGCCCTTCGCGCTGACCGAATCGAACAGCCGGATGGCCGGCGCTGTTTCAAACGTGCGGACAGGCCCCGCAAGCGCTGCCGAAACAGGCGGAAACACGGTTTTACATGCTATAAAACCGGTTGAAAGCGCTCATAATATATGGTACAATATCCAAAATGCGGATATCTCATTTTGGGGGCCGCCTTTTGGGGAGGCAGGCCGAAAATTTGGCTGAACAGCGCCGCAGCGCCATTCATTTATGGCACAAAACGCGAAAGCAAAAGATTCCCTGCCGCGTGGATTTCTCCAGGTTCAGGGCGCCGCAGCCCAAACGGCCGGCGGCGCCGTTTTTTTTGAGCGCTTCACAGAGGGAAAACGACGCTCCGCGGCCGCCCCTCGCCGGAGCCGATTATGCCCGCCGTGCGGCAAACATCGCGGCGCGGCAGTTCCGTTCCATTTCGAAGACTTAGAGGAAGGGTTTGAAAACGATGATCACGAAAAACCAGTATCGCACCCATACCTGCGGTGAACTCAGCGAGGCCCAGATCGGCCAGAAGACCCGCGTCGCGGGCTGGGTTGAAAATATCCGCGATCACGGCGGAATCCAGTTTATCGACCTTCGCGATCAGTATGGCGTCGTCCAGGTGGTGATCCGGGAGGAAAAGCTGCTCGCGGGCGTAAACCGCGAATGCGTCGTCACGGTGGCGGGTCCGGTTTTAAAACGCGATGAAGACACCGTCAACCCGAAGATTGCGACCGGCGCCATTGAGGTCGAGGCCGAAAGCCTTGAAATCCTCGGGAAGTCGGTCTCCGGCCTCCCGTTTGAGGTGCCCTCCTCGACCGAAACAAAGGAAGAGATCCGTCTTAAATACCGCTATCTCGACCTTCGGAACAAAAAGGTCCACGATAACATCGTGTTCCGCTCGAAGGTGATCACCTTCCTGCGGCAGAAGATGAATGAACTGGGCTTCCTCGAGATCCAGACCCCGATCCTGACCGCATCTTCGCCGGAGGGCGCCAGGGATTATCTGATCCCGAGCCGGAAGCACCACGGCAAATTCTATGCCCTGCCGCAGGCGCCGCAGCAGTTTAAGCAACTGCTGATGGTGTCGGGCTTCGACCGGTATTTCCAGATCGCCCCCTGCTTCCGGGATGAGGATGCGAGGGCCGACCGCTCGCCGGGCGAATTTTATCAGCTGGATTTTGAAATGGCTTTTGCGACGCAGGAAGACGTCCTCTCCGTCGCGGAAGAGGTCCTGTCCGAAACCTTTAAAACCTTCTCCGATAAAACGGTGTCGGAAACGCCGTTCCCCCGGATTCCCTTCGCCGAGGCGATGCTGAAATACGGCACCGACAAGCCGGACCTGAGAAATCCCCTGGTGATCATAGACCTGAGCGACCTGTTTGTCACATCCGACTTCAAACCCTTTCAGGGAAAATGCGTCCGGGCAATCAACGTCCCCGGCTGCGCCTCCCAGCCAAAGAGCTTTTTCGAAAACATGCTCTCCTTCGCCACCTCGATCGGCATGAAGGGCCTGGGCTATGTGAAGGTCGAGGAGGACATGTCCTATAAAGGCCCGATCGACAAGTTCCTCACCGGCGAACAGCGGGCCGAAATCGCAAAGCGCGCGGGCCTTGCGCCCGGCTCGGTCCTCTATTTCATCGCGGACTCAAAGCTCGACGCGCCGAAACTCGCGGGGCAGATCCGGACCGAACTCGGCCGGCGGCTCGATCTCCTCGAAAAAGACGCCTTCCGGATGTGCTTTATCACCGACTTCCCGATGTTTGAACTCGACGAGGAAACCGGCAAGGCCGCCTTTACCCACAACCCGTTCTCGATGCCGCAGGGCGGTCTCGACGCGCTGCTCCACAAAGACCCGCTCGAAATCAACGCCTACCAATACGACATCGTCTGCAACGGGGTGGAACTTTCCTCCGGCGCGGTGAGGAACCACGACCTCGACGTGATGAGAAAGGCGTTTGAAATCGCGGGCTACACCGAAGAAGACCTGATCGGGAAATTCTCCGCCCTCTACAACGCCTTCCAGTACGGCGCGCCGCCGCACGCGGGCATGGCTCCGGGCGTCGACCGGATGGTGATGCTGCTCAAGGACGAGGAGAACATCCGCGAGGTCATCGCCTTCCCGATGAACTCAAACGCGCAGGATCTGCTGATGGGTTCGCCCTGCGAGGTCACCGAACAGCAGCTGCGCGAGGTTCACATCAAGATCCGCTGAGAAAGGACGGTCCCGAAAATGGTAACACGCGAGGAAATCTATAAAATCGCCGTCCTCTCGAAGCTCTCGGTCGACGAGAGCGAACTGGACGAGCTGACGAAGGACATGGAAAAGATCATCGCCTTCGCCGACACGGTCAACGCCGCGGCCGGGGATGAGGCGGATGAGTTTGACAATATCAACGGCCTCAAAAACGTCTTTCGGCCGGACGAGGTCGTCCCGTCTTACCCGCAGGAGCGCATCCTCCAAAATGTCAACGGCGGCGAAAACGGCTATTTCCCGGTCAAAAAGAGGATGTAGCGGGATTTAAGGAGGCAACATGGAGACAGAAAAAAGCACCATCCGCCGGCTTCACCGGCTGCTGAGCGAGAAACAGCTCTCCTGCGTGGAGCTGGCCAATGCTTATATAAAGGCGATCGACGAGGAAAACAAATCCCTTAACGCCTATGTCCGCACAACGCCGGAGACGGCGCTCGCCGCGGCCGGGGCGGTGGACAAAAAGATTGCCGCGGGCGAAGCGCTTTCGCCGCTCGAGGGGATCCCGATGACCCTCAAGGACAACATCTCGACCGACGGGATCGAAACCACCTGCTGCTCGAAGATCCTCAGGGGCTATGTCCCGATCTACGATGCGACGGTCTGGAAGACGCTGAAAAGCCAGAACGCTGTCCTGCTCGGCAAGACCAATATGGATGAGTTCGCGATGGGTTCGCGGTGCGAAACCTCCTGCTTCGGCGGCGCGAAAAACCCCCACAGCCAGAACCATGTCGCGGGCGGCAGCTCCGGCGGCGTCGCGAGCGCGGTCGGCGCGAATCTCGCGGCCTACGGCCTCGGCTCCGACACCGGCGGCTCGATCCGCCAGCCCGCGAGCTTCTGCGGCGTGGTGGGCCTGAAACCCACCTACGGCGCAGTGTCGCGCTTTGGGCTGATCGCCTACGCCTCGAGCCTCGACCAGATCGGGCCGATCACCGCCTCGGTCGAGGATGCGGCGATAGTCTTTGACGGCATCTCCGGGCAGGATCCAATGGATTCGACCTCCCGCGGGCGGCGGAACGGCCCGGCCGCCGATACACTTCAGGAAAGCATTAAGGGCCTTCGCATCGGCATCGCGGAGGAATATTTTGACGGCATCCGCGAGGACGTCCGGGCGGCGGTCGAGCAGGCGGCGGAGGTTTACCGCTCGCTCGGGGCCGAGATCGTCCGGTTCCATCTCCCCGCGCTGAGCGTCGCGCTGCCGGTTTACTACATCCTCGCCTGCGCCGAGGCGACCTCAAACCTCGGCCGGTATGACGGCGTCCGCTACGGCCACCGGGCGGAAAGCTATGTCGGGGTCAACGACATGATCTGCAAAACCCGAAGCGAGGGCTTTGGAAAAGAGGTAAAGCGCCGGATTCTGCTCGGGAACTACGTTCTGAGTTCCGGCTACTACGACGCATATTATAAAAAGGCGCAGAACCTGCGCGGAACGATCGTTCGCTCCTTCCGGGAGGCGTTCGAAAGCTGCGACGTGATCCTTGCGCCTACCGCTCCCCGGACCGCGTTTGAGGCGGGAAAGCAGGCGGCAGACCCGGTTGAGGAATACCTCTCCGATATCTGCACCGTCCCGGTCAACATCGCGGGGCTGCCGGCGGTCTCGGTCCCCTGCGGATTTGACGCCAAGGGCCTGCCGGTTGGGATGCAGCTGATCGGAAACAGCTTTGAAGAGGCAAAGATCCTGCGCGCCGCGTATCATTACGAGCGCGAAACCGGAGATAAAACCTTCCGGGCAGCGGAGAGAGGGGTGCGGTTATGAGAGAATACGAGCTGGTCGCGGGCCTTGAAACCCACATCGAGCTTTCAACCAAAACCAAAATTTTCTGCGGCTGCACCACCGCGTTCGGCGCCCAGCCGAACACCAACTGCTGCCCGATCTGCATCGGCCTTCCCGGCACCCTCCCGAAGCTCAACGAGCAGGTGGTGCGGTACGCGGTCATGGCGGGCCTTGCGACCAACTGCAAGATTAACCCGGTCGCGAAGATGGACCGGAAGAACTATGTTTACCCCGACCTCCCCAAGGCCTATCAGATTTCGGAATATGACAAGCCCCTCTGCTATGAGGGCTGGATCGAGCTTGAATCCGGGAAAAAGATCCGTATCACCCGGATTCACATCGAAGAGGACGCGGGAAAGCTGGTCCACGACCGCGGCGACACCTATGTGGACTACAACCGCGGCGGCGTCCCGCTGATCGAAATCGTCACCGAGCCGGACATCCGCTCGATCGACGAGGCGCGGGAATATGTCGAAAAGCTCCAGCTGATCATGAAGTATATCGGCGTATCCGACTGTAAAATGCAGGAAGGGTCGCTGAGATGCGACGTCAACATCTCGGTCCGGCCAAAAGGGACTGAAAAGTTTGGCACACGGGCGGAGATCAAAAACATGAACTCGTTCACCTTCATGTCGAAGGCGATGCAGTATGAATTCGACCGTCAGGTGGATCTCATCGAGAGCGGCGAGGCGGTTGTTCAGGAGACCCGGCGCTACAACGACGCGGACGGCACGACGATGAGCATGCGAGGCAAGGAAGACGCACAGGACTACCGCTATTTCCGGGAGCCGGACCTGGTTTCCATTGAAACGGATGAAAAAACCATTGAGGAAATCCGGGCGCTCCTCCCCGAGCTGCCGCACGAAAAATACCGGCGGTATGTGACCGGTTACGGCCTTCCCGCGGCGGATGCGCAGCTGATCACCAAATACCGGAGGGTCGCGGAGTATTTCGACGAGGCGGCAAAAGGCCTCCAGAACCCGAAAACCGCCGCGAACCTGATTGTCGGACAGATGTTCCGCCGCTTCCCGACCGAAGCGGAAAAGGAAGAATGGGCGGCCGGCGCCACCGCGGAGCAGCTCCGCGAGCTTGTTCTGCTGATTGAGAGCGGGAAACTCAAGATGAACCTCGCAAAATCGACGCTGGAAAAGATGCTGGACACCGGGAAACCCGTCTCCGAGCTGGTCAGCGAGGAGGACATGGCCGGAGTGGACGCGGGCGCGCTCGAGGGGATCTGCAAAGAGGTTCTTTCGAACAACCCGAAGGCGGTCGGCGATTTCCTCGGCGGCAAGGACGCGGCGATCAAATCGCTGCTCGGCGGCGTCATGAAGGCGACCCGCGGAAAAGCGGACGCCGTCCAGGCGGAGACGCTCCTGCGCACGCTGATCAACCAGCGGAAATGACCCGTTTGCGGGCCGGAGATGGGAAAATATCCCCTCCCGGCCCGTTCTTGATTTTAAACCGGCAAGGAGGATATGACATGAGAAGGAAAGACCGCGAAGTCACAGACCTGCAGCAGATCCGCGGCGTGATCGAACGGTGCAAAGTCGCGCGGCTCGGCCTCGTGGATGAAGACGGGATTTATATTGTCCCTATGAACTTCGGCTATGAGCTTACGGACGGCGTCCTCACCCTCTATTTCCACTGCGCAAAGGAAGGGCGGCGGCTTTCGGCGATCGAAAAGGACAGCCGCGTCGGATTTGAGATGGACTGCGGGCACGAGCTGATCGAGGGCCCCGCCGCCTGCAATTACAGCTTCCGGTACGCGAGTATTATCGGAAACGGCAGCGCCCGGCTGGTTGAGACGCCGGAGGAAAAACTCGGCGCGCTTGGGCGGATCATGCTTCATCAGACCGGAAAGGAATTCACCTTCCCGGCCGGGGCGGAAAACGCGGCCGCGGTGATCAAAGTGACCGCCGATTCGTTTAGCTGCAAACAACGGGCATAAAACAAACGGAGCGGAAGGCAAACGCTTTCCGCTCCGTTTGTTTTTGGGGGACGGCTGGTTCCGTCGCAGGCGGCCTCCCATACAGCCCATTGCCCTGCCCTGCCGCTCCGCAGGGCGTCATATCCCGCGCCGGCCCATCTCTCTTCTTCTGCGCTCCCGCTGCTCGATCCGCCTCCGTCTGCGCTTTGCGATATTGTAAGAGCGGAAAACGAACAGCGCCGCGGCGAAAACGCCCAACCCAATCAGGATTCTCATAGGCCAGCCGATGCGCCGCTGCGCCGGAACCACAACCGCCTCCCCAGCGCCGGCAGAGGCGGCGGAGTCGATCGCAAATCCGAGATCGACGCGGCACAATTCGTTCCCGGCCAAATCCCGAAACCCGACCGAGGGTTTCCACTCCGTGCTGTCGGGGGAGTCCTTGAGCCGGTAATTGAGGACAACATCCTCCTTCGTCACCCCGGGCGGAAGCGCAATTTCCACTTCCTGCGGGAAAATCGAAAGGGTGCCAACCTGTTTTCCGTTCTCGGTGAGGGTCATCGGCGGGGCGGTTAGTTCATCGATTGAGAAAACAGCGCGCTGATATTCCGCAAAGCACTGATCGAACAGAGCGGCGGTATCCCGGAACTTATCATACTGGTTTTTGCACTTCAGGACAACACAAATCAGTTCGACGCCATCCCGTTCCGCCACAGTGACCATCGTGTGAAGCGCTTCCGGCGTCCAGCCGAGCTTTCCGCCCCACGCGCCGTCATAGGTAAAGGCGGACTCGACGATCATCATGTGGTAAGTGCCGAACAGCCGGGGCTCCGGCTGTTTGTTGGTTGGCGGCATGGTATAGCTCTCTGCGCCGAATACCTCGGAAAAACCGTCGACGGTGAGCGCCCATTTCGTGATCATCGCCATATCATAGGCGGTGGTGTAGTGGTTGAGGTCGTGAAGGCCGTTGGAATTGACAAAATTGGAGTCGGCCGCGCCGGCTTCTTCCGCCTTTTGGTTCATCAGCCGTACAAAATTCTGAAGATCGCCGCCGACATAGGTGGCAAGGCCGTTCGCCGCGTCGTTGGCCGAGGCGAGCATGGTCGCATAGAGCAGCGAGCGGACCGGCACCTCTTCCCCCGGCGTCAGCGCGATATGGGTGGTGTCGCGGCCGACGCTCCAGACCGCTTCGTCGGTCATGGTGACGACGTCGTCCAGATTCCCATTCTCGAGCGCCATTGCGGCGGTCAAAATTTTGGTGATGCTTGCGGGATATTCGCGTACCCGGCTGTTTCGCTCGGCCAGGACCTGTCCGGTCTTCGCGTCGATTACAATATAGGCTTCGGACTGAATTTCGCGGCTTTCCTCCGCTAAAGCAAGCGGCGACAGAGCCGGAAAAACCAGTAATGCCGCCAGAACGGTCAGAATCAATCGCTTTAATTTCATTTGCTTTTTTATTCCTCAAAGAGTTCGTGAATCTTGTGCATCGCAATTATTGAAAAAACGGCTTGTCCGGCCCCAATTAAGGTTTGGGGCGCAGCCGCGCCGCGGATCCATAGAAAACAGAACAGATCGGACAAAGCCCGGCTTTATTTATCGTATCTGTAAGCAAAGGCGGTTTCCCCGGCCGCAGCCGGGCGGATGTGATGCAGCAGGCGCAGCGCGCGGCGTCCGCCGCGCAGGCCCCGCCTTTGGCGGGGCGAATTGGGCCTTTGGCTCAATCCGCTGCGGTTATTGCATCATATCAGCGGGCCGCAAAGCGGTTCGCCCGCTGCGGGGAGCAGCGGAACCCGGCCGCAGCCGGGCGGAAGTGATGCAGCAGGCGCAGGGCGCGGCGTCCGCCGCGCAGGCCCCGCCTCTGGCGGGGCGGATTGGGCCGAGGGCCAGTTCACTGCGGTTATTGCATCATATCAGCGGGCCGCAAAGCGGTTCGCCCGCTGCGGGGAGCAGCGGGGCCCGGCCGCAGCCGGGCGGAAGTGATGCAACAGGCGCAGCGCGCGGCGTCCGCCGCGCAGGCCCCGCCTCTGGCGGGGCGGATTGGGCCGAGGGCCAATTCACTGCGGTTATTATATCATATCCCGGCAACAGAAAGAAACGCGGTTTTTGCGTTTCCGGCTGGGATCCCGCACCTCCGGATTTTGAATTGGAAAGAGCGGGAGCTTTCATGGATTTGACCGGTTCCGATGGAACGGCATTCCGTGCGAGGTAAAAATAGACCAATAAAACGCCGGGATTTCACGCTGAATTCACAAAGAGACAGGCCCAAATGGGGAAAAAGCTGACAGGATGATAGAAATGATGAAACTTCATTGGACTCCATCTTGCAAAATGAGAGATGATCGTCTATAATCGAGAGGACAAAACACGAGCGGAACAATGGATTTAATCGAGGAGGAAAACCGAAGATGAAATCATACCAGGAGATGACCCGGGAGGAGCTTTCTGCAGAACTGGAAAAGCTCCGGAAATCCTATAAGGAGTTTCAGGCGAAGGGCCTCAAACTCAACATGGCGCGCGGGAAGCCCTGCGCGGAGCAGCTCGAGCTGTCGATGCCGATGCTCGACGTGCTCAATTCGGTTTCTTCCCTGCAGTCGGAGGACGGAACCGACTGCCGCAACTACGGCGTGCTCGACGGTATCCAGGAGGCGAAAAAACTGTTCGCCGATATCATGGAGGTTTCGCCTGAGGAGACGATGGTGTTCGGCTCCTCCTCGCTGACCATTATGTACGACACCATTTCCCGCGCGATGACTCATGGCGTCCTCGGTTCCGAGAAGCCCTGGGGCAAATATGATAAGGTGAAGTTTCTCTGCCCGGTTCCGGGGTATGACCGGCATTTCGCCATCACCGAGTTTTTCGGCATCGAGATGATCAACGTTGAGATGAACGAAGACGGCCCCGATATGGACGAGGTTGAGCGGCTGGCCGCCTCCGACGAGACGATCAAGGGCATCTGGTGCGTGCCGAAGTATTCGAACCCCCTCGGCGGTACCTATTCTGACGAAACGGTCCGCAGGATGGCGGCTCTCAAGCCCGCCGCGAAGGATTTCCGCATCTTCTGGGACAACGCCTACTGCGTCCACTTTATTTACCGGAATACCCATCTTCTCAATCTCCTTGAGGAGTGCAAGAAGGCCGGAAACCCGAACATGGCGTTTCTGTTCGGCTCGACCTCGAAGATCACCTTCCCGGGGGCGGGCGTTGCGTTTATGGCCTGTTCGGTGGAAAACGCCGCGTTTATCAAAAAGCAGATCGCGTTCCAATCGATCGGCTGGGATAAGCTTAACATGCTCCGCCACGCGCGGTTCTTTAAAAACAAAGAGGGCGTCATGGCGCATATGGAAAAGCATGCAGCGCTGCTGCGCCCGCGGTTCGACGCGGTGATCGATGCTTTCCAGGACGAACTCGAAGGGCTCGGCGTCGGAAGCTGGGTCAAGCCCGACGGCGGTTACTTCATCACCTATACGACCCTCGACGGCTGCGCGAAGCGGGTGGTTGCCCTCTGCAGGGAGGCGGGCGTTGAGATGACCGGCGCGGGCGCGACCCACCCTTATAAAAAAGACCCGCGCGACGCCGCCATCCGGATTGCGCCGAGCTATCCAAGCATCAAGGAGCTGAAACAGGCGGTGGAACTGTTCTGTTTATCTGTTAAGATTGCAAGCTGCGAAAAACTGCTCGCGCAGTAAGGCTGACTGAAAAAGCCGCGCCAAAATAATTTGGCGCGGCTTTTTTGTCAGCGGCGCAGCCCTCGGCGGGGTGGCTCAGAGAAAAGCGGATATAAATGTTCCGCAAAGGGGACGCCGTGCCGCGCCCCTTGCCGGGAAACGGAAAATCGTGTAGAATTGGAAAAGATTACGTTGGGGGGAAATCGTATGTACGAAAAATATGAAAGCCCGTTTTCCTCGCGCTATGCCAGCGATGAGATGCAGTATCTCTTTTCAGCGGACAAGAAATTCCGGACCTGGAGAAGGCTCTGGATCGCGCTTGCGAAAGCGGAACAGCGGGAAGGGCTTCCGATCACGGACGAGCAGATCGCCGAGCTGGAGGCGCACAAGGACGACATCAACCACAAGGTGGCGGAGGAACGGGAAAAGCTGGTCCGGCACGATGTGATGAGCCACGTCTATGCCTATGGGGTGCAGTGCCCGAAGGCGAAGGGGATCATCCACCTCGGCGCGACAAGCTGCTATGTCGGGGATAACACCGACATCATCATCATGCGGGAAGCGCTTGAAATCGTCAGGAGAAAGCTGCTCAATGTGATCGCGCTGCTTTCTGACTTTGCGATGAAATACCGGGAGATGCCGGCGCTCGCCTACACGCATCTCCAGCCGGCGCAGCTGACGACGGTTGGAAAGCGCGCGGCGCTCTGGATCAACGAATTCCTGATGGACCTCGCTGAAATTGAGTACCGGATCGGGAAGCTTGAACTCCGCGGCGCGAAGGGGACGACCGGGACGCAGGCGAGCTTCCTCGAGCTGTTCGACGGGGACGCGGAAAAAGTCAAGCGCCTCGAACGGTTCATCTGCCGCGAGATGGGATTTGAGAGCGCGGTGCCGGTTTCGGGGCAGACCTATTCCCGCAAGGTGGACGCGCAGGTGCTTTCGGCGCTGTCGGGCGTTGCGCAGTCGGCGGGCAAGTTTGCAAACGACCTGAGGCTCCTCCAGAACTTTAAGGAGATGGAAGAGCCGTTTGAGAAAAACCAGATCGGTTCCTCCGCAATGCCTTATAAGCGCAACCCCATGCGTTCGGAACGGATCTGCGCCCTTTCGCGGTATGTGATCGCCGACAGCCTCAACCCGGCCCTGACCGCTTCCGTCCAGTGGTTTGAGAGAACCCTCGACGATTCGGCGAACAAGCGGGTCGCGGTTTCCGAGGCGTTCCTCGCGGTCGATTCAATCCTCGGAATCCTGCTGAACGTCTGCGACGGCCTCGTGGTCTATCCAAAGGTGATCGCGCAGCGGGTGCAGCGGGAGCTTCCGTTTATGGCGACCGAGAACATCATGATGGCCGCCGTCAAAAAGGGCGGCGACCGGCAGCAGCTTCACGAACGTCTCCGGCTCCACTCGATCGACGCGGCCAGGGTCGTCAAGGAAGAGGGCGGCGAAAACGATCTGATCGAGCGGATTGCGGCGGATCCGGCGTTCCAGCTCAGCCGGGAGGAGCTTCTGGCCGAAATGAAGCCCGAATCCTTTACCGGGCGCAGCGCAGAGCAGGTGGAGGAGTTCATCGGCGGGGTGATCCGGCCGCTGCTCGACCGGAACCGGGATCTTTTAGGCGAGCGCGCGGAGCTGAAGGTCTGACGGAATAACGGCCGGCCAAAGGGGTGCATAAACCGGCGCGGGGCGTGGCATTCTCGTAATTGACTTTTATTTTCCATTGCAATATAATAAAGCGGATTGATTGCTGCGGATTTTCGGCTTTGGAACGCCGTTTTGCGCGGCGGGACAGCAATATGTTTGGAGGCTTTTAGATGAAAAAAGTTGGAAAACCGGTCTTTTTCATCATTGCGGCTTTGATCGTTTTGATGGGATATCTGACGGTTTACGGCGTGACGACCACCTACGGCGATCTGACGCGCACGGTGATCAAGAGCATCAACGATGTGCGCTGGGGGATCGACATCCGCGGGGGCGTCGACGTGACGTTTTCGCCGCCGGAGGACATCCTTGAGACGGTCACCGACGAACAGATGGCGGCCGCGGAATCAATCATCCAGGTGAGACTGGTTTCACAAAACATCACCGACAGCGAAATTTACACCGATTACAACAACAAGCGGATCATCGTCCGGTTCCCGTGGAAGGCGGACGAGACCGAATTTAATCCGGAGGAGGCGATCGCCGAACTCGGCGCGACCGCCGCATTGACCTTCCGGGCCAACGCCAACCGGGATGCGGACGGAAACCCCGCGGGGGAAACCGCGACCGATATCATCCTCGAGGGCAAGGACATCGTGAGCGCGGAGGCGGCCTATACCGAGACGCAGAGCGGCGCCCGCGAGTTTATGGTGAACCTGAGCCTCACCGAGGAGGGCGCGAAGAAATTTGAAGCGGGCACCGAAAGGCTGATTGGCCAGACCATCTCGATCTGGATGGACAACACCATGATCTCTTCCCCGACCGTCCAGAGCAAGATTTCCGGCGGCGAGGCGACTATTTCCGGCTCGAATTTCACCGCTGAGGAGGTCAACGACCTCGCGAACAAGATCAACGCGGGCGCGCTCCCGTTTGCGCTTAGGACCGAAAACTACAATACGATTTCCCCGACCCTCGGCCTCGGCGCGAAGGATGCGATGATGCTTGCGGGCGTAATCGCATTTTTGATCATCGCGGCGATTATGATCTCGTTCTACCGTCTGCCGGGCTTTGTCGCGGTGATTGCGCTGCTTGGGCAGGTGCTTTTGATGATCGCCTCGATCACGGGATTTTTCGGCGTGTTCCCATCGTTTACGCTGACCCTTCCGGGCATCGCGGGCATCATCCTTTCGATCGGCTTTGGAGTCGACGCCAATATCATCACGGCGGAGCGCATCAAAGAAGAGCTCAGGAGCGGCAAGACGCTTGACGGCGCGCTCAACGCCGGATTCCAGCGGGCGTTTACCGCGATCTTTGACGGAAACGTGACGGTAATCATCGTAGCGGTGATCCTGATGGCGGCGTTTGGGCCGCCGGACGGCCTGTTCTCGAAGGCGCTGTCCTGGCTGTTCTTCATGTTTGGCCCCTCCACCTCGGGTTCGATCTACTCGTTCGGCTATACGCTTCTGATGGGCGTGGTTCTGAACCTTTTGATGGGCGTGCTCGCTTCGAAGCTCATGCTCAAATCCCTTTCGCGGTTCGAAGCGCTTCGAAAGCCCTCGCTCTACGGAGGTGACAAGGCATGAGACAGTTTGATTTTATCGGCAACACCAAAAAGTATTTTGCGTTCTCGATCGCGCTTCTGGTCATCGCCTTTGCGGCGATGCTGATCTTCGGGGTTCAGCTTGACATCCAGTTTAAGGGAGGCGCGCTGATCACCTATTCCTACACCGGTGAGATCGACCGGAACGAGTTTACAAAGTCGGTTCAGGAGCTCCTTGGCCAAGGCGTCAGCGTCCAGGAATCGACCGACCTTGCGACCGGAAAGCAGAATTTTGTCGTCTCGCTTGCGGCTTCACAGGGGCTGACGGCGGAAAAACAGTTGGAACTGACCAATGCGCTTGGCGAACAGTACGGCGGCGCTGGGCTGGAGACCGTTTCAATCAACGTGGTTGATCCGACCATCGGCAATGAGTTTTTGCTAAAGTCCCTGCTCGCGGTCGCGTTTGCCGCGGTTTTGATGATCATCTACACCAGCATCCGCTTTCGCATGATCAGCGGCTGGTCCGCTGGCGTGATGGCGGTAGCCGCGCTGCTTCACGATTTGCTGATGGTATTTGCGAGCTTTATCCTGTTCCGTTTCCCGATCAACGCGAACTTCATCGCGGTCTGCCTGACCATCCTCGGCTATTCGCTCAACGACACCATCGTCATCTACGACCGGGTCCGCGAGAACAAACGGCTCTATGGAAACCGGCTTTCGGTCGCGGAACTGATGAACAAAAGCCTCAATCAGTCCCTCAAGCGCTCTCTGATGACCACCATCACGACGGTCGCCTCAATGGTCGTTGTTTCGGTTGTCGCATATATTTATAATGTAGAGTCGATTTTGTCGTTTTCCATGCCGATGATCATCGGCATGTTGTCGGGCGTCTATTCGTCGCTCTGCATCGCGTGCCCGCTGTGGGTGCTCTGGCAGCAGAAACACCCTGAGGACAAGGCCAAGTGAGAGTCCCCCGGTCCGGCCAATCCGTCGCGAGAAGTGGAATCCGCGCGGCGTTGGAACACGGCCCGGGGGCCTTTTCTTTTCTTTGGCTTTCTGCACCCAACCAAAAAGGAGGGATTTTGTGAAGGCTGGTATTTCAACCGCCTGCCTTTTTCCGGAACTGACCGAGCGCGCGCTCGGGACACTGCTCGGTCTTGGCTGCGACCGGGTGGAGATCTTCCTCAACTCCCCGTCAGAATGCGGGGATGCCTATACGAAGGGGCTCGCGCGGATGCTGTTAAGCGCAGGGGCGGTCTGCACGGCGCTTCATCCCTATTCCTCGGAATCGGAGGGGAGCAGCTTTTTCGGGCGTTATCCCCGCCGGTTTGACGATGGCGTCGAGGAATATAAGAGGTATTTTCATCAGTGCGGCATCCTCGGGGCCGATATTGTGGTGTTCCACGGCGCGCGCACCTTTTTCCCGGTTGCAAAGGAAACCTATTTTGAACGGTTTGCACGGCTCACCGCAGTTGCGGCGTCGTTCGGGGTGCGGCTCTGCCACGAGAACGTCGTGCGGTTTTTCTGCGCCGATCCGGCGTTTGTCCGTGAACTCCGGGCGGCAGTTCCGGAAGCGGGGTTTGTGTTGGACATCAAACAGGCGGTCCGCGCGGGGGTCGATCCTCTCGAGATGCTCGATGCGATGGGGCCTTCGGTGCGGCATCTGCACCTGAGCGACCATTCGGAAGCAGGCGACTGTCTTCTTCCAGGAAATGGGAAATTCGACATTCTCCACATGGTTGACCGGTTAAAACTGATGCAATTCGACGGAAATCTTATCCTTGAACTCTATCGGAGGAACTTTGAAAGCCCTGAACAGTTGTTAACTGGCATGAAATATATTCAAAATATCTGTGCATGAAGGACAAATGGTGTGCCCTCTTTCGACTTTTTATGTCGAAAGAGGGCGATTTTGCATCCGATCTGTATAAAACGTCTTTTTCTCTCCTGCATTTTGTCGAATTCTGTGAATGGCCTGTCCTTCACATTTTCTTCACTTTTGATATAATTGTACCAGCGCCAAAATGAGGAGGTACAAATGAGATGACATCAGCCTGTTCTGTTGCGGAGGAAGCTCCGAGTTACCAAACCACCTGTTCCGTCGCGTATTGCGACGAGCTTGGGAGTTATCGCACCTACGGAATTACGGCAATGGACCATGACGGCAACATTGTCGCAGAAATTCCAGACATAACGGTTTCGTCTGAAGAAGCCGCAAAAATTACGCGGATGCTCAACGAAGGCAAAGTTTCACTCTGCCATTTTCGTGATGTGGTTCTAGATTTTATCGCGTCATTTTAAGCGTTTCCCTTCCTTGAAAGAAAAGATTGCCAGTTTCTTCAAAACATGCTATATTAGGAAAAGTTCCGGCGGAAAACAGCATGATTGGCAAGGCGAGGAGGGAAGACAGGGATGAAATGCCCTTATTGCGGATTTCAAGAGAGCAAGGTTGTGGACTCCAGGCCCGCGGACGACGGGGAGAGAATACGAAGGCGCAGGGAGTGCCTGTCCTGTCAGAAGCGTTTTACCACCTATGAGGCGATTGAAACCGCGCCGATGATGGTGGTGAAAAAGGATGGCTCGCTTCAGGCGTTCGACCGCTCGAAGCTTCTCGGCAGCATGATGCATGCCTGTGAAAAGCGGCAGGTTTCGCTTTCACAGCTTGAAAGCGCCGTGGTGGAGATTGAACAGACGCTCCAGAATTCGCTTGACCGTGAAATCCCAACCGCGAGAATCGGGGAGATTGCGATGGAAAAGCTCCGGGAAATCGACGAAGCGGCTTATGTGCGGTTTGCCTCGGTCTATCGCCAGTTTAAAGACATTGACACCTTTATCGAGGAACTCAACAAACTCAAAGAGAAATAAAAGCAAGGGATCAGGGGACAAAAAGACGCGCTGAAAAAGAGGGCGGCGCGGCACGGGAAAAAGATAAAAAGCAGCATGGAAAACGCCCGAAAACGAAAATCCGTTCCCGGGCGCACAGAGCGTAAAACGGCCTTTCCCCATGACGGGGAGACCGCCCCGCTAAAACATGTTTTCAATGGACAGCGCTTCGCTGGACCAGATTCTTCTGATATTGATGGAAAGCTCCGACAGCTCAACGAGCAGGTCGGAGCTGTTTTTTTGCCTGACCAACTCGTTGACCCTGGCGATTGAGATCTCGACCGGATCGGTTTGATCATGGCCGAGAAAGCGCAAGAGGAGGTCTTTTCGCCGGTTCCATGCGTCGCTCAGCTTTTCGGCGGAGGAGAAGGTGCTTTCCCAGTCGTCCCCGGCGGCGTCGCGCGCGGTCTGGTCGGCCAGAGTCTGCAGCTCCGAATAGGCGTCGCGGATTTGGATGAGGAAAAACGTGAATGAAATACACATCACGATCAAGATGCCGGCGGCGATCAAAGCGCGTTTCATGAGCGGCCCGCCTCCTTTTCCTTGAGAACGATATGGTATTTTGCCGAGCGGTCGCAGGTCATCAGGAAGATGTCTTTGATCGCGCATTTTTCGCGTTTCAGGGTTTTCATCAGCCACTCTTCCGACAGATTGCAGTAGTCGAGCGCGTGCGCGTCGAATTTGCCGTCGTTGACGACGATCGAAGGGGGCGCGTCGGTTCCGGACGGCGTGAGGGAAAGGCCGCTGTTGGTGACCGCCCGGGCGTCGAACTTCTGGTAGACGGAAAGGCTTCCGTTGGTTTCAACGACCGCGAACATCACGTCGTCGATATTGAACACGCTGTTGCCGCGGAGCTGTTCCATCAGGTCGTCGATCGAGAGCCGGAGCTTTTCCAGCTCCTTCTGGTCGATCTTACCGTCGCGGATGATGATCCGGGGATTGCCAACGATGAGCTTTCTCATCGAACGGGATTTGAGGGTGACATAAGAGGTGATCACCTCAAAGCAGGCGAGCGCCACAATGGGGATGACGCCGCTGGAGAGCGGAAAGGAGATGTTTTCGATCGGGATCGCCGCGATATTCGAAATCATGATGGTGGTGACCAGCTCGGACGGCTGAAGCTCGCCGATCTGACGTTTTCCCATAAAACGGAGGGTGAGGATGACGGCGAGGTAAAGGAGCGTGGTTCTCCAGAATACGACAAACAAAAATAAGCACCTCCGCGGTGTTTTTATGATGGAGCGCGGGCAAAACAAAGAATAAAACCGGCGCTGAAACCCCGTTCAGCATAAAAAGAATTTCGACGCGGCCTGCCTTATGGAACGCCCTGACCGGATCGGGTTCCGGCCAGGGCGTTTCTTTGCCGTTTGGGCGGCCTTTGGACCCACATATCTTTTGATTTCTCAGGCAAGACTATTCACATGCAAAGAGTTTACGCCGGAATTTCCGGAGAATTTGGAGGTTCATGCCATGTTTCGCAGCCTCAAGCGGGCCCTTCGCCGCGATATCCATTCCGCATATGTGCCGCCGAAAACCGATATTGGGGGAGAGCCGAACCTGTCCGACAACCTCACCCGGAACCTGTTCGAAATTCGAAGAAGGTTTTCCAATACCAGCGACCTGATCATCCGGGAACTCGACCACGGCCCGGTCAAGATCGCGCTTTTGATGTGCGAGGGGATGTTTAATCTCGCGGATCTCAATAAGCTCGTGCTGGTTCCAATGTCGCAGAACAAGGCGGGAACCGCAAAAGAATTCCTCGACTGGGTTCGTTCTGATGTATTTTTCTCCGGAAATCAAATCGAGATTCGCACCTATGACGAGGCGATGACCCTCATGATGTCGGGGTTCGTCGTCCTCATGATCGACGGGGAGTGCCCGGCGACCGCCATCGGCCTGCAGGGCTACAAGAGCCGGTCGGTTTCGGAACCCTCGAGCGAGGTCAACGTCCGCGGTTCGAAAGAGGGTTTTGTCGAGCCGCTGAGGGTGAACATGTCGCTTGTGCGCCGGAGGATGCGCACCCCCGCGCTTAAGATGGAGCTGATGACCATCGAGGGCGGCGCAAAGACCGACGTCTGCCTCGTCTATCGGGTGGACCGTGTCAACCCCAAGGAGCTGGACCGGGTGCGCGGAAGGCTCGCCTGCGCCAAACTCGACAACATCCAGGCCTCGGGCTATCTGCAGCCTTTTCTTGACACCCACCATCTCTCCCTGTTTACGGGCGTCGGCGTGACCGAACGGCCGGACACCCTCTGCGCCAAGGTTGCGGAAGGGCGGGTCGGCGTACTGGTCGATAATTCCCCGTTCGCTTTGATTGTCCCCTATCTTTTTGTGGAAAACTTTCAGAGTCTGGACGACTACTGCAGCCGCCCGTATTATGCGACCTTTATCCGCCTGATCAAATACCTTGCTTTTTTCGTGACCATTCTGCTGCCGGGGGTCTATGTGGCGCTGGTGAACTTCCATCTGGAGCTGCTGCCGATCGAGCTGCTGCATAAGATCGTCGTTTCCGAACGGCTTACGCCGTTTCCGCTGATGTTTGAGGCGATTATCATCCATCTGATCTATGAGATGGTGCGGGAAGCGGGCCTGAGAATGCCGAAAGAGGTCGGACACGCGGTTGGGATCGTCGGCGCGCTGGTCGTCGGCGACGCGGCGGTGAAGGCCGGGATCATCGGCGCTCCGATGGTGATTGTGGTGGCGCTGACCGCAATCAGCGCGTTTGTTGTCCCATCGCTCTATGAGCCGGTGACGGTGCTGCGGTTCGCGTTCATCATCGTGGGCGGCACGCTCGGTTTGTTTGGGATTATGCTCGGCTTTGCGGTTGTGCTTCTCAATCTCTGCGCGATCAAGTCCGGGGATGTGCCGGTGACCGCGCCGCTCTCTCCGTTTTCGCTCTATGCGATGCGGGACATCGTCGTGCGGTTGGGCTGGCGCACGCTCGGCGCGGAGGAATTGCAGGTTGGGGAACTCAAAGGCGGGGAGAACGGTTCATTGAAAGAGGGGAAATCAAATTGAGTCAGCCGATCATCAGCCGGGGACAGCTCGCCGCGATGCTGATCTGCGCGCGGTGTTTTTCACTTCTCACCTTCGCGCCGCGCACCATGCCGGCCTATGAGGGCAGCGTCGTCATGCTTTCGCAGCTTGCGGCGACGGTGATCACTTGGATCCTGCTCCAGCCGATGCTGCTGTTGTCCCAAAAACGGGACGGGATGGGGACAATGGAAGCCGCGTTTCTGGTCAACAAGCGTGGCGGCAGGCTCTCGGCGCTGGTCCTCTGGCTGCTGCTGGTGCTGCTGGGCGCGGACGCGCTCGCGCACTTCCAGTACTTTCTGTCCGGCGCGATCTATCCCGGCGCTTCGCCGATGATCTTTGTCCTGCTGCTCGCCGCGGCCTGCGGCTACAGCGCGGCGATGGGGGTGGAGGCGGTTGGGCGGATGTCGGCGCTGGTCGTCTTCGCGTTTTTCATCTCGATTGCGGCGGTGACGGCGGTTCTGCTCCCGCAGGCAAGGTTGGTCAACGTCACTTCGCCGCTGTTCGACGGCGCGCGGCCGGTGGTCGAGGCGACGGTTTCGGCTCTGATCGGAAACGCCGATCTTCTGGTGCTGCCGGTTCTTCTGCCAATGTGCGGGAAGGATTCCAGGGCGCCGACCGCGTGGTTCCTGTTTGGATCGCTTGTTTTATATGAGCTGATCCCGTTTCTGACCCTCACGGTGATGGGGCAGTATTCCCGGACGAGGCTGTTTCCGGTTTACACGCTTATGACCATCGCACAGGTTTCGGTGTTCGAACGGTTGGATATCCTGCATCTCGGGCTTTGGATTCTGATCGCGCTGATCAAGGTGTCGGTCTATCTGATCGCCGCACGGCAGATGCTCGACTACGTCTGGGTCAACAAGGGGCGGTATTCGCCGCTGTTTGTGACAATCGGGTCGACGGCCGCCGCAGCGCTTTTTGCGACCTATGCCGCGCCGGAGCCGGCTTCGCCGCTCTCGCGGATGGTGACGGGCGGCGCGCTGCTGCTGTTCGCGGTGATCATTCCGGTTGTCGAACTACTGATCCTGCGGTTTGGAAAAAATGGGCAGCCAAAGGAGGAGGCAAAATGAAACGTGTGAGGCAGATCCTGGCGCTGGCCCTCTGTACAGTGCTTTGCCTTTCCACCACGGGCTGCCTCCGGCAGCTCGATGGAAAGAAGCTCGCCGTCGTCGAAATGGTCGGAATAGACCGCATTGACGACCTTTATCTGCTCTCGGCGCAGGTTTTCGACCCTTCCAGCGGCTCTGACGAAGGCTCCGGCGGGCAGTACGAGCTCTTTACCGCGGAGGGAAGAAGCATCTCCCATGCGGCCGAGGAGCTTGGGAGAAAGGCGGGCGGCAGCGTTTTCTGGGGCGGAAACAAGCTGATTGTCGTCGGCGCGCTCGCCGCGAGGGCCGGGATTTCTGACGTTGTGCATTATTTTAACGCGCAGACCGAGAGCCGTCCGCAGACGCCGGTGATCGTCTCCCGGCAGGACGCCGCCGCGGTGGTGGCGGGGGTCATGGCGGAGCGGGCGGCGATGCAGATCGAGGAGGCGCAGCGCAGCGGCGCGGCGGTCCCCTCGACCGTGATGACGATCCTCGATTCGCTTTTGAATGAAAACGAAAATCCGGCCGCCGCGCTTGGAGAATTGAGCGGACAGGCAGCCGGTGCGGAAGATAACCAGAAGCCTGAGATCAGCCTGGTCGGTACCGCCGTGTTCGTCGGCGACCGTCTTGCAGGGGAGGCGAATCTCACCGCAACCCGCGGTATCCTTTGGGCGCTTGGAAAGGTTGAGGAGAGCATTGTGGCGGTGGACGACCCGGCGGTTGGAAGAGTCTCGCTTGCGGTGACGGCCAACGACAGCAAAATCCACTGCGAGATTCGCGACGGCGTCCCGGAATTTTCGATTTCGCTTGCGGTTTCGGCAGCGGTGGTCGATATTGGCGGACGGAATGATTTTGCGGAGGAAGGCGACTATCAAAGGATCTCCGACGCCGTCGAGCGGGTCGTAGAGCAGGAAACGCTGTTCATGCTCCGGCAGAGCGCGGGAAAAAACACGGCGGCCGATCTGATCGGGCTGACGAGAACGCTCCGAAAGGAGCGGCCGGGCTTTTTCCATGAGCGCATTGAGGCGGGAGAAAATCCGATTGCGGGCGCGCGGTACGCGGTGGACGCGGCGGTGGAGTTAAAGCGCCTCGGCATTGAACTTGGAAATGTCTAGCAAACTTTTATGATAAAACGGCATGTTTCATTTTTCAAAAGAAGGGAAAAGCTAAGGTTTCCCAGCAAAGGATCAATTTCTGGAACGCCCTTCGCCAATCGGCGCGCACTGCGGCAAACGGCATGCGGCGTTTTGGAAGCGCAAGCAGTTTCTAGTATCCGGCGAACATATTCCCGAGATAAACCGTTTGGTCTTTGCAAACATTAATCGAGGAAGGCGGCCAAAGCCGCGGCGCGTTAAAATTCCAAAACGCCGGTGGTTTTGCGCGTTGCGCCTTCCAAACAGCAAAAACGGATGAGGGGGTGATTTCCAGTATGAGAAGCGCGTATCGGAAGGTGGCAGGCGTTCTGATCGTTCTGATCGCAGCGGTGTTTGGCTTTACGGCCTATCTGCAGCTCATACTGCCGGATCGGTACTATGTGGTTCAGGGGGAGTCGTTTTCCCTCGGCGGCCTGTTCGGGCTCAAGGCCGAGGGCTTTTCACAGACCATGCCGCTGGAGGTTTATTCCAGGGCTGGGAACAGCTATCAGATGCAGCTGACGCTTCCCGGCGGGCCGGTGGTAAAAACAATCAGTGTTCAGGTGGTTGATCGAGATATGGTCATTCCGGGCGGGCGTCCTTTCGGAATTAAAATGTTTACTGAGGGCGTCATGGTCGTCGGAATGAGCGACATGGACGTGAGCGGGCAGATGCAGAACCCTGCCAAACGGGCCGGGATAAAAGCGGGCGACATTATCTTGGAGATGAACGGACAGAAGGTATCCTTTAACGAAGACGTTGGAAAAATCGTTTCCGAATCAAACGGGCAGCCGGTCGATGTGATGGTAAAGCGGGACGATAAGGTGTTCCACACCTCGCTTCAACCGATTTCTTCGCCGACGGACGGGGTCTTCCGGGCCGGAATCTGGGTCCGGGACTCCTCAGCGGGAATCGGCACCATGACTTATTATAACCCGGCAACCGGCGTTTTCGGCGGCCTTGGCCACGCGATCTGCGACATCGACACGGGAGATATCATGCCGCTGGCGAGCGGGGAAGCGGTCGATGTAACCATCACCGGCGTCAACCGCGGCTCAAGCGGAAGCCCGGGCGAGCTGAAAGGCATGTTTTCCGGGACTTCGGCTATCGGCAGCCTGATTCTCAATGGGGAGACCGGCGTTTTCGGCACCTGCGGCTTTTCCCCAATTCAAGCGGAGCCGGTGGAACTGGCGGTCAGGAGCGAGGTCGAACTCGGGCCTGCAACCATTTACACGACCGTCAATGGAAAAACGCCGGAGGCGTTTTCGATTGTCATCGAAAAAATTGCCGCCGGCGACAATAACCCGACCAAAAATATGGTGATCCGCGTCACCGACCCGAAACTTCTGGAAAAAACGGGCGGCATCGTGCAGGGCATGAGCGGCTCGCCGATTCTACAGAATGGTCGACTTGTTGGCGCTGTAACCCATGTTTTTGTCAACGATCCGACCCGGGGCTACGGAATATTCGCGGAGAATATGGAACGTTCGGTAAGAGAATCCGGAATTGCCGGCAAGAACGCCGCTTAATTTTGACGATCTGGTAAGATTTGGGTAAAAAAGTTTCCTAAACGGGAGTAAAAGACTTGCAATAATTAGCAAAATATGGTAATCTAGGTTCAAACCCAATCTGACAGAAGGATGTGACAGAACCTCAATGGCTTCGAAGACAAAAGTGCTGATCTCAGATGACAACAAGGAATTTTGCGCGCAGTGCGCGGGTATGCTCAGAACCTATGGTTACGAGACGATTATTGCACCGAAGGACGGCATCAAGGTTGTTGAATTGATCAACGAGCATCACCCGGCCGTTGTTCTTGTCGATGTATTCATGCCGCGGCTTGACGCAATCGGCGTTATGAAATCCGTCAGGAGCAGTCAGCACGGAGCGGCGCCCATGTTTATGATGATGTCGACGTTTGATAATTCCGCGCTGGAAAGAGAACTTCTTTCGGCGGGCGCCGTTTATTATTTTCTTCGGCCATTCGATATCGAAATGCTGGTTGAACGGATCGTCCAGCTTTCCGGCATGAAACAGCCGGAACAGCTTGACCGCCTTGCATCGGCGACATCCAAGTCTGTGCCTGATCTTGAGATGATGGTAACGGAAATTATCCACCAGATCGGCGTTCCGGCGCACATCAAGGGATATCATTATCTGCGGGAGTCGATCATGCTGGCGGTCAACGAGCCGGATATCATCAATTCTATCACAAAACAGCTTTATCCGACCGTCGCGAAAAAGTTTTCGACAACCTCTTCCCGCGTTGAGCGCGCGATCCGCCACGCGATTGAGGTCGCCTGGGACCGGGGGGACGTGGATATTCTGACTTCCTATTTTGGCTACACCATTCACAACACCAAGGGGAAACCCACAAACAGCGAGTTTATTGCGATGATTGCGGACAAACTCCGTCTGCGGCTTAAAGCGGTAAACACCTGAGATTGATTTTAAGACGAAACAGGGGCGCCGGCCATTGGCGCCCCTGTTTTTACGGCTCTGTTTTTTTAATTGGGAATTGATGTAAAATGAAGCGTCAATCCCAAAGGGCGTTTTCAAATGGGCTGCGGCGTGATAAAATGGGAACAGTTGTTTGGAAAAGAGGCCGAAAGATGGAACAAAAAGAATTTGAGCACAGGAGCGGCTATGCTCGAAGGGCGCTTTCGAAGTCGGATTTCCCGCTTCTGGTCTGCTGCGGCGGAAAGCCGCGGAAAACGGGCCGGGCGGTGCGCGAGCGAGCGCCGGCAGGGGACGAGGGGCCGTTCCCGGTCTTTTGCTGCGAAATCTGCGGGGAGCTGATGATCGAATGGGAGGGGCGGTTCCGAAAGCTCGGGCCGGTGCTCCGGTACCGGTTTTATCCGGAGGAAACGAACCAGGAAGGCTGACCCCGCCGGCGGACGGCGGGGCGGCCGGGAGGAGGCGAAGCGATGCTCCGATTTGTGACCGGCGCCGCGAGGACCGGCAAAACCACATGGATTCACGGGAGGATGACCGAAATTTCGGCGGCGGGCGGACGGGCGGTTCTGATCGTGCCGGAGCAGTCGTCTTTTTCAAACGAGCGCGCGCTCTACCGCCGGCTCGACGGGCACACCGGGAAGATCGACGTGGTGAGCTTCACCCGGCTGTCGGAGCTGATCCTGCGCGAGCTCGGCGGGATCACGCGGGAGCTGATGGACCCGGCGGCGGCCTCGCTGATGATGAGCCTTGCTCTCGAAGAGGTGAAGGACGAGCTTTCGGTTTACCGGCGCAACGCCTTTGGACACGGCTTTCTGGCCCGGCTGGCCGACGCGGCGGCGGAGGCGAGGAACGCCGGGGTGACGCCGGAGGCGCTCGCCGCGTTTTCGATGGCGCAGCCGGACGGCCCGCTCCGGGAGAAGACGTTTGAACTCTCGCTGATCCTTGACGCCTACCGCGCGGTGGTCGGGCGGTCGTTCACCGATCCGGCGGACCTTGTGGATATCGCGGCGAAGCGGCTTCCGGGGAGCGGGTATTTTGCCGGCGCGGCGGTTTTTGTCGACGGCTTTTACAGCTTTACCGCGCCGGAATATCATCTGCTGGAACAGGTGATGGCCGGGGCAGAGGAGCTTTGCGTCTCGCTTTGCTGCGACCGGATCCTCTCAAAGGAGCCGGCGTTCCAGCCGGCGGTCAAGGCGGCGGAGCGCCTGATGCGCATCGCGGCGCGCAACGGGATCCCGGCGGAGACCGCCGTGCGCTTTCCCGATCAGGACCGGCACGGTTCGCCCTCCGCGCTCGCCTTCGAGGCGGCGGCGCGCGGGGAGGGCGCGCCGGGACCGGGTGCGGAAAAGCAGCTTGGGATCCGGGCGTATCTCGCGCCGAACCCGCAGGAGGAGATCCGGATGGTTGCCGCCTCGATCGCGGCGCTGGTTCGGGACGAGGGGTTCCGCTACCGCGACATCGCGGTGATCGGGCGGGACCTTACGCGATACCGGACCCTGCTTCCGGCGGTCTTTGCGGAGTGGGGGATACCGGCCTTCCTCGACGAGCGCGGCAGGGCGCGGCAGTCGGCGCTGCTTTCGGGCGTCGTCTGCGCGGTGGAACTTGCCTGCGGCGTCGGGCGGCGGGAGATGCAGGAACTGCTGAAGTCGCCGGTCTTTGGCATCGACCCGAAGACGGCGGGGGAATGTGAAAATTACTGCACGGTCTGGTCAGTGCGGAAAAAGGATTGGTTTCTCCCGTTCCGGAACCACCCCGACGGCATGGTGGAGCAGATGAGCGACGCGGCCAGGGAGCGGCTGGAGCGGATTGAAGCCTGCCGCAGAACGGTGGCGGAGCCGATGGAACGGCTCCGCACGGCGGCGCGCCAGCGGAGCGGAAAGCTCTTCGCCGGGGCGGTGTTCCGCTTTCTGGAGGAGACGGGCGCGGCGGAAAACCTGTTCCGCTTCGCGGAAACCTTTCCCGAGACCGAGCGGCGGGCGTTTCTTGAGACGCAGTCCCAGCTTTGGGAAGGGCTGATCCATGTGCTCGACCTGTTCGCACTGCTGCTCGAAGACGCGCGTCCGGACGAAAAGCGGCTCTGCGAGCTGTTTGAACTCGCGCTTGGCTGCGTCGAGGTCGCAACCCCGCCGAGAACCCTCGACGAGGTGGCGGTCGGCACGGCGGACCGGATGCGGCCCGAGGCGCCGCGCGCGGTTTTCCTGATCGGCGCGGTCGAGGGGGAGTTCCCCGCCGTCCCGCCGAAGGGGGGGCTCCTCTCCGACGCGGAACGAAAACGCATGGCGGAAGAAGGGCTTGAACTCATCGGCGAGGACGAGAGCTTTCTCGAAAATGAGCGGATGTTCCTCTACGGCGCTTCTTCCGCCGCGTCGGAACGGGTATTCGTCTCCGCCCCCAAGGCCGAGGCGACCGGCGAAGCGCTTTCGCCGTCGGTTCTGTTTGCGCGGGCGGCGGCGCTTTCGGGCGGTGGGATGCCGCAGGACCGCTTTTTCCTCGCGCGGACGGCGGCGGCCGCGGCCGGGGAGTTTGCGCGCAGGTTCCGGGAGGACACGCCGGAGCGCGCGGCCCTCGAAGAGGCGCTGGTCCGCGCCGGGCGCGCGCAGACGGTGGAACAGGTCCGGCGCGCGGCGGAGAGGCGCCCGCACCGGCTCGAAGACGGGGCTGTTTCGCAGGAGCTGTTCGGGCGGAGGATGACGCTTTCGCCATCGAAGATCGAAACCTATTACCGGTGCCCGTTCTCCTATTTTGCGAAGAACGGCCTCGGGCTGCGGCCGCTTCGGAAGGCGGGGCTTTCCGCGCTGGAGGAGGGGACGCTGGTCCATGAGGCGATGGAGCGCCTTTTACAAAAATACGGCGGCCGCGGCATCGCGGGGGTTCCGGAGGCGGAGCTTTTTGCGGAGGCGGAACAATTTATCAAAGAGTACGTTCGTGGAAAGGTGATCGATCCCGATTCGCTCCCGCTGCGGGTGCGGCACGGCTTTGAGCGGTGTGCGGACGCGATTGTGCGGCTCGCAAAGCGGCTTGGGGAGGAATTTGAACAGAGCCTGTTCGAGCCGGTGGCGTTCGAGCTTCCAATCGGCGGGGAGGGGGAGGTCCCGCCGCTTGAGGTGACGGCGCCGGACGGAACCGTTCTCCGGATCGAGGGGAAGGTCGACCGGGCGGACGTCGCCGAAATCGGCGGGAAGCGGTATCTCCGGGTGATCGACTATAAATCGCACGGGAAGAAGTTTTTGCTCTCCGACGTGTTTTACGGGCTCAATATGCAGATGCTGATCTATCTGTTCACCATCTGGAAGGAGGGGAAGGGCGCGCTCGGCGGCCTTCTGCCAGCGGGGGTGCTCTACATGCCCGCCGCGCCGGGATATCTTTCGGCGGGGCGCGCTTGCGGCGCGGACGAGATGAAGCCGCTTGTGGACAAGCAGTTCCGGATGAACGGGCTTGTGCTCGACGATCCAGAGGTGCTCTTTGCGATGGACCGGAGCGGGAAAGGGGTTTTCATTCCCGTAACCAGCCGCGGCGGGAAGGACATGCTCGCATCGCTTGAGGAGCTGGGGAAGACGGCGCGGCTGGTGGAAAAGAGGATCGGGGAGATGGCGCAGCTTCTGCACGGCGGCGGGATCGCGGCAATGCCGGCCGTCTCGGATTCCTCGCCCTGCCGGTTCTGCGACTACCGCGGTGTCTGCGGCTTTGAGGAGGGCGACCCGGAGCGGACAATCACACTTTTGAAACGGGAAGAATTTTTGGAGGAGGAGGGGGCTCATGCCGGTGCAGTGGACAGCGGAACAGAAAGCGGCGATTGAGTCGCGGGGAGGGACCCTTCTCCTGTCGGCGGCGGCGGGAAGCGGAAAGACCGCCGTTTTGTCGGAGCGGGCGGTTTCGCGGATGCTCGACCCGGAAAACCCGGTTCCGGCCGACCGCCTTCTGATTGTGACCTTTACCCGGGCGGCGGCGCGGGAGATGAAGGAGCGGATCCTTTTAAAACTTGGCGAGCGGATTGCGGCGGAGCCGGGCAACGAGCTGGCGCGCAGGCAGAGAACCCTCTGCGACCGGGCGCAGATCTCGACCATCCATGCGTTCTGCTTCGACCTCATCCGGGAGAATTTCCAGCTTCTGGATCTTCCGCCGGTGTTCCGGATTGGGGACGAAGAGGAAATCCGCGCGCTTTCCGACGAGGTGCTCGGCGAGGTCCTTGAAGCGGGCTATGCGTCGGGGGAAGCGGCGTTCCTCGAATTGGCCGAGCTGCTCTCGTCCGGAAGCGGGGACCAGAAGCTCGCCGAGACGGTCAAACGGGTTTTGGCCTTTGCGCGGTCGCATCCGTTCTACCGGGACTGGCTTTTGGAAAAGCTGGAATATTACAGGGCGGCGGACGACCCGGCCAACAGCGTCTGGGCGGGGATTCTGTTCGGCTTTGCAAAAGAGTCGGCGGATTACGCGCTCTCGGTCTGCGAAAAGGGCCTGAACCTTCTTTCAGCGGATGAAAAGCTGCAGAACGCCTATGGCCCGGCGTTCCTCGCCGACCGGGCGCTGCTGCTTTCGCTGCGTCCGCTGCTGGCGGGACGCGACTGGGACGGGGCGGCGGGGCTTCTCGCGCAATATGTGCCTGAAAGGCTCAGGGCAGTGCGCGGCGAAAGCGCGGAAAAGGAGCGTGCGAAGGCGGCGCGCGGGACGGTCCGGGAAGCCATCGAACAGCTTCGGGACACGGTGTTTTCCGCTTCTCTCCGCGATTTTTCCGAGGATCTCGAAGACCTTCTGCCGAAAACCGAGGAGCTGTTCCGGCTGGCGCTGCGCTATGACGGCGCGCTGGGCGGGCGGAAGGCGGAGCTGGGCCTGCTTGATTTTTCCGACCTCGAACAGCTCACCCTAGAACTCCTGCTCCGGAAAGAGGACGGGGAGATCCGAAAAACGCCGCTCGCCGCACAGGTCGCGGGGCGGTTTGACGAGATCATGGTGGACGAATGCCAGGACCTCAGCGGCGCGCAGGACAAAATCTTTGAGGCGATCTCCAACGGCGGGAACCTCTTCGAGGTCGGGGATGTCAAACAGAGCGTCTACCGGTTCCGGCAGGCGCGGCCGGAGCTGTTCCTCGAGAAAAAGGAGCGGTTTTTCCAGTACGGCGACGGGCGGTTCCCGGCGCTGATCACCCTCGGGCACAACTTCCGCAGCCGGAAAGAGGTGACCGGCGCGGTCAACTTTTTCTTTTCGCGGCTGATGTCGAAACGGGCAGGGGAGATCGATTACGGCGCGGACGAGGCGCTTTATCCCGCGGCGGAATATCCCCCGGCGGCGGGCGCCGGGTGCGAGGTGCGGGTTCTGGAGCTGACGCGGGACGGCGATTCCGAGGAGAAAAGCGACCTCGAAGAGGAGGCGGCCTATGTCGCGTCGCTGGTCGCGGAGCTGACCGGCGGAGGGGTTCTGGTTTCCGAAGGCGGCGCGCTCCGGCCCGCAGCGCCGCGGGACGTCTGCATCCTGCTCCGCTCGCCCGGGAGCCGGGCGGCGGCGTTCCGAAAGGCGCTTTCAAAGCGCGGGATCGGCTGCCGCGCGGAGCTGACCGGCGGCTTTCTGACGACGGGCGAGATTACGGCGGCGCTGAACTTCCTGCGCGCGGCCGAAAACCCGGTGCTGGACCTTCCGCTTGCGGGGGCGATGCTCTCGCCGGCGGGCGGGTTTACCGACGACGAGCTCGCCAAAATCCGCGTCCGGTTCCGGAGCGGCGGGCTTTACGCTGCGCTCTGCGCGGCGGCTCAGGCGGGGGACGGAAAATGCGGGGCGTTCCTCTCGCTTCTCGCGGCGCTCCGCGCGGCCGCGGCGACGGGCGGGGCGGCCCAGGTGATTCTGCTGCTCTATGAGAAGACCGGGTTTCCGCTGCTCGTGCGGGCGATGGAGAACGGCGAACAGAGGTACCGGAATCTCATCCTTCTCCCCGACTACGCCGAGCATTACAGGGAACTCGGCTTTGAAAGCCTGTCCGCGTTCCTCGGGGTGATCGATCGGACGCTCGAACGCGGCGAGGACCTTGCGCCCGCGGCGGCGGGGGAAACGGCGGACAGCGTCGTGATCACCAGCATCCACCGTTCAAAGGGGCTGGAGTATCCGATTGTGATCGTCGCGGACACCTCGCACACCCACACCTTTGCGGCGAACGACCTTCGGGCGCCGACCCTTCTGCACTCTGAGCTCGGGTTTGCGTCGGTCCGAAGGGACCGGGCGCTTCGAAAGCAGTTTGCGACGGTCCCGCTGACGGCGATGCGCCTGGAAACCCAGCGCGCGGCCGTTTCAGAGGAGCTCCGGGTGCTCTATGTCGCGATGACGCGGGCGAAGGAGCGTTTGATCCTGGTGTCAAGCCAGAGAAAGCCGGCCGAAAAGCTCCGTTCGCTTTTGGCGGAGCCGGACGAAAGCGGAAGGCTTCCGTCCCAGGCGGTGCAAAATGGAAAAAGCTATGCCGACTGGATATTGTCGGCTGCGCTTCTCCGCGACGGGGCGGCCGGGCGCCTTCTCGCAGGGGAGGATTTCGTCGCGGAGGGGTTCTCAGTCCGGTTCTGCGCCCTCGCAAGGGAACAGGCCGGGGGCGGGGAAGCGGAGGCGATCGCCCCGAAGACGCCGGCGCGGCGGGAGGACGTCGAGCTTTTGGTCCGCTCGTTTTCCTGGGAGTATCCGTTCCCCGCGGCGATGGCGGCGCCCGCGAAGCTCTCCGTTTCCGAGGTGGTGCGAAAGGCGCAGGCGGAGCGATGGTTTTCTGCGCGCCCCGCGTTTCTCGAACGGCAGGCCCTTTCCCCGGCGGAACGCGGGAGCGCGGTGCATCTTTTTATGCAGCTCTGCGACTTTTCGCTCGCGGCAAGGGACCCGGAGCGGGAGATCGAACGGCTCCGGGACGGGGGCTTTCTCACCGGGCGGCAGGCTGACGCGGTGGATGCGGAAAAGATCCGGGCGTTTTTCTCCGGCGCGCTTGCGAAAAGGATTGGACGGGCGTGCCGTGTCCTGCGGGAGTTCCGCTTCATGGCGCCGGCTTCGGCGAGCGCGCTCGCCTCAGGCTATCTCGCCGAAGGGGGAGAGGGCGCGATGCTTCAGGGAATCGCGGACTGCATCCTGATCGAAGGGGACCGGGCGGCGGTCGTCGACTTTAAAACCGACCATATATCCTCGCCACAGGCGCTGCGGGAGCGGTATGCGGCGCAGCTTTTCCTCTACCGGGATATGCTCTCCGGCGTGCTGGGCGTCCCGGTGGCCGAGGGGATTCTGTATTCGTTCCATTTGGGGAGCGAAATCCAGGTGTTTTAAGGCCGTTTTTTGAGCCGGAAATGGATAAACGGCCGCTCTTTTTCAGGAAGATGCGGTTTTTTGACAGGCTGACAAAAAGTGGTTGACATATTTCGTGCGATCTGATAAGATACTAACGAAAACAAAGCAGAACAATTCGTTCTCACCTGTGCACAGCGGTGACACATGGTCAATACGCAAAAGCTTCCGGCGTGTTGCCGGGGATTTTCTGTAATTGACGGGCGCGGACGATTTGTCTGCGCCCATTTTAATGGCTTTGGAGGTGCTTTAACATTAGCAGTAAGGATCTGTCGATCAACGAGGAAATCAGAGACAAGGAAGTGCGCGTCATCGATTCCGACGGGACACAGCTCGGCATTCTGCCGACCAGCGAGGCCCAGCGCATCTCTCAGGAAAAAAACCTTGACCTTGTCAAGATTGCCCCTCAGGCTACGCCGCCCGTCTGCCGCATCATGGACTATGGAAAGTATCGGTTTGAACAGGCAAAGCGCGAGAAGGAAGCCAAGAAAAACCAGAAGGTTATTGAGATCAAGGAAGTCCGTCTCTCGCTCAACATCGATACCAATGACCTCAACACCAAGATCGGCCATGCCATCCGCTTTCTGAAGGATGGGGACAAGGTGAAGGTTTCCATCCGGTTCCGCGGAAGGGAAATGGCGCACAGTCAGCTTGGCATCGGCGTGATGGAGCGTTTTGCCCAGGCAATCGCCGAATACGGCGTCGTCGAAAAGCCGCCGAAGCTGGAAGGCAGGAACATGCTGATGTTTATCGCGGCAAAGCCTGCGAAGTAAACTGTATTTCGGCGCCGGGAATCCTTACCCGGCGGCGGAACATTTAGGGAGGAAAAAAACATGCCAAAGCTCAAAACCCACAGCGGGGCGAAGAAGCGTTTCAAGGTCACAAAGAACGGGAAAATCAAGCGCGCGCACGCTTATAAAAGGCATATCCTGACCAAAAAGACGACCAAGCGCACCAGAAAGCTGAGAAAAGCGGCCTTTGCCGACGTGACGAACGCAAAGGCGCTCAAGCTTTTAATCCCTTACAAATAAACTACTTTACGCGAAGCGAAGGAGAGTAAAATATGGCTCGAGTGAAGGGCGCGATGGCGACCAGAAAGCGCAGAAAAAAGGTTTTAAAACTGGCGAAGGGCTATTTCGGCGGAAAGAGCAGGCTCTTTAGAACCGCGAAAGAAGCCGTGATGAAGTCCGGTCAGTATGCATATATTGGCAGAAAACAGAAGAAGAGAAATTTCAGAAGCATGTGGATCGGAAGAATCAACGCCGCATGCAAAATGAACGGCATGAATTATTCGACCTTTATGAACGGTCTGAAAAAGGCGGGCATCGACCTGAACCGGAAGATGCTTTCAGAGATTGCGATCAACGATCCCGCCGCGTTCTCCGCAATTGTCGAAAAGGCAAAAGCTGCGCTCTAATGCAGGTGATAAACGTCCGGCTGGCAAAAAGACCGGACGTTTTTGTCTTTCCCAGGGGCATGGCGCCGGAATGGCATGGAACGGGTGATTTCGTAAAACGGACATGCAGGTAATCAGCTCAAAGGACAACGAAAAGATCAAACGGCTGGCAAAGCTTTGTTCTTCCCGGCAGGAAAGGCGCGAGAAAGGCCTGTTTGTGCTGGAAGGGGCAAGGCTTTGTCTTGACGCGCTGGAAAACGGCGTGAGAGCGAAAGAAGCCTACCTCACGCGGGAGGGAATCAAACGGCTTGGAGAACGCACCGCCCTGCTGGAAAGCAGGTGCGGCGCATTGTTCCTGCTGGAGGGAAACGCGGCGGCGAAGCTTTCGGACACCAAACACCCTCAGGGCGTTTTTCTTCTCTGCGAGATGGATGAAAACGTCCTGTCGGGGCCACTGTGTACAACGAAGGGGCTTTTGGCGCTCTCCTCGCTGCAGGATCCCGGAAACGTCGGGACCATCCTCCGGTCAGCCGATGCGTTCGGCCTCGGCGGGGTGGCGCTTTCAGCCGATTGCCCGGACCCGTTTTCGCCGAAAGTCCTTCGTTCTGCGATGGGAAGCGTGTTCCGGGTGCCGATCCAGGTGGTGGACGACCTTCCGCGGTTTCTCCTGGAACTTCGCGGGGCGGGGACCCCGGTCTATGCGGCGGCGCTCTCGGACCAGAGCGTCCCGGTCCTAGACGTCCCGATGAAGGGGGCGGCCATCGTCATCGGAAACGAGGGGAACGGGCTTTCGCCCGAGGTGCTCGCCGCCTGTGAAAAGCGGGTGATCATCCCGATTTCCGAGCGGTGTGAATCGCTCAATGCGGCGGTCGCGGCTGCGGTTTTCGCTTGGGAAATCGGGCGAAGCAGCAGAAGCGTTTCGCATGCATCAAATAATCAAGGAGGAACGGTATGAAAGAGGAAGTCCTCTGGTACTGGATGCGGGAACTCGCCGGCGGCCCCGGCACGGCGAGGGGCCATCAGCTTTTACAGGCGTATGGAACGCCCAAAGGACTTCTCGAGCGGAGCCGCGGGGAGATTGAATCGGACGCTGCGCTGACCCCGGCCGAAAAAAGAGCGGTGCTCTCGCCCGATTTTTCAAAGGCCGAGGAGGCGGTCCGGCTCGCGGAAGAATACGGCTGCCGGGTGATTACGCCGGAAAGCGCGGATTATCCGAGACTTTTGAGTCATATCCCGGCTCCGCCCATGATACTCTTTGTGCAGGGGGACATTGGCGTCGTCAAAAACCGATATGTGATCGCGATGGTTGGGACAAGGAATCCAAATGAGTACGGCATTGCGGCCGCGAAAAAGATTGCCGGGGAAATCGGCCGGTCGGGCGGCGTTGTGGTGAGCGGGCTTGCGATGGGAATCGACGCGGTCTGCCATTCGGCCTGTCTGAAGGCGGGTTCCCAAAGCGTCGCGTTTGTCGCGGGCGGCCTCGACATCGACTATCCGGCGAGAAACCATGAACTTCGCAGGATGCTGGAGAAAAACGGCGCGGTCGTCTCGGAATATCCGCTTGGGATGGAGCCGCACAAAACGCATTTTAACGTGAGGAACCGCCTGATCTCCGGAATTTCGCTTGCGACTGTCGTCGTGCAGGCGAAGCGGCACAGCGGAACCCTTCTCACGGCAAAGCACGCGGAGGAACAGAACCGCGACCTCTATGCGGTCCCGGGCAGCATCTTCGACCCAATGATGGAGGGCTGCCACGCGCTTTTGTCCGAGACGGCCAAACCGGCCGTATCGGGCGGCGATATCATCGCGGATTTCGCGGCGGTCTACGGATATCCGATTGGGCCTGCTTCCGGGACGGAGCAGGACGGGGAGACGGCTCCCACGGTCCCGGGCATCCTGACCGAGGGGCAGGGCAAAATTTATCTGGAGCTTTATAATCGGAGCATGACGGCCGATGAGCTATCGGAAAAGACGAAGCTGCCGGCGAGCGAACTTCTGCCGGCGCTCACTGAAATGGAAATTTTCGGCTTTGTGAGGGCAAAACCCGGAAGGGTGTTTGAAGCGGTGCCCTACCGGCCATAACCATAGAGAATCCCGCCGATGGACGCAGAGCGTTTCCAGTGCAGATCGGCGTTGTCCCGTAAAATCCAGAAACAGGAGGAATCCCATGTCCAAGTTGGTTATCGTCGAGTCGCCTGCAAAGGCGAAGACGATTAAAAAATATCTCGGAAACGGCTTCGAGGTCGTGGCGTCGATGGGACATGTCCGCGACCTGCCGAAATCGAAGCTCGGCGTCGATCTGGAAAACAGCTTTGCGCCGAAGTACGAGGAAATCAAGGGGAAGGAAACGCTGATCTCCTCGCTCAAGTCCGCGGCGAAAAAATCGAGCGGCGTCTTCCTCGCGACCGACCCCGACCGCGAGGGAGAGGCGATCAGCTGGCATCTTGCGCAGATGCTCGGGCTCGACCTCGCGGCGTCAAACCGCGTGACCTTTAACGAGATCACCAAGAGCGGCATCCAGAACGGGATGGCCGCGCCGCGGACCATCGACCAGAATCTCGTCAACGCCCAGCAGGCAAGGCGGATCCTCGACCGGATCGTCGGCTATCAGCTCAGCCCGTTCCTCTGGAAAAAGGTGAGAAGGGGGCTTTCCGCCGGGCGCGTGCAGTCGGTTGCGGTCCGGCTGATCGTCGACCGCGAAGAGGAGATCCGGGCGTTCAAGCCTGAGGAATACTGGACCATCGACGCAAAGGTTTCGGGGAGCCGTTCCCCCGCGGCGTTCGACATCCGGCTCGCCTCGAAAAACGGGGAGAAAGCCGCGTTCGGGGATGAGGCGGCCGCAAACGCCGCGCTGGAAGAGCTCAGGGGCGCGGAATATCTGGTATCGAACGTCAAAAAGAGCGTCCGCCGCCGCTCCCCCTCGCCGCCTTTCACGACCTCCACCCTTCAGCAGGAGGCCTCGAGACGGCTCGGCTTTCAGGCGCGGCGCACCATGAAGGTCGCGCAGGAACTTTATGAAGGCATTGAGCTGGAAAATATGGGCGCGGTCGGTTTGATCACCTATATGAGAACCGACTCGCTCCGGATTTCGGCCGAGGCCGTCGCCGAGGCGGAGGATTTCATCCGCACAAACTATTCGAAGGACTATCTCCCGCCCTCGAGACGGGAGTTTAAATCCCGTTCCGGCTCGCAGGACGCGCATGAAGCGATCCGTCCGACCATGCCCACGATCACGCCCGATCAGGCGAAGGCTTCGCTGACCGCCGACCAATATAAGCTCTATAAGCTGATCTGGGAGCGGTTTATCGCGAGCCAGATGGCGAACTGCCTGCTCGACACGGTGTCGGTCGATATCACGGCCGGGGAATATCTTTTCAAGGCCTCGGGCTATACCGTCCGGTTCGACGGCTTCACCGTCCTTTATGAAGAAACCAAGGAGGAGGAGGGCGAAAAGTCGAAGGCGCTTCCGCCGCTCGAAAAGGGCGACCTGCTCAAGCTCCTGAAGATTGAGGGAAATCAGCACTTTACACAGCCGCCGCCGCGCTATTCCGAGGCGTCGCTGATCAAAACCCTTGAAGAAAACGGCATCGGAAGGCCGAGCACCTATGCACCGACCATCACGACCATTCTCCAGCGCGGCTATGTCGAGCGGAACCAGAAGCTGCTGATCCCGACCGCGCTCGGCGAGGTGATCACCAAGCTTCTCGAGGAGCAGTTTTCGTCGATTGTCGACGTGACCTTCACCGCCAAGATGGAAAACGACCTCGACAAGGTGGAAGTCGGAAAGGCGGATTGGGTGAAAACCCTCAGCGCCTTCTACGGGGATTTTGAGAAAACGCTGAAGCATGCCGAGGAGAAGATGGACGGCGTCCGCGTCAAGGTGCCGGACGAGGCGACCGACATCGTCTGCGAACTCTGCGGGCGCAATATGGTGATCAAAACCGGGAGGTTTGGGAAATTTCTTGCCTGCCCCGGCTTCCCGGAATGCAAGAACACCAAAAAAATCGTGCAGGAAACCGGCGGGTTCTGCCCGGTCTGCGGCGGGCGGGTGCTCGCAAAAAAATCGAAAAACGGACGCGGCTACTACGGGTGCGAACACAACCCGAAGTGCAGCTTCATGACCTGGGACAAACCGCTGACCGAGAAGTGCCCCAAATGCGGTTCGACCTTGTTTAAAAAGACCGGAAACCATGCGAAAATCCACTGCCTCAAAGAGGGCTGCGACTATGAGGCCGCGGCAGATTCCGTGACGGAGAGCGAGAAGGAATGAGCGCGCGGGTGACGGTGCTCGGCGCGGGCCTCGCGGGGTGCGAGGCGGCATGGGCGCTGGCCGGGCGGGGAATCCCGGTGGAGCTCTGGGAGATGAAGCCAAAGCGCTTTTCTCCCGCGCACCGCTCGCCGGATTTCGCCGAGCTGGTCTGTTCGAATTCGCTCAAAGCCGCGAGGGTCAATTCCGCGGCGGGCCTTTTGAAAGCGGAGATGGAGCGGCTTTCCTCCCTTGTCGTCTCGGCGGCGCGGGACTGCGCGGTGCCGGCGGGGGGCGCGCTCGCGGTGGACCGGGAGCTGTTTTCGAAAAGGATCACGGAGCGGATCTGTTCCCATCCGCTGATCGCGGTGAAGGCCGGCGCAGAAGCGACGGACTTCCCGGCCGAGGGGCGGGTGATCGCCGCGACCGGGCCGCTGACGAGCGACGCGCTCGCGGGCAGGATCCGGGAACTCTGCGGCGGGGCGCTCTCGTTCTATGACGCGGCCGCGCCGATCGTCGAGGCGGCCTCCCTCAACCGGGGCCGGGTGTTCCCCGCGGCGCGGTATGGGAGAGGGGACGGCGACTACCTCAACTGCCCGATGAACCGTGAGGAATATGAGAACTTCGTCCGGGAGCTGGTGGCGGCAGAGCGCGCGCCGCTCCATTCGTTCGACCAGGAGGGGGACCTTAGGGTTTATGAGGGGTGCATGCCGATTGAAGTGCTCGCCTCGCGCGGGGCGGACGCGATCCGTTTCGGGCCGATGAAGCCGGTCGGCCTCGTCGATCCGAAAACCGGCAGGCGTCCCTGGGCGGTTCTGCAGCTTCGCCGCGAGAACGCCGAGGGGACGCTCTATAACCTTGTGGGATTTCAGACCAACCTCAAATTCCCGGAGCAGAAACGGGTATTTGGGATGATACCGGGGCTTGAGAACGCCGAATATGCGCGGTACGGCGTGATGCACCGGAACACCTTTCTCGATTCCCCCCGGCTTTTGGATGAGACGTTCGCGTTTCTCTCCGACCGGAGGATCCGCTTCGCTGGACAGATCACCGGGGTGGAGGGCTATGTCGAATCGGCGGCGAGCGGGATTCTCGCGGGGCTTCATACCGCGAACGAGCTTCTTGGAAAAGAACCGGTCCGCTTCCCGGCGGAGACGATGCTCGGGGCGTTGTCGCGGCACGTCTCGAACCGGGAGACGAAGGACTTTCAGCCGATGGGCGCGAACATGGGCGCGCTCCCGCCGCTTTCCGAACGCATCCGGGACCGGCAGCAGCGGTATCAGGCGCTTGCCGAGCGCTCGCTCCGGGCGATGGACAGGCTCGGCTTTCCGGGAACCGAAGAACGCAAAACAGAAGAATGAACAGGAGAAGGGGAGAATAGGATGAAAATCATCATTGACGCCGCGGGCGGCGACCACGCGCCGCTTGAGGTCCTCAAAGGCGCGGCCGAAGCCGCGAAAGAATACGGCGCCCAGATTGCGTTGGTTGGAAACGAAGCGGAAATCCGAAAAGCTTCGGAGAAAAACGGCGTTCCCCTGACCGGCCTTGAGATCATTCACGCCGACCGCGGCTTCCCGATGGAGGCCGACCCGACCTCGGTGATCAAGGAAAACATCGTCACCTCGATGGGGGTGGGGCTCAAAAAGCTGGCGGACGGCGAATGCGATGCGTTTGTTTCGGCCGGGAGCACCGGCGCGCTGCTTGCGGGGGCGACCTTCCTTGTAAAACGGGTGAAGGGCGTCAAGCGCCCGGTGATCGGCACCACCGTCCCGAACGGGATCGGCCGGTATTACTTTCTCGTCGATTCCGGCGCGAACAGCGAATGCCGGCCGGAAATGCTGATGCAGTTCGCGGTAATGGGCGAGGTTTACGCCTCGCGGATCATGGGGATCGAATCGCCCAGGATCGGCCTTGTCAACATCGGGAGCGAGGACACCAAAGGGACGCAGCTCCAGCTCGACGCATTCGCGCTGCTCAAAAAATCGGGCCTTCGTTTCGTCGGCAATGTCGAGGCCAGGGAGCTCCCGCTCGGCGGCTGCGACGTGGCGGTCTGCGACGGCTTTACCGGTAATGTGATCCTCAAGCTCAGCGAGGGGATGGCCTTGTTTTTCATAAAGGAATTAAAGCGGATGTTTCTCTCCGGCGCCGGGACCAAGGTTGCGGCGATGCTCATGAAGGGGCAGCTTTCGGAGTTTAAAAAAGCCTGCGACTATAAGGAGCTTGGCGGCGCGCCGATCCTCGGCGTGCAGAAGCCGGTGATCAAGGCGCATGGAAGCTCGGACGCGAAGGCGTTTAAAAACGCGATCCGCCAGGCGGTTGTCTGCTGTGAAAAGGACATCATCGGCGAAATCGCGAGGGGCGTCGCAGAACAGAAAGCCGGCGCGGCGGAAAAAGGCCGGCCGCCGCGAAAATAAAAAGGACGGGCCGCGCCGGCGGCCGCAGAAGGAGCGGAGAAGATGATCGAACTCGAGCAGAAAATCGGATATACCTTCCGAAACCGCCAGCACCTGGAGACGGCGCTGGTGCATTCCTCTTACGCGAACGAATCCAAAACCGAGATTTCCAACAATGAACGGCAGGAGTTCCTCGGGGACGCGGTGCTTTCGGTCATCGTGTCGGACTATCTGTTCAAACGTGTGCTGCTCCCGGAAGGGGATCTGACCAAGATCCGCGCCGCGGTGGTGTGCGAAACCTCGCTCGCCGAGTTCGCAGGCCAGATCGGGCTGGGGAATTATCTCCGGCTCGGCAAAGGCGAGGAGGCGAACGGGGGAAGGAACCGGCCTTCGATCCTCGCGGATGCGTTTGAGGCGTTGATTGCGGCGATCTATCTCGACGGGGGTTTCAAGGCGGCGGCGAAATTCGTCCTTCCGTTTGCGAGCAGGTCGATCGAGCACATTGAAAACGCGAGTTTCCACGACTATAAGACCCAGCTTCAGGAGATCGTCCAGAAGAACCCCGAGGAGAAGGTCAGCTATGTACTGACCGGCGAGCGGGGGCCGGACCACGACAAATGGTTCGAGGTCGAGGTGCGCCTCAATTCCAACGTGATCGGGCGCGGACAGGGCCGGAGCAAGAAGGCCGCGGAACAACAGGCGGCGCGGGAGGCGCTCGCGCTGATGGGAAAGTAAGCGGAGGATGAAAAAGCACGCGAACCTTGCAATTTTTGTGCCGCATCTGGGCTGCCAAAACCGGTGCAGCTTCTGCGACCAGAAACGGATTTCCGGGAAGGCGCAGGCGCCTGCCCCGGAAGAAGTCGCCTCGCTCTGCGAGAAAACGCTTGCAAAGCTTGGAGAACGCGCGAAAAACGCGGAAATTGCGTTTTTCGGCGGGAGCTTTACCGCAATCGACGAAAATCAAATGGTCTCCCTTTTAAAAGCCGCCGCCGGCTTTGTCGGTGAGAGCGGCTTTTCGGGTATCCGGGTCTCTACCCGCCCCGATGCGGTCGGGCCGCGAAAGCTCGAGCTGCTGGGGGCTTATGGAGTGACGGCGGTGGAGCTCGGCGTGCAGAGCATGGACGACCGTGTGCTGGAAATCAACCGGCGCGGTCATACGGCTGAGGACGTCAGGGACGCGGCGGGGCGGATCCGGGAATATGGGTTCTCTCTCGGGGTTCAGATGATGCTTGGCCTCCCGGGCGACACCGCCGAGACCATGATGAGGACGGCGGAGGAACTCGCGCTCCTTTCGCCCGATACGGGGCGGATTTATCCGGCGGTTGTCCTCCCTGGGACGATGCTCGCCGAGTGGTTTGAAAAGGGCGTTTACCAGCCGCTTTCCCTCGACGAAGCGGTTTGCCATACTTCCCGGATTATGGTAAACTGGACGGAGCGAAAGATTAAAATCATCCGGGCCGGGCTGCACGCCGACCCCGCCCTTGAGCGGGAGGCGCTGGCCGGACCGTATCACCCGGCGTTCCGGGAGCTTTGCGATGCGAAAATCATGCTGGACAGGCTGTTGCAGCAGATTGGTTCGGCCCCGGCGGGGGAACTGCGGGTGCGGACGAGGCCGGAGGACCTTTCGAGGATGCTCGGGCACCGGCGGGAAAACGCTAAAACCCTGATGGAAATGGGTTACCGGCTTAAAGTGATTCCGGACGCACGGATGGAACCGCTTTTTCCAGGGCTTTCTGAAACGGAGGAGGACTCGTGCGTTTAAAATATCTAGAAATACAGGGCTTCAAGTCCTTTCCCGACAAGACGAGGCTGGAATTCAACGACGGCATCACCGCCGTCATCGGCCCGAACGGAAGCGGAAAGAGCAACATCTCCGACGCGGTGCGGTGGGTGCTCGGCGAGCAGTCGACCCGCACCCTCCGCGGGGGCAAAATGGAGGACGTGATCTTCGGCGGCACCCAGGCGCGAAAGCCCCAGGGAATGGCGTCGGTCACGCTGATGATCGACAACGCAGGGAGGCTCCTTCCGTTTGAGGCGGACGAGGTCGCCGTCACCCGGAGGCTCTACCGCACCGGGGACAGCGAATACCGCATCAACGGCGCGCAGGTACGCCTGAAAGACATCGTCGAACTGTTCCTCGACACCGGCCTGGGGCGGGACGGTTATTCAATCATCGGGCAGGGAAAGGTCGCCGAAATCGTCTCGGCCAAAAGCCGGGAGCGGCGGGAAATCTTTGAGGAGGCCGCGGGCATCTCGCGCTACCGTTATCGGAAGACCGAGGCGGAAAAGCGCCTCGCGCTCGCAGAGGACAATCTCACGCGGCTTCGGGACATCCTCGCGGAACTGACCGCGAGGGTCGAGCCGCTCCGCGAGCAGTCCAAAAAGGCGGAGGAATTCCTGACCCTTTCCAGCGAAAAAAAATCGCTTGAGGTTTCGGTATGGGTCCGGGCGATCCGGGCGGCGCGGGCGAAGCTCAACGCCCTCGAAGACGAGCTTGTGCTCGCGAAGGCCCGGCACGGCGAGGCCGAACAGGAGGCCGCCGGGTTCGAGGATGCGTTTGAAGCGGTGATGGAGGAGATGCAGCGGCTTTCCGCCGGCATCGAAGAGGCGCGTGACGCGGCGGCGAAGGCGCAGGCGAACATCGGCGCGCTCGATTCCGAGGAAGCGGTGCTCAAAAACGACATCGCGCACAACGAGCGGTCCGCCGGGGAGACGAGGCTCTCGCTGGAAAGCGCCGGGCGCTCCGCGGGGGAACTCCGGAGCGAGATTTTAAAGGCCGAGGCGGCGCTTTCAGAACGGCTTGAACGGCTGGACGGCTTTGACGGACGGCTCGGGCTCCAGGAGGAGGCGCGGCGGGCGCTGGAAGCCGGCCAGGCGGGGATTTTGAAAAAGCTGGAGCTTCTGCGCCAGCGGAGAAGCGGCGTCTATGAGGCGATCGACGCGGCGAAGCTCGACGCGGCAACCTCGGCGACCCTTTTGGGGGAGAGCGAAGAGCGGCTTTCGCAGATCGGCCAGAACGCGCGGACGGCGAAAGAAAACCTCGAGCGGCTGCGGGAGGAGGAACGGGAGTGCGCCGCTCTTCTCTCGGAACTCGGCGAAAAGCTGCAGGGCCTTGAGAACGCGGAGAAGGGCTATCAGCTCAAACGCGCCTCGAGACGCGAGAAGTTCGACGACGCCGCGGCGAAGGAAGCGGACTGTGCGCGGCGGGCGAACGAGAAGGAACAAAGGGCCAAAGTGCTCTCCGACATGGACCGGAACATGGAGGGCTTCGGCCAGAGCGTCAAGACGGTGATGGCCGGCGTGAAGGCCGGGCGGCTCGACGGGGTGTTCGGCCCGGTGTCCTCGCTGATCTCGGTTGAGGCGGAGTATACGACCGCCGTGGAAACCGCCCTCGGCGGCGCGATGCAGAACATCGTGGTGCGGGACGAGGAGATCGCCAAGCGCGCGATCGGCCTTCTCCGGACGGCGAAGGCGGGGCGTGCGACCTTCCTGCCGCTCACGTCGGTAAAGGGAAACCGGCTCGACACCCGGGGCTTCTCCCGCACGGAGGGGTTCGTCGGCCTCGCGTGCGATCTTGTGAAGGCGGACGCGAAATTCGACGGGATCATCGCCTCCCTGCTCGGCAGGGTCGCCGTGGCGAGGGACCTCGACGGGGCGGCGTCTTTGGCGAAGGCGAACGGCTACCGGTTCCGGATCGTCACCCTCGACGGCCAGCTGGTCAACGCGGGCGGCTCCTTTACCGGCGGCTATACCGCGAAATCGGCGGGCGTCCTCGGGCGGCGGGACGAGATCAGAAGGCTCCGGGAAGAGGCGGCGGCGATCCTCGCCGAGCGGGATAAGGTCTCGGCGGAGCGGGCGGCGCTCGAAAGGGAGCTTCGGCAGTTTGACGCCGAGATCGAATCCATCGGGGCCGGGAAAAAGACGCTGTTTGAAGACCGGGTGCGGTGTGAATCGGAGGCGAAGCGGGTCCGAAAGAGCATCGGGGAGGCCGCCGCCGCGGCCGAAACGGCACAGCGGGAACACCTCGCACTGATGGGGCGCATTGAGGAATACAGGGAAAAATCAGCCGGATCCGGAGGGCTGATAGAACAGTTGTCAAAGGAGCTAGACGGCGTCCAGGCGGAGATTGAAACTGTCTCCGGCGAGCGGGAAACGGCGGCGGCGGAGATTGCGGAGATCGACCGGAAGATCGGCGAAGAAAGGACCGGCCGCCTCCTCGCCGAGCGGGACGTCCAGGAGGGCCGCGAGACGCTCGAGCGCCTTCGGGCCGCGGCCGAGTCGGGCGAGCGGCAGCGGGCCGGGCTTTTGCAGAAATGCGCGGCGCTGGAGGCCGAAAACGCCCGGGCGGCGCAGCGGATCGGCGAGATCGATGCCGCGCGTAAAGCGCAGCGGGAGGCCATCCGCGAACGGGAAGCCGCGGCGGCGGAGATGCTCGCGAAGCGGACCGTATGCGAGCGGCGGCAGACCGAATGCCGGGCCGGCGGGCGGGAGTCCGCGGCAAAGCGGGACGAGCTCTACCGGCAGGTTGTCCGGCTTGGCGAGAACCAGAAGAGCATCGAGGCCGAACACGATGGGCTGATCGCGAAGCTCTGGGACGAGTACGAGCTGACCCGGTCGGATGCGGAGGCGCTTGCAGAGCCGGTCGAGGACCCTTCGGCGGCAAACCGCAGGCTTGCGGAACTCAGGGCTAAAATCAAGAACCTTGGGACTGTGAACGTCGGCGCGATCGAGGAATTCAAAGAGGTGTCCGAGCGGCACGGGGCGCTGTCCGCCCAGCTTTCGGATGTGGAGCGCTCCAAAGCGGAGCTGACCCGGCTGATCGGGGAGCTGACCGGCGAGATGCGCGAAATCTTCTCGCGGCAGTTCGGCGAGATCAACCGTCATTTCGGGCAGATTTTCACCGAGCTGTTCGGCGGGGGAAGGGCGCAGCTTTCGCTGACCGATCAGGAGGATATCCTTGAGAGCGGCATCGAGATCAACGTACAGCCGCCAGGGAAAGTGATCAAGAACCTTGCGGCGCTTTCCGGCGGCGAGCAGTCGTTTGTCGCGATCGCAATCTTCTTTGCGATCCTGCGCGTCAATCCCGCGCCGTTCTGCCTGATGGATGAGATCGAGGCGGCGCTCGACGACGTAAACGTCGGGAAATTTGCGGCCTATCTCCGGACCATGACCGACAAAACCCAGTTCATCGCCATCACCCACCGGCGCGGCACTATGGAGGAGGCGGACGTCCTCTACGGCGTGACTATGCAGGAGGATGGGGTCAGCAAGCTGCTGGAACTGAAGGTTTCCGAGATCGAGAAGGGCTTTGGGGCGAAGGACTAGGCAAAACCCGAATACCCGGCGGAAGATTTGACACATACTGTTACTAAAAACATGACAAGTGCGCCTTCGGGCGGCGGATAGGAGCGTACATTCGATGGCATTTGGGTTATTTAAGAGCATTGGGGCGGGCCTGAAAAAGATCGGCGCGCTCGGGGGGATGTTCCAGAGCATCGACGAAGAGTATTACGAGGGGCTGGAAGAACAGCTGATTCTGGCCGACGTGGGCGTTGTGACCGCCGAACGGATTGTGGAAGAGCTGAAAACGCGCGCAAAGCGGGAAGGGATCAGCGATCCGAAGGCGCTCTACCCGGTCATCCGGGAGATCGTCGCCGGGATGCTGGCGGGGTCTGTTTCAGAGATTGATTTGGATCAGAAGCCGCTGGTGATGCTGATCATCGGGGTCAACGGGGTCGGAAAGACGACCAGCATCGGAAAGCTCGCGGCACGCTATCGAAGAGAAGGGAAGAAGGTCCTTCTCGCGGCGGCGGACACCTTCCGCGCGGCGGCGATCGACCAGCTTCAGATCTGGGGCGACCGGACCGGCGCAGATGTGATCCGGCACGGCGAAGGCTCCGACCCGGCGGCGGTGGTGCATGACGCGATGGAAGCCGGCAGGGCGAGAGGCGCGGACGTCATCCTCTGCGATACGGCGGGACGGCTCCACAACAAGAAAAACCTGATGGATGAGCTTTCGAAGATCCGCCGGGTCATCGCGAAGGAGCTTCCCGACGCCGAGCCGGAGGTCCTTTTGGTCCTCGACGCGACGACGGGGCAGAACGCCCTCGAGCAGACGCGGCAGTTTAGCGAGGCGGCGGGGATCACCGGCATCATCCTGACCAAGATGGACGGCACCGCGAAGGGCGGGGTCGTCGTTGCAATTGCGAACGAGACCGGAATCCCGGTTCGGTTCATCGGCCTCGGAGAAGGGGCGGACGATCTCGCGGATTTCGACGCGAAGGCGTTTGCCGACGCGCTGTTCGGCGAAGGCGGTGACGAAAATGGCTGACGGGAAAATGGGCCGGGTCCTCGCGGCGACGCATAACCAGGGAAAGCTCAGGGAGTTTCGGCGCATCCTCGCGCCGCACGGCGTCGAGGTGGAGGCGCTTTCCGACGCTTCCGTCGTCGAGAACGCCGAGGAGACGGGCGAAACCTTCGCGGAGAACGCGCTGATCAAGGCGCGGGCGGTCCACAGAGCGGCTGGCGGAGCGGTGGTCGCGGATGATTCGGGGCTTTGCATCGACGCGCTCGGCGGTCGGCCGGGCGTCTATTCGGCGCGGTATCTCGGGGAGGGAACCCCGTACGCCGAAAAGATGAACGGCATTTTAAAAGAGCTTGAAGGGGTTCCCGAAGAAAAAAGGACGGCGCATTTCGCCTGTGCAATCGCATACATCTCGGAGGATGGGACCGAGCGGGTGTTCGAAGGGCGCTGCGACGGCGTGATCGGCCCGGCGCCGCGCGGCGAGCGGGGCTTCGGTTACGACCCGCTGTTTTATGTGGGCGGCAGGAGCTTTTCAGAACTCCTCGACGGGGAAAAGGACGCGGTCAGCCACAGGGCGCGGGCGCTCAGGGCGTTTGAGGCGTGGCTGGCGGAAAACAGATAGAGGCCGTGGACGGCCGGGAGGAAAGATGACGATGACATCGAAACAGAGGGCGAAGCTCAGGGGCCTTGCAAGCGGCCTTGAGACCATTGGGCAGTTCGGAAAAGGGGAGCTGAGCGACGCGCAGGTGAAGATGGTGGACGACCAGCTGGCCAAGCGGGAACTGATCAAGCTCCGGGTTTTGGAAACTTCGCCCTATACGGCTGCGGAATGTGCGAATCTCCTTGCGGAGCGCACCCGCTCCGAGGTGGTGCAGGCGATTGGAAACCGCTTCGTGCTCTATCGCAGAAACGACAAGAAGCCGGTGATTGACCTCGGCTGACCTGGAAAAGGAGGGGCAAAGATGAGAATCGGCGTGTTCGGCGGGACCTTCAACCCGGTTCATGAGGGGCATCTCCGGCTGATGCGCCGGTGCCGGGAGGAGCTCGGCCTTGAAAAGGTGCTGATGATTCCGACGGCGCTCCCGCCGCACAAACAGACGGAGCTGGCGCCGTCCGCCGCGGCGCGCCTTGAGATGTGCCGCCTTGCGGTGCGGGACCTGCCGTTTGTCGAGGTCTCGGCGATGGAGATCGACCGCGGCGGAAAAAGCTATACGGTCGACACCATCTATGCCCTGAAGGCCGCGTATCCGGAGGATGAGCTGATCCTGTTGGTCGGGAGCGATATGTTCTACACCCTCCCGGACTGGAAGCGCGCGGCGGAGATTTTCCGGCTCGTTTCCATCGCGGCCGCGGCGCGGGAGGAGGGCGAGCAGGAGGCGATGTTCCGGCAGAAGACCCGGCTCTGGCAGCTCGGCGCGCGGGCCGTGGTGCTTTCCGCGCCGCCGCTGGCCGTTTCCTCGACCGAAATCCGCGCCGGGCGCGGGGACGCGGCGCCGCCCGCGGTGCAGGAATTCATCAGCCAGAACGGGCTTTACGGCAGGGAAAAGCGGCTGGGATATGATCTCGACGCGCTGACCCGGTTTGTGCGCGAAAGGCTCAGCCCAAAGCGGTTTATCCATTCGCTCAATGTCGCGAGCGAGGCGATCCGCCTTGCGCGGCAGCATGGCGCCGACCCGAACGAAAGCTATATCGCGGGCCTTCTGCACGACTGCTGCAAGGAGCTCGACCGGGAAAGCATGTTGAAAACGGTCGGGAACTCTGCTATAATAAACGACAAAATATTCCTGGCTTCTCAGAAAATCTGGCATGGTTTTGCCGCCGCAAACCTGATGCAGACGGAATTAAACATCCAAAATACCGCAATACTAGATGCAGTAAGGGTGCATTCCACCGGGCGCGCAGGTATGACCATGCTTGATCAGATTCTTTACCTCGCCGACCTCGTCTCCGCGGACCGGACCTATCCGGGCGTGGAGGAGCTGAGGGTTCTCTGCTATCGCTCGCTTCCTGCGGCGATGCTTTCGGCGCTGTCCTTCCTGATCGCCGACCTTGTACGGCGCGGCGAAGCCGTTTATCCGGGCACCCTTGACGCTTACAATGAGTTTGCATGCAGTATGCGGGAACAGGCGGCCGGGGAGAGCGGAAAAACAAAACCGTAAACCCGTTTTATCCCGGCCCCGAATTCCCGGAAGGGAACCGGTGCGGGATTTGAAATCAATAGTACCCAGAATTTTTATTTTAATCGGCGCGGCCCTGCTCTTTGGGACTGGGGTCGCGGCATACGCCCGGATGGCGCTACACGGGGACGGATCCGATTCCCGTGACGGGCTGTTTTCCATGCGAAGGGAAAACGCCGCGGACGGCGGGGACGAAACCGTTTATGAGGCTGAGCCGATCGGTGCGGACACCTATACGGTGCTGTTCTGCGGGGTGGACAACACAAACGCCCTCGCCGATGTAATCATCGTTGCGAAGCTCGACCTGACCCATCATTCGGTCGATCTGCTGCAGATTCCGCGCGACCTCTATGTGGGGGAGAGCTACAAGACGGGCAAGATCAACGAAGCCTGCCGGCCGCTTTCCCACAAAAACCCGCTTGGACGGATTCGGGCGATCATCGAGGAGCAGCTTCGGATCCCAATCGACGGGACCGTCGCGGTGACGCTTGATACGGTGCGCGCGGTGGTGGACGCTGCGGGGGGAGTGGAAATCGACCTTCCGCAGACCATCGATTATCTGCCGGGCAAGACGCTCTATCCGGGAAAACAGGTTCTCGATGGGGAGCATGCGGAGTGGTTTCTGCGCTTTCGGCAGGGATATGAAAACGCCGATCTCGGCCGCCTCGAGGCGCAGAGGCTCTTTCTGTCCGCCGGGATGAAGACGGCGAAGAAGCTCGGAAAGGTCCAGCTTCTGGCCCTTGCGGCGAAATTTTACGACCAGGTGAGCACCGACATCCCGCTTGGGAAGGCGTATACGCTTCTTACCGAGGCGATGCAGGTGCGGGAGGAAAACATCACCATGAAAACGGTGCCGGTTTCCGGAGCTGTCTATGGGCCGTATTCGGTCGTTGTGACGAACCGGAATCAGCTCGCGCCGATTGTCAATGAACTGTTCCGGGAAGACGATCCGATCGGCATCTGGGACCTGCGGCTCTGCTATCCGCCGGAGCCGGAAAGCGAAGAGCCGGAACCTGAACCGGATCAGAACCTTTGGAATGATTTTGCCTGGGACTATGAGGACGACGGGTTCGACGGGATCAGCGGGCTTGTCGTGGGTGAATAGAAAGGCACTGTGACTGGAAAGGAATCGTGGTATGACGGCATTTGAAAAGGCGAAAATGATCGCAAAGCTGCTTGACAACAAGAAGGGCGAGGACGTGAAGATCCTTCAGATTGGGACCCTCACCACCATCGGCGACTACTTCGTGGTTGCAACCGGGAACTCGACGACGCAGGTCAAAGCCCTGGCGGACGAGGTGGATGAGAAGATGTCCGCCGCCGGAGAGGAACCGAAACGGGTGGAGGGCTACCAGTCCGCCGCATGGATCCTGATCGACTATTACGACGTGATTGTGCATGTGTTCCAGAAGGAGGCGCGGGAATTCTACGCGCTGGAACGGCTATGGTCCGACGCGCCGGTGGTTCCGTTTGAGGAATAGGGCGTTTGAAGATGTGAAATGACGGCTTTGAGCCGATTTGGGAGGGTCTTTCGTTGAAATACGATTTTGCCGCGGTCGAGCGGAAATGGCAGCGAATCTGGGACGAAAAGAATGCGTTCGCCGCCAAAAACGACGATACCAGGCCGAAATACTATGCGCTGGTCGAGTTCCCGTATCCGTCGGGACAGGGACTGCATGTCGGGCATCCGCGCTCCTACACCGCGCTCGATATCGTGGCGAGAAAGCGCCGTCTCGAGGGCTTCAACGTCCTCTATCCGATGGGCTGGGATGCGTTCGGCCTTCCGAGCGAGAACTACGCGATTAAAAACCACATCCACCCCGAAAAGGTGACCCACGACAACGTCGCGCGGTTTAAGGCGCAGCTCAAATCCCTCGGGCTGTCGTTCGACTGGAGCCGGGAGGTGAACACCACCGACCCGAACTACTATAAGTGGACCCAGTGGATTTTCCTTCAGCTCTTCAAACACGGCCTCGCCTATAAAAAGGAGATGGCCGTCAACTGGTGCACCTCCTGCAAGGTGGTCCTTGCGAACGAAGAGGTCGTCAACGGCGTGTGCGAGCGCTGCTCCGGCGAGGTTGTCCGCAGGGTCAAGAGCCAGTGGATGCTGAAAATCACCGAATATGCCGAGCGCCTGATCAACGACCTGGACGACGTTGACTACATAGAGAGAGTCAAGGTCAGCCAGAAGAACTGGATCGGCCGTTCCACCGGCGCGGAGGTTGAGTTTGAGACGACGGCGGGCGAGAAACTTGTGATCTACACGACCCGACCCGATACGCTTTACGGCGCGACCTATATGGTCATGTCGCCGGAGCATCCCTACCTCGAAACCTGGGCGGGGCAAATCCGCAACATGGATGAAGTCCGCGCCTATCAGGCCGAGGCGGCGAAGAAGTCCGACTTCGAGCGCAGCGAGGTCGCAAAGGACAAGACCGGCGTGCGGCTCGACGGGGTCATGGCGGTCAATCCCGTCAACGGCGCCGAAATCCCGATCTATATCTCCGATTACGTCCTGATGAGCTACGGCACCGGCGCCATCATGGCGGTGCCCGGGCACGACACCCGCGACTGGGAGTTTGCAAAGAAGTTCGGCCTTCCGATCATCGAGGTTGTCAAGGGCGGGAACGTCGAACAGGAAGCCTATACCGGCTGCGAAACCGGTGTGATGGTCAACAGCGGGATCCTCGACGGACTCGCCGTCGAGGAGGCGAAGAAGAAGATCGTCGCATACCTCGAGGAAAAGGGCGTCGGCCGTCCGAAGGTGAACTACAAGCTCCGCGACTGGGTATTCTCGCGCCAGCGCTACTGGGGCGAGCCAATTCCGATTGTGATCTGTGACAAGTGCGGCTATGTCCCGCTGCCGGAATCGGAGCTTCCGCTCCGGCTGCCGGAGGTGGAATCCTACCTCCCGACCGGCGACGGGGAATCGCCGCTTGCGGCGCTCGGCGGGTGGGTCAATACCACCTGCCCGAACTGCGGAGGGCCGGCGAAGCGCGAAACCGACACCATGCCGCAGTGGGCGGGTTCGAGCTGGTATTTTCTCCGGTACACCGATCCGGACTGCGACACGGCGATCGCCTCCAAAGAGGCGCTCGACTACTGGCTGCCGGTTGACTGGTACAACGGCGGCATGGAGCATACAACGCTCCATCTGCTCTATTCCCGGTTCTGGCACAAGTTCCTCTATGATATCGGCATCGTCTCGACGAAGGAGCCGTACGCAAAGCGCACCAGCCACGGCATGATCCTCGGCGAAAACGGCGAGAAAATGTCGAAATCGCGCGGAAACGTCGTCAATCCCGACGATATCATCCGCGATTACGGCGCGGACACGCTCCGGCTGTATGAGATGTTCGTCGGGGACTTCGAAAAGGCCGCGCCGTGGAGTTCTTCTTCAATCAAGGGCTGCAAGCGGTTCCTTGAGCGGGCCTGGGGCCTTGCCGAACTGGTGAACGGGGAGGACGGCTTTTCCGAAACGCTCGAGCCCTCGTTCCATAAGACGGTCAAAAAGGTTTCCGAGGACATTGAAACCCTCAAGTTCAACACGGCGATCGCCGCGATGATGGCGCTGATCAACGAGATTTACGAGGCAGGGACGATTACGCGGGGCGAGTTGAAGGTATTCCTGCTGCTGCTCAATCCGTTCGCCCCCCACATCACCGAAGAGCTCTGGGAGCGGTGCGGTTTCGGCGGCATGGCGTTTGAACAGTCCTGGCCGGCCTATGACCCCGCGAAGTGCGTGGATTCTACCGTGGAAATCGCGGTGCAGGTTTCCGGGAAGCTGCGCGGACGGGTGACGATCCCGGTTGACTGCCCGAAGGAGGAGGCGGTCGCCGCCGCCAGGCAGGTCCCGGAGGTTGCCGCCGCGGTCGGCGGGAAGCTGACAGTCAAAGAAATCTTCGTGCCGAACAAATTGGTCAACCTGGTTGTAAAGTGAGCGCAAGATGCAGGAAAAAAACCATCCGCCACGGGCCTTGACAGCCGGTTGATGGATATTGTATAATACTTTTGTTATCCCAGCGTGGAAATACTCCTGCCGTAGGCGTGAGGAGGGAATCAGTAAATGTCAGAAATCAGAGTGAAAGACAACGAGTCTTTGGACAGCGCGCTTCGAAGATTTAAGCGTTCCTGCGCCAAAGCTGGCGTGCTTCAAGAAGTGCGGAAAAGAGAACACTATGAAAAGCCCTCTGTCAAGCGCAAGAAGAAGTCTGAAGCGGCGAGAAAGAGAAAGTTTAAGTAGTTTTCAAAATGAAAGCGGGCGTTTCGCCCGCTTTTTCATTTTCTATGAGCCGGATTTTGAGAGGCCGGCGCGCAGAGGGGGAAAAAGGATGCGCGATGGGAAAAAAGAAAAACGGGGACGCCTGCCGCTGTTTTATCCGCACCAGCTTTTGAAGAGAATTACCGACCTTGACCCGCAGGCGCTTTGGTTCATGGGCGTGCGCGGGATCATCCTCGATGTGGACAATACCTTAACCACCCACAACAGCCCCGTCCCGGGCGAGGGCGTGATGGACTGGCTCCAAAGGGCTGAAGCGTGCGGTTTAAAGCGGATCATCCTTTCCAACAATACTCCTGACAGGGTCCGGCCGTTTGCGGAGATGCTCGGGCTCGGTTTCACGGCGAATGGAAAAAAACCGCTTCCCTCCGGCGTGCGGCGCGCGGCAAGGGAGATGGGGCTTTCGGCGTCGGAAACGGCGCTGATCGGCGACCAGATTTTCACCGATGTGCTCGCGGGGAGGCTTGCGGGTGCGGTGAGCATCCTGGTGGAGCCGATCGAGCCGGAGACGGCCGCCTTCTTCCGCCTCAAAAGGCGGCTGGAGGCCCCGATTCTCAAACGTTACCAAAGGCGGCTGACGGCATTGGGCGGGAGAAGACCGGACAAAACGGAAGGAGGGATAAAATGAAGACGAGATTTGGCCCGGCGGGGACCTCGGACAGCTTTACCGCGATGGGCTTTCGAAAAAACGAGCAGATACCGGCGTATTTAAAAGGTTTTGGCCTCAACGCCTTCGAATACCAGTGTGGGCGCGGCGTGCGGATTTCAAACAAGGCGGCCGCGTCGTTCGGGGCGATAGCGCGGGAATACGACATCCAGCTCTCGCTTCACGCGCCGTATTATATCTCGCTCTCGAGCCTGGAAGAAGAGAAGCGGGAAAACTCGATCAACTACATCCTTCAGTCGGCGCGGGCGGTAAAGGCCCTCGGCGGGACGCGGATTGTGGTACACTCCGGCTCCTGCTCGAAGATGCCGCGGGAAGAGGCGCTGGCCCTCGCGATGGAGACGATGCGGCGCGCAGTCGAACGGCTCGACGCAGAAGGGTATTCCGACGTGCGCATCTGTCCAGAGACGATGGGAAAGGTCAATCAGCTCGGCTCCCTGGACGAGGTGCTTTCGCTCTGCTCGATCGACGAGCGGATGCTCCCCTGCATCGACTTTGGGCATCTCAACGCCCGGACTTTCGGCGGCCTGAAGGCAAAAGCGGACTTTGAGGCGGTGTTTGAGGCGATCGAAAACCGGCTTGGGATTTCCCGCCTTCGGGAATATCACGCGCATTTTTCGAAGATCCAGTACACAGAAAACGGCGGGGAGAAGGTCCATCTCACCTTCGAGGACACGGTGTATGGGCCGGAGTTTGAACCGGTCGCGGAGCTGACCGTCAAAAAGGGCTGCCACCCGACCATCATCTGCGAATCGGCCGGGACGCAGGCGGAGGATGCGCGGACCATGCGGGAACTCTATGAAGCGGAACTGAAAAAGAGCGGCCAAGACAGCGAAAAATGACAGGGGGAGACGGCATGGAAGACAGGATCAGGCGGCTGGCCGAAAAGCTGCCGGAAGGAACCGACGCGGCGCTGATTACATCGGGGGTAAACCGCAGATACTATACGGGGATGAAATCCACGGCGGGGCTTTTGTTCCTGACGCGGGACGCGGCGTATTTCATCATCGATTTCCGGTATATCGAGGCGGCGCGCCGCGGGGTCCGCGGGGCGGAGGTGCTTTTGCAGGAAAAGCTCGGGGAACAGCTTTCCGGCCTCGCAAAGCGGCACGGGGTAAAAACCATCGCGGTGGAAGCGGAGTATATGACCATCGGGGAATTTTTGCGGTATCAGACCCTTCTGCCCGGGTGCGAGCTTCAGTTCACCGGCGCGTTCAGCGAGCTGGTCCGCAGCCAGCGGATTTACAAAAGCCCCGGGGAAATTGAAAAGCTCCGCACGGCGCAGGAAATCGCGGACCATGCGTTTGCGGACATCCTTGACATCATCCGCCCGGGAATCAGCGAGAGGGAAATCGCCCTCGAACTCGACAGCCGCTGCCGCCGGTACGGCGGGGAGGGCGCGTCGTTCGACACCATCGCGGTCTCCGGCCCGAATACCGCGATGCCGCACGGCATGCCGGGCGAGCGGAAGGTTCAGCCGGGCGATTTTATCACGATGGATTTTGGAACGCTCTACGACGGATACTGCTCCGACATGACCCGGACGGTTGCGGCCGGGAAGGTGACGCAGGGGATGAAAAGGGTTTATGAGACGGTGCTCGCCGCGCAGAAGGCGGCGATGGAGATCATCCGGCCCGGGGCGCGCTGTTCCGACGTCGACCGCGCGGCGCGGGGGCTGATCGGTTCAGCCGGATATGAAGGCTGCTTCGGGCACGGGCTTGGGCACTCGCTCGGCCTCGAGATCCACGAAGAGCCGCGTTTTTCGCCGGGGGACGGGACGCTTCTCGAGCCGGGGATGGTTCTGAGCGTCGAACCGGGGGTTTACCTCGAGGGAAAGTTCGGCTGCCGGATTGAAGACGTTGTCGTGATCACAAAAGACGGGTTTGAAAACCTTGCAAAAAGCCCGAAGGAACTGATTGAACTCTGAAACCCGGGGCGCCGCGGCGGCGGGATTTGTTGATTTCCCGCGAAAGTTTGAACCTTTTTCAGCAACCCCCTTGCAACCATGCGGATTTTACGGTAATATTAATTGAATGTATTTTAGCTTCTTTAGGAGGGTCAATCATGGTAACAGCAGGCGATTTCAGAAATGGCGTTACGTTCGATATGGACGGCAACGTTTATCAGATCATCGAATTCCAGCATGTGAAACCCGGAAAGGGCGCCGCGTTTGTGCGCACAAAAATCCGCAACGTTATCTCGGGCGCGGTGGTGGAGCGGACCTTCAACCCGACCGAAAAGTTCCCGACCGCTTATATTGAGCGCAAAGAGATGCAGTACCTTTACAGCGACGGCGATCTCTACTATTTCATGGACAACGAAACTTATGAGAATATGCCGATCAACAAAGACAAGCTTGGCGACAACTTCAAATTCGTCAAGGAGAACACCGATGTAAAGGTCCTTTCCTATAAAGGCGTGGTATTCGGCGTCGAACCGCCGCTCTTCCTCGAACTCCAGGTCACCAAGACCGATCCGGGCTTCAAGGGCGACACCGCGACCAACGCGACCAAGCCTGCGACGCTGGAAACCGGAGCGGAGATCAAGGTGCCGCTCTTCATCAACGAAGGCGACATGATCCGCGTCGATACCAGAACGGGCGAATACCTCGAGCGCGCGTAATCCCCGTTTCAACGGGATTTGACCATAAAGCAGACAAGATGAGAAGCAGTCGGACTTTTGTCCGGAATGAAGGAGGAGAAAGCTATGACCGTGACCGAGAGAGTCGCTTATCTCAAGGGGCTTGCCGAGGGGCTCGACTTGAGCAAGGAAACCAAGGAGGGAAAAATCCTTGCCGCGATCATCGATGTTCTCGACGATGTGGCGTATGAGATTTCCGATCTGCAAGAGGCGCTCGGCGAAATCGGCGAGCAGGTCGATATGATCGACGAAGACCTCGACGCGCTCGAAGAGATTGTCTATGAGGACGATGAGTGCGGCTGCGAAGACGAGGATGACGAGGACGACGAAGATTACGAAATTGACGGCGATCTTTACGAGGTGACCTGTCCGAACTGCGGCGACACGATCTATCTCGACGAGGATATGATTGACGAAGGCGAGATGGCTTGCCCGGGATGCGGGGAGAACCTCGAATTTGTTTTTGATGAAGAAGATTCCGCCGGCGAAAAGACTGACGACCAGGAATAATCCTTTGGGATAACGGCGGCAATGCCGCCGTTATTTGCTGTTTCTGGCGGAAAGCGGCCGCATCCCGCGGGGGCTGCCGGGGAATCCGCTTTAAAAACGCGGAGGGGACTGTTTATGAGGCGAGCTGCGCCGGGAAAAAACCGAAACAAACGCAAAACGGGATTGGCGCTCCTGCTGGCGGGGACGCTCCTGCTGGCGGGCTGCCGGGAAAGGCAGCCGCCCGCGCCCGCGCTTTCGTGGACAAGCCCCGCGTCGATTTCTTCAAGCGAACCGGCGTGCGGCGTCAGCTTTCTGATGAATACCTTTGTGGAGCAGAAATGGTACGGCGAAAACGCGAGGACATGCCTCGACGAGATCACCGCGCGGCTTGGGGAGCTGGAGCAGCAGCTCTCGCTCTATCTCGAAGAGAGCGAGGTCTCCAAGATCAACCGCGCGGCGGGGAAGGAACCGGTTGCGGTCTCGGAAGGGACCTATGGCCTTTTAAAGCGCGCAGTCTCTTTCTGCGAGCTTTCAGGGGGACAGTTCGACATCACGGTTGCGCCGCTGACCCTTGCGTGGGGGATTACGTCGCAGGACCCGCATGTGCCGGCGGGCGAGGACATTGAAGCCGCGAAGGCGCTGGTCGATTACCGGAAGATCCGCTTCGACGACGAAAACCGGACGGTGATGCTCGAAGAAGCGGGGATGTCGATTGACCTCGGCGGGATCGCGAAAGGGATGGCGGCGGGGCTTGTCTCCGAAATTCCGGAGCGGTATGGCGTTTCCGGGTATCTTTCGATCGGAGGGAACCTCATGGTGCGCGGCGCAAAGCCGGATGGAAGCGCCTTTCTGTTTGGCATCCGCGATCCGCGCGGCTCGGCGTCGGAATACCTTGCGGTGGTCGAACTGGATGGATATACGATGGCGACAACCGGCGGCTATGAGCGCTATTTCGAAGAAAACGGGGTTCGGTATCACCATGTGATCGACCCGTTTACCGGTTATCCGGCGGACACGGACCTGACCTCGGTGACGGTGATCTCCAGGGACGGGACGCTGGCCGACGCGATGAGCACAATTCTGTTCATGAAGGGTTCAGATGAAATCATAGAGTATTTGGACAGCGAAGAATATTGGGTGATTGCAGTGGATCGGGATCAGAATGTGGTGACCTCGCCCGGCGTCCGGCCGAGGCTGACGCCTGCCGGCGGCGGTTATCATTTTAACGGCCTGTAATCTTGAAACAGCGGGAAGGCCGAAACGGAGGGGAAAACTTGGCCGGACAAAACAAGCGGGACGATACCGCTGCGAGAAGCGTTGCGTTTCTGGGGCTGATGTTCGCCCTCGCGATGGCGCTCTCGCTTTTGGAGTCGATGATCCCCGCCCTTCCGATGCTCCCGCCGGGCGTGAAACTGGGCCTTTCGAACATTGTGACGATGTACTGCCTGTTTTTTCTGGGGGCGCGGTCCGCGTTTACCGTCGCGGCGCTCAAGTCCTGCTTTGTCTTGTTGCTGCGCGGCCCTGCCGGAGCTTCGATGAGCCTTGCGGGCGGGCTGCTGTCTGTTTTGGTGATGCGCCTTCTGCTGTTGTCGAAGCAGATGCGGGAGCAGGTCCCTCTGGTCAGCATTGTCGGTGCGATCTCGCACAACGTCGGACAACTGCTGGCCGCGAGCGTTCTGCTCCGGTCGGCTGCGGCGCTTTATTATCTCCCTGTGATGATTCTTGCGGGCGTTGGCATGGGGGTCCTCACAGGGTTGACCCTGCGGCTGGTGATGCCGTATTTCCAAAGGCTATCAAAGGCAATGAAATAATCTTTAGGATCATTGGAGGAGCTTATCGTGTTGAGTAAACGACTGAACGGCGTCCATGTGCCGCATGCGAAAAACACGTCGGATAGCGTTCCGACGCGCATGCCGGCGCCGGACAAAGTCATGATCTCGATGGCGCAGCACATCGGGGCGCCATGCACGCCGACCGTCAAGATAGGGGATCTTGTCAAAGTCGGCCAGGTCATCGGCGAGGGCGCGGGATTTGTCTCGGCGCCGGTCCATGCAAGCGTGTCCGGAAAGGTCACGGGGCTGGACGATCTGCTGATGCCAAACGGGAGCTTTGCGAAAGCGGTGACGATCACCGCAGACCATGAACAGGCGGTGGATGAATCGGTCGTCCCGCCGGTAGTCGAGAGCTTTGAGCAGTTTACGGCGGCAGTCCGGAAAAGCGGGCTGGTCGGCTTGGGCGGCGCGGGCTTTCCGACCAGTGTGAAATTGAGCCCGAAGGATCTTTCGCTGGTTGACACCGTGATTGTCAACGGAGCCGAGTGCGAGCCGTACATCACCTCCGACAACCGGACGCTTCTCGACAGCGGCGAGGATGTGATGGAAGGCATCCGGCTGGTGAAAAAGTACCTTAACATCGGCAAAGTGATCATTGGAATCGAAGACAACAAGCCCCAGGCGATCGAGAATATGAAAAAGCTCTCGGGCGGCCTCGAAGGGGTTGAGGTGATGAGCCTTCCGGCCGCCTATCCGCAGGGGGCGGAGAAGGTTTTGATCTATCACACGGCCGGCCGGGTGGTGCCGGAGGGGAAGCTTCCGATGGACGTCGGCGTGATTGTGATCAACTGCACCACCATCGCGTTTATCGCCAAATACCTGCGGACCGGCATGCCGCTGGTGGAAAAATGCGTGACGGTCGACGGAAGCGCCGTCCGGAATCCGCAGAACGTGATCGCGCCGATCGGAACGCCGGTGGGGGCCATCTTTGAATATTGCGGTGGCTACAAAACCGAGCCGAAGAAGATTCTCCTCGGCGGCCCGATGATGGGGATTGCAGTTCCCAATGACAGCTTCCCGCTGCTGAAAAACAACAATGCGGTCCTTGCGTTCGACGCCAAGGACGCGGCGGAGAAGGTTGAAACGCCCTGCATCCGCTGCGGCCGCTGCGCAAGCGTCTGTCCGTTTTTCCTGCAGCCGGCGGCGATTGAAAAAGCGTACAAGACCGAAAACGTCGCGACGCTGGAAGCGCTGAAGGTCAACCTCTGTATGGAATGCGGATGCTGCGCGTTTGCCTGTCCGGCAAAGCGGGAGCTGGTTCTGACCAACAAACTCGCGAAGAAAATGCTCAGAGAGAAGAAGTAGGGGTGAACGGAATGTCAAATCTCATTGTTTCTGCATCGCCTCATATCCGGAGCAAGGATACCACCCAGCGCATCATGCGCGACGTTGTGATCGCACTGGTTCCCGCGCTTATAGCGTCGGTTGTTCTGTTCGGTATGCGGGCTCTTCTGGTGACCGCCGTCTGCGTCGTCACCTGCGTTGTTTCGGAATATGTTTTTGAAATGGCCGTAAAACGGCCTTCCACCATCAGCGACCTCTCAGCCGTTGTGACCGGCATGCTGCTGGCGTTTAACCTCCCGGTTGGAATTCCGCTTTGGATGGCGGTTGTCGGCAGCCTCGCCGCGATCGTTGTGGTCAAACAACTGTTTGGCGGAATCGGGCATAACTTTGCCAATCCGGCGATCACCGCGCGCGTGATCATGCTGATCTCTTTCGCACAGCCGATGACCCAGTGGGTTCTCCCGCAGCGCGGGACGGACGGCATCGAACTGGTCAGCGGCGCGACGCCGCTTGCGCATCTTTCAAGCGGAAACCTCGCGGCGCTCCCGTCCCTCACCGACATGTTTCTGGGGATCCGCGGCGGCTGCCTTGGCGAAACCTGCGCGCTCGCGCTGATTCTTGGCGGGGCGTATCTGCTTTGGAGAAGGGTGATCACCTTCCATATCCCGCTCGCCTTCATCGGGACGGTTTTCGTTCTGACGGCGCTGCTCGGCAAGCAGCCGATGTACCAGGTGCTCGGCGGCGGCCTTCTGATCGGCGCGTTCTTTATGGCGACCGACTACAGCACCTCGCCCGCGTCGAAGACGGGCAAGATCGTCTTCGGCATCGGATGCGGCCTGATCACGGTTCTCATCCGGGTGTACGGAAGCTACCCGGAAGGCGTTTCGTTCGCGATCCTTCTGATGAACATCGTCACCCCGCACATCTCGAAGCTGACCGTCCCGAAGCCGTTTGGGGCCGCCGCTTCCAAGAGCTGATGGATATGAGAGATTGTGCGAAAGGATGGGTATGAGAGAATGAGCAATGTGAAACAGGATTTCATCCTGCCGATCGTCGTTCTGACGGTGATCTGCATTGTGGTTTCGGCGGCGCTTGCCGTTACCGAGTCCGCGACCACGCCGATCATCGAGGAGCAGGCGAGAATCGCCGCCGAAGCGGCGAGAAAAGAGCTGCTTCCGGAAGCGGATAGCTTCGAACAGTTGGAAACGGCCGATATGCCGGAAGGCGTCCTCGAAGCCTATGCCGCGACGAACGGCGCGGGCTATGTCGTGACCACCGCGGGGCAGGGCTATGGCGGGACCATCAAGGTGATGACCGGCTTTGACCAGAATGGAAAGATTACCAACGTCAAAATGCTGGAACACACCGAAACTGCGGGCCTCGGCTCGAAAGCGGCGGAGGAACCGTTTACATCTCAATTCCGGGGCGAGGACTCCTCGCTTGCCGGCGTTGAAGTCATCGGCGGCGCGACCATCACCTCGCGCGCGTTTATGAACTGTGTCCAGACAGCGTTCAAAGCGGTTGCAGCCGCTGGCGGCGGGGAAGCGCCGGAGGACCCGATCGGCCTGACCGAGGCGAAGATGCAGCGGTTCTATCCTGACGTCGCGGAATTCACCGAGCTGACCGGCGGCGTGAAGGGCTACCAATGCGGCGACAAGGGATATATCATCTTCGCGGCCGGCGACGGCTATTCGGGAAAGGATTCGATCACCGTTGCCGTCCTGTTTGACGAAAACGACACGATTTTGGCCGCGATCGTCGATTCGATCAACGATACCCCCGGCATTGGCACAAGGGTTGCGGAAGAGCCGTTTACCAGTCAGTTTGCCGGCAAGAAGGGCGCCGAGAGCATTGAAAAGGTCGCGGGCGCGTCGAGTTCTTCCGAGGGCTTTATCCAGGCCGTCGGCCGCGCGGTCGAGAGCCTTTCCGCGGTGAAGGGGGCGTAAACGATGAATAAACTTTCGATAATCACAAAGGGTCTCATCAAGGAGAACCCGGTTCTGGTGCTGCTGCTCGGGACCTGCCCGACCCTTGCGGTCACGACGATGGCGGTCAACGGCATCGGCATGGGCGTCGCCGCGACGCTGGTCCTGGTAGGATCGAACTTTGCGATTTCGCTGCTCAAAAAAGTGATTCCCGATAAGGTCCGTATCCCATGCTATATCGTCATCATCGCGGGATTCGTCACCATCATCCAGATGCTGGTCAAGGCATATACGCCGGATATCGACAAGGCGCTGGGGATCTTCCTGCCGCTGATCGTCGTCAACTGCATCATCCTCGGCCGCGCAGAGATGTTCGCAAGCAAGAACAGCGTCGTGGACTCGGTGCTCGACGGCCTTGGGATGGGACTTGGCTTTACGCTCGCTTTGTTCTTGATGGCGAGCATCCGCGAGATCGTCGGTTCCGGCTCCTGGATGGGCATCAAGCTGATGGCGGATACCACCATCTCGATCTTCACCCTTGCGCCCGGCGGATTCTTCGTCTTCGGCTGCCTGATCGCGCTGGTAAACAAGATGACCAGCGGCAAGGCGATCAAGAAGAAGGAATTCGGCTGCGAGGGCTGCCCGAATGCCTCTGCCTGCGGCAAGGCTGCGAAAGGAGAGTGCTAAACCATGAAAGAGATGGCGATTATCCTCCTAAGCGCGGTTTTTGTCAACAACTTTGTTCTTGCAAAGTTCATGGGCATCTGCCCGTTCCTCGGCGTTTCGAAAAAACTTGATTCCGCCGTCGGCATGAGCCTCGCGGTCATCTTCGTCATGATGATGGCAACCGCGGCGACCTGGCCGATCCAGGTTTACCTGCTCGATAAAAACGGGCTGGGATATCTTCAGACGGTCGTCTTTATCCTCGTGATCGCGGCGCTGGTCCAGTTGGTCGAGATCATCCTCAAAAAATACGTGCCGGCGCTTCACAAATCGCTCGGCGTTTATCTCCCGCTGATCACCACCAACTGCGCGGTGCTCGGCGTGACCATCCTCAATATCACCAGCGCCTATGGTTTCTGGGAGTCGATGGTCAATGCCCTCGGCGCGGGGCTCGGGTTCCTGCTGGCGATGGTGCTGTTCTCGGGCGTGCGCTCGAGGATCGAGGGGTGCGATGCGCCCAAGTCGTTCCAGGGGATTCCGATCACCCTGGTTGCGGCGTCGATCGTCTCGGTTTCGTTCATGGGCTTTGCGGGCGTGATCGAAGGACTGTTCCGATAACGAGAGAATGGAGATGAACACATGGATGGAATTTTAACTCCGGTTTTGGCCGTTTCGGTTATCGGTCTGGCTTGTGCGGTGATCCTCTCGATCGCTTCCAAAGTGATGGCGGTCAAGGTGGACGAACGCTTTGGGGTGGTGCGTGAGTGCCTCCCGGGCGCGAACTGCGGCGCTTGCGGCTTCGCCGGATGCGACGCATATGCTCAGGCGCTGATCGACGGCGTCACCGACAAGACCAATCTCTGCATCCCGGGCGGCGCGGACTCCGCGAAGGGGATCAGCGAGGCGCTTGGCCTCAAGTTTGAGGCGACCGAGGCGAAGGTTGCCCAGGTGAAGTGCCACGGCTGCCTTCAGAACACCAGCGACAAGATGGAGTACCTCGGGCCACAGACCTGCGCAGCATCAAAGCAGTTTTTCTCTGGAAGGGGAAGCTGTTCGTGGGGCTGCATGGGTTTCGGCGACTGTGCATTGGCCTGCCCATACGGGGCGATTGACATTGTGGACCAGCTCGCCCACATCAACCGCGATCTCTGCATCGGCTGCGGCATCTGCGTGCGGACCTGCCCGGCGCATATCATCGAGGTTGTCCCGGTTTCAGCGAAGGTTTTCGTCGCCTGTTCATCCCACGACAAGGGCGCGGTGACAAGAAAGGTCTGCAAAACCGGCTGCATTGCCTGCCGGAAATGCGAGAAGACCTGTCCGCACGGCGCGATCACGGTGGCGGATAATCTCGCGTATATTGACCCGGAAAAGTGCACTAGCTGCGGCGCCTGCGTCGAGGTCTGCCCGGTCAATGCGATTCTCACGCACGAATAGGCGAAACATAGGAAAAGCCGCCCCGACGGGGCGGCTTTTTTGCGGGATTAAATGACTGGGAATGAAATCTGGGTAAGGCTGATAGCGTTCATCCGGGGAGGCTCACCGGAAGCTCCATGAAAGCATGTCCCCCGGCTGGCGCAGGGGGATCGAACCCGAATGCCGGGGGAAGAGTCCGATAAAACAGTGTAGCTGCTTACACTGCTGGCGGAGATCCGAAAACTTCGTCTTGGACGCGGCGTTTTGCGCTTTAAGGCCCGGTGGGGAAATTCTGTTGAACGATTGCTTTTAAGGCCAACGGGGCGGTTCGGAAGAATTCCGGTCCGTTTCGGTTTTTACGGCAAGATTTGAGAAGATTCGCAAAACAACGTTTGTAAATGGGAATAGCGGATGTTATAATAATTAAAAGGAGTTGGGTTCCGCCCAATTTCCTTCGCCTGCGGGGAAAACGCTGTTGCGGATTCTAGATATGGGATCTTCCCCAGGTAAAACAGGATACGGGCAAAACGGGAGGAAATTTGAATCATGAGCGAAGCGAACAACCGTGAGCAGGTTCTGCTGAAGACCAGTATGTTCGGCTTTGAGAAAAAGCAGGTCCTTGAATATATAGATTCTATTTGGAATACCAGCCGGAGCGAACAGCAGGAACTTGAGGCAAAGCTCAAGGAGGTCGGGCAGGCAAGGAATGAGCTTGAGCGGCAGGTCTCGGAATTCGAGGCGAAAATGAGCCAGCTTGAGCGGCATCTCGAAGACGAAAAGGGGCGGATTCGGGAACTGACCGGGCAGATCAGCAGCCTCAATCAAGAGCTGGCCGGCCAGAAAGAACTCGCCGCGAAACAGGCGAGGGAGCTTTCGATCCAGCAGGAGCGCAACCGCCAGCTTCAGTTCCGCTCGGAATCGAGCGAATATAAGGCGCAGAAATACGATGAGGCGGCTAATAAGCTCGGTGAGATTCTGATCGACGCGCGGCGCAGCGCCGACGCAATGCTTCGGGCGGCGGGAAAAGAGGCGCAGGGTATCAAGCGGGACGCGGTGGAGGCCGCCGACCGGATCACGGGAGAAGTCCGCTCGTTTCGGGGCGATCTAGACCGGGTACGGGAGACTATGGAGGAGCTGATGCGTTCGCTGGGCGACCGGCTCGACGGCATCGACGCGGTGATCTCGAAGATGGAGCAGCGCGCCGCGGATGTCCGTGAAACTGCCAGGCGCGAGGCTGCGCCGGATCAAGATGGGCGCGCAGCAGGCGAGGAAGGCGACGGTATAACCGCACAGCTCGGAGCGGCCGTTCAATCGCAATCCGGCGAGACTCCGGCCCGCGCGGCCGAAACGTCCTTTTTTCGGGACGCCGCAGAAGCGTAAGGCGGCTGCGCCTTGCGCCAGCGGCGGGGTGACGGTTCGAAAAAAAGAGGGGACGGGGGAGAAACAGCAGTCGGCGGCGCGTTCGCAGTCGCTGGCTGAGATCATTCGGCGGCTGTTCCAGCCCTGAAAATAACATATACGAGCGGAGGGCAAAGCGGATGGAAGCGCGTCTGTCGGTTTCGGCCGTCATCGTGGCGGCGGGTTCTTCGGCCCGGATGGGATTCGACAAGCTGACCGCCCCGATTAGCGGCGTTCCGGCGGCGGTTCGCTCGGTTCTCGCGTTCGAGCGCGCGCCGGAAATCGATGAAATCGTTCTGGTGGCGGCCCCCGGAAGGGTAGATGAGTTTGCCGCCCTGATCGGTTCATTTGACGGCGATATCACAAAGCTTTCGGCGATTGTGCCGGGCGGAGCAACGCGGCAGAAGTCGGCGCTTGCCGGTGTGCTCGCTTGCCGGAAAGCCGCAGATTATGTCTGCATCCACGACGCGGCAAGGCCCTTGGTATCACAGGAGACGATTCGCGCCGTTGTTCGGGCCGCGCTCTTATATGGCGCGGCGACGGCTGCGGTTCCGGTGAAGGATACCATTAAGACCGGACGGGATGGATTTGTCGAATCCACGCCCGACCGTTCTGCGCTTTTTGCGGTGCAGACTCCCCAGGCGTTTCAGAAAGAGCTTTACCTTTCAGCGGTACAGCGGGCCGGGGACGATTACAGCGACGACTGCCAACTGATTGAGAACATCGGGGGAGACGTGTTCCTTGCTGAGGGCAATTATCAGAACATCAAGCTTACGACCCCAGACGACTTTGCGGCCGCGGAGGCTTTTTTGAGAATGGAGGCAGCAAAATGATTCGGATCGGGCACGGTTATGACGTACACCGGCTGGCGGAAGGGCGAAAGCTGATCCTCGGAGGGGTGGAAGTTCCGTTCGGAAAGGGCCTGCTGGGTCATTCGGACGCAGATGTGCTGATTCACGCCGTGATCGACGCGCTGCTCGGGGCGGCGGCGCTCGGCGACATCGGTCAGCTGTTTCCGGACAACGACGAGCGCTATCGGGACGCCGACAGCATCGAACTGCTGAGGACGGCGGCGAAGCTTTTAGAGCGAAGCGGATTTTCCGTCTGCAACCTCGACTGCACCATCCTCTGTGAGCGGCCGAAACTGATGCCGTACCTTCCGGAGATGCGGAAAAGGCTCTCACAGGCGGCAAACCTTCCATTGGATGCGGTGAGCGTGAAGGCGACCACCGAGGAGGGGCTTGGTTTTACGGGGGAGGGCTTCGGGATTGCGGCGCATGCGGTGTGTCTTGTCGAACGGTAGCGACATCTTTTGTTCGGTTTTCGTTGAAGAAATCCTGTTATTTTGGTACTATAATAACCGCAGGGGATTGGGCCAAAGCCCAATCCGCCCCGCCAAAAGCGGGGCACGCGCGGCAGACGCCGCGCGCTGCGCTTGTTACACCATATCAACCCGGCTGCGGCCGGGTTCCGCCGCAGGAGCGGCGTTGAAACCGCTTTTGCGGTTTCTGATATGGTATAATAACCGCAGGGAAAACAGCTTTGCTGTTTTCGGCCGCCTTTTGGCGGCTATGCCGTAAAACGGCATGCTGCGGATGTTAAACCAGAACCCAAACCGGCTTTTCCGGTTTGTACGCCGTTTTTGCGGCGCGCAGGCCCGATGGGCCTGCCGTTCTGATATAATAACCGCAGGGGATTGGGCCAGAGCACAATCCGCCCCGCAGCCTGGGCATTGCCGGTTGATGGGCCGGAAGGCTGAGAACATATTCTACTGAAAAAATGATCGTGTCTTAAAATACCCATTGGATTTGAGGTGAGTGGATGACCCTTTTATTAAGCGATCTGACCGGTATACTCCGATCGATTCACATCAATGATATTCTCGACATCATGCTGGTCGCGTATCTGATTTATCAGGCCTTCGCGCTGATCCGGGAAACAAGGGCGCTTCAGCTTTTGAAAGGGATCCTCGCGCTGATCGCTCTTTACGTCATGTCTCATCTGCTGAACCTCAAAGCGATGACTTTTATCATGCGGAATATTCTTCAGTTCGGCGCGCTGGCGCTTCTGGTTGTGTTTCAGCCGGAGCTGAGGCGGGCGCTGGAACAGGTCGGCAGAACCCGTTTCTCGAATTTTCAGCTTCTTGGCAGCAACGATAGCGACGAGGATATTTTAAGCTGGAACCTGATGATCAAGGCGGTCGGCGAAGCGGCGACCTATCTTTCGAAGCGGAAAATCGGCGCGCTGATGGTGTTTGAGCGCCAGACAAAGCTCGGAGAGATCATCAAAACCGGCACGATTATCGACGCTTCGCCGAGCGCGGAGATGATCGGGAACATCTTTTTCCCGAACTCGCCGCTTCACGACGGGGCGACCATCATCCGAAACGGAAAGCTCTATGCGGCGGGCTGTTTTCTGCCGCTTTCCGATAATTTTGAGATCAGCAAAGACCTCGGGACCCGGCACCGCGCCGCGCTTGGCATGAGCGAAAACTCAGACGCAGTGATTGTTGTGGTTTCAGAGGAAACCGGCGTGATCACAATGGTACAGGACGGCAAATTCAAACGAGGCTACACGGGCGAGACGGTGATGGCCGAGCTTTCGGCAATCTTTACTCCGGAGAAAAAAGAGGCCAAATCGTTCCGTAAGCCGCCGTTCCTGAAGGGGAAGAAAAATGAACAACAACAATAAAAGCAGGGCGAGCCTTGACAGCCTGATCAACAATAACCAGTTCGTGATGATCGTTTCCCTTCTCACGGCGATCCTGATCTGGTTTACGGTGGCCTATTATATCGACAATAAGATCACAGACGTTGTAAAAAACGTGCCGGTGACCATTAACGTTCAGGACAGCGGCCTTGCCCGGCTGAACCTGGAACCGGTTTATCCGAACGAATTTCAGATCGACGTGACGGTCAACGGCCCGCGTTCGGTGATCGGAAATCTCAAGCCCGAGGATATCCAGCTGACGGCAGTGACCTCGAGTGTCAACGGCCCGGGAACCTATAACCTCTGGCTGGAGGGTTTCGATTACCAGCTGCTCGGGTTTGAGATCGTTTCGCTCCGGCCTTCGACCATCGAGATGCGGTTCGACCACATGGTGACGAAGAAGCTGAATGTGGAGCTTGAGATATCGGGCCTCAACATTCCGGACGGCTATATCATGGATGAGGAGTACGTTACCCCGACCGAGGTGACGGTGACCGGTCCGGCGACCGAGATGGGAGCTGTTGAACGCTGTGTGGCGCGTCTGACGATGGATCGCCCGCTTTCACAGACCGCCAACTTTGAAACGGATTTGATCTTGCTCGATCGAAACGGCGAAACGGTGGAATCCCCTTACTTTGTATTTGACCAGAGCGCGGCGACCGTCACCATCCCGGTACTGGAGAAAAAGACGATCCCGATTACGTTCGAGTTTATCAATGTGCCGGCAGGCTTTGACGAAACGACGCTTGTGTACACGGTCAATCCCAGCGAGATCGAAGTCGCCGGGCCCTCCGCCTCGATCGGCAGCCTCAATGAGCTTCATCTCGGTTATGTCGATATGCGTTCGCTCACGCCGGACATGTCGATTTACTATCCGGCGCCGCTTCCGCCCGGATTTATCTCGGTGGAGAATATCCAGGACGTCAATGTGATATTTGACCCCACTGGGATTTCGCAGAAAACGCTCAATGTGACCGATATCCGCCTCGTAAATGTACCTTCGAGCTATGACGTGACGGTGACGACCAGGACGATCCCGTCGGTCCAGTTGTACGGACCCGAAGATGCGGTGAAAGATCTGACCTCAAAAGACGTAATCGCGGAAGTTGACATCAATGACGCAGATATTAAGCTTGGCCAGATCACGGTGCCGGTGAATATTATTGTGGTCGGCGATGATTCCTGCTGGGCTTACGGCGACTATACCGCCGTCATCACGGTCAGGGACAAATCCTGACCCGAACACAGAGCGCCCGAACGAAACGGGCTTTCCTGCCGGAGCCTCCCGCGGCCTTTGGCCCGGGAACGGCGGGAAAGCCCGATTTGTGATTTGGGCCGGTTTGATCGGAGAATACGCATGATTATCCAGTTTAAAAACATCATTGCTACGCTGGACGAAGGTCCCGAGGCCGCGGTTCACCGTGTGGGAGAACGCATCGGTTCCGCTTTGGCATCGGTGGAACGCATCGCCCTTTCGAAGGTTTCGGTGGATGCAAGGCACGGAAAGATTCAGTTTATCTGTTCGGTTGAGGCTGAGGTCCCCGATGAGCTCGGGCGCGGACTTCTCAAACGCGAAGAGCTGGGCGCGGTCCGAAAAGAAGTCCCGAATTTTCAGATTCGGCCGGGAGAGGAGAAGCTTCCCGCGCGGCCGGTTGTGGTCGGTTTCGGTCCGGCCGGGATGTTCTCAGCGCTGCTGCTGGCGCAGTATGGCTACCGGCCGATCGTCCTCGAACGCGGGGAAGACGTCGAAACGCGGATCGAGAAAGTCGAACGCTTCTGGAAGACCGGGGAATTTGACCCGGAATCCAACGTCCAGTTCGGCGAAGGCGGCGCGGGGACCTTTTCGGATGGAAAGCTCACGACAAGGATCGGGGACCCGCGCTGCGCGCGCGTGCTGGCCGAACTGGTGCGTTTCGGCGCGCCGCCCGAGGTTCTTGTTCGGGCAAAGCCGCATGTGGGAACCGACCGGCTCCGCGGAGTGGTGAAGGCCCTTCGGGAGGAGATCATCCGGCTCGGCGGGGAGGTTCGATTCGGCACGGCGGCGGAGGGGTTCCGGTTCCAGAACGGCAGGATTTTAGCGGTGCGCGCCGCGGGGGAGGAAGTGGAAGCGGGCGTTGTGGTGCTCGCGGTCGGGCACAGCGCCCGGGATACCTTTGAGGCGGCGGATAGAAGCGGCCTTGTACTGGAGGCGAAGGCGTTTTCCGCCGGGGTGAGAATCGAGCACCGGCAGGCGGCAATCGACGCGGCGCTTTACGGCCGCCATGCGGGGCATCCCAACCTCCCGCCGGGGGAGTATCAGCTCTCCCTCCGCGAGGGGGACCGCGCGGCCTATACCTTCTGCATGTGCCCTGGCGGCACGGTCGTCGCGGCGGCGTCCGCCCCCGGACAGGTCGTGACCAATGGGATGAGCAACTACCTCCGCGATGGGGAAAACGCGAACGCGGCGCTCTGCGTTTCGGTCGGGCCAAAGGACTTCGGCCCCGCCTGGCGGGACGGGGTCCGGTTCCAGCTCTCGTTGGAGCTGCGGGCCTTTGCGCTCGGCGGGGGCGGTTACCGCGCTCCGGCAATGCGCCTTGGGGACTTCCTCAAAGGCGCGCCGCCCTCGGAACCGGTTGCGCCGACCTATCCCCTTGGGGTGAATGAATGCGACCTGAAAAAGCTGCTTCCGCCGGCCGCGGTGGAGATGATGCGCAGGGCGCTTCCGGCGTTCGGCCGTAAGCTCCGCGGTTTCGACGGCGCGGGCGCGATTCTGACCGGGGTGGAAACCAGGACTTCTTCGCCGGTGCGGATACTGCGGGGGGAGAGCCTCGAAGCGGTGGGAACGCAGGGCCTTTATCCCACGGGCGAAGGCGCGGGGTACGCCGGCGGCATCATGAGCGCGGCGGTGGACGGGCTGAGGGTCGCGGAGCGGATTATCGAGCGGTACCGCGCGCCCGGCGGCGGAAGGCGGGCATAAAAAAGGGGCGCGAAGACCGCGCCCCGGTTTTTCGGATTTATTTAGTCTGATCTTCTTCCTCCAGACAGCGAAGCGCCGAACGGACAGCTTCGATTACGAATGCGGAAAAGGTGCAGTCCTTGCCGCGAATCGCGTTTTCCACCCCTTCGATGAGATCGTTAGGAAAGCGGACGGTTTTATTGGTCGTCGGCGGAATGGACGGGATTTTAAACTCTTTCACGGCAATCACCCCGCATTGCGAAGATATTGCACATATTATGTCATGTTTTTATAGTAAAATATGCATTGCAAACGCCAGACGTAAGCGGTATAATGATTACAATCCATATTTAGTCATATTAGATGGTGAGGCCATGAATTGTGAAAACCGCTTTTGTATTTACTGGAACCAGAACCAGTGCGTTTTACAAAAGATCTCGCTCGATGGCATGGGGCGTTGCCTTGACTGTTCCCAGGTCGAGTTGCCGGAGGAGGTTCTCTGGCAAAAGCGGATGGAGACGCTGATGAAGTATCACCCAGATACCCGCCAAAACGACAAACAATCCTGATCTGTTCCCACTCGCTTGTCTGAGAAGGCGCCGGGCCGGCTGAAAACCGCTCCCGGCGCCTTCCGCTTTTCCGGGGCCGCTGCGGCGGGAAGGTTATCGCCCTGTGATGGGAAAGTGATTGTAATTTTCACCAAAAAGTGATAAAATAAACTTATTATTGGGTGAATGCATCCATTCGGAGGTGTCTTTTGAGCACGAAACTTTGGCGCCTGCTCCCGGAAGACCGGGAGAGAGCCGGCAAAATTCGGGAGAAGGCCGGGGTATCGGCGCTCGCGGGGCGGGTTTTGGCCGCGCGGGGTTTGTCGCCTGAGACGGTCTGCGGGCTTGTGGGGGAGGCAGCTGATCCGCTGCACGATCCGTTCCTGCTCAAAGATATGGACCGGGCCGCAGTCTGTGTTTCGAGGGCGATCGAAGAGGGGAAGTTCATCGCCGTTTACGGCGACTATGACTGCGACGGAGTCGCCGCGTCCGCTATGGTCATGAGCTATCTCGAAAGCGTGGGCGCGCGGGCGCTTTATTATATTCCGGACCGGGAACGGGAGGGCTACGGCCTCAACCGCGGCGCGATCGACGAACTCAAGCGCCTCGGGGTGGAGTTGATTTTGACCGTGGACAACGGCGTGTCCGCGATCGATGAGGTCGCCTATGCCGCGTCGCTCGGCATAGAGACGGTGATCACCGATCATCATATGCCAAGGGAAATTCTGCCCGGCGCGGCGGCGGTGGTCGACCCGCACCGCGAGGATTGCGGCTACCCATTCCCCGACCTCTGCGGGGCAGGGGTTGCGTTTAAACTGCTCTGTGCGCTGGAAGGAGAGCGCGGTTACGGCCTCCTGGAACAATACGCCGATTTTTTGGCCATCGGGACGGTTGCGGACGTGGTGCCGCTTACCGGTGAAAACCGGTATTTCGTCCGCAGGGGGGTGGAACAGCTCCGGGATTCCATCCGGCCGGGCATTCGGGAGCTGATCGCCGCCGCCGGCGTGGAACGGGAGCGCTTTTCGGCCGAATCGATCGCGTTCGGCCTCGCGCCGCGGATCAACGCGGCCGGCCGTCTCGATACGGCGGACTGGGCAGTGATGCTGCTTTTGACTGAGAGCGAGACCGAGGCGAAGGAGCTGGCAGAAAGGCTCGAGGGCTTCAACCGGCAGCGGCGCGCGCTCGAAAAAAAGATCTCTGACGACGTGGCCGCGGCGATGGAGGCTGATCCGGCGCTCTCTGTGCGGCGGGTCCTGGTCCTTTCTGGCGAGGGCTGGCATGCGGGGGTCGCGGGAATCGTCTGTTCGCGGGTGGTGGAACGGTATGGAAAACCCTGTATCCTGATCGCGCGAAACGGCGAAGAGGCGAAGGGCTCCGGGCGGAGCGTCGAAGGCTTTTCACTGATCGAAGCGGTCGGCGCCTGCCGCGAAAAGCTGACCCGCTACGGCGGGCATCCGATGGCGGCGGGGATGTCGCTTCGAAGCGAAGACATCGGGTGGTTTGCAGAGGCGATGGAGGCGTATGCCGCCGCCCATTACCCGGTGATGCCGCCGCAGCGCCTTTCAATCGATTGTGAAGTGGCCCCAGGCGAGATGAATCCGGCCGAAATCGAGGCGCTTTCGGCGCTCGAGCCGTTTGGCGCGGGCAACGAATACCCGGCCTTTTGCATCATGGGGGCGAGGCTCGACCGGATTGTGCCAATGGGAGAGGGAAAACATGTCCGGCTGAGCTGTTCCAAAAACGGCGTCAGCTTTCAGACAGTGTGGTTTTTTATGACGCGGGAGGCGCTCCCTGTTCAGGAAGGCGACCTGATCGACGCCGCGTTTACCGCTTCGGTCAACGTCTGGCAGAACGAGGCGAGAGTGTCGCTCAAGATGCTCGGCGTTCGGCTCTGCGGATTTGACTATGAGCGGTTTTACCGGGAAGAACAACGTTATGAGCAGTACCGGAGGGGCGAGATGGGACAAGCCGGCCTCGCGCCTTCCCGCGACGAGGTCGCGGTGGTCTATCGGTATTTCAAAAAGCTCCGCTGCATAAGCTATCAGCCGGAGGTTCTTTATCAGAGGATGAATCCGAGGCCGGACTATCTGAAGTACCGGATCATCCTTGAGGTCCTCTTCGAGCTTTCGCTTCTGGTGATCCATGAGGACGGAACGGCGGCCGTCAACCTTCAGTCGCCGAAGGTGGATCTCGAAAGCTCGAAGATTATAAGGAGTTTGACCAACGAATATGCCGGACAAACATAACATCACATTTGAAGACCTGCTGCAGAAGATCGAACAGAGCGGCAAACAATACGACGTTGCTACGATCACAAAAGCCTATGAGGTTGCCGCGAAAGCTCATGGGGAGCAGAAGCGCGCCTCCGGCGAGCCGTACATCATTCATCCGATCGCGGTCGCGGTCATCCTGGCCGAGCTCGGCATGGACACCGAGTCCATCTCGGCGGCGCTTCTGCACGACGTGGTGGAGGACACCGACATCACCATCGAAATGGTGGAAAAGAACTTCGGCCACGACGTGGCGCTGCTGGTTGGCGGGGTGACCAAGCTCGGGAAAATCCCCTATTCCTCCCGGGAGGAGCAGCAGGCGGAGAACGTCCGCAAGATGCTTCTAGCGATGGCGCAGGACGTGCGGGTGATCATCATCAAGCTCGCCGACCGGCTCCACAATGCGAGGACCTTTGAATTCCTGCCCGACGACAAGCGGCGGTATAAGTCGCTCGAGACGATGGAAATCTATGCGCCGCTCGCACACCGGCTCGGCATTAAAAAGGTAAAGGAGGAACTGGAGGATATTTCGCTCCGGTATCTCGATCCGATCGCGTATCACGAGATTGAAAGCCAGCTTGCCCTTCGGAAATGGGACCGGAAAAAGTTCCTCGAGGGCATCCGCCAGCGGATCTATGAACGGGTCAAGCAGGAGCACCCGAACGTCGTCATCGAGGCGCGTGTCAAGAGCATCTACGGCATCTACCGGAAGGTGTATATGCAGGGGCGGTCGCTCGACGAGGTGTTCGACGTCTACGCGGTCCGGATCATCGTGGACACGGTCATCGAATGCTACAATATTCTCGGCATCATCCACGATATGTTCCAGCCGCTTCCAAACCGGTTCAAGGACTATATCTCGACGCCGAAACAGAACATGTATCAGTCGCTTCATACGACGGTGTTCGACAAGGGCGGCATCCCGTTTGAAATTCAGATCCGCACCTTTGATATGCATTACACCGCCGAATACGGAATTGCGGCGCACTGGAAATACAAGGCCGGCATCAGCGGCAAGGATAAGCTCGAAGAGCGGCTTGCCTGGGTGCGGCAGCTGCTGGAAAACCAGCAGGAGGGCGACGACGCCGAGGACATCGTCCGGACCATCAAAACCGATATTGCGCCCGACGAGGTGTTCGTCTTTACGCCGAAGGGCGACGTGATCAACCTGCCGGCGGGTGCGACGGTGCTCGACTTCGCCTATGCGATCCACTCCGCCGTCGGGAACCGGATGGTCGGGGCGAAGATCGACGGGCGGATCGTGCCGATTGATTCGGTTGTCGAGACCGGCATGATCGTCGAGATCATCACCTCGAACGCCAAGACCGCGGGGCCAAAGCGGGATTGGCTGAACATCGTCAAGACAACCGAGGCGCGCAACAAGATCCGCGGCTGGTTTAAAAAGGAGCGGCGGGAGGAGAATATCGCCGAGGGCCGGGCGATGATCGAGCGGGAGTTTAAGCGCTCGAATATCGTCCTCGATCCCCAGCAGCAGGAGGCGTTCCTGCTCGAGGAGACGAAGCGGCAGAATCTTGCGACGGTCGACGACTTTATGGCGGCGATCGGCTACGGCGGGCTTCAGCTTTCGAAGATTCTTCCGCGGCTCAAGGAGGACTATATCCGCAATTACCGCTCAGCCCGCGACCTGGACGATCCGGAAAAGGCGCTGACCGTGAAACCCAAGCGGGAGCGGAAAGCTTCGAGCGGCGTGATCGTCGAAGGGCTGGAAGGGTGTCTCGTGAAATTTGCGAAATGCTGCAACCCGCTCCCCGGCGACGATATCGTCGGGTTTATCACGCGCGGCTACGGCGTTTCGATTCACAAGCGGGACTGCGCGAATGTCGTCAGCGCGATCGATGATCCCGAACAGGCCGACCGTTGGGTGAAGACCCAGTGGGCGAAGACGGTGAAGGAAACCTTCCAGTCGACGGTTAACATCGTGGCGATGCGGCGCGACGGGTTGATCGCGGATATCAGCGTCGCGCTCAACAACATGCATGTGCCGGTCCACTCGTTTGTCGCAAAGGAGCTGAAGGACGAAAAAACCGGGTTCCAGGTGACGATTTCGATCAACGACGTCAGTCAATATAACTTCATCACTTCGAACCTCAAGAAGGTGCAGGGCGTGCTTTCCATTGAGCGGCTTTCGATGTGAACGAAACAAAACGGGGGACGGGTAATCGATGAGAGCGATTTTACAGCGCGTGACCGAAGCTTCGGTTGAGATCAACGGCGGGGAGGCCCGCGGCATCGGGCCGGGATTTGTGATTCTGGTCGGCGTGCAGGAGGGCGACACCGCGCGCGAAGCCGCGTTTCTCGCGGATAAGACGGCCGCGCTTCGGGTTTTTACCGATGGGGAGGACAAGATGAATCTTTCGCTCCTGGACGTCGGCGGCTCGGCTCTGGTCATTTCGAACTTTACCCTTTACGCCGACTGCCGGAAGGGAAGGCGGCCCTCGTTCGTGCGGGCGGAAAAACCGCCGGCCGCGGATGAGCTGTATCAGGAATACTGCCGGCGCCTCCAGGCGGCCGGGGTCGGCGAGGTGAAGACCGGCCAATTCGGGGCAAAGATGAAGGTCTCGCTTGTGAACGACGGGCCGGTTACCATCTTCCTTGACACCGATGAAATCATGCCCGGCGCGGCAAAACAGGGGACTCAAAATGAACCGGCGCCTGCGGCGGGTCTGGGAAAGGACAGGGAAAACGGATGAAGCTATTTTCAATGGTGGTAGGACCGATTGAGACAAATTGCTATGTGGTCGCCGACGGCGACGGGAACGCGGCGGTGATTGACCCCGGCGCCAACGGCGGCGGCATCGCCGGCCGACTTCAGGAGAAAAAGCTGACCCCAAAGGCGATTCTTCTGACCCACGGCCATTTTGACCACACCGGCGGTATCCGCGCTTTCAAGCGGTATTATCCCGACGTTCCGGTGATCGTCGGCGCAAACGATGCGCCGATGCTGGCGGACGCGGCCTCCTCGGCCAGCGTGCGGATGTACGGCGATCCGGAAGATTACAAGGGCCTTTCCGCGGACCGGACGGTGAAGGAAGGCGACGAGATCACAGTTGGAGCGATGACCTTCTCGGTGATCGATACGCCCGGACACACCTTCGGCGGCGTCTGCTACCGGTGCGGGGACCTGCTGTTTTCGGGGGATACGCTCTTCCTCGAGGAGGTCGGGCGGACCGATCTCGCGGGCGGAAACTACGATACGCTTTTGGAATCGCTGAAAAAGCTTGCGTCGCTTCCCGACGAGGTCGAGGTGTTCCCGGGACACGGGTCGCCGACAAACATGGGGCATGAGAAGAAACGCAACATGTATATCCGGAAAGCGCTCTCCGAATGAGGCTGATTTTAAACGGGCTGTCCTCGGTTTATGAACTCGAGCGCTTGGCCGGGATGTTTTTTCCGTCGGTTGAGGTTCGGAGCCCGGGCGGGCAGCCGGACGCAGGGGACTTCATCTTTGCTTCGCTCGAGGGCGGCGGAGCCTGCTCGGTTGTGATCTCGCTCGGCGGGGAGCGGCTGGAAGCGGCGCAGAAGGTTGCAAAAGGGACGGCGGAAAAGCAAGCGGTGTTCGCGCTCGCGCGGATGATGTTCGGCCTGCTCTCCGATCTGACCGGCATCCGGCCGCGCTGGGGCATCCTGACCGGCGTGCGCCCGGTGAAGCTCTTCCACCGGGCGGTTGAGGCGGGGATGGGCGAAGACGCGGTCCGGCGGAAATTCCGGGAGGAGTATCTCGTTGAGGACCGTATGATCGATCTCGCGCTCGGGATTCAGGCGGTGGAGGCCGGGATTAACGCGAAGAACACCCCCGACAGCTTCAGCCTCTATGTTTCGATCCCGTTCTGCCCGAGCCGGTGCAGCTATTGTTCGTTCATCTCCCATGATGTGGAGCGGTCGAAAAAGCTGATCCCCGATTATGTCCGGCTGCTCGCTGAGGAGATACGGTCGACTGGTCGGATCGCGAAGGAGCTGGGGCTCCGGCTCCGGTGCGTCTATTTCGGCGGCGGGACGCCGACCGCAATCCCGGCGGAACTGATGAGAGTTTTATTCGCGGCGGTCGGGGAATCCTTTGACTTTGCCGGCCTCCTCGAATACACCGTCGAGGCCGGCCGGCCGGACACCATCGACGCGGAAAAGCTCCGCGCGATCCGGGAAGCGGGGGCGACCCGCCTTTCGGTCAACCCGCAAAGCATGCGGGACGAGGTGCTCCGCGCCGTCGGGCGAAAGCATACGGCGGCCGACGTGGAGAGGGCGTTTTCGCTCGCACGGGGGCTGGGGTTTGACAACATCAATATGGACTTGATCGCGGGGCTTCCTATGGACGACCCGGACGGATTCTCGCGGACGCTGGACCGGGTCTTCGCGCTCGCGCCTGAAAACGTGACCGTGCACACCCTCGCCAAAAAGCGTTCCTCCGCCCTCGCGGCGGAGAGCCAAAGCGACGTGTTCGAGCGGCGGCAGCAGGTGAGCCGGATGGTGGACGAGGCCAGAGAGCGGCTGACCGGAGCAGGATACCGGCCCTATTACCTCTACCGGCAGAAAGGTTCGGTGGACAACCTCGACAACACCGGATACGCGAAGCCCGGGCGGGAAGGCTGTTATAACGTCTACATCATGGACGAGACCCAGACCATTCTCGCGGCGGGGGCGGGCGCTTCGACCAAGCTCTGCCTTGGCGGAGAGAGAAAACTCACCCGCATATTTAACTACAAATATCCATATGAATATTGTTCGAAGTTTTACGAAATCCTCCGAAGAAAGGAAGAGGTGAAGCGGCTCTATGAAGCAAGTCGAGTATTATAAGAACCTCCATGTTCAGCTCTCCGACATCAACCGGAGGGCGGCCGAGGACCCGGCGGGTTTTGTGGCGGCCTGCGAGGAGGGGTACCGCGCCCAGCTCGAAGCGGTCGCCGCGTTCGCTGGGGATGAAGGGCGGTATGACGTTCTTCTGCTCGCGGGGCCGACCTCTTCCGGGAAAACGACCACCGCCCACAAGCTCAGCGAGGTGTTCCGCCACCGGGGCAAGATGGCGCCGGTCGTCTCGCTTGACGATTTTTTCCTCGGCATCGCGCAGTATCCCAGGAAACCGGACGGAACGCCGGATATGGAATCGGTGTATGCGCTCGACATCCCGCTGATCAACCGGTGCCTTTTGGAACTGAGCCAGAACGGGACCGCGCTGTTTCCGCAGTTCGACTTTGAACAGAGCAGCCGGAAGAGCGAATGGCAGCGGATCACGCTTGAAAAGCAGGATATCCTGATTGTGGAGGGCCTGCACGCCCTCAATCCGATCCTGGTCGAAGCGCTCGACCAGGGGAAGATCTTAAAAGGCTATGTCAGCACGAGGACGAAATTCCTCGACGGGGAGACCGAGATCCTTACGCCCAAGAACATGAGGCTGATCCGCCGGATGGTACGGGACTACAACTTCCGGGGACACCCGCCGCTCGGGACCATCTCGATGTGGGACGGCATCCTGGAGGGGGAAGAGGAGTATATCTACCCGTTTCGGGATAACGTCGATTTTAAGATTGACTCCTCGCTCGATTACGAGGCCTGCGTATTCCACCAGTATGTGCTCCCGATTCTCGGCCCAGTGCTTGAGGATCCGCTGTTTGGCGAGAAGGCGCGGGAGATTAAGGCGATCCTCGACGCATTTTTGGATATCGACCATGCGCTGATCCCGGCCGATTCGCTGCTTCGGGAGTTCATTGGAAATTAATCGTTTGTTTGTTGTTTTCTCCCAGTGCAAGAGGTATAATAGAATGCAATGGGGAGAAGACAGGAACTTTAACCGGGGCCGGAAAACGTCGCGGCCTGCGGTCAAAAACATGGCGCCCCAAAAATACGCCCGTTTCATACAAAAACGGGGGGACGACGTCAATGAACTGAAAGAGGTGACCGGATTTGTCGAAGCTTGATGAACTTTTATTTGGTGCAAAACAGGTAGCGAGTATTGCGACCCGCAAAACGGGGGAGGCCGTCGAGGTTTCAAAGCTCAAAATGCAGGCTTCCCAGGTCAATGCGATGATGCAGAGCACCTATGAACGGATCGGGAATCTTGTTTATGAGCAGGAAAAGACCGGGACGGACAACAGCGACCTGATCGCGGTCTGCATCAAGGAGCAGGATGGCCTGATTGTGGAACTCAACGAGATCAACACCAAGATTTCGGATATCAAACGGGGCGTGACCTGCCAGAGATGCAGCGCGGTCAATCCCTATGAATCGACCTATTGTTCGAAGTGCGGGGCAAACCTTAAAAAGCCGAAAACCCAGCCGCAGAAGGGCGATGGAACGTCGAATCCAGAAGATTCCACAGAAGAATAAAAACAGCGCATCCGCGGTTCCAGATGGCCGCGGATGTTTTGTTTTTTGGCTGTCCCCCGGGCATAATGCCGCCTTCCCCAGGCATAAAGTTTGGAGAGAAAGCGGGGAGGTGGCGGTTTGGCGGAAAAAAGGGGGCAGTCGTTCCTGGGAGGCGCAGCCGTGCTGATTGCGGGGACGATGCTGGTCAAAATCATCGGCGCGTTTTTTAAAATTCCGCTGACCAACATCGTCGGCGGCGCGGGCATGGGGTATTTCATGACCGCCTACAGTTTTTTTAACCCGATTTATGCGCTTTCGGTGGCGGGGTTTCCGGTCGCCGTTTCCAAGCTGGTCTCGCAGGCGAACGCCCTCGGCCAGCGGGAAACCGCGGACCGTATCTACCGGACGGCGCTCTGGCTGTTCCCGATGATCGGCCTTCTGCTGTCGCTGGCGATCGGGTTTGGGGCGGGGGGCGTCCTCCAATTGGTCGGGAATCCGTCCGCCTATCTCGCGACGGTCGCAATTGCGCCGGCGCTCTTATTTGCGTGCGTTTCCTCGGTTTACCGCGGCTATCACGAAGGCACGCGGAACATGCGGCCGACGGCTTCGTCACAGGTGGTGGAAGCCGTCGCGAAGCTCGTGTTCGGCATTCTGCTCGCCGTTGCGGCGGTCCGGTATGGACTGGACTGCTTTGAAAACGGGCTTCTGGTTTACGGCGCGGCGGCCGCCAACGAAGCCGAGGCGATGCGGGCGATTGCGCCTGTCGCCGCCGCGGCCGCCGTCCTCGGCGTAACCCTTTCAACAGCGGCGGGAGCGCTTTATCTTGCGCTTTTTCATCCTGTAAAGCGAAATAACATTACAGCGAAAAACGCCCCTTTTCCCGGTGAAAAACTAAACCATCCTGCACTTCGGCTGCTGTCGGTGGCCCTGCCGGTCTGTCTCTCTGCGCTGGTGATCAACCTGACCTCGATGGTCGATCTGGTCACGGTAATGAACCGGCTGGGAAAGGCGATCGAACTGGATCTTCCGGCGGTGATCGCCTCCCATCCTGATGCGGGGCTGTCCGCGATCGGCGCCGGGGAACTGCCGAATTTTCTCTACGGCTCCTACACGGGGCTCGCGCTGACGGTGTTCCATCTTGTTCCGTCGGTGACCGCTTCGCTTGGAGTGAGCGCGCTTCCGATGATCAGCGAACTCTGGGCCAAAAAAAGGCGCGGCCCGCTGCGCTGCTCCGCCGAGTCGGTCCTCAAGATTACGGCGGCCGTCGCGATTCCGGCCGGGCTTGGGATGACGGTGCTCGCGGAGCCGATCCTTTCGCTCCTGTTTTGCGCAAACCAGAGCGAGGTTCTGGTGGCGGCGCCGCTGCTGCGCATCCTCGGAATTGCGGCGATATTTTCCGCGATGACGGCGCCGGTCAACAGCATGCTGCAGGCGGTTGGGCGAATTTATGCGCCGGTGAAGCTGATGGCGCTGGGCGGGATTGTCAAGCTCCTTGCAAACGTTTTAACGGTTGCAATCCCATCGGTGAACGTCACCGGGGCCGCATGGGGGACGCTTTTGTGCTATCTTGTGATCCTGCTGGGCGGGCTTTCGGTTCTGCTGCGGGAGATTGACGCCAACCTCAACCTCGTGTTCCTGTTTGCAAAACCGCTTGCGGCGGCTGCGCTCTGCGCTGGAACAGCCTGGGCGGGATATGGGTTTCTGTTCCGGGCGACGGGCAGCGGGCTTTCGGTGCTGCCTGCGGTGGCTGCCGGGGCGCTTGTTTATGCTGTCTCTCTTCTGCTGCTGCGCACCATTACGCCCGATGACCTCAGGCTCCTAAAAAATGGCCCGAAATTTGAAAAATACCTTGCAAAGAAAAATCTTTTAGGTTAATATTAGAACAGCGTTTTTTGCCAAAGATAAAGGAGAAGCGTTTGAAATGGGACTTTCTTTCGACCAGAAGCAGAATTACCGCATCGAAGATCTGCTCCGGATTATGGAGCTGCTGCGAGGCGAGGGCGGATGCCCCTGGGATCGGGAACAGACCCATCAGTCGATCCGAAATAACCTGATCGAAGAGGCATATGAGGTTGTGGAAGCGATCGACATGGAAAGCCCTGAAATGCTCAAAGAAGAACTGGGGGACCTCCTGCTGCAGGTGGCGTTCCATTCGAGGATGAGCGAAGAGGCGGGGCATTTTCGCTTCGACGACGTGGCGGACGGCATCTGTAAAAAGCTGATCCTCCGGCATCCCCATATTTTTGGGGAAGTGAGCGTAAGGGATTCAGAGGAAGTCCTTGACAACTGGGAGGAAATCAAAAAACGCGAAAAGGGACAGAAAACTGCGACTGACGCCGTTAAAAGCGTGCCGCGTGTTTTCCCGGCGTTGATGCGCAGCCAAAAGGTGCAGAAGCGCGCGGCGAAAACGGGTTTTGATTATCCCGGTATTGAAATGGCGCTGAAGGATCTCTGCGAGGAGTTCGACGAGCTTCGGCAGGCGATCGCTGCGGGGGACAAGCCCGGATCTGAAGAAGAGCTTGGCGACCTGCTGTTTTCAGTGGTCAATGTTGCGAGGCTGATCGGCATCGATGCGGAGGAGAGCCTGGTTCGGTCCTGCGACAAGTTTATCAGCCGTTTTGAAGCGGTTGAAGGGATGGCAAGGAAGCGGGGCCTCGACCTAAAGCTCGAGAGCATTGAAGCTAAGAACGCGCTTTGGGACGAAGCGAAGGCGCTTCAGCACAACAAAAACAAAGTGGAGGGTTTTTAAAATGACAAAGGCAGATTTAATCGCCGCAGTGGCTACGAAGGCGGAGATGTCCAAAAAGGACAGCGAAAAAGCTGTCAATGCCGTGCTTGAGGCGATCACCGACGCTCTTGTCGCGGACGAGAAGGTGTCCCTGGTTGGTTTCGGCGTGTTCGAGGTGAAGACCCGCAGCGCGCGCAAGGGCATTAACCCGAGAACCAAAGAAGAGATCACCATCGAGGCTTCGAAGCTCCCCGCCTTTAAGGCTGGCAAGGCGCTCAAAGACGCCGTTTCAAAGTAAAGACCTGTACTGCAATAAAAATAGCCAGCGGCTGTTTTGGCCATATAGCCTGTCCCAGAGTTGCGGCCATTAAAATGGTTTGATTTGATTCGGAAAACCGCCTGTCAAGGGCGGTTTTGCCATATCTTCAGGGTCCCTGCCGGAGATGACCGGCTGGGGACCGGAACGGAGGAAACATGCGGTTAGACAAATTTTTAAAGGTATCCCGGCTGATTAAGCGGCGCACCGTAGCCAACGAAGCCTGTGACGCCGGGCGGGTTTCAGTCAACGGAAAGCCCGCCCGCGCCTCTTATGAGGTGAAAGAAGGGGACGTTCTTGAAATCAGCCTTGGGCAGAAGCCGGTGAAGGTGAGGATTGTAACGGTCGCCGAGCACGCGGCGAAGGATGCAGCGTCTGATCTGTACACCGTTTTGGATTAAGCGGCGCAGTCCTTTCAGAGCGGCGGCCGGTTTCGGCATATCCTGTCGCCTGTCCTCATAAAATGGAGAGAAAGCTTCATGACGGGGAGGGCGAGACAGAAATGGCCGAGGAGAAAAAAGCGGTGTCCTCGCGGCACAACGTGGTGATGGAGGATCGGAGAAACCTGACGATTACGGGCGTCACCGATATCGACAGCTTCGACGAGGAGGCTGTCGCGGTGTTCACCGACGAGGGCGAGCTTCTGGTCCGGGGATATAATCTGCACATCAACCGAATCGACGTGGACGCGGGCGAACTTTCGCTGGAAGGCGAGGTTGTAAGCCTGGAATATTCCGACAACGTGTCGGCGAAAGGCAGCATATGGTCCCGGCTCTTTCGCTGACCGCTGCCGCTCAGCAGCCGGACATCAGCATCAACATCGCGCAGCAAAGCGTGAATTTTTTGATGTCCTGCGCCCTCGGCATGCTCCTCGGGGCAATCTATGACGTGTTCCGGATCACGCGCAAAGCGTTCCCGCTTCCGTCTTTTCTGATCGCCGTCGAGGATATTCTGTTCTTCTTAATCTGCGCTGTCCTCTCGTTTACCTATATGATGAATTATTCTGAGGGCAGGCTTCGCTGGTTTGTCCTCGTGGGACAGCTGCTGGGCGCATGCGTTTATTACTTTACCGTCGGGTGCGCGGTGATGGCTGCAGCCGACGCGATCATCGCATTTTTCAGACGGTTTTTTCATTTCCTGTGGAGCATTACGGTGCGCCCCGTTTTTCGATTGACTTCGGCTCTCGTCAAAGCAGGACATAGAACGCTGAAAAAACGGGAAAAAGAACTGAAAAAAGCTTCCGAACGCGCAAAATATAGCTTGAAACGCCGCCGTGTTTTATTGTATAATTTTTCTAAGGCCCGCTCTGCAAGCAGGCGTATCAGAAAACGGCGAAAGGAAGGCGAAATGGGTGGCGGTCAGGCGCAGAAAGCAAAAAGCTAGTCTGCTTCTTCGAATCAGCGTAATCTGTTTTGTGACTTATGTAGCGGTAACGCTCGTGAACATGCAGCTTGATGTGACAGCCAAGAGAAGAGAGCTTATTTTGCTTCAGCAGAGTGTTGAACAGCAGAAACTTGAAAACAAAGAGACGGAGCGGATGCTCCAAATGGGGGAAAACCGGGAGTATATCGAGAGGATCGCACGGGATAAACTGGAATTCGCTTATCCAGACGAAAAGATCATTATCGACGTCTCGGGAAAATAAGGGGTAACAAATACCAGGGAGGAACAACTCACATATGGCTCTTGAGGTTGGATCGATTGTTGAGGGAAAGGTCACGGGGATCACCAAATTCGGTGCATTTGTCGAACTTCCCGGCGGAAAGACCGGTATGGTTCATATTTCTGAAGTCGCCGCCACCTACGTCAAGGAGATCAAGGACTTTATCTCGGACAGCCAGATTGTCCGGGTAAAAATTCTGGCGATCACACCGGATGGGAAGATCAATCTTTCCATCAAGCGCGCTGTGGAACAACCGCCGCACGCCGCGCCCGCCCCAAGAAGAATCGGGCCCGGTTCGGACCGCGACTGGAGCGCTAAAACGGGGCCGCAGTCGTTTGAGGAAATGCTGTCGAAGTTTAAGCAGACGAGCGATTCCAAGATTTCTGATCTCAAGAGGAATATCGACGGAAAACGGGGTTCTTCCGGCAAGAAGAGCCATTCAAAGTAGGACATTCAAAATCGCTGCGCCGCGCTGGTTTCCGGCGAACGCAGCGGTTTTTTTCGTATCTGGCCGTATTTAAAAGAAAGGACAGGTCAAATGCTGATTCAAAATGTGGTTCTGCATCCGGTGTCTTCGCCGGTGATCGGGCGGGGATATCTGTTGATCGAGGGGACGAAAATCGCCCGGCTGGGCCCGATGTCCCAGTGGGATGGGGAAGCGGGGGACGATTCGTTCGCCGGCCTCCATGTTTATCCCGGGCTTGTGGATGCGCACAGCCATCTGGGGATGTTCGGGGATTCGCTCGGGGCGGAGGGAGAGGACGGAAACGAGGAGACCGACCCCACAACGCCGCACCTTCGCGCAATCGACGCGGTCAACGGCATGGACCGCGGGTTTTCTGAGGCGCTGGACTACGGCGTGACGACCGTCGTCACCGGCCCGGGGAGCGCGAATCCGATCAGCGGGCAGATGGCGGCGCTGAAAACCGCCGGCGTCTGTGTGGATGACATGGTGATCGAACCGTTTATCGCGATGAAATTCGCGCTCGGCGAGAACCCGAAAAACGTCTATGCCCACCGGTCGCAGACGCCGACCACCCGCATGGCCACAGCCGCGGTCATCCGGGAGCAGCTGTACCGCGCCAGACGCTATGGAGAGGATCTGGATGCATTTGAAAAGGATGAGGAAGGGGAGCTGGACCCGCCGGAGTACGACGCGAAATGCGAGGCGCTTCTACCGGTGCTGCGGGGCGAAGTTGCGGCGCATTTTCACGCGCACAGGGCGGACGACCTCTTTACCGCCGTCCGGATTGCCAGGGAATTCTCGCTCCGCGCGGTGATCATCCACGGAACCGAGGGGCATTTGATCGCAGAGCGGCTTGCCCGCACTGGAATCCCGGTTGTCTGCGGGCCGGTCATCGGGACTAGGTCGAAGCCGGAACTCTCGGCGATGAGCCGTGGTAATCCGGCGGTTCTTTGGAAGAACGGTGTAAAGATTGCCGTTTGCACCGATCATCCTGAAGTACCGGAGGAATTTCTGATGCTCTCCGCCGCCATTTGCAGGAGAGAGGGGCTTTCTCCTGAGGCGGCGATCCGTGCCGTTACGCTGGACGCGGCGGAGATCATCGGGCTTGACGCGCGAATCGGTTCGCTGGAGGCGGGAAAGGACGCGGATCTTGTGTTCTACCGCGGGGACCCGCTCGGCGGGCTGGAAAAGCCGGAGGCGGTCTTTGTCGACGGCGTCAGGGTTCGTTAACCAATCTGTCACAAAGGAATCGATTGTAAAAAAGCGGTTTTTGTGATATAATAACCGCAGTGAATTGGCCCTCGGCCCAATCCACCCCGCCAGAGGCGGGGCCTGCGCGGCGGACGCCGCGCGCTGCGCCTGCTATACCAGAACCCAAATTGTCTATTAAGACGATTCGTAGGCCGCTTCTGCAGTACGCAGGCCCGACGGGCCCGCCGTTACGCATGGTAACCGCAGCGAAATCAGCGTCAGGCATCATAAGCAGGGCCCTTTTCCGTCAGTTGCAAATACAAACCATCAGAGGGAAATTCATGGACGATCAAAAGCTCATCGACACCGCAACCGCCATCGGCTGCCGGATGCTCGAACACGGCGCGGAAATCTACCGTGTCGAAGAGACTATTTCGCGGATCTGCCTCGCTTACGGCGCGAAGGAGGTCGACGTGTTTGCCATCCCTTCCAGCATCGTGGTCTCGGTTACGGGCGCGGACGGCGGCTCCTGGACCCGGACACGGCGGATCAAAAACCAAAACGTCGACCTCGACAAGCTCGACCGCTTCAACAACCTCTCCCGGGTCATCTGCCGGGACAGGCCGGCCGCGGATTGGGTCGAGGGCGAAATCGCCCGGATCAACGCCCAGCCCGTCTATTCGTCCGCCCTTCAGGTGTTCGCCTGCGCCCTGGTTTCTTTTTTCTTCACCCTCTTTTTCGGCGGGGACCTTCGGGACGCATCGGTCGCGTTTGCCGCGGGCCTCGCGATGAAATACTTCTCCAAGCGGCTTGAGCGGTTCGGCCTCTCCTCTTTCCTCATCAACATCGCCGCGAGCGCCACGGCCGGCGCGTTCGCATTCCTCTCGGTGCGGTTCGGGGCCGCCCTGCACATCGACAAAATCATCATCGGCACCCTGATGAACCTCGTCCCCGGGCTTTCGCTGACCAACTCGATCCGCGATTTTATCGTCGGCGATCTGATGGCGGGATTGATGAAGCTGACCGAAACGCTTTTGACCGCCACCGGCATCGCGATCGGCGTAATGCTTGCGCTTCGGTTCCTCGGCGGCGTCTTCGGCGGCGTCTGAACCCCCTTCATCTCATCGGATCGGAAAGGACGGCTTATATATGCTCACAGGATTCATCCTGCCCTGCCTCTATGCGTTTTTCGCTTCGCTCGGGTTCGGCATCTTCGATAACATCCGCGGGAACAAGCTCTTCTTCGCCGGGTTCTGCGGCAGCCTCGGCTGGTTTGTCTATCTCGCCGCGGAGCGGCTTCTGATTTCGGACATCGAATGCTATTTCTGGGCGACGGTCGCGATCTCGCTCTTCGCAGAATTTGCAGCCCGCCTGCAAAAGGTTCCCGCAACCCTCTACCTGGTTCCGGCGCTGATCCCGCTGGTTCCCGGCGGCGGCGTCTACTATTCGGTGGAAGCCGCCATCCTCGGCGAAACCGAAAGGGCCGCGTCCCTCGGCCTGCACACCCTCGGCATCGCCGGGGCGCTCGCGATGGGGATCATCACCGTCACCTCGCTCATGCGGCTCTATAACGTGCTTGCCGCCCGGCGGCGCCTTCGCCGTCCCGCGTCCGCCCCGCGCTGAAACAGGAAAGGAGACCAAAATATGAAATTCGGCGCCATGCTTCTCTGCGTGCGGGATCTCGCGCGCTCCAGAGCGTTTTACCAGGTCGTTCTCGGCCTTCCGGTCACCGACGACTTCGGCGCCAACATCACCCTCGGCGGCGTTCTCTCGCTTCAAACCTTCGAAACATGGACAGCGTTTCTCCAGAAGGAGCCGGGGGACGTCTCCTTCGGCGCAAACAACGCCGAAGTTTATTTTGAGGAAGAGCAGTTCGACGCCTTCCTCGAAAAACTCGAATCCCTCGGGGTCGAAACCGTCCATCCGCCTCTCGAACAGAACTGGGGCCAGCGGACCGTTCGCTTCTACGACCCGGACCGGCATATCATCGAAGTCGGCGAATCGATGTCCGCCGTCGTGCGCCGGTTTTCTGACAGCGGCCTTTCCATCCCGGAGATCGCAAAGCGGATGGACGTGCCGGCCGGTTATGTGGCGTCTCAGCTTGCCGCCAGTGAAAACTGAATCGGAATCAAAACGGCCGTTCGGGACACCGAACGGCCGTTTCCTATATCTGCTTTTTGATTTTTTCCAGCGCGCCCTTTTCAAGCCTTGAAACCTGGGCCTGGCTGATGCCGATTTCCTTTGCCACCTCCATCTGGGTCTTTCCGGTCACAAAGCGGAGCGACAGGATCTTCTTCTCCCGGTCCCCCAAGTGGTCCACCGCCTCCCGGAACGCGATTTCATCCATCCAGTCCCGGTCGCCCGAAGGGTCGCCCACCTGGTCCATCACAAAAATGGTGTCGCCGCCGTCGGAATAGACCGGCTCATAGAGCGAAATCGGCTCGACAATCGCCTCAAGCGCGAGGACGACGTCCTCCCGGTGCACCCCAAGTTCTTCGGCCACCTCTCCGACCGTCGGCTCCTTGAGATTCTCACCGAGCAGCCGTTCCCGCGCCTGAAGCGCCTTATAGGCCGTGTCCCGCATCGAACGGCTGACCCGGATCGAGTTGTTGTCCCGGAGATAGCGCCGGATCTCGCCGATAATCATCGGCACCGCATAGGTGCTAAAGCGCACGTTCTGGCTGATATCGAAGTTGTCGATCGACTTGATCAGCCCGATGCATCCGACCTGAAACAGATCGTCAAGGTTCTCTCCCCGGTTGGTAAACTTCTGCACCACGCTGAGCACCAGCCGGAGATTCCCGCTGATCAACTGTTCCCGGGCGTCCTGATCCCCATCCTTGACCCGCCTTAACAGCTCCTCCTTCTCTTTCTCTTTTAACGTCGCCAGCTTTGCCGTATTGACACCGCAGATTTCAACTTTGTTGACGTACAAGCGCATCCGTCCCCTCTGCCGATTGTTTCGTTAATCAGTATTGGGCCGGTGCGAAACGTTCATTCAGCCTTCGCCGGCAGTAAAATTTTCAAAGCCCGTCCGGGTGTGAAAAGAGCGCGTCAATAAGCCGTTTTTTTAGGTTCAGGAAAAATTTGCGGGGCCCTTTTCGCGAAAAATCCCTTTTATCGCTTCCGCCCCGCAGGCGCCGGAAACAATAGCGCTGCATTCGAAAAGCCGGGAGGCGCCAATCCTCCCGGCTCTGCTTAGATCACCCTTCCAAGTTCCTTTTTCAGGCGTTTGATAATCCGTTTTTCGAGCCTTGAAATATACGACTGCGAAATCCCGATGATATCCGCCACCTGCTTCTGGGTCCGCTCCTCCCCGTCAAGGAACCCGAACCGAAGCTGCATGATCAGCCTCTCCCGTTCGCCGAGGCGGCCAATCGCCTCGGCGAGCATGCTCTTCTCCGCGTCCTGCTCGATCGGCCGGTTGATCGAATCGGGGTCGGTCCCGAGGACGTCGGAGAGCAGCAGCTCGTTCCCGTCCCAGTCGATGTTCAGCGGCTCGTCGATCGAAACCTCGTTTTTGAGCGGCTGGCATTTCCGAAGATACATCAGGATTTCGTTTTCGATGCAGCGCGAAGCATAGGTCGCGAGCTTAATATTCCGCTTCGGGCAAAAGGTGTTGACCGCCTTGATCAGCCCGATCGTCCCGATGGAAATCAGGTCCTCGACACAGAGGCCGGAGCTTTCAAACTTCCGCGCGATGTAGACGACCAGCCGCAGGTTGTGGACGATCAGCGTCTGCTTCGCCTCCTCGTCGCTCTCGTCCTCGAGCCTGAGGAACATATCCTGCTCCTCCTCCCGCGTCAGCGGCGGCGGGAGCGTCTCCGGACCGTTTATGTAGTAGATCCCCTCGGCGAGCCCCAGCAGTTTTAACACCCGATGGAGCCACCGCACAATCGGCGTTCGCCCCGCGCCGGTCAACGCCCTTTTCATCAACCCACACCCACCTTTTTGAAGTTATGTTCCAGAACCCGAGGGTTGGCGACCGCCTGGTACTGCGCAGTGCCAACCGGTTTTGCAGTCACTGCAAGCCAGACTGAAACAGCCTTTTCCTCGCCGCCGTAGGAAAGCTTCACCAGCTGCGGCAGAAACGCCGGGAGCATCCCCGCCCCGCCGACCGAGGAAAACGGCACCAGCCGAATACCCTTCGGCGGCTGTGCGGCCATGCCCTCAAACCGGAAATCCCTGATTTCCTGCGGAACGGCCGTTTTCAGCGCCGATTCCCGCACCACAATCACCGGTTTCCCGGAAAACGGCTCGACAAGCGCGCTCCCGGTATCGAGCAGCGCGTCGAAGGCCGCCATCGAGCCGTTCGAGACCACCGTCACCCGGACGATTTCTTCCTCGGGCTTTCGCCGGAGCATCAGCTTCGAAAGTGCCGTAACCAGCAGATAGCACAGGATGCAGGAAAGGACAAGCGCTGGGGCGCTGATGTTGAAATAGACGATCCCATTGTACACCGTCAAGCCCTCCGGCGCCGCCAGAAGCCGGAATGCAAGCATCGCGCCCGAAAATAAAAAGCTCGCGAGGAACAATGCGAACACATCCCAAAGCGACGCGAGCCAGTCAACAAAGGGGTAGGCGGTCAGCGCCATCAGCGCGCAGACGGCGAGCTTGAACATTCCCATCGGCAGGATGCCGGGAAACGGCAGAAAGATGATCAAGGCCGAAACCGCGCCTTCCATCGCGGCAACCGCCGCCCGCTGCCAGATAAAGTCCCGCCCGCGGACCATTGCGGCGGCCCTGAGCAGGACAAAATTCATCATGAAGTTCAGCGCAACCAGAACGTCCACATATACCACTGCCGGCATCCCTTCACCACCCCAACTGCATGTTCTTTTTTGATTATAGTTTCGTTGTCCATTCCTTTCTTGTCGTTTCAAGGGCGTGAAACATGTCGCAACAGACCCCATTGCGCTTTGGCCGTCTAAATCCAGCGAAACGCCGCGTTTGGACAATCTGTTTCAAACCGACGTCGGAATGAAACATTTTTCCACCTGTTTGCATAAGATAAGGTGACAACATAAAACAGTTTGGAGTTGATCGCATGGCATGCCAGTGCAACCAATGCCGCTTCAACCGAAATCAGGCGAGGGCCGCCGAAACCGCGGCGAATACCTCTGCGGCAGCGGCCGCAGAGCAGGATACCCTGGGGGCCGAAAACGTCGCTGCCAACGCCGGGCGCAGCATGTTCTGGCCCGAATTTGCGCTTCCCCGCAGCGTCCTGGACGACAGGGACGGTCTCATCGGCTGATTTTGGACGGCGAACAAAAGCGGACTGTCCCCCACACAGTTCGGTTCAGAAAAACCCGCTGTTCCGCAGCGGGCCTTTCTGAACCGGCTTTACCGGGGGCCGCCCGTTTTTATTTTGGGTTTTCTCACTGCAAGCAATCGCCCTCGCCGCACAGGCTGAAAAACAAAGACAGCCCTGCTCTTTCGGCGCCCCAAAGTTATTATGAAAAACGCGGATAAAAAGCCGCCCCTGGACAGGGGCGGCTTTACGGTTATCTCGGGCCGGGCCCGGGGCGCACCGGCGGACGGCCGCCGGGAGGACCCCCGCCAGGCGGACGGTTACCGGGAGGGCCCCCGCCAGGCGGACGGTTACCGGGAGGGCCCCCGGCCGGCGGGCGGCCAACCGGCGGTCGGCCGACGGGCGGGCGGCCGACCGGCGGGCAGAAACCCGGCAGGCAAAAGCCGGGCCCGACCACCGGCGGAAAAATTACCGGCGGGAAAAATACGGGCGGCCTCACCGGGGGCGGGGCCGGAAATCCGCCCTGCGGCGCCGCGACAATTCGGATTGCGTTGATCTGCGGCGGTATGCTGTTCGTCATAACGCCGTTATACCAAATCTGGACGAGATCGCCGATTCCAAACCAGCGCGCGTCCGGCGTAAGTACCATCACTCGCTGACGTGTATTCAAATCGAGAACCAGTAACCGCTCCCAATACACATCAAGCACAACGGCTTGCATGAACACTTTTGACACCTCCTGTCTTCACATTACAGGTTATTCCAGTCGGGAGCAAAACGGCACAAATCCGATTCCAAACAAAGCCGGAGCGAATACCCTTAACATGCCGGAAATTATCGCAGAATGGACGGCAGGTCCCGGTTTCCGTCAAAACCAAGCCGCATATTGCCGGTTTGACATTTTCCGCTTCTCCCGGTAAAATAAGAACAAAATTCACTATCAGAAAAGACAAACCCGCTTTCCGGCCCGGCCCGCACTCCAACAGGAATCAGCCGCCGACGGATAAAACGCGGCAGAAAGAAGGAACGGCAATGACGAACAAAGAACGCGCCGAACGGGCGGTCGCCCTATTAAAGCAGGAATACCCCGACGCGGAATGCTCGCTTGAGTACGAAAAACCTTACGAGCTTCTGATCTCGGTCCGGCTCGCCGCCCAGTGCACCGACGCCAGGGTTAACATGGTGACTCCCGCCCTCTTCGCCCGTTTCCCGACGCTGGAATCGCTTGCCGAAGCCTCGGTGGAGGAAGTCGCCGGATATATCAAAAGCTGCGGCCTTTATCAGACAAAGGCGCGGGATATCGTCGCCCTTTCGAAAAAACTGGTCGAAGATTTTGGCGGGGTCGTGCCGGACACCATCGAAGAGCTTCTGACCCTCCCAGGCGTCGGGCGCAAAACCGCAAACCTCATCGTCGGCGACGTCTATGGAAAACCCGCCGTCGTCTGCGACACCCATTGCATCCGGATCACCAACCTGCTCGGCCTCTCGGCCACAAAGGACCCGGCAAAGGTCGAAAAGCAGCTGCGGGAGGCGCTTCCTCCCGAGGAATCAAACAACTTCTGCCACCGGCTGGTCCTGCATGGCCGCGCGGTTTGCAAAGCCCGGAATCCCCAATGCCAGGACTGCGTGATGAACGGCATCTGCCAGCACGCGCTCGCTCAGGCCGCCCAAACGGCCGCCGTCTGAACCATTATAAAATGGAACAATGCGGCTGTTTCGGCCGTGCGGCCCGTCCCCGCGCCCGCCATCGGGATAAAAGCGCCCCCGGAAGGAAACCCTTCCGGGGGATTTTTCTACAGCGAATCAATCAGGCTGGCCAGAGAGGTGTCCCGGCGCGCGGTTTCCTGTTCATACCGCTCCAAAAAGTCCATTGCGAAATCAAACTTCCTGATCGACCAGCAGGCAGTGTACCGGATGAAATCCTCGCTGATTTCCGACTGTTCAATCTCTTCAAAAGTAACATCATGATCAAAGCCATAGGTTTTCTCAAAATAGTCGATCACATAGTCCGCCGCTTCCTGTGAAACCGGCTGGACTCTATTCGGCCCGGTGTAGAATCGATCCCAGATAAAATCAACCGCACCGGTATAGAGCCGGTCTTTCACCGTAAAACCGATACCCGTTTCCTCTTCGCCGTCCGGTCCGCTCGGATAATAACCGAGCGACGCAGATTCGAAAATGAACTTCAGCAGCCAGTACGGGGTTCTTCCCTCTTGTTCGTACCAGCCGCGGAACCTGCGCAGGAACGGAAATATTGCGTTTCTGAGAAAGCGGTCCTCTTCAATATCAAAAAGGATATCCACATAACCGGAATTAAAATTGACCGGATTCTTTTCCAGCCACTGGGTCAGAAGCGGCTGCTGGATTACGTCTGGAAAGTTCATGGTGCAGAGCGCCGCGAAATACTCCTGAAACGACCGGTGCGTAAACCGGTAGACAAACCCGTCCTGGATCAGCATGCAGACCGAACCCGTCAGGTCAAGGATATAATCCGCGGCTGAAAACCGGCCCGAAAGGTTCATTCTGTCCCGGCTCATCTCGATATACTCCGTCAAAAGGTCCTCGCGGAATTCATAGTCGCTTTTGAAGTAGCTCTTAAAGCAGAAATGCGCGAACACCCTCTTAAAATCTTCAAACGGGAGCTTCGACCTGATGTCCCGCACATAGCCGTCCTTCGTCGCGTCGTGCCGGTTGAAGAGCGTCACAAACGCCTGTTCGTAAAAGCTGTGGAGCTTGTCCGGGATCGAGGCATGATCCTCGAATGTCAGAAGCATGATGGTCAGCAGCAGCGGATTGGACGCAAACGACCGGTGTTTCTCAAACAGCCCGTTTGAAAGCGCGTGCAGGAACTTTTCCTTGATCGGCGGGTTATAATCGAGCTTGGAGACCAGGCGGATCGCCTGCCGCCGGGACAGCTTCATCGCCTCAAGCTCGACAAAACTGTTCCAGCCGACAAACGCTTCCGCCGGACGGGAGGAAAGAATGAAATAGTTTTCCGGATAGCGGTCGCAGAGGGTTTTAATTTCAGCGGAAACCTGGTTTGCTTTGCTCTGCCGGACCTCGTCATAGCCGTCGAACAGGAACACAAAACAGCCCGCTTCCAAACTATACTCGAAATATTCCCGCTCCAAACCAAAGCCGAGATTTCGAAGGTTTTCGTAGATGCAGTCCGAAATGGTCAGATCCCGGTCGTTTACATTGCGCAGCTCCACAAAAATCGGAATATAATTTGTGGTTTCGATCGCATTTAGGAAAAGATGCTTGAGCATGGTGCTTTTCCCGATTCCGCCGGTCCCGGTGATCAGAAGATTGCGCCCGATCTCGAGCAGGTTCTCTATCTGCTCGGTGGAAACCTGCCTATTTCCGTACCGGACCCCGACGCATTCATAAAAGTCGTAGAGATTCTTCGGCTCTTTCCGGTAAAGAAGCGTTTTGGTTTTGCTGTATTTCTCCTCGGCCGCGACGAGGTAACGCTGGAACGCCTGTCCGTAATCAATCGCAGTTTTGGCGGCGTGGTCCTTGTATCTGGCCGACACCGTCTCATAGATTTTCTTTCCGCAGAAGGCGACAAGTTTGATGATCGTGTCAGATGCGATCCGGTTCGCATCTAGCGTGACGTTAAAATCTCCGGCTGGCTGATTTTCAATTCTGTCCAGAAGCTCTGTGCCCGACATGCCCCCACTTCCTTTGCTGTCATTTGCTTCCATTATGACATCCCCCCATCTTAATGTCAATCGGGCGGGAATCTTTGTTAATTTGTGCCCGGATAGGCGGCATTAAAACAAATAAAAAGGCGAAACCGTTTATAATAAAAACAGTTACCCCTCCTGCAAACCGAGCGTATTCCAATGCGGAACCCGGCTCCGCACCTCCCTTTCGCGCAATGCTGCCGGCGCCGCGGCGAAAGGTCAGAAACCCCGCCCACCTCACGCGCGAGGCGGCGGATATCTCCGCCGCACCGTCAGGCGCAAATCAAAAAGGCGCGGCGGCAAAAGCCGTCACGCCTTTTTGTTATTTGTTATTTATTCTTCATCCTCGGGCATATCCCAATTGTGATAGACGTTCTGCACATCATCGTTGTCTTCGAGCTGATCGAGAAGCTTATTCATCTTGATCGCCAGTTCCGGGTCTTCAATTTTGGTATAGGTGGTCGGCACATACTCGACCTCGGCCTGCGCAAGATGATACCCCGCCGCCTCCAGCGCTTCCCGAACGCTCCGGAGCGCATTGGGTTCGGTATCGATTTCAATCGCATCCTCGTCGTATTTGACGTCGGTGACGCCGTCAAGCAGCGCGTCCTCAAAGATCTTCTCTTCCGAAATCCCGGTGTTTTCGATTACAATCACGCCGCTCTGGTTAAATAAAAACGACACGCTTCCGTTCTGGCCGAGATTTCCGCCGAATTTGTCGAAATAGTGCCTGAGGTCGCCCGCCGTCCGGTTCCGGTTGTCGGTCAGGCACTCCACCATTACCGCCACGCCGCAGGGGCCGTATCCCTCGTAGGTGATGTCCTCATAGCTGTCCTTTTCACCCGCGCCCATCGCCTTTTTGATGATGCGGTCGATGTTTTCGTTCGGGACATTCGCGGCCTTGGCTTTCGCGATCAGGTCCCGCAGCTTGCTGTTTGAGTTCGGATCCCCTCCGCCCTCGCGGACCGCGACCGAAATCTCACGTCCGACCTTTGTAAAAACCTGCGCCCGTTTTCCGTCGACCGCCTCTTTTTTCCGCTTAATGGTACTCCACTTCGAATGTCCCGACATACTCAAAACTCCAATCCGCCATACCCGGCATCGTTTATCATCAGGCTCCGCTCTGCGGTCCTTCATATGTACATTCCCTGACGGCAGGCATACCCAGCCTGTTTTTGCTATCCGCCCCCGATCTCTTTACAAATCCGTATCTCAAAGACAGCGCACGCGCGTTGTCCGAATGCCGCAATGTGGCGTTCAATCGGTTTTGCATAGTAAAAAAGCGGGGCGCGGGAATGGGCCTTAAGCCCAATTCGCTGCGGTTATTATACCAAACCGCGTCGCCTTTGAAAAGGCCGTTATTCCTGAGAAGCCTCCAGTAGATCATAGCGTGCGTTGCGCTCGAGGCATTCCTGATAGTCGTCATCATTCCCGATGGCAAGTTCGGTCCCGCCGCAGCTCGTACAGAACGCATTTGGCCCGTCCTCGCCAATAAAGGCGAATCCGCAGTTTTTGCATTTATAAAGCGCCGTTTTCATCGGTATGTCCTCCTGAACCCTAACCGCTTTAAAAAGCCGCCGAACCCTGCAGTCAACAGTGCTCGACGGCCCTTTTTGGAGGCGCCACCCAGATTTGAACTGGGGAATAAAGGTTTTGCAGACCTCTGCCTTACCTCTTGGCTATGGCGCCATATTCACCGCAGCCGGCCCGGAACCCTCCGTTTCAGCCACAGACTAGAAATTATTATACACGACCGCATTTAAAATATCAAGACCCAAATCCATAATTCTTATTGTGTTAATGTACAATTTCAAATCGTAAAATTCTTGTTGCTTATTTGACATAATGTATGCTATAATGGGGAACGTTTCCAAGCAAGATCCCTAAGTCAGACCGGAAAGGGGGAATTTTATGAGGATTGATATCGTCTCATAGTTAGCTCCGTATTTGCAATCACAGTGGGTTTTAAGCTGTGCATCAACAGTCGCAATATTACAACCTAGCAATTATTTAACTTAAAAGCGATACCGAGCGAGCAGGCACCCAAATTGAATGAGAAAGGATAGATTCGATGGATATTGGCATTGTCTCATTGATTGCCCTCTTCCTTGCAATCGCAGTGGGTTTTAAGCTGAATATCAATACAGGAATCGTAGGTATTATATTCGCCTTTATCTTGGGCTTTTTTATCCCCGATCCAAACGGCACGGGCACATACATGCTGTCAGATCCGGCGGCCGGCGCCGCCACGCTGATCGGCGGATGGAGCACCAGCCTGTTTTTCATGGTAATGGGCATGACTCTGTTGTTCGCCATTGCCAAACTGAATAAAACGCTGGAGGTGGTCTCCCAACGTCTGATTGCGCTGGCCGCCGGGAAGACGAAACTCCTTCCGTTTATCTTTTTCGTGCTCTCACTCATCCTGGCCGGAATCGGCCCCGGCAACATCGCTGTGTGCGCCCTTATCCTGCCGATCGGGCTTGAGGTGGCGCGTAAGGAAAAAATCAATCCGCTGCTGATGGCGACAATGATCATCTCCGGAAGCAACGCGGGCGGCCTCTCCCCGATCGCCCCGACCGGGCTGATCGGCATCAACCTTGCCGAGCAGGTCGGAGTCGCCAATTCCGGAATGCACACGTTCATTGAGATGATCAAAGCGCAGTTCATATTCGCTGTATTCATGTACATTATCCTGGGCGGATGGAAGCTTCCGAACCGGCCTTCGACCAAGAAAAAAGAGGGTCATAAACTCAACCTTGCGCAGATTGAAACTCTCATCGTGATCTTCCTGGTCGTGTTCTCGCTGATCGCCTTCAGCACAGACGTCGGCTTTACTGGTTTCCTCGGCGCTGTCGTACTGCTGCTTTTGGGCGCTGCGGACGAGAAAAAGGCGTTGGAGGGCGTTCCATGGAGCACCCTGATCATGATCTGCGGCGTCGGCGTGTTGGTTAACGTCGTCAGTATTTCCGGCGGTATCACCACCCTTTCAGACGCCCTCGCAAGCATCATGACCGGTTCCACGGCAGGGGCTCTGATGACGGTAATGGGCGGCCTGCTGTCGCTGGTTTCTTCTGCTTCGGGCGTCGCCATGCCTACGCTGATCGCCACCATTCCGGGCATGGTGGAACAGTTGCCTGTCGATCCTTCTGTGCTCATCACCGGCGTCATCCTTGGCGCGCATGTGGTGACCACCTCCCCAATGTCCACGCTCGGCGGACTGGCCATGGCTTCCTCAAACGAGGCTATAAACCGGAACAAGTTTTTTATCCAGCTGCTGTGTGTCGGGATTGGCGGCCTTGTTTTCGGCGCGCTGCTTGTTTTTATCGGCATTGTGGGCTGACAAAGGGGTGTTAATATGATCAATATGGGAATACTTTCGATCCTGATTCTGCTTTTGGTAATCCTCGTCGGATTCCGTTTCAAAATCAATACCGGGCTGTTGTCCATCCTGGCCGCCTTTATACTCGGGTTCTTTGTCCTGGATCCGGCGGGTGGCGAAACCGGGCGGATGCTCTCCGATCCGGCGGGAAAGGCTAAAACCCTGCTCGCGGGCTGGGATACCAGCCTCCTCTTCATGATGTTGGGTACCACGTTTCTCTTTACCATTGCGCGTCTCAACAACACGCTCGAAGTTGTCGCAAACAAGGTGGTGACGTTCGCAAGGGGGAAGACCCGTGTAATTCCGCTTTTGTTCTTCTTTCTCTGTTTCGTGATTTCAGCCGTCGGGCCGGGCAACATCGCAACCTGCGCGCTGATGATCCCGATCGCAATGGCCGTTGCGAAAGAAGAGCAGATTAATCCTCTGCTGATGGCGGGAACCATTATTGCGGGCTGCAACGCGGGCGCGCTTTCCCCCATCGCTCCCACGGGAATCGTGGCCCTTTCGCTGTCGGAACGTATCGGTCTGAGCGACCCCGGACTCGGCATGCATTTTCTCTTGCAGATGTTCATAGCCCAGTTTGTGTTTTTCCTGCTGATTTACATCGTCCTCAAGGGATACCGCCTGCCGAGCAAAACCCCGATTCAAAAAGATCAGGTCCATTTGAACAAAAAACAGACCCTTACCCTGCTGGTGATCGGTTTGACGATCCTTTCCATCGTCGTGTTCAAGACCGATGTCGGCTTCACCGGCTTTACCGCCGCTTTTGTCCTGCTGCTCTTCCGTGCAGCCGATGAAAAGCAGAGCATTCTCGGCGTTCCCTGGGGAACGATTGTAATGGTTTGCGGCGTGGGCGTGCTGGTCAACGTCATCAGTATTGCCGGCGGCATTGATCTCATTGAGGATATCTTCTCTTCGATCATGACGCCTGGTTCCGCGCCGGCCATCATGGCGCTGATAGGAAGTCTCCTGTCCATCGTTTCCTCTTCCATCGGAGTTGTCTTACCCACGCTGATCCCAACTGTGCCCGGCGTGGTCGAGAATCTCAGCGCGGACCCTGTTGCAATTGTCACCGGGATCATTATCGGCGCGCATATGGTCACGACTTCCCCGTTTTCTACAATGGGCGGCCTGGCCATGGCAACCGCTTCCTCCGAAGATCTCACGGACAAAAACAAGTTCTACAAGCAGTTGCTGATGCTTGGATTCGCTGGCATCGTCTTCGGTTTGATTGTCGTATTTATAGGTTTTGCTAGATAAACTCCCGGAAAACCAAACAAAAGGCTGTCTCGAATGAAATCGAGACAGCCTTTTTTCTACCAGTAATGCATCAATCCAAAGCACACCGCCCGGCCTTTCCTCTGTAGGGCGGCTCCGGGGGGGTAGTGGGCGACGCCGAAATTACCCAGTTTATACCTCCCGGTTTCGGGGGAACAAAAGGGATTGTCCGGCTTGATATCCCGGCGGGCGATTCCATAGGTGCGGCACATCGCCCGTGATTTGCGCTTTGTTTGATGCGGGTTACGAGGCTCGAACCCGCTTCCATCACCCCGCGAAAGCTGCGGCTTTCGCGGGGCCCCGTACCTCTTGATTTCAAATCGCCTCCGGCGATGACGGTGGAGGCAGCGAGTTCGTGTTTGTGCAAAACGAAACCGCTTCCCTTGAGGGAAGCGGCTTTGCTTGTTTGGAGCGGGTTACGAGGCTCG
>DVKH01000041.1 GCA_018716105.1 Candidatus Fimivivens faecavium | reverse complement strand
CCATTCCCGCCAGCCGGTGTGTATCGCTGTGAGGTCCCACCCGTTCCCTTTCCGAACACGGTCGTTAAGCTCACACGCGCCGAAGATACTTGGGTGGCAGCGCCCTGGAAAAATAGGTCCTCGCCGGCACTGAAAAAGATCCTTCCCGATTGGGAAGGATCTTTTATTTTTGTTCCAGGGGCTTTAACTCGCATATCAGCGCCTCAAACGCGGCGCAGAATGCGGCATCCTGTGAAGCAAGACGTTTCTTCGGCCCCTTCATTCGACCTCCCGACTCCCGGATCTTGCGCGAGGTGTGGCGGGAGAGAAGAAGCGCGTCGATGTTGTCTGCGGTGTAGCGCAGGCCGTCCTGGGACACAACCGCCGCTCCGCGTGCGAGGCAGAGCGCCGCAAGGCCGTAATCCTGTGTAACTACGGCGTCCCCAGGTTTGATCATTCGCAAAAGCGCAAAGTCCGCGCTATCCGCTCCTTTGGAAACCATGATCGTCTCCGCGCCGGGGATTTGTATGTCGTGGGATGTATCGCAGAACACGAAGGCATCCACGCGAAAGCGCTCTGCGATCTGCACGGCGGCACGGGTGACGGGGCATCCGTCCGCGTCGATCAGGACCCGCATCGCACTGCCCCCAGGACTTCGCCGATATTGCCCGAAATCAGGAGATTCGCCTGCCGGTCGCGCGGGGTCGGCGCTCGGTTGATCACGATAAGGTTCTGGCCCTGGAAGTAGTCGATCAGGCCCGCCGCCGGGTAGACGGCCAGCGAGGTGCCGCCGATGATCAGCAGATCGGCCCTTGCAATCTGCCGCACGCTCTCATTCAGAACCTCGGAATCCAGGGATTCTTCATATAAGACCACGTCGGGCTTTACAATTCCGCCGCAGTCGCAGACCGGGATTCCTTCTGTTTGAAGCATCCATCTGGCGTCGTAGAAATGATGGCATCGCTGACAGTAATTCCGATGAACCGAACCGTGAAGTTCTAGGACGTGTCTGCTTCCTGCCATCTGATGAAGCCCATCGATGTTTTGCGTAATGACGGCGGTCAGTTTCCCGCAACGCTCAAGTTCCGCAAGTTTTTGATGCGCAGCGTTCGGCTTTGCATCCAAAAAAAGCATCTTTGCGCGGTAAAACCGGTAGAATTCGGCCGGATTTGCTTCGAAGAAACTGCGGCTCAGAATCGTTTCGGGCGGGTAGTCGTATTGCTGATGATAAAGCCCGTCCACACTGCGGAAATCAGGAATTCCGCTTTCGGTGGAAACGCCCGCGCCGCCGAAGAACACAATTCTTTCGGCTTTTTCGACAAGTGACTGAAGTCCAGATCCATTCATTTGATCACTCCCAATCTTCTTTCCCTTTTATCATATCCCACAATGTGGTCGGATGCAATCAAAACAAGCCGGTTGACATTCAGTTTCCTGCGCATTATAATAAACCTATTCCAATTGAATCCGATGGAAATGCGTTGACCGGGAACGGGACGCCGGGAAAACCTGCAGAGAGCTGCCGTCTGGTGCGAGGCAGCGGCGGAACCGTGCGTCGAATCCTCCCGGAAGGCAGCGGGCTGAAGAAAGCGATTTTGCGTAAGCCTCGCCGGCAGGCAGCCGTTATCCTGTCGGGCGGTTGCCGTTTTGGAGCCGCCGCAAGCGGCTTTTCATCATGAAAAGCAAGAAGAGTGGTACCGCAGGGATCCCAAGGTCTTTGTCTCTTGTGCCGTAGGGCGATTTGCCCGACGGGGGAGGCGAAGGCTTTTTTCATAGTCGATCTGTTTGAGAGAAATAAAGGAGGAAACCGGAAATGGAACTTCGCAGCGACAATGTGACAAAAGGCGTGGAACGCGCGCCAAACCGCTCCCTTTTTTATGCATTGGGTTATACGGAAGAGGAAATATCCAGGCCGTTAATCGGCGTGGTGTCAGCGTACAGCGAAATTGTCCCGGGGCACATGCATCTGGACAAGGTTGCGGAAGCTGCAAAAGCGGGCGTCCGGATGGCGGGCGGAACGCCGGTTCTGGTCCCGGCGATCGGCGTTTGCGATGGAATTGCGATGGGCCACCTCGGGATGAAATACTCGCTTGCCTCGCGCGAGCTGATCGCCGACTCGGTCGAGACAATGGCGATGTCGCACTGTTTTGACGGCCTGGTGCTGGTTCCCAACTGCGATAAGATCGTCCCCGGCATGCTGATGGCGGCGGCCCGGCTCAATATTCCCTCGATTGTCATCAGCGGCGGCCCGATGATGGCAGGGAACGACGACGGAAAAGAAATCAGCCTCTCAAAGATGTTTGAGGCAGTCGGCGCGCGGAAAGCCGGGCTGATCGACGACGAAAAACTCAGCGAGCTGGAACACGACGCCTGCCCCGGCTGCGGCTCCTGCGCGGGAATGTACACCGCGAACAGCATGAACTGTCTGTCGGAAGCGATCGGCATGGCCCTTCCTGGAAACGGGACCATCCCGGCTGTCAGCGCAAAGCGCATCCAGCTGGCGAAAAAAGCCGGCATGGCGGTGATGGAGCTGGTGCGGAACAACATTACCTCCCGCGACATCATCAATGAAAAATCGGTCCGCAACGCGCTTGCGGTCGATATGGCGCTCGGATGCAGCACAAACACGGTTCTCCACCTGCTCGCGATTGCGCACGAGGCGGGCGTGGAAATGGATCTGGAAATGATCAATGAGGTGAGCGCGCGCGTCCCGAACCTCTGTCACCTGGCGCCTGCAGGCGACCACCATATTCAGGACCTCGACGCGGCGGGGGGGCTTCCGGCGGTGATGAAGCAGCTTGCGGAAGGCGGCTATCTGGATCCTTCCCTGATCACTGCGACCGGAAAAACGGTTGGGGAGAACATCGCGGGGGCGGTGAACAAAAACCCGGAGGTGCTCCGCCCGCTTGACAATCCGTATTCCAAAACCGGCGGCATCGCGGTTCTCTGGGGCAACATCGCGCGGGACGGCTGTGTGGTCAAGCGCAGCGCCGTTGCGCCTGAAATGCTAAGGCACACCGGCCCGGCGCGGGTGTTCGACTGCGAGGATACCGCAATCGCCGCGATTTATGAGGGCAGGATCCACCCCGGCGACGTCGTTGTGATTCGCTATGAGGGGCCGAAGGGCGGCCCAGGCATGAGGGAGATGCTCAACCCGACCTCCGCGCTCGCGGGGATGAAGCTAGACAAAGAGGTCGCCCTGATCACAGACGGCCGGTTCTCCGGCGCATCGCGCGGGGCGTCCATCGGCCATGTGAGCCCCGAGGCGGCGGCGGGCGGGGAGATCGGCCTCGTCCGCGAGGGCGACCTGATTGAGATCGACATACCGAACAGCAAAATCAACGTAAAACTGTCCGATGAAGAGCTCTCTGAGCGCAAGAAAACACTGGTGATGCCGGAGCCGACGGTCAGGAGCGGTTGGCTGGTCCGGTATGCGAAGCTGGTGACCAGCGCGAACCGCGGCGCGATCCTCGAGTAATAATAGATCCGATTGATTCAGCATGCCGTAACGGGCATGCTGAATTTTTTGAGGTGATCGAATCGGCCTTGTACCGATAACAAATACTGTATTACCGGTCAGGAAAGCGGTAATCTGAGAGAACTATTTGTATAGTGATCAGACGCTCAGTCCGGGCAATCATCCCGCCTGAACTGTGGGAGTGATCCGGTTAAAAAACGCGCATGAATGTTCTTCATGCGCGTTTCATTATGCTCTTTTCTCAAAATTTTTCCCAAGTTTTTCTGCAAGCAGCTTTCGAACGGTTTCCAATTCTTCAGATGTAAACGCTTTTTTGGGGATGATCACGGCCTGACGGGTGTTGAGAAACATCAGAAGCACGGATTTGAGTTCGTAGGCATTGGTAAAATCCTTCCAGCCGTACGGCTTGATCGGGGTTTCGCGCTGGTTCGAGGCGGCGCCAATCCCGTTTTCGTCGATTACCATATCCCGCCGGTTGTTTTTCAGCCCGCCTGCCTGGACAAAACGCCGGATGGAAAACTCGGCCATTCCAAGCATCGCCGCGATCAGAATCAGCATAGTGAAAGAAGGAAGCGCAGCCGAAAAGTCCAATGCGTCGAAGACGGCAAACCGCACCAGCGATACCACCGAAAAGAGGGCCGCCGCGGCCAGGAGCGGCGGAAACCACTTTTTGCGGAACAGCAGATTAAAATACATAATGGAGCGGTAATCCTGTTCGCCGATTTCCACCGTAATCCGAATCGGTTCCACCCATCATTCACCTTCCGTATCCTGCCGCCAGTTTTTACAGACATCAATCCAGGCCTTTGCATGAGAAATCTTGAATAAGTCTTCCGGCGAGATCTCGATCGCTGAGTTGCTGCTGCCGCAGGCAGGGAAAACGGTTTGAAACCGCCTCAGCGAGACATCGAGAAAAACCTCCGCCTTTGGGCCGACTGCAAACGGACAAACCCCGCCGACCGCGTGGCCGGTAAGCCTAAGGGCGTCCTCGGGCGAGAGCATGCTTGCTTTATGGCCGAACTGCGCCTTAAACTTCGCGTTGTCCACCTTTGCGTCTCCCGCCGCCGCGATGAGGACACAGCCGTCTTCATGCCGGAATGAGAGGGTTTTGGTGATCCGCGCCGGAATCACCCCGGCCGCCTGGGCGGCGAGTTCAACCGTAGCGGACGAAACCGGGAACTCCAGGATGTCCTGGTCACGTCCATATTCCTTTAAATATTGCCGTACGGCCTCAATTGACACGTTTCGTTCTCCTCTGTCTGTTTGTATATCGATATCCCGGTTAAACGGGGCGTCTTTTCGAGTGCAGATATTCCTCGTAGTTGGATCCGCGGTCCCGCGCGCCCTCGGGGGTGATTTCAATCAGGCGGTTTGCGACGGTGTCGATGAATTCATGATCGTGCGAGGTGAAGAGCACCACGCCGCCGAAATCGGCCAGCCCGTTGTTGACCGCCGTAATGGATTCCAGATCGAGATGGTTTGTCGGCTGATCGACCAAAAGGACGTTCGAGCCGAACATCATCATCCGCGCGAACATACACCGGACCTTCTCGCCGCCCGAAAGGACGCCGACCGGTTTATAAACCTCGTCGCCGGAGAACAGAAGACGGCCGAGGAAGCCGCGGAGATAGAGTTCGCTGTCCTCTTCGGTGTACTGCCGCATCCACTCGACAATATTTTTGTCGCAGCCGTCAAAATATGGGGTGTTGTCGCTTGGAAAATACGAACGGCTTGTGCTGACGCCCCATTTGACCGTTCCCTCGTCGGGTTCCAGTTCCCCTGCGAGAATTTTCATCAGGGTCGTGGTGACGATTTCGCTCTCGCCGAGGAACGCGACCTTGTCGGTCCTTCCAACGCTGAACGAAACGTTATCCAGAACTTTGACCCCGTCGACGGTTTTGGACACGTCCTTCACCGTTAAGACGTCTTTGCCCAGTTCCCGGTCCATCTGGAAGCCGATGAACGGGTACCGCCGGCTTGACGCGGGAAGCTCCTCCACCGTCAGCTTTTCAATCAGCTTTTTCCGTGAAGTGGCCTGCCGGGATTTTGATTTATTCGCGGAGAAGCGCTGGATAAAATTCTGCAGCTCTTTGATCTTCTCCTCATATTTTTTGTTCTGGGCTTTGAGCATCCGCTGGATGAGCTGGCTTGACTCATACCAGAACTCGTAGTTTCCGACGTACATCTTGACCTTGCCAAAGTCGATGTCGACGATATGGGTGCAGACGGTGTTGAGAAAATAGCGGTCGTGCGAGACGACGATAACCGTCCCCTGGTAGTCCATCAGGAAATCCTCGAGCCAGTCGACCGCGAGCGCGTCGATGTTGTTGGTCGGCTCGTCCAGGAGGATGATATCCGGCTGGCCGAACAGCGCCTGCGCGAGCAGGACTTTCACCTTTTCGTTTCCCGAAAGGGCGGACATTTCGGAATACAGGACGCTTTCCGGGAGGCCGAGCCCCTGGATCAGCTTGGATGCGTCCGACTCCGCCTCCCACCCGCCGAGTTCGGCGAATTCGCCTTCCAGTTCCGAAGCGAGAAGGCCGTCCTCTTCGGTAAAATCCGCCTTTTCATAAAGCGCTTCCTTCTGCTTCATGATTTCGTATAGATGGAGATTACCCATGATGATGGTGTCGAGGACGGTATATGAATCAAAGGCGAAATGATCCTGCTTGAGGACCGACATCCGCACCTTTTCGGGGATGCTGACCGTGCCGGCCGTCGGCTCCAGTTCGCCGGAGAGGATCTTTAATAAAGTCGATTTCCCGGCGCCGTTCGCGCCGATGATTCCGTAGCAGTTGCCGGGGTTGAAGACGAGATCGACGTCCTTATAGAGAACAGATCCGCCAAAGCTCAGGCTCAGATTGGATACTGTGATCATGGTACCTCCAGATTCGGTCGAAAGTACCGGCCCTGAAAGCCGGCCCGCAGAAAAATATTGTAACATAGTTCAGGTTATAATTCAATCAAAACCCCCGTCGCCGTGCGGTTGATCTCTTTCAGAAATTTAACAAATTAATATCGCCTATCGCCGGAAACTGCAAGCGTTGATTTGCCGTTCGGCAGAACGCGGCAAAAGCGGGCCGGAAACCATTCGGTTCCCGGCCCGCTTTCTGTTTCATTCCATTTTCCGGGCGCTGCATGGGCTCGGTTTTTATTCTTCCGATCAAAATCAGGAAACCGCTTCGCTGGATTCCGCCGGCTGCGGGTCCGCTACGATCCCTTCGTTCATCATTTTGAGCGAAAAGATGATCGCCTTGTAGTCCTCGATCTTGGATTTGTCGTCCATTGGAAGGTCAGCGTTGATGGTAAGCGAATAGTAATTCTCGTCTAGTTTATCGTTGCAGAGGAAGAAACGGAGCGCGTGGTTTTTGCTCTCTTCGTCGATGAATTCCACGAAGAATGCATTCATCCCGAAAGCGGTCCCGGTCCAGTTGTTGACCAACTGGTAGCCGAAATCTTCGACAACCGCTCTGACCAGGCCAGCGTGAACATCTTCCGTCGGGAACAGGACGGGCTTGATCAGATCTTCCAGCTCTTTTGGATCTTCAGATCCGAAGTATTCGGCAAGGCTGTTCGGACCGGTCGTCACCTTGATGGCGGCGGAACCCTCGGAATTGTCGGAGGAATAGAGGATATAATTGTCTTCCAATTCGGTTTCGCTGACAAAATCACAGTCGTACGCATCGGGTATATTAATTCCGAACATTGTTTTCTGGTTCGAAAAGGTGGACGTTTCCAACGCCATAGTATATGCGTATTCCGACAGCTCTTTGAACTGGAATTCAACGCCGGCCGCTTCGCTCGGGAGATCGTTCGGCTGTCTGTTTTTGGTTCCGCAGCCGGCCAGCACCATCAATGCAAGCCCGACGGCGAGTAATCGTTTGAACATGGACCAATTCTCCTATTCTCTTCGGCGCCGTTTCTGTTCGCTGCATCCTGCGCCGGGTAATTGACAGTACATATTATACGGCAACAACCGCCTGTTGAAAAGTGAAACTTTTGGCCCTTTCGTGAACATTTTAAACAAATTATGGAATCTTTCGCCGGTATTGGCGTTTTTATGGTAAGATTGCAAAAATCCGGGGCCGATCTTCCCGGCCCCGGATCATGGAGGAATTAAAACCTGCTCTTCGCTGTGTAAGAGGTATGGAGGACTTCATGCGCGCGGTGGCTGCCGGGCTTGCCGAGGTATTCTTCATAGACCTTCAGAACAGCCGGGTTGTTGTGGCTCTTGCGGAGGGTTTTCGCCTCGTCCTCGCTGTAAAGCGCCGCGGCGCGCATTGCCCGGAGATCGGTGAAGTTCCGAACGCTCGCGGGCTGGATCGGCTGTCCGCCGCCGTTGACGCAGCCTCCGGGGCAGCCCATGATCTCAATGAAATGATAGTTCGCTTCGCCCGCCTTGACTTTGTCGAGCAGCGCTTTCGCATTCGCAAGCCCGGATGCGACCGCGACCTTCAGCTCAATCCCGCCGATGTGATAGGTGGCCTCTTTGATGCCTTTGGTGCCGCGGACCTCGGTGAACTCGATTTTTTTGAGTTCCTCGCCGGCGACCCATTCCGCCGCCGTGCGCAGCGCCGCTTCCATTACGCCGCCGGTCGCGCCGAAAATGGCGGCCGCGCCGGTCGAGGCGCCCATCGGCGCGTCGAAATCCTCGTCCGGAAGCTCGTTGAAGTGGATGCCGGCGCGCTCGATCATCCGCGATAGTTCGCGGGTGGTCAGCGCGATATCGACGTCGGGGATGCCGTGCCCAACCGCCGACTCATCGGGGCGGGTTACCTCATATTTCTTCGCGGTGCAGGGCATGACGCTGACGACAAAGAGGTTTTCGGGCCTGACGCCGATCTTTTCGGCGTACCAGGTTTTCGCGATCGCCCCGAACATCTGCTGCGGCGATTTGCAGGTTGAAAGGTTCGGGATAAAATCGGGGTAGTAGTGCTCGCAGAAACTGATCCAACCCGGCGAGCAGGAGGTGATCATCGGGAGAACGCCGCCGTTTTTCACCCTTTCAAGGAACTCGGTCGCCTCCTCCATGATGGTGACGTCCGCGCCGAAATCGGTGTCGTAAACGCCGTCGAACCCAAGCCTGCGCAGCGCCGCGGCCATCTTCCCGGTGACTGAAGTGCCAATCGGAAGGCCGAAGCACTCGCCGAGGGTCGCGCGCACCGCGGGGGCGGTCTGGACGATCACATGCTTATCCGGATCGGCAAGCGCCGCCCAGACTTCGTCGGTGTGGTCCTTCTCGGTGAGCGCGCCGGTCGGGCAGGCGACAATGCACTGTCCGCAGGAGACGCAGGCCGTTTCGCCGAGGCCCATGTCGAACGCGCAGCCGATATGGGTGTTGAAGCCTCTCGCGTTCGCGCCGATGACCGCGACCGCCTGGGTTTTGTCGCAGACGGCGACGCAGCGGCGGCAGAGCACGCACTTCGAGTTGTCGCGGATCATATGCGCGGCGGAATCGTCGATCTCGCTCGGGGTGCGCTCGCCCGCAAAAAAGTCCTCGTCCTCGACCTTGAAGTCCTTGCAGAGCTTCTGCAATTCGCAGTTGCTGCTCCGCACGCAGGTGAGGCATTTTTTATCGTGATTGGAGAGCAGAAGCTCGAGGGTGTGCCTTCTCGACTCGAACACCCGCGGCGAGGTGGTGCTGATCTCCATCCCTTCGCTGACCGGGTAGACGCAGGAGGCGACGAGGTTTTTCATCCCCTTGACCTCGACCACGCAGATCCGGCAGGCGCCGATTTCGTTGATGTCCTTCAGCCAGCAAAGGGTCGGGATCTCAAATCCCGACGCCCTGGCGGCTTCCAGAATGGTGGAGTCCTTTGCGGCCGAAACCGCGACCCCGTTGATTTTAATATTTACCGTTTCCATGTTGCCACTCCTCCCTTACCGTTTCTCGATAGCACCGAAGCGGCATTTCTCGATGCAGGCGCCGCACTTGAGACATTTCGCCGGGTCAATGCTGTGAGGCTCCTTGACCTTGCCGGTGATTGCGTTCACCGGGCAGGCCCGGGCGCAGAGCGTACAGCCCTTGCACTTCTTCTGGTCGATGACGTAGGTAAGAAGGTTTTTGCAGACGCCCGCCGGGCAGCGTTTGTCGCGGATATGCGCCTCATACTCGCCACGGAAGAAATGGAGGGTGCTCAGCACCGGATTCGGGGCGGTCTGTCCGAGTCCGCAGAGGGAGTTTTCCTTGATGTAGTGGCAGAGATGTTCGAGTTTGTCGAGGTCCTCCATCGTGGCCTGTCCCTCCGTGATCTTTTCGAGCATCTCATACATGCGCTTGGTGCCGACGCGGCAGGGCGTGCATTTCCCGCAGCTTTCGTCGACGGTGAATTCGAGGAAGAACTTTGCAATGTCCACCATGCAGGTGTCCTCGTCCATGACGATCATGCCGCCCGATCCCATCATCGAGCCGATGGCGGTCAGGTTGTCATAGTCGATCGGGATATCGAGGTGCTCCGCCGGGATGCACCCGCCGGATGGCCCGCCGGTCTGAGCGGCTTTGAACTTTTTGCCGCCCGGGATGCCGCCGCCGATCTCCTCGATGATCTCGCGCAGGGTGGTGCCCATCGGGACCTCCACGAGGCCGGTGTTGTGGATTTTCCCGCCGAGGGCGAAGACCTTCGTCCCCTTCGACTTCTCGGTGCCGAAAGAGCGGAACCAGTCGGCGCCTTTGTTGATGATCTGCGGGATGTTCGCGTAGGTCTCGACGTTGTTGAGGATGGTGGGCTTTCCAAACAGGCCCTTGACCGCCGGAAACGGCGGGCGCGGGCGCGGCTCGCCCCGGTGCCCCTCGATCGAGGTCATCAGCGCCGTCTCCTCGCCGCAGACGAACGCGCCCGCGCCGAGCCGGAGTTCGATGCTGAAGTTGAAGCCGGTCCCAAGGATGTCGTCGCCGAGCAGGCCGTACTCCTTCGCCTGGTCGATCGCGACCTGCAGGCGCTTGACCGCGATCGGATATTCCGCGCGGATGTAGATATAACCGCGGTCGGCGCCGATCGCGTAGCCCGCGATCGCCATCGCCTCGAGCACCGCGTGCGGGTCGCCTTCGAGGACCGACCGGTCCATAAACGCGCCGGGGTCGCCTTCGTCGGCGTTGCAGCAGACGTATTTCTGGCCCTTGGGCTGCGCCGCGGCGAACTGCCATTTCATTCCGGTTGGGAAGCCGCCGCCGCCTCTGCCGCGAAGGCCCGAGTCCTTGATGGTCTGGATGACGTCTTCCGGGGTCATCTCGGTTAGAACCTTTCCGAGCGCCTGATAGCCGTCGTACGCTATGTATTCCTTGATGTCCTCCGGGTTGATTACGCCGCAGTTGCGAAGCGCAACGCGCTTTTGTTTTTTGTAGAAATCGGTTTCGTCGAGGCTGGTGATCTTGCCTTCCTCGTCCACCGTCTCCTTATAGAGAAGCCGGGTGACAATCCGTCCTTTGAGCAGATGTTCCGAAACGATTTCCGGCACGTCTTCGACCTTTACCATCGAATAAAACGCGCCTTCGGGGTAGACGACCATGATCGGGCCGAGGGTGCAGAACCCGAAGCAGCCTGTCTTAACGACCTTGACTTCGTTTTCGAGGCCGTTCGCCGCAAGTTCTTTTTCCATCGCCTCGATGATGCGTTCGCTTCCGGAGGAGGTGCATCCCGTGCCTCCGCAGATGAGTACGTGGGACCTGTACATGCCTTCCCCTCCCCGTTATTTCATCCCGCCGATAGTGTATTCCACCACGGGGGAACCGTTTACAATGTGATCGTTGACTACGCGGGCCGCCCGCTCGGGGGTCATTTTGATGTAGGTAACCTTCTCTTTTCCGGGCGCCATGACCTCGACCACCGGCTCATACTGGCATATTCCGATGCATCCGGTCTGAGCGACGGTGACGTTGGTCAGGCGGCGCTTGGCCACCTCGTCGGTGAACGCCTGAAGCACCGGCCGCGCTCCCGCGGCGATTCCGCAGGTTGCCATGCCGACGACGATCCGGGTGTTGCCGGTGTCCTCGTGCCGGATGCCGATCTTCTCCTGCATCTGATCACGCAAAGCTGCGAGTTCAGCTAAACTTTTCATTCGAAACCATACCCTTCCTTTCAAATAGCCGGGGCAGCCGCCGCCCGTTTCCCCAATCGGTCACGGCGCGCAAAAGGCCGGAAAGCCCGTTTCAGCCTTGAGTCCCCCCTCAGTCGTTTCCCTGTGATACAGTCCTCTCGTTTTCCGGGCTTTCGCAGTCGCACTGGGCGATTCCATCCGCGATATAGCCGCGGATAAAAGTGACCACCTCGGCTTCCCCAAGGCTGATCCCCCCGAGAATTTCCCGAAAAGTCCTCGTGTCTGCTTCAAATGAACGGCCGTCAACCCGGTAAAGGAACCGGAAGTCCCTGTCCGGGTTCGATCCAATCAGTGCGGACATAGTGCCCGCCATGTCGCCCAGCGGCATGCGGTCGATATGGGACAGCCCAAACGTTGCTGTTACCTGCGTGCCTTTCCCTTTTTCGCTCCGGATCGTCAGTCCGCCTCCGGTCATTTCCGCCGCCATCTTGAAGAGCGGGACGCCAAGGCCGACCTTTCGTGTGGTTCGGGTCGTATAAAAGGGGTCGGCGACCCGTTTTTTCGTTTCTTCGTCCATGCCGCAGCCGTTATCCCCGATTGCAATGGTCAAACGGTCGCCCCGGCGGTCCAGCTCCACCGTGATTTCAATCAGCGACGCGCCCGCCGAAACCGAGTTTTCCGCCACGTCAAGGATGTTGAGGCTCAGCTCCTGCACGGCTGCTTAACCCTGGTATTTCGCGAGGATATTGTCCACGTCGTCCACGGCCAGCCGTCCATAGACGTCGTCGTTAACCGTCAGAACCGGCGCAAGGCCGCAGGCGCCGATGCAGCGGCAGGCCTCGAGCGAGAACTTTCCGTCCGGCGTGCACTGGCCGTCCTCGATCCCGAGACGCTCTTTGAGGCGGCCGTATACGTCGCCGGAACCCTTGACATAGCAGGCGGTTCCCAGACAGACCGAGATTTTGTATCGACCCTTTGGGTAGAGCGAGAACTGGGAGTAAAAGGTCGCGACCTCGAACACCTTTTCGAGCGGAATCGAAAGCCCGTCGGCGACCATCTGCTGGACCTCGATCGGCAGGTAGCCGTAGATCCCCTGTGCCTTCTGCAGCGCGGGCATCAGGGCGCCGGGCACCTCTTTGAGCTCTGCGAGAACAGCGTCGAGCTGTTTTTTCTGTTCCGCAGTGCCCTTAAAAGGTACGGTGTTTTTTGCTTTTGACATCAAATGAGCCCTCCTTATGTAATCTGAAAACGGGGTATTTCGCGGAGCGAAAACGGGGGACACGCCCGTCCCTGCTAGTATATCAGATGGATGATAATAAATCCACAATTTTATATCAAAATCAGGAACCGTCACAAATCGTCCGGCGGGGCGCCCGGCCCCCCGTCCTTCACGGGGCGGCGAAGGCGCTCCGTTTCCTTGATTTCCCGGCCGGCATCCGATATAATGGAACAAACCGTCAAAGTGAATCAAAACGCCTTACCCAACTTTAGAGGGAGGTTGCCGCATGAAGATTTCAGAAATCGCAAAACTCCTGTCCTGCCGCGTCTGGTGCGGCGGGGACGAACTGGAAGGCGAGGTGCGTTCGGCCTGCGGGTCGGACATGATGAGCGACGTGCTCGCCTATGCAAAAGACCACGCGGTGCTCCTGACCGGCCTGGTCAATCCCCAGGTGATCCGCACGGCAGAGATGATGGACGTGATCTGCGTCGTCTTTGTCCGCGGGAAAGAGCCGACCGGGGCGATGATCTCGCTCGCGCAGCAGAAGGGGCTGGTGCTGCTTTCGACCGAACTGCGCCTCTTCCATGCCTGCGGAATTCTTTACGCCAACGGATTGGAGGGGTGACATTGTCGGAACCGATTATCCTTAATTACCAGGTGTCCGCCGCCGACTTTTCCCATGCGGGGGAAGCGTCGAGCAATGTGAAGAAAACCCTCAAATCCCTTGGCTTCCCGCCCGAGGTCGTCCGCCGGGTGGCGATTGCGATGTACGAGGGCGAGATCAACATGGTTATCCATGCGCACGGCGGCGAAGCGACCGCCAGCATCACGCCGGAAGAGATTGAGATCATTTTAAAGGACGTCGGCCCCGGCATCCCGGATATCCCGCTCGCGATGCAGGAGGGGTATTCCACCGCGTCCGATTCGGTCCGCGGCCTCGGCTTCGGCGCAGGGATGGGGCTTCCGAACATGAAGCGGTACACCGATTTTTTGCAGGTCAATTCGGTCGTCGGGGAAGGGACAACCGTCCGCATGATCATCCGCCCCTAACGTTCGGGAAGAAACGGGGACGGGCCAGACGGGAGGAAAGGAAACCTTGCAGAAGTTTTATCATTCGGTGACCCTTGACAAAGAGCTTTGCAAGGGCTGCACCAACTGCGTCAAACGCTGTCCGACCGAGGCGATCCGGGTCCGCGGCGGAAAGGCGGAGATCATCAAGGAGCGGTGCATCGACTGTGGGGAGTGCATCCGCCTCTGTCCGTCGCACGCGAAGCGGGCAGTGGTCGATTCGCTCGATGCGCTCGACCGCTTTCCCTATACGATCGCGCTGCCGGCGCCGTCGCTCTACGGGCAGTTTTCAAACCTCGAGGACCTCAACATCCTGCTGACCGCACTGACCCGGATCGGCTTTGACGAGGTGTTCGAGGTCTCGGTCGCGGCCGAGGCGGTGAGCGCCGCGACGCGGCGGGCGATCCGGGAGGGGAACTATAAAAAGCCGGTCATCTCCTCGGCCTGCCCCGCGGTTCTCCGGATCATCCGCGTGCGCTTTCCGGAGCTGATAGACAGCATCCTCGATTTCCGTTCGCCGATGGAGCTTGCGGCCCGCTGGGCGAAACGGGCCGCGGCGGAGCGGACCGGACTTTCCGAAGAGCAGATCGGCGCGATCTTCATTTCGCCCTGCCCCGCGAAATCGACCAGCATGAAGTCCCCGCTCGGCACCGACCGGAGCGCGGTCGACGCGGTCGTCGCGATCAGCGAGGTCTATCCGCGCCTGCTCGCGGCCATGAAGGAGATCGACGAACCCGAACCGGTCGCGGCCGCAGGCGGGATTGGGATCGGCTGGGGTTCGGCCGGGGGGGAATCGGCCGGACTCAAAAACCAGAACTACCTCGCGGCGGATGGGATTGAAAACGTCATCCGCGTGCTCGAGGCGCTCGAGGACGACAAGATCCCGGACGTCGATTTCGTCGAACTCAACGCCTGCGTCTGCGGCTGCGTCGGCGGCGTCCTGACCGTCGAAAGCCCGTTTATCGCCCGTGCGCGCCTCAAACGGCTCACCGCCAAGCGCGGCGCCGTCGTCGCCCCGGCCGATGGACTCCCGGTGGAGGAGATCAAATGGGACAGCGAGATTTTTTATGAGCCGGTCATGCGGCTCGACGAGGATATTTCGGTCGCGATGAAGATGCTGGGCGAGATCAAGCGCCTCGAGGAGAGCTTTAACGGCATGGACTGCGGCGCCTGCGGCGCGCCCTCCTGCCGGGCTTTGGCGGAGGATATCGTCCGGGGCTTTGCGACCGAGGACCTCTGCATCTACCGGATGCGCGAAAAGCTCCAGAGCATTCTCCGGAACGGGGGGACGGCGGAGAAGAAGGAACTGAATATCTGATTTGGAAAGGACTTGGAATAGATGACAGTGCGGGAATTGTCGGAGCGGTGCGGATTCGATTTGACCTGTGGCGAGGGGGAGCGGGAGGTTTCCTCGGTCTACTGCTGTGATCTTTTGAGCATTGTGATGGGCCGCGCGCCGGCGCAAAGCGCCTGGGTGACGGTGATCGGCAACGTCAATTCGATCGCAGTCGCAACCCTTGCCGAAGTCTCCTGTATCGTCCTCGCGGAAGGGTTTTCCTACGATGCGGACGCGCTTTCGGCCGCTAAAGGAAAGGTGACCCTGCTCACGAGCGGGCTGCCGGTCTATGAAACGGCCTGCAAAATCGGGGCGCAGCTGTGAATGACGCGGCCATGCTCCGGACCGACCTGCACATCCACTCCTGCCTTTCCCCGTGCGGGGACGGCGCCTCGACCCCGCAGGACCTGGTCGGGATGGCGAAGCTCTGCGGCCTCGACCTCATCGCCCTGACCGACCACAACACCGCCCAAAACTGCCCGGCCGCAGCCGCGGCGGCGAAGGAATATGGAATCGGCTTTCTGCCTGGGGTGGAGGTCACGACCAGCGAGGACATCCATATGGTCTGCCTCTTCCCGTCGGCCGGAGCCGCGGTGGATTTCGGCGATCTCATCCGCCAAAGCCTCTCCCCGGTTGAAAACCGGCCCGAGATTTTCGGGGTCCAGCAGATCGTCGGCCCGGACGGCGAACCCGCCGGGACGGAGAAGATCCTCCTGATCAACAACGCCTCGCGCTATTCGCTCGACGAGCTGCCCACGCTCTGCGCGGGGTACGGCGGCCTGTGCTATCCGGCGCATGTCGACCGGGAGGCGAACGGCCTGCTCGCGGTGCTCGGCGTCTGGCCGGAGGGCCTCGGCGTGCGCGCCGCCGAGATCCGCGGCGAAACGCCTCCCGCCGGGGTGCCGAAGGGCCTTAAGATCATCCGGGCGAGCGACGCGCACAGCCTTGCCGACATCCCGGAGGGCGGATTTCCGCTGCCGCTGCGTTCGGCGGATTTTGAGGGCCTTCGGCAGTGGCTGGAACAAAAATAAATCGCGCCGAAAACCGCCCGCGAGACGAAGGGCCGCGTCCATAAAACGGCGTGCTGGTTGTAGAGCGCGCCAAAGCCTCCCTTGTGCAAAGGGAGGTAGCGCGGCGAAGCCGTGACGGAGGGATTGTGGTGCAATCAAAGCATAATCAACAGCTGGTTCCCATCGCAAAAAAGTTGCGAAAAGAAATGACAAAAGAAGAACGGCATTTATGGTACGATTTTTTGCGTCGCTATCCGGTTCGGTTCTCACGCCAGAAGGTTTTGGGAAAGTATATATCCGACTTTTACTGTGCCAAAGCAAAGCTGGTTATAGAGCTGGATGGTTCCCAGCACTACAAAGATGGCAATATGGAAAAGGATACGGAGCGTACCGCATTTTTGGCAGGCTACGGATTAACTGTTTTACGGATCCCCAACAGCGAAGTCAACAAGAACTTTCGCGGGGTATGTGAGCTTATTGACGCTGCCTGTAAACAATCCCTCAGTCAGCCTGACGGCTGACAGCTCTCTTTGCACAAGGGAGCCTTTTTTCGGGCGCGCCTCCGCCCGCGTGCCGAAGGGCCGCGTCCATAAAACGGCGTGCTGGTTGTAGAGCGCGCCAAAGCCTCCCTTGTGCAAAGGGAGGTGGCGCGGCGAAGCCGTGACGGAGGGATTGTAATGAAGCCAAAAGAACGACGCTCGCGGTATGATCTTCGCTCCAATCCGGCGGAATTTCCCATGAGGCATTTGAGAATATAGACGCCGCCCGCAGACAATCCCTCAGTCAGCCTGACGGCTGACAGCTCCCTTTGCACAAGGGAGCCTTATTTGAAAGCGCTTCGAAAGCCGCCCGCGGGAATCTGATTCCGCGGGCGACTCTTATGTTTATATCAAATCTAAAGAGAGGTATAAAGCTGTTTATACGGATATTGCGTATTTACTTGGAAACAGCAAAAAGAATACGGCTTATCAAGGTTAAAATGAACGGGATGTGCCCGACCTTGACAAGCAGTATTCTTTTTGCTTCTGGGTGGACAAGAGGGCAATGCCCAAAAGTGGCATTGACTTCGAAAATATGATGGGATGAATGTGTACACACCTCTCTTTGAAATTGTCGCTTGCAAAGAGAAAATGTTGATATTTTTGACCTTTATGTATACTGATTGAGAAACTGGATTGCTTTACTCTTGTTGCTGCATTTCATTGTATACTCGTCACCATTATTGTATCTTACAATAATTTCATACCTCAAAATTGGTACAGATGTAGTCTCATCATAGTCCATAATAAACTTCAAGGCACCACCAATCGTATCCAAAGTTTGCGCAATACCATGAACTGGAACAACTACGACCTCTGCTATTGTTGTATCTAAGGATTCGCATAATGCATCTGCAAGCGCTTTAAGGCGGTCACTATATGTCTCGAAAAAGTTTATAAGCAATCTCCGTATTTGGGCATCGTCTAAAGCACGAAAAGAATCTACAATGTCTTGGAGATCAGAATCGCTTGTGTTTTCTTCCCAATGAATAGAGAGACCGACGGTTTTAAACAAACTGCAAATTTCTGCGTAGTTGAAATACAACACATAAAATCCCTGTGATCTCAACTGAACAAGCGAATTATCTGTAAATTCTCCTGCAAGAACAGCCGCGTAAAACGGCATATCCTTTGCATGTGTTTCAATCAAGGGAAGGATTGCTCCTGCAATTTCTTGCACCTTATTTTTGGAATGTTTTACATATCTTCTCCAGGCCATTTCAATAAATGCTTTGGGTGTTCCTAACTTTGTTTCTGATCCTCCTTTCTCTACAACAATATCTAATTTGTGCTTGTTTCCGTTATAGTCAACGCCAATTACCTCGCGTTTATTTCCTCTTGCAGGGCGCGGATGCCTATAATCCAAGTAGTAACCCTTCCTGGAGATAATAGGATTCAAATATTGAATAATTGAAAACTCGAAAAAATCGCCAATTGCTTCTCCTAACTGGTGTGAAGGTGAAGTAGCCATAGTTAATTTTCCTTTTCAAATTGAGGTAAAATATGATCTTTTATGTGTGTTGCAAATGCATATGCCAACAGAGGCGGAACCGCATTGCCTACTTGATCGTCTTGTGTTAACCATTTTGCTTTTCTCGTCAAGTTACCAAAAAAGCAGTAGTCATCATCGAAGGATTGCAATCTTGCTGCTTCTCTAACAGTAAGTCCTCTATTCATGATAGGATGAATCAAATCTGTTCTGAAGTTGCAGGTTACAGTCCTTCCAGGTTGAGACATGTCAAGCTTATATGCATTTTGTTTTTTTGTTCTGACTTCAGGCGGAAGCACAGAGTTGTTGCATCCTTGAGGAATCATGGCATATCGATCTTGAATTGCTTTCGAATGCTTTGTTGCACGATGATTATAAACAACGCCTGGATTTCGAACTCCAACACAATTCTTTTGGAAAGAATTATCCCATTGCAAAGGCATAGGCATTTCTTCTTGTCCTTCTCCTTGGTCTACTGTTGGTAAGTTGGAAAATGCATCCTGAACTGTTACATACGGCAAAAGGCTAGGGGCAAAAAGTTGCATATGCCCTGATGTATCAGGCTTGCCATGAGTTGGCTCTGGGAAGGTAATTGTTTTATCGAACCCGCGAACCCCAATTAGGACAAACCTTGGACGAACTTGCGGAACGCCATAATCAGCGGCATTTATCAAATCAAATTTACACTGATATCCAATTTTTTCGAATTCACTAACAATCGCGTTCAGTACTTTGCCGCCTTGCATATTCATTATGCCATAAACATTCTCGAAAAGAAGTACTTTAGGCTGAATGTCTTTAGCAATTCTTATATATTCACGAAACAGCATGTTTCTAGGATCATCAGATAAGCGCTGCCCCGCCAAACTGAATCCTTGGCAAGGAGGACCACCCGTTATTACATCAATCTCAGAAGCCAAACAGTTTGCCGCCGACAATAATTCGTCAGCAGTAACTTCTCTTACATCTTTTAAGACATACGGCACAGTTGGGTGGTTGTATGTAAAAGTATGTTTAGCCTCTTCATCAAAATCATTGGCACAGGCACACACATAGCCTGCTTTTCGGAAGCCTTCGGTAATGCCGCCAGCACCTGCAAACAAATCTATCGTTTTTAGCATTTTAATTCTCCTAAATGATTAAATCGAAAAGTAACTGTTATGTATTTTCGTTCTTCCGATATTTCTTAGGCGTGTATTTTTCCTTGTTCCGTTCCTTTGCCATCCAGTAGACATCCTGCAAGGCGCGCATCACGGCATCCTTATCCTGTTCGGAAAGTTGCCCACCGGCAAAGAGCGCGGAAACATCGGCAATTATTTCTTCCGCATCCTTTGCACCTTTGCAGCCGTAGGTCTGCTTCGCTTGCAGCACGAACTCTTCATCTTCGGAGAGTAAATAGTTTACTTCGCATTCGAGCACGGCAGCAAGTTTGGAATATACTTCACGCTGTTTCGGATGGCGTCCGTCCACCTCATAGTTGCGGATCGTCCGCAGAGACAGGCCACACAGCTTTCCCAATTCCGTCTGGGAGAGCTTCTTTTCATTTCTTAGCAGTCTTACTTTTTCACCAAACTTCATATTGAAAACCTCATTCGGAAATCTATACCTGTTATTTTGCCTGAGTCAATTGACGGAGGAACCTTATTTGCTTATAAAATGAATAGGCATATAACTTGCCTATATTGTATTCAGAAAATGCCTATTTGTCAATGGGGTTTGGGAAATTGGCAGAATAGCAAGCACATCCGGTGTTGCCACACATGCAGATTTTTGTCATTGGGAGCATCCCAAATCCCTTGAACTTTTTTAAAAAAGGAAGGTGGATATGGAGAAAGAAAAATGCAATGTCCGCATCGACGAGAACGGTACTCGTCACGCTTCTGTTCCTATGCGGCAGAAGCTTCCGCAGATCAAGGTACGCCTGAAAGACGGGCATACCACCTATCAATTTACCGGCAGCTTTGACGGGAAACGCACACTTCCAGAAAAGGTGACAAAGCTGATAGACGAACAGCCGGGTACTTGATATGATCTCCGGCAGCAACCTTGTATTGGCAGACTGTCCACCGAACATGGAGGAGAATATAATGAAGCAGTCTGACAAAATCACAGCATTATATTGTCGCTTAAGTCGTGACGATGACCAACAAGGGGATAGCACTTCCATCGTGAATCAAAGGGCATTCTTAGCGAAGTATGTCAAAGAAAAAGGCTTCCGCAATATAGAGTTTTTTGTGGATGACGGGTGATCTCGTTAACAGGGTGTATGTGTGCGCGCCCGATAAAGAGCAGCGGACACCGGATACAAGAAGTGAAAATCAGTCTTGCGCAGATCGGATTTCTGCCTGAAAGCATTATTGCAGAAATGGTGTCCCAAGCCGCAAAAAGAGAAACAGCGTGACTTTACACTGCGCTGTTTCTCCAAACGCTATAAAACTTGTCTTATTACGCGCTACCCGCCGGCGCGCTTTTTTATTGATCTTCCATTTCGCGGCTGAAGACCCAAAGGTTCGGGTAAAAGTTGGCTGCGAACCCGGAATAGGCCCATCCGTCTCGTCCAAATTCATTGTATCAGTCTTCGAGCCCGGAAATGTATTTGTCCATTCCCCATAGCCCATGAGGGTTGCCGGGGATTCTTACCAGCTTATACTCAATCTTTTTCACAGCCCCGCCCCTTTCCGTTTACGCCGGATAAAAGCTCCGGTGCAGGCCGATCACCCGGCCGAGCACCTGCGCCTGGTCGACGATGATCGGCTCCATTGAGGAATTTTCAGGCTGGAGGCGGTAGTGGCCCTTTTCCTTATAAAACCGCTTGACCGTCGCCTCCTCCCCGACCAGAACGACCGCAATCGCTCCGTTTTCAACCGTCGGGGTCTGGCGGACAATCAGCACGTCGCCGTCGAGAATCGCGGCCTCGATCATGCTGTCGCCGCGGACCCTCAGGGCGAACAGCTCCTTCGGGTTCACCCCCTGGCACCGGAACGGGATATACCCCTCGATGCTCTCGAAGGCGAGAACCGGCTGTCCGGCGGTGACGGTGCCAAGAAGCGGCACGCTCACGCTCCGCCCGTGGCCGTCCCCGACCAGGCGGATGACGCGGTTCTCATTGTCGCCGGTGGTGATATACCCCTTCGCCTCAAGCTGTTTTAAGTACCGGTGGGCGCTCGAGGTCGATTTCATCCCGAGATCCCGGCAGATTTCGCGGACGGTAGGCGGAATCTGGTCCGCCAGGCGGTCGCGGATGTAGACGAGCAGCTCGCGCTCTTTTTCATTTAACTGTTCCATCGGTTCCTCCTTAAAAGCTCGTGGCCGGCATCCTTTTATTGCCATCAGCATACCATATCCGACCTTAAAATGCAAACATATGTTTGTGAATCTTTTCCGAAATGGCAGAGATTCCCGGTTGAGCGCTTGGAAAGCGGCGAATCTGGGGGTATAATAACCGCAGTAAATTGGGTCATAACCCAATTCACCCCGCCTATGGCGGGGCAGGCGCGGCCCTTGGCCGCGCGCTGCGCTTGTTACGCCAAACCCAAACCGGCTCTGCCGGTTTGTACGCCGCTTTCGCGGCGCGCAGGCCCGATGGGCCTGCCGCTGTGGCATAATAACCG
>DVKH01000040.1 GCA_018716105.1 Candidatus Fimivivens faecavium | reverse complement strand
GCGGCTATGTGGACTTCATCGCCTGGGATCTGCACGCGGTCTTGCAAAAGGCAAAGGAGTTCTTTGCGGACACCGATATCCCCTGGGCCAGCTTCCACACCTTCCGCCGGGAGGCGGGGACGGTGAGGCTGTGGGAACAGGAGGGGGAACCTGAGGTGGACCCGGAAACCGGCTCTCTGCTCTCAGCCCAGGACATCGAAACGCTGGAATCCTTTGATAACGGCGTGTCGGGCTACTTTGGGAAGATGCTTCAATGGCTGAAGGATTTCATCAAGGAGGGCGTCGAAAAAGAAAAATTTACAGAAAAGCAGGCCCGTCAGGACTTGCAGATCGCCCTGTGGTACTCCTTTGCCTGCATCAATCTCAACGACTATATCTACTACTACCGCGCTGTGGAGTGGATGAAGGATTCGGAAAAGAATGCCGATGGGTGCGGTACTTGGCACTACAGGTATTCGGTGGCCTTAATGTACTGCGGCAGGCTGGAAGAAGCTCTGGAATATGCGGAAACAGGCGCCCAGGAGGATCCGGACTATCCCTGGATCTGGCTGCAGGTGGGCAAGCTGCGGGCGCATTTTGGCAATAAAGCCGGCGCGCTGGACGCCGTCAAACAGGGGCTGACTCTGGAACCGGGCGATTATGAGTTTTTGACCTTGAAAAAAGAAATCGAAGCCGGAGAACCCCTGGAGCGGATGGAATACCACTGGATCAATCCGGATGCCGATCAAGTTCTCCAGCAGGGGCTGGACAAGGATGCGGATGATAAGCAACGCTCCATCTCCTGCATAACGGTCGACCAAGAAGGACTGGAACGCTTTTGGATGATCTTCGGCCCGAAACCGGAACAGTACACGCCCAATGCGCCCTTTACCCAGTTCCCTTATATGGTAAACGGACATACTGTGGATTTGGTATTTCAGATGAATGAAGGCGGAATATCCAAGCTGCATGAGGACTGGCTGGAGCGGCTGAAGGGCCAGCTCCTAGATGGGCGATGGCTGGAACGGAATCACCCGGACGGCAGAGCGGCCCGCCTGGACGCGGCGCTGGTGGGGCTGGACTACCGCATCGGCCTGCTTTACAAGTTGACGGAAACAGACGAATACTTCCAGATTTTCATCAATCCAGACGGAACAGAGGCGGAAGATGCCTTCTGGTCCTCAGCGGAAAGCAGTGAACCGGAACTTTATACCGGGGAAGAAATGTCTGCGGTAGAGCAGCATATTAAAAGAACCTTTGGAGAGTTCGACCATGTGTTCCACGAAATCGTGTCCCCCGACATCCATGTGGACATCTGCGTGGTGCCGCCCTCCGGGGAGCGGGACTACTACACCCTGGTTACTATGGGCATGGGGGCCCACAGGATGAATGTGCCGCAGGAGCTGGCGGAATACAAGCTGGAGCGGGCGGAGCTGGCTATTGCCCTGCCACCGGACTGGAAACTGGATGAGGAATCCATGAAGGATGAGCGGTGGTACTGGCCGTTCCATCTGCTGAAGGATCTGGCTCGTCTGCCCATTGCCAACGATACCTGGCTGGGCTTCGGCCATACCACCGATAACCAGGGGGAATTTGCAAAAGGTACGATGCTATGCGCCGCCCTTCTGACCGCCCCCCAGGGCACGGAGGAGGGCAGTGAGGTCTGCGCCCTGCCGGGCGGCGAGGAGGTCAACTTCTATCAGGTGATCCCCCTCTATCGGGATGAATTGGAGTATAAGCTGGAACACGGTGTGGACGCCCTGCTGGACAAAATGGCGGGCATCAGCTTTGTCGTAGATCCCGCCCGCCAGGACGCAATTACCAGCGGCGGCCTTTGAGCGGGGTTGAAAGGAGAATTCTTGTGGGATACGATGTGAGTTTTCACCCGATTTCACCGGATGAAATCCGGCAATGGTATTTTACCCCTCTTACATGGGTACAGCAAGACCAGGAAGAAAAGGCGCTGGCGCTTGCTGCACAGCACGGAATTGAAGATTTCTATGCAGAGAAGTATTTGGATACGCTGCGAGTTGGGGCTGGGACAGAAGCCGATGAACTGTTTGACAAAAGCCACGGCTTTTATATTGCAGTGATCCAAGGCTTCTTCCGGGATTACTATTACACCAGAGGGAGCGCCTTTTCTTTTTTGGCGGAGCAAAAGCCAGAATATGTTCGGTACTTCACCCCTTGGGACCAAGTGGCCCCTATTGCCTTTCCAAACCCAGCACAGAACCGGATCATCGAAAACTACTGCTCCGGCGCATACCTGTCTCCGGCTCAGGTTGCACAGCTTCTCAGAGATATGGAGCAGGAACCAAAAGTGCTTAAAGATCTGGAGGGGCTTTGGAGCAACGGACAGATTGCCGTACTGAAAAAAGCGCTTGCTGCCGCTGCAAAATTAGGGACTGGCCTATTGGAGGCCACCGAAGTAGTGGAGCCCAATCCTATCCGCCCGAATAAGAGCACAAGCTATTCCAACCTGTACCATTGTGACCGGGACGGCGTTTATCTCTACATAGACACTGTTAGCAGGCAATTAGCGGATGCGATTGGGGGAAGCGAAGGACAAGCATGAGCAGTTTGGCAACTTCCGGACGGGTTTCCGCCGCCAGGCTTCTGGTATCTGCCATGAATACAGAGCGGGGTTTGACAGTGGCGCCGGACGCGCCGGAAAATCTTTCTCCCACTGTGATGGGTGAATTAGGAAACCCTGCTACGGGAGGGGCTGCCAATGCCGCTGCTTATGATCGGGATGGCAAGCGGTTATGAAGCGTAACGCTGAACAGAAGCTGGCTGGCCGTAAAGGTTTCAGGGGATAGTTCCCGGCGAATTTTCGAGATCAACGAAGCTGATGCAGCTTCAATTTGAAATATTGCGGCTTAATTTCCCTTCCAATTCCTAAGAGCCAATCTGTTTGCCGTATGCGGCAAGCAGACTGGCTCTTTTTAAAAATTCCAAACCGCCCAAAAGAATACATCCCCGGAACGCCTGCCGCTATATCCTGTTTGAAAAACGATATCCGCTAATTACCGCGTACGCCGGCTATTGAGCGGACTGCAGGCAGGATTACAACTGGCTGGTCCGCTGACAGCCGGATGCATAATAAACAACAAAAACCTCGGCCAGGCGCCGGACAATTTTCATACTGTCCCACGCCGGGCTTTTTCTGCGTTATGAGCTTTCAGAATGTGGAACTTATGCTTATCCTTTGGGCGCTTATATTTTGGCCTCTTGAAATAAATTTTCCGCATAACCTCTAATCTTCATATCAAAAAGGTAATACCAATCGAACAGATATCGTGGTATAATCTTTGCAATTAATAATTAATGCTGCTTCATAGATCGGGAAATTATAAACCGCAAGCCGCAAAGCAATTTGGTATCGTTCGTCCAAAATGGAGGTATGCCGTAATATGGTCAGAAAACTGGCTGAGAAATTTATAGGCGGGATTTCACTTCTTGGAACACTGGCGGGTCTCGCTCAAACGATACTGTCGTTTATACCCGGTCATTCTAAAGGCTTTTTTTATCCTATTCTCTCTGTTATTGTGTTTATATTCTTCCTGATAATGAGTATCTACATCATCAGAAGCAAAAACCGATTTGTTGGCCTGTATGATATCTGCAGTTTTGTTTCATTAAACAATAAGCTCCAGACGCTGCGGGAAATTATCTTTATCCAATATCGCGATCTCACAAAGAAAACCCATCAAAATAAGATACGCCAAGCTTCGCTCCATTATACTTTGAAAGAAAGTGAAATGGACCCTGACAGCTATGATCTGCATTACAAATTATCTTTTGATATTTCCAGAGCGAGATTTTGGAAAAACAGCATCAGAAACCGCACGTTTCGGTTTTATATTATTACATTGGCTGCGGCCCCGGCAAACTTCATGGCCACGGTTACGGACACAACAGGCAGACGCCGCCGGATTGGATCCTCCGGCCATGATGCAGAGGGCATGCGGGCCGCGCCCGAATTCAGCATTGTTGAGTGTGTGAAAAAGGATTGTACCATAAGGGGGGAGAGCGGCAGCAATGAAAAGGAATATTCCGGTTTGTATGAGGTCATTGCAGTTCCGCCTTCCCTTTTCTCCAAAGCGAAACGCATAAACATTACATATGAGTATGACGTGTTCGGACAGATCAAAAAAAAGCAGAATAAACACAGCTTTACCATTATCCCGAGAAATTATGGCAATAAAATATCGAGCTTGGATGTTCATATCAGGACAGAGCATGTACCCATCAGCGATATCGAATTTCAATGCTTCAAGAGCGACACTGATTTTTCCATCCCTGAACTCTTTATCCCGGACGGTAATCCAAATGAAAATGCGGCGGTGCAGCAGGGGTTTGCACTTACGGCTAAACCAAACATGAACGCCGTGTACTCGGTACAGTTTTCACTGCCAAACGATTCTGGAGGAGGGTAAAATAGATGTATACCTATCGCAGAGCGGCTATGGAAGATATTCCGTTACTGGTGCGGTGCCGGATCGACCTGCTTCACTCCGCAATCGGTGAGGGCGACCCAGCCAGGTGGGAATATGTAAAAGAACAGCTTGCGGACTATTACAGACAGGCATTGCCGCAGGAAGCCCATATCGCTTACCTGGCTTATGACGGCGGCAGATGTGTGGGAACGGGAGGCGTTTGCTTTTATCGTGTGCTGCCTACCTATGTGAAGCCGACCGGCCAGAAGGCGTATATCATCAATATGTATACAGATCCGGCATATCGGCGGCGTGGAATCGCGACGGAGGTATTGGATAAGCTGGTCAAGGCGGCGCTGGAAAAGGGCGCGCGCTATATTTCTCTGGAAGCTACCACGATGGGACGGCCGCTATATGAGAAATACGGCTTTGGAATATTGAAATCAGAAATGCAATATATCAATGAAACTTACGAAGGATGATGAGCGGTTGTTGCTTGCATAAAAGCGTTCGAACCGCGGGCGCGCTTCGGCAAAATCTTTCAGCAGAAGACCGGCAAAACGCTGGCCTTCCCGGCCATCGCCGCAGGTCGCCGCTTCGGTCATCAATATCCCTGCTTTCGGCGCTCTTTCCGTTTGCCAAAACCTCCAATACTGAACAAAACCAATACGCACGGATCGCAAAACAGCCGTTTTAAAATTGACCGGGACGCCGTCACGGCGTTTCTTGATCAAAACGGCCTCAGGCACATTTCCGCTGGAAGGGAGAAAACCAATATGACAGGCTGCATTTTCGTCGGACTCGGGGGATTTGTGGGGGCGTCGCTCCGTTACCTGATCGGCCTGCTCCCGTTCGCGGGAAAAGCGGATTTCCCTTGCGCAACGCTTTTGATCAACCTCACGGGTTCGGTTCTGATTGGCTTTCTCGCCGAAATCGCCGGGCAGAGCAGTTTTGCCGGGCCGCACGCGATGTTGTTCCTCAAAACCGGCGTCTGCGGAGGCTTCACCACCTTTTCGACGTTTGCGCTCGAGACCGCCGACCTTTTTACCGCGGGAAAAACAGGCGTCGCCGTTGTCTACGCATTTCTGAGTTTTGCACTCTGCGTTGCTGGAGTCTTCGCCGGAAGGCTCGCCGCCCGCACACTCGTACGGTGAGCGGCTTTTGCCCCTCTCGTTTGCGCTCAGACCTCGCCGGAAACCTGCCGGCGCCAGCCTGGCCGCTTCTGCCGGGCTGCGCGACCGACGCGAAAGGATAAAGCCTGCTTTGTGGCCGCCCGCCGCCTCTCCTCCATTCAAAACGCCGACAATATCCTGGCGGCGCGGGACGGAAACATCGTCGAACAGGGAAAGCATGCGCCGGCGCGGTTTTTTCCATGACCGCGCAGTTCGCCTGAACGGTTTTGGGGAGGGATGACCCTCCCCTTTTGTTTTGCGCCCCGTCCTAACCGGACGGATTTTTGCGTAGACTTTCACGATGGAGCGATTCTTTATGTAAAGTAAGCTTGACATAAAAAACGGAAGCTGGTATGATTTGTATGTCATGTCAATCTTACACGGAGGAGACAAGATGAAAAACAGGATCCGGGAGCTTCGGGAAGCGCTTGGCCTCACCCAGGAGCGGCTTGGGGCGCTGGTTGGCGCGTCCCGCCAGGCGATCAATGCGATTGAAACCGAAAAATTCGAGCCATCAATCTGGCTTGCGCACGACATCTCGCGGGTGTTCGGGCGTCCGATCGAGGAGGTCTTTCTGTTCGATCGGAGCTTAAGGCGTTCCCGTTCCGAACTCAGCCGCGCCAGGAAAGGATAACGGGCAATGGCAGTACGCACGCTTCGCACATTTCATGACGAGGCCCTTCGAACGCGGTGCAGAGAAGTGGCGGAGGTCAACAGCCACATCCGCCGCCTGCTCGACGACCTCGCCCAGACCATGTACCACACCCCGCTCGGCGCCGGCCTGGCCGCGCCGCAGGTCGGCGTTCTGCGCCGGGCTGCGGTGATCGACATGGGGGATGGGCTGATCGAACTGATCAATCCCGTCATTGTCGGAACCAGCGGCCATCAGGAATGCATCGAGGGCTGCCTGAGTTTTCCGGGCTGCTGGGCAAAGACCATCCGCCCCCTTTCCGTCACAGTTGAGGCGCTCAACCGTTTTGGAAAGCCGTTCCTGATCAGTGGGGAAAGGGAACTCGCCAAATGCCTCTGTCACGAGATCGACCACCTTGACGGAATCGTGATGCGGGACCGGGCGGTGGAATACGGGCGGATCAGAAAGAAGAAATAACTGCAGAGCCGCCGTTCTGCCACACCTCAAAGGAGCACATCCCCGCCGCCTGCGCGCGGCGCTCGAAACCGCCGTCCGGGAGGGTTACGGCGCCGCCCCTCAGCCGAAAGCCAGCGGCGCCGGATCTATGAGGCGGACGCAGGCCGCGCGACGCCAGAAGCGGGGAGCATCATATTGGGGCGCGCAGGACGGCTGGCCCTTTTGTTTTCCTTGACAAACAATGGGTTTTGGAGCATAATAATAACAATTCTTATTCCGATATTTGGGAGGCAGTTTATGAGCAAACATGCGTTTTCCGACATCCGGATTCCGATTGAGCCGGACAACCCCTCCATCGTCCGGCAGGAGGACCTCTGCATCAAATGCGGCCAGTGCCGGCAGGTGTGCGAAAACGAGATTGCCGTCGGGAAGCTATATACCCTCGCCGCGACCGGGGATATCGCCGTCTGCATCAACTGCGGGCAATGCGCCAACGTCTGCCCTGTCTCGTCGATCACCGAGCGTTACGAATACCAGGAGGTTCGGGCGGCGATCGCCGATCCGGACAAAATCGTCGTCGTGAGCACCTCCCCGTCGGTGCGGGTCGCGCTTGGCGAGGAGTTCGGCATGGCGCCCGGCAGCTATGTCGAGGAGACGATGGTCGCGGCGCTCCGCGCGCTCGGGGCCGATTATGTGTTCGACACGACCTTTTCCGCCGATCTCACCATTACGGAGGAGGCGAGCGAGCTGATTGAGCGGCTGGTCAAAAAGGGCCGCCCGCTCCCGCAGTTCACCAGCTGCTGCCCCGCCTGGGTGAAGTTTGTCGAGACGTTTTATCCGGAGCTGATCCCGAATCTCTCGACCGCGAAAAGCCCGATCGGGATGCAGGGCCCGACCATCAAGACCTATTTCGCCAGGGAAAAGGGAATCGACCCCAAACGGATTGTGAACGTCGCGCTCACCCCCTGCACGGCGAAGAAATTTGAGATCCGGCGCGAGGAGATGAACGCCGCCGCGCGGTATCACAACGATCCCTCGCTCCGGGATATGGACTATGTGATCACCACCCGCGAACTCGCCCGCTGGATGCGGGAGGACGGGGTTGATTTCGCGTCGCTCTCCCCCTCCCCCTATGACAGCCTTCTCGGCCGCGGCTCGGGCGCCGGCATCATCTTTGGAAACACCGGCGGCGTGATGGAAGCGGCGGCGCGCACCGCCTATTTCTACGTCACCGGGGAGAATCCGCCGGAGGCGTTCTATACCCTTTCGCCGGTCCGCGGCGTGGAGGGCCTGCGCGAAGCTGCGCTCGACTTTGCGGGGACAACGCTCCGCCTCGCGGTGGTGCACGGCACCGCGAACGCGAAAAAACTGATCGAGCGGATCAAAGCCGGCGAAGCCTCCTACGACTTTGTCGAGGTGATGACCTGCCCGGCCGGGTGCATCGGCGGCGGCGGGCAGCCAAAATTCGGCTTCGGCGAGGGGGAGAAGACCCGCGCAGGCCGAACCGGCGGCCTTTATCAGAAGGATGCGTCGATCCCGCTGCGGCTCAGCCACGAAAACCCCGACATCGTCAGGGTCTATCAGGAGTTCTATGGTAAGCCCCTGAGCGAACTCGCCGAGCGGATGCTCCACACGGCCTATGAGAGCCGGGCGGCGATTCTCGGTGCGGGCGCCCCCGCCGCCGGGGAAGCCGAAGCGCCAATTGCCGCTCCGGGGAAGGCCACCTACCGCTGCGCAATCTGCGGCTGCGTCGTCGAGGCGGACGGCGAACTGCCGGAGGATTTCACCTGCCCGGTCTGCGGCGTCGGCCGCGGCCTGTTCGAACGGGTCGAGCCTGCGGCAGTTTGACCCCTCTGGAAAAAGCGCCCTGGCCGGGCGCTTTTTCCATTTTTTGCCGATCTTTTCGCTTTTTTCACAAATCGGACAAGAAAAACCGATTTGCTTTTCGCTTTGGACATGCTAAAATAGTGGTTATGCCGTACCGGACCGCGCCCGGCGGCTTTAAATGTCCAAGTTCTGATTGCGCGGAGAAAAGGCGGTATGAATGAAAAAACAGATGAAAACGCTCGCCGCCGTGTTTGCGCTGGCGCTTGCGCTCGCGGCCTGCGGTAAAAAAGACGTTCCCTCCAGTTCGGCTCCCTCTTCCAATTCGGAAGCGCCCCCCTCATCGTCCGAAGCCCCGCTCGACGGGATGGACTGGTCCGACCTCCCCCAGTTCAAAGACCCCGCGCCCGGAACCGAACTGATGGTGATGCACACCTCGATGGGCGACATCAAGATCATGCTCTTCCCGGACCGCGCCCCAAAGGCGGTTGAAAATTTCGTTACCCACGCGAAGGACGGCTATTACGACGGCCTCAAGTTCCACCGCGTGATCGACGGCTTTATGATCCAGGGCGGGGACCCGCTCGGAACCGGATACGGCGGCGAGAGCATCTGGGGCACGCCGTTTGAGGACGAATTCAGCCCCGACCTTCTCAACTTCCGCGGCGCCCTTTCGATGGCGAACTCCGGCGCGAACACGAACGGAAGCCAGTTCTTCATCGTCCAGGCCCCGACCCTCAATCCCCAGATTGAAGCCCAGCTCGCCTCCGCGGGCTACCCCCAGGCGATCATCGACAAATATAAAGAGGTCGGCGGGACGCCGCACCTCGACTTTGTCCACACCGTCTTCGGCCAGGTGGTCGAGGGGATGGACGTGGTCGACGCGATCGCAAAGGTTGAGGTCGGTGAAAACGACATGCCAACGGAGGATGTGATCATCGAATCCATCACCTTCGAAACCGTTGCCGGCGCCCCGGCCCAGAGCGGCTCCTCCGCGTCCTGAAAGCCGGCGGGAATCCGGCCCAAACGCCGGCGTTGCCCGCTGTATGATGCTTATGCGGCCTCCTTCTGTCCAACAATAACGGTCAGAAGGAGGTTTGTTTTGTATGATAAAGCCGCCCAAGCTCCCGGCCTTTTTTGTTTCGTTTCTGATCTGCTCTGTGATTCTCGGCGTCCCGATGGCGCTTGCCGCGCTCTATCTCGGCTCTCCGCCGGCAGAGGTATCCGCGCCGGAAATCCCGGATTACATCCCGCACCGCAGCGAGGACATGACCGTCCTTCTGGTCGGCGGCCAAAAAGACCAGATCCCCTCCGCGATGATGCTGGTCCGGTTCTCGCCCGCCGACGGCGAAATCCTGCTTGCGGCCCTCCCATCCGAGACGATGGTCGAGGACGCGGGGCGGTTCGATTCGGCCGGCGGCGTCTGGAAACGGCAGGGCGAAAAACGCGCCGTCGCCGCGCTTTCCAAGACGCTGACCATCCCGATTGACCGCTACGCCGCCGTCGATCCCGAACTTTTTGTAACCATCGTCGACACGGTCGGGACGGTGGAATTCACGCTTGAGGAACCCGTCACCCTTTCGGACGGCGCGGTGCTGCTGCGCGCCGGGCGGCAGCTTCTGGACGGGCGGAAGATCGCCGCGATGCTCTCCTCCCGCGGGATCGAGGGGGGCGAAGAAGCGCGGCTTAAGCTGCTGAGCCGTCTCGCGGCGGACGCATTAAACCAGCGTCTTCCCGGCCTCTCGCCCGCGATCAGCGACACGGTGTTCAAAGCGGTTGCTAACTTTGGCCAGACCGACCTCTCCTATGCGGATTTTGAGGTTCGAAAGCAAAGCCTCAGATATCTTCAGGGGCTGGACAAGCCGGTTTCGGTCATCGAAATCACCGGCGACTACAACTCCGCCGGGAACACCTTTCTGCTCTCGCCCGAATCGGCGCAGACGCTCATCGACCGGTTCGGCGCAAAGGAGCCTGCGCAGGAAGAACAGCAAACCGCCGCTCCGATGGAGCGGAAAACCCTTCGCGAAATCTTCGGTTTCTGACCCGGAGGAAAACACAGAAAGCGCCCCGGACGGGGCGCTTTTTCCCATGCTTTGGACGTTCCGTTCATGGCTTGCCGGAGAAGCCGGGAGGACTGCTCTGGAGCCGCTTTTCGCCTGGCAGGAATCCCTGGGGCCTTTACCGGAAAACATACCCCTTCAAACGGGAAAGCCGCTGCAAACGAGACGCCGCAGGCCAGGCTGCTGCGCCGGCGCACCCATAAAACGTCAAAGTTTCGGAAGCACCGGATTTGGATTTGCGGTGATGCTGATGTCTTTGACGGTCTCGCCCTCTCTCAGAAGCCGGGCCATGACGACAAACCGCTGCTGATCGCTCTGCCCATAGGCGCGGGTGCAGGTGGACAGCGTCAGTATTTTATCGCCGTAGGTGACCTCAACGCCGTAATTGTGGCGGCTGCGCTGCAACGCGCCGCTGACAATGCTCGCAAAGGTCGCGTCGTCCGGATTGCCGACGTTGTAGATAAAACCGGTGTCGGTGTAGAACGCCGCAAAGATCACCCAGGTCATCTCTTCCGATTCGGTCGAAAAGTAAATATAAGGGGTGGTTTTCGCAAAGTCGAGGTGATGGAACGCGGTCAGTTGGCCGAAGAAAACGTCGTTCGGGTCGCCGATCCGGGGGTTGGCAGAGTAATTGGTCCAGTTGTGGCCGTAGAGGATCGTGTTGCGGGAAAGCTGGGAGCGGGCGCCGAACTTCGCGGTCGGGTCCGCGTAGATGCAGGCGTTCTTGCTCTCCTTTTTGTAGATATCGCGGGTAAGGTAATAATAGATATCGGAATGATAGAGGACCGGATAGTTGATGTTGGTGTTCGGGATCTTCAGCCAGCCCATCACATCGCTGTTGATGCCCTTATACGCCTTGATGTTGCTCTGTCCCGAATCCCCCATCGTCGAGGGATCAAACTTCGCCTCGGCCGGGGCGGAAGATCCGGAGTCAGAAGAA